>NZ_JAFCTR010000002.1:0-700435 GCF_049896125.1 Pararhizobium sp. DWP1-1-3
GCGGCGCTCAGGACCGGGCAGGACTTCTATCTTCGGATTGTGACTAGTCATAATGGGCACATTACCTCGCACACTTGTTAAGTGGGAGATCGTGTCCGGATTTTTATGGGGCCATTACATCCCCTAACTAGACGGTACTCGTTCGAGGTAAAATTCACCGCCGATGAATACACATTAGGTGAGCTGTATCTCAGTCATCTGTCGCTAAGAATGGAATATCATCGACATGAACGTCGGAGGTGGCTCATCCAAGGCTTAGGCCAGCTCGCAGCCGTGAAGTTTTTTGGCCGCAAAATCTTGGCTCATACAGGGATGGCAGAATACTTCCGCGTAGCAAGACAGATTTCGAGGCGACTTCGCTCAGGCGAAATCACCCTGCCTCCAATGCTAGATTGAGGTCTTCCCAATGAATCTCCGTGTCAGTTTGACAACAAATGACTACGAACGGACGCTGCAAAGCGAGTTCATTCCGCCGGCAATCGTGGCGACCCGGCCAAACAGCGCATCTGAATGGAGCCGAGACGAAAAACGCAACTTGCTTCATTCACAATGGCTAATCGAAAACCCCCGATCGCGCCGGAAGCTGGTCGGCAACGGGGGCATTGTAGACTTCGACACCGTCGTCGCCCACGGCGGCGTTCGTCTGAGCAACCTACTCCACGATCGACTAGCCAAGAAACTCTTCTGTTTGGCTCTGCTGAAGAGAGGTAACGCACCGAACGGGGTGGTGAAGTCGTGCGAGTATTTCGACTGGTACACTCGGAACCGCATGTCTCGGGGAATCGAGAACAACCGCGATCACGACGAAGAAACGCTCCGGCAGTACCGAAAGGATATTGCACGCGGTGACCTGATTGAACTCGTCCCATACGAGGATTGGCTCGATCGCTTAGTGGAAGAAGTTGACAATGGCTCAATCTCGCTTGTTACGGCCCGCGGCAAATTTGATTGGGACAAATTGAGCGAGCATTTCGGCGTAACCAACGCCGTTCTCACACGTTCCTATGACTTCCGCATACATCTCGCCGAGCGCGTGCATCTGCTGTCCAACGGTTTCATCAAATCGTCTGATATCATCGCTGCGAGACAGCGAACCGAGACAGGCGTATCGGTGACAACAGCGCTTCACCTTTTGCACCCGCTGGAATGGGCCTACGAAGGCACTCAGACCGGCGAAGCTTGGTTCAACCCCGTCCTGGTCCATCCATTCAAGCAAATGTCTAGGTCGGCGTGCGCATTCGATATCGCGAGAGACGGTGGGCGTACTGCGACGTTACTTCCGGAGGACTTCATACGTTTGTTGGACCTCGCGTCCAAATGGGTGTTGGATTACTCGACATACATATTGACCGCCTTCAGGATGCTCTCGACTGAGTTGGGCCTGCGTAGTTCCAAGACACGAAAAAAACTGAAATCCGATCTTGAGAAACAACTGGACGCGATTCGGCCTGAGGGAGCGCCTCTTATAAACCTATCCTGGCGAGCCAAGACGCCCTTGCATGGGAGGATCATTATCTCCCTTGCGATCAAGCATCTTATCTCTGCGTGTATAATCTTGATTGGAGGATTTGCAGCCCGCCGTATTGGAGAAATAACAAACCTTATAGCAGGATGCTTGAGTGGTTCCGGCAATGCGTTATTCCTATCTATATACATTGAAAAAACGCTTCGGCATTACGACGACGTGCCAGTTCCGAGTCTCATAAAACATCCCGTCGCGATCATGGAGGAGTTGAGTAGAAACGCACGGTCAAAATCAGGCGAACATTGGCTCTTTGAGATCATTGCGCCCGCAGGGAAAGAAAAAGAGACTTTATGCACCCGTTACGGACTGCGCTTAGACGACTTCGTGAATTTCAATAAGCTCGCCCCCCCAACCGGCTGTACGAGTTGGGACATCTCCTCCCATCAATTGCGGCGCGGTTTCGGGATAATTTACTACAACGGTTTTGTCCTCAAATCGTACGAAGCTTTAAGCCGGTTCTATCGCCACGATGATCCTGAGATGACCAGGATTTACATCAACCACGTCCTACCTGGTATGATGTCCGAGTTGAGGGAGGAACTCCGTGCTCGACAACAACTTTTCCAGCTCACCGATGACGACAGAGAATTTGTTGAGCTAGCCAAGCGGCAGCTGATTGAGTTGGAGGATCGTGCGGATGCCGCCCGAGATCACCAGAGCAACGCGATTGCTTCTCGGCTTATAGCGATGTGGGACGGTAACGAACGTCCATTCGGCAAAGGCGGTCGGAGCCTCCGCGCATTTGTAGCCAAGCTTAATGAGACCGTCCAGGTTCAAATCAGACATGGACAGCGATCAAACAGCCCTGACGAATCCCGCAAAGCCTTCGCCCAAGTAGCGAAAGAGGCAGCATATAGACTTTTCATGGAGGCGGTGCCGGGCGCTGGCGTCCATTGTCTCTGCGATCCAAACAACCCTGATCAAGTTAAACTCGCGGAGTGCGAATTGTTGAGGTTAGCGCATGAAGCTGCAAAGGAGGTCCCTCAACTTCCATCTTCTCTGAGTCGCGATTTTGCGTTTACCAATACCTACGTTTGTCTCAGGTGCGAACACTGCTCCTGCTTCACTGACGACGAACAAATTCTGGATGCTAGGGAAGCAAAGCTGGAAAGAGCAGTCATGGGGGCTTCGTCACCGGTATCCAAAGAGTTCGCAAGCGCGAAACTTGCGGAATTCAAGGCTCGCGCCGCCGCGGCGAGGAGCGTCGCATGAACCCATTGGGCAGATGGGACCGCGCGTTAACCGAATACGAGTTCAACCATCTCAGACCGAAGGAGAAAGGCCTGCGTGCAGTTACGTCTCTAACGCGCAAAATCACCTACCTCGAAGATATGGCCGCCGGGCGGTTATCTTTTGACCCCTCCAATATCCCAATGAAGAGTAGACCAAAGCTTCGCGTGTTCGAGGACGCTTCCAAAGGTATGTGGAAGTGGTCATTACCCTCGGTTGACAGAATCGACGGCGATAACAAGCAATTGATGTGCCGCTACATAGCCGCGCTGACTAGTTTGAACAACATGTTTTCGAACGATGAGCCTCCTCTTGAAGTGGGAGAACCTTCGCAAGATATCGTTCAGCTTAAAAACATCATATCTTCGCTGCGACGTCAAAACCGAGACTTCTTGGAGCGGATTGATAGGCTAGAACGATTACTAGCCGCGAAACAGCGGAAGCCCTGAGATGATTACCACTTCGGATATGTTGATCGAATGGGCGGGATCAGACTTCTTGTGGGATCACGAGGCTTTGCCCGGCTTACCAATCCTTTACTGGCCCGACGGCACGCTCTGCGAACCGGTCATTCGCGTGTTTGCATACCGCGCTTCCAACACAAGGATAACGGTAAGCAGCCTAATTACGGAAATATACGCCATCCGCGAATGGCTAGTATATCTTCATAATTTGAAGATTTCGTGGGACAGCCCAACAGACCGATTGATGAGTAAATGGAAGGTCAGCCAAAGAAACCGGGTCGGAGCAACCCGAATCTCATACAAGCTGAATTGTGTTTTCAACCTGTATTACTATGCTCGGTTTGCTATACAGTTTCAAAGTGGCGGAGAACGGATGCATCACTTCACGAATTGTCCCTTCACCGAGAAGGACAATCGAAACTACCCAATTTTCGCCAGTCTTCGCGTGCGAAAGAAGCGGCCTCCAGAAGCCTGCTGGTCGAGACGAAGGGCTGTTCCGGCAACGCGCAAGAAAAAGCCTGCCCCAACCGACAAGGATGTTGAGACACTACTCGGTTCGATGCGGAACAAGAAGGACGCGCCAGGGCGCAAATTCGGGAGGCCTCCCAACCAAGACAGCATTATGCGGCTTGTATCTCTGCGGGACTGGATCATCGCACGCTGTGAAAGCGAAGCTATGTTGCGCGCTATGGAAGTGAGTGGCCTAGAGGTTTCGGACTTCAATGACGCACTACTGGTCACTGGCCTACTGCCGCTAGACAGAATAGGAATGTCTCACTGCACCGATGTCCGTCAGCTAGACCACCCGTCGCAAAACTACCTACTAGATAAAATCGACGACTTGGAAAATCGTGGCCGCTCAAATATTTATGTAACCGTTGACGGCAAGGGTAACAAGTCTCGCAAGGCCCCCTTTCCAATCCCTCTGTTTCGTGACGTGCTGCAGTACGTATTCTGGGACGTGCGGTCTGTCCAAGTATTGAACTGGCTGAACACCGTCCCCGAATATTCAGAATCGGAGAAGGTTTTTCTTTCGTTCGGGACACGAGACGGGCTCAGTACGCGTTCGATCAAGAATCTTATCAAGCGAGCGGCAAAAGATGAGGACCTCAAAATAAGTGGTCATTTGCTCAGGCACTACGGAGCGACAAAAGATGCCCTGCAGGTTTGGGACGAGGAGCTTCAAAAATCCGACTACGTACTGACCTCTCACACAACCTCTAACGTCGGGGACCGGCTGGCGGATAGACTGGGTCACGCAAACGCCAGCACCGCAATACGATTCTACGTCGATCTTGGTCAATTAGAGGCGCATTCGGAAGCGAACCTGCGGAGTGTCGATGGTTACCGCAGAGCCATGGAACTTCTACGCCGAAACCGCAGGTCGCTTTCTGAAGCCGACTTTGAACTCGTATGCTGCGTCGTTTCTGCTTTAACTAATGCAGGTCCAAACGCGACTTTTCGTGACGTCGTGACGATGGCAGTAGCCGATCCAGATATCAATCCGCCACCTGCCCGGCCTCCTCGCCACGAGCGAAGGCGTCTCCGCGTCATCAAATGACCGCAGGCCGGGCGAACGCCCTTCAGAGCCCAGTGGAGATGAACCTCTCGTCGATATTCAAATGGACCCGAGCTACCGCGCCAGCACAACACTGGCTGCGTTGCCGCCGAGCCGCCGCACCTCGATCAATTCAGTGAGGAATTGATCGAGGTCATCAACGAAGTGTACCCTCCCGCACACAAACGCGATTTCTTCGCTTTCATTCGGAGTATCGTCAACTTTGCCATATCGGACAAGGTTGTCCATATTCTCATATTCGTGAAGAACCTTGAGACCGGCGCAAAGATATTCATCTGGCTCACCTTCCGCCCCACCAGTCGCCTTTGGTTCCTGATCGCTCAGCTGCCCCTGCACCACAATCCTTACAAGCTCACGCTCATCTGAAATGGCGCGGACGCCGTCCGACCTTACTGCTGGATGCGACCCCGCCATTTTTCGTAAAAGTTCCACCAGGAAGTTGGGAAGCATCGCTCTAAATTCAGTGAAGCAAAGACTTTCTGCACCCGAATCCCAGGCCGCTAGAAGCGCGTCGAACGGACCCAACATGTCAAAAAACGATAGCGCTCGTCGAATCTTTCGTATCTGCTCATCGCGGGTTGTGGCCACACCACCGATGCCAGGTGGGGATCGCTTACCGTTGGTCCCGGTATCGAAGCCGTCTGGAAAACAGTCATTTTCGTGCACGCGTATCCGAAGTTCGACAAGCGCCTCCTGCGTGAGTTCGGCTCGAATTTCGTAATTGCCAATGAGCCTTGTTTCGATATCCCGGTAAAGGCCAATTATCGGATTTGGGTTCGCGTGTTTCACGGCGTTCAGGATGTTCGAGAGGCCTTCATCCCCCCGACCGTCGATCCTTTCAAACTCATCACCTGTAACGTGAAGCAACTGACCCCCGACGAATTTCGAGTGTATTTCCATTGTCTTTTCTTCCAATAGACGCCCCGATCTCACCAAGCGTGACGTGCATTCATCAAGCCCGAATGAATGCTTCTTTCCGCGACAAGGGAAGCAAACTTTTGGAAATATGTCAAATAACCCATTGAAGTCTTTATTTATTTATCGAATGTGATCATTCGATGTCTTTAATTATTGGAGGTTCAGTAGCACTACTCTGGAGCGTTTTGCGGTGAGGTATCTTTGCTGTTTCGTCGTGGAGCAGTCCTTTAAGTAATCCGGACTTATGTAGCAAATGCCACAAAGTGCACGACTACGTTTCCCGCAATTGCGTAGGTCAGGGTCGGAACCCGGAATTGTTGCCTGGGGTGTACCTATCATCCTTTGGTGTTTTCTTGTTTCTTGGCTTTGGCGAGCAGACCATCCGATTGGAACTGGGTTCAACTCGCTGGGTTTGTGCTGGCCTTCGCCCATTTAGCACTCGATCAATTTCTGAGGTTCGCGCCTTCGACAGACCTGCCTAGTCCGCAAATCGTGGCCATTGATCAACGGCTGACCTTCAGCTGCGGAATTGCCGTTCATCTCGATTGTGGTGTTTGCTACATAATTCCGGAGTTTTCAGCCCCCCCTTCCGTTTCTCCAAGTGCGACCGCAATTTCGCGAGGCATTTGTACTACGCTGGCCATTGCCTTTTCCCGCCAGGAAGCACCTCGCTCGCACAGCTCTTGCCACAGGTCTTTCACATCGTCCGGACGCCGACGTGCTAGGACCTGGATTAGCGCTTCGGCCTGGTTCAGGTCTTTGCGTGATTTCGCAACGCTTCGGGGATCATCTTGCCGCCGCAACTGGGACACAATGAGCTTATGGAGCGCAAACCTTGTGGGATCGGGCACGTTGATAGGAATCCCAGCGCCGTGCAACGCGACGCTGTTGACCTCCTGATAAAGCGGAAATCGAGATAACGAAGGAATTGCGCATCGCTTCGTAGCGCCGGTAGCGAGCCGACCATGCTGGTGTCGGGTCCCCGCATTGGTCTCAGGACATCAACGGAAAACCGTTCGTCACCACCCACGCGGAGTGCATATCGCAAGGTCTGTCGTCCGTCGATGGGGTTCGAGATGCCTTCGAACCGCTTGTCGACCTTTTTCAGGACAGATTCCAAATCGCCATCTATGCGGTCCTCGACGGCCAACGCGATCGAGCGAAATTGCCCGATGTCCAAATCGCCTGTTCGACTGAGTGATGCAGGGACATGACAACCCAGCATCCCAGGTAAGACTGGAACGCAACTGAGCCGACAACGGCAGCCCTTAGCCGGAATACCCCTGCTTCCGCCATCGCCGCCATGACATCGCCTGACATTGCGTCTGACACCGGAAGACGCGCTGAGCGACATGCCCGGACAATATGGTGCCTTTCACGTAAACTCGCCGCGCGACCATTCAACTGCTCCAGATGCGCGCGGGTCTGCTCGTTGTCAGGACCAATATATCGCGCCAACGGCCGTTTGCCGTCCTTGTCGGTCGGAGGTTGCCAGTACCAGTAAAGTCGCCCTTTGACTTCGCGGGAATACGTCGATCCTCCACCGGATGTGAGCGCAGACAAGTTCCCTGACCAAGCGCGTTGCACCAGGTCCGCGTAAGGCGTTTGAACCGAGATCGGAAGCTCTTCGATGTACCTCATCATAATCCGTTCCAGGCAAATTCCGCAGTTGCCTACAACATATTCAAGCCGTCGTTCCTATTGTAGGCAACGTCGATATTTGCCTACAAGACAAGGGCAGAACTCTCAAAGCTATTCCGCACCTCGCTAATCGGCCGGCCGGCTGTTTAACACCAAGGCGAGGAGCTCGCCCTCGTGGTCACGGACCTCGAACTGCGTACTCTGACAGGAACCAAGTAAGCCGTCAGCCTACAACTCGCGTGTCGTCTTTCACCTTGATAACGTCACCAAAAATGTAGGCCACTCTCAAAAAAGAGAAAAAGCCCCAGACAGAAAGAAAACTCCAAGCTGCGAAAACATGGAACTTCCAGCTCGCCCCTTTTGCTATGTCGAACGAAGTGACGGTCATGGGTATGGATGCGAAGGTGATAGCGAAGCCGAGAAAAAGAGCGCGTTTCGTGTATCTAAAAAAGAGCCCCATCTCTGGGGTGTCCTTGATACGGTGTATGAAACCATCCGTTTTGCCTGCGACGAAACCGAAAATGGCAAACAGGAAACCTGTCTGAATTGAGGACCAGTCGAAAACCGACGAGTATATATTAGATACGTTGATGTCTTCCGAGACCGAAAGCTGAACAAGCTCCGAACGGAAATAGTACAGTAGGAGGCAGGACAAAGCCGCCAGCGAGATAGGTCCGAATTTCTCCACAATGCCTATCATCCCATAAGCTTCTTCATTCTTGTTGAAAGGAATTGAGCTTTAATCTTGTAGTTTTTATCCGGGTCACGGTCATCGATTGAAAGGGTGTCCTTCAGGACCTGACGATCTTCAATCAAGTCGATTTCCTCGGAAACATCGTTCACGACCGTTACGGCCGTCAGCTTGTCAACTCTGGCTTTCGCTCCGACGGAGGTGGCCAACAACTCGGCCAATGCGGACACTTTAGATGATAAGAAGCCTTTTCGATGACCCATTGAAAGTTCAATGAGTATCGACGGTGCATCGTAGGCATCTGCCATCGCCTTGATGCCCTGAGATGCCGCTTTTCCGTCACCGCCGAGGTCGTCCATGCTGTCGGGATTTGCGATCCTGACCGACAGCTTACGGGTGTCACCGCCGTTGAATTTTTTCCATGCATCAGGGTTTATGCGCGGGTCTAGCCGATATTGAGCAGCTACGTTGTAGAAAGATAGATAATCCAGGATGCGACCGACCGAAACAACGCGAGGATCGTGTTGCACGCCAAGTATTCCCTTCACGTGATTAAGTCGAAATACAATGCTGTGAGCAAGCTTCTTCGCAGTGAGTGACTTTCTGGTTGCCCCGTCGAGCTCACCAGGAAGGTTTGTGCCTTGGCATCTGACAAACTCCCCTACCACAGCGTCCGCGCCGTCATTGTGGAGGTTTTCCAGTCGGATCACGTAGTCTTGCGCTAATTGGACTTCCCGCTTCTGTTTGTTAGGCTCTTTAACGGCTTGTTTCAGCATTGATACCATAGACGGTATCTGATTGTTCGATCGGCTGACATTGTAAAAACGGAATGTAAAATTCTTGTCCATGCGCCCCTCACTTCTCGGCGCAATAAGACATGTGATTCGCGTATTTGGCGAGTAAATTCGTTCTGCCGATCTTAGGGATAGAGAGGCATTTCATTTTGTTCCTTAGCGTGTCGTCCAATCTGCCTTTGCCGTGGTTGACATAGGCAAAGGCATGCCCCTCAAGGCGGAGGCCCTGCGCCGGAAAGGGATGTCAGGTGAGCGCGCCAAAAGCAGACGTCAGGGATTATCGCCAACCGTAGAATTGATGCGAACTAGAACGCGCGCTAGGGCATCCTCCAACGCGCCCTTTCCGCCGGAGCCCATGAAGTCTTTGAGCAGTTGTTCGTTTAACCCGCCCTTAGTCGAGTGCTCGTCAACTAGGTCGGCAAAACTGGCGTCCGGCCTGGATCGCGCAGCATGATCGAGACCAGAAAACAACTGGCGGAGATAAACGTCGCCAGCGGTTTTCGGAATACCTTGGCTCTCTAGCCAATCCGACGTCATCTCAAGAATCCCAAAATACGTCCCCATGAGAGCGCTGACCGCAGCGAGCAAATCGTACTTGTGTTTGCTCTCGACTTGCACAGCAGTGCCCAGGACGGAGAAGATGGCGCTCGAGACCTCGTCAGGCGGATGGATGGCCGTCGCCCCCAATAGGTCGGTAACAAACGGAAGCGGGATGGCCTGGCTCAGCCGCACATCCACACCGATCCATTGCCGTAGCCTATCCAACGGCGTCGCCGCGACGAAGCTGATTACATGGTGGACGGGGCGGAAGCGAAGATCGCTCACGACTTCCTCGGCAATCTGCGGCCGCACGGCGATAAAGACGAGGTCAGATCGATCGACGACATCCTGATTTCCGGCAGCGACTGACACGTTCCCATGAGCCGCGGCGAGCCGCGCGGCGATCTCCTCACTACGCGGCGACAATACCATCATTGTGTCACGGAACTTCGTCTTGCAGAGCCCCGTGACGACGGCTTCGGTGATGGTGCCCGTTCCGACGAAGCCTAACGTCAGTTTCCTCGGGTTGATGGTCATCGGCATTCCTTATGCGACAGGCTGCGCCCCGGTGATTTCCACGAGCGAACCGCACATGAACTCGGCTTCGCTCGACGCAAGAAAGGCCACGAGCGCCGCAACTTCCTCTGGCCTTCCAATACGCCCAAATGGAACCATTTTGTCCAGATCGGCGATGGTCTTGCCTGCGCGCTTAACCCCAGCCTCGAGCATCACACGCATCAGTTCCACTAGCCAGCGCGGCCTCCCCACTCCCGCCACCGGGAGTTCCTCCGACGGCAACACGCTAATCCTCCATCTGGTCACCGATGCGGTTGGCTGGCCATAATCGTTGGCTTCCGTCTGCCGCCGCCATCGCCGGAGAGCGAGCCCCATCGTTCCGGACTTCTCGGCCGCCAATTGCAAACGTCTCGACGTGATCATAGGCAGCCGAACTATTTCGCCGACAACAGCACCCAATCCGCCGAAGGCCAGCCCTTCCTCGAAGTGGGCCAGCACATCTTCCTCACGGTCGGCCTCGACAAAGATCACGCGATCGGGATGCAACCCTGCCTGTGAGATTGACGGAGCGAACAGGTCCGGTCGCGATAGACACCAGAGGATTTTCCCCTTGGTCCGCGCGGCAATACCCGCGACCATCAGCGCGGCCGCTGCTCCGTCCACGGTTCCCGAGCCACCGCCGGCGAACTCATGCAGGCCCCCAAAAGCTAAGCCGCCGCCAGGGAGCTTGGCGTCGATCTCGGCAATACCGAACGGGAGACATTCCGCCTTTCTGGCGGACATGCCTTCCAGCTTGGCGATCTGCTCCCGAAGCTCGTCTATGATGCCTGAGGGCCGGACATGCGTTTTCATTGCGTTGGAAAGGATTCATATCCTCCAAACGGTTTACGTTCTTCTTCTGTTCCCATTCAAGGTCAGAGTCAAGACGCCAGGAATCGTGTCGACGCGCGGCCACCGGGAATCGTCTGACGGAAATGCTAGATGAATCAGGACACTAAGTCGTCTCGCTAAGTGACAGGCTGTATTAAGTCTTTTTTGAGAAGCCAAGAGACCATGAACCCGAAGCCGACATTACGCTCTCTCAAAGGCACGCTGATTGTCGTCGAATGCCGAGCATGCCGTCTCTACGGCGAACTCGACCGTAAGGAAGTCGTCCGACGCTTCAAAGCATCCTCGCCCGTCGCACGAGTGCGCAGAGGGATTGTTGGAAACTGCGACCGCATGTGTGCGGACGGCGCGGACAGATGCGAGGCGCGGGTGAGTTCGGCAGAGGGTTCAGCAGATGAAGCCAAGCCGCAATAGATCAGCCGCCAACGAGTTGCACCCGGAAACCCGACGTTCTAGGTTATCAATAATCAAACTCTGGAGCCGTTTTTGTCTAAACTCGCTGATGACATCCCCAAAAATTGGTACACCCTTATCGAGAATGATGGGGCAACGCTGTCTCTGCCCGGAATCTATGAATGGGAAATTGAGGGCGTGGGAAGCTATATCGGGCGCTACACCCATAAGTATCGGCCGATGCGAGAATATGAGCGAAATGTCTTCAAGATCGCGACTGGACGAGCGTATCGGCCCAGCAATCCAGATGGCTTCCGGCGAATACATCGAGAACTCGAATCGGCCCATCGTCAGGGGCGAGCCATCACCCTGATCATCATCGAGAACTGCATGGTTTCTGAACTGAACCAACGTGAGGCATTCCATATCTCGGCTAGGGGCACCCTTAATGGGCGAGTTAAGGACGACGTCGTGCTGCCCCGTCTCTAAACACACGGCTACCCGGCTTTATCGGGCCAGCAAAAAGGACTATGATCGGTGTGAACTGAAGCCTCGATGCTGCCCGAACATGCCTATGCGCAAAGTACCGCGCGATCTCAACGAGGATGCACGCGATGTCGCCCGAGCGATTGCCAAGACACCGGAATATGAGCCGTCACGGCATGTCGAAAGAAGGTCGAAATGCTCTCGCTCACCTCAAGCGCATTCTGCGGATGGCACGTTTAAGGCTTCGAGGGCCGTGTGGTGCGAGAGACGAATTCCTGCTTGCCGCAACTGCACAGAACCTGAGGAGGCTGGCCAAACTCAGGCCTCAGATGCGCCATCGCGGTGCCATCGCCGCTTGAGGGCGGCATCGACCGATACCCGGCCGCTAAGGCGTGGGCAGATCGCAGCATAGTGCACCGCCCAAAAGACCGAAGAGGGCGTGCGAGCGGATAATCCGTCGAGTTTTTCAACGAAATCGGCCCTTAGCTGTCATCCTTTTTGGCGACTATGCCTGAAATTCTCTCCCGCTCCATGTCTGACCAAAGCTAGTTCCGAAGGATAGTCTGCATCCGATCTGTCAATTGACGCTGGAGTTGCGCCAGGCCCTCGGCGTTGTTGAGGTATGTAATGTACCGAATATGCCGCAAGTCGAAGGGCACGTCGTCTGGATGCTGAGTTACTAGAATGACTTCGCGTCCAAGGGTATGGGATATTCCTGCTTCATAGAAAACATTAGGGTTCCGACCAGAGAGATCGCAAATCACGACCCGCGATCGGTCTATCAGTGCCACCACGTCCTGGATAATGGTGTGGTGCTCCCAAATGTTGTCGGCTCGATTACATCTCATGCCAACGGCTCCGACGGCCCCTACGATAGCTTCGTAAACGGCGGCAAAGCCGCCGCTGAATGGCATCATGGCTGAGGCCTGTAGCGGGTCGATGCGTGGGGGGGTCGAAACGTCGAAGACGGTAGGTGCATTGCTCGAAGGGGCATTAAGCAACAGACGAAGTATCGTACGATATAGGTCGCCGTCCTGTACGCTCCAGCGAGTGTGTGTCCAATCGAAGCGATTCCTGCCAGTGCCGTGGCCTGAGAGCCCGATCTCCGTCGCTACGCTTTCAAGTCGGTTTTGAGTAATGATGGGCACCGAGGGGTCGTATTGATACCGTATTCGCACGGCACTGTGTGATCTTCCAACCACCTGCATCGAACCAACTCGAGCTAGATCATCTGGCTCGCGGCCCTCAGCCATGAACAGAGTGGGCAGAAGGGCCAACCCTGGATCGGACGCGTTTTCAGGCGCGCGATCAGCCGGGAAGTCTATTTCGCCTTGAGACGCGTCGGGCCAGCCTTGACTCTTAATGATCCTATTGAAGGCCACTCTCACCCCTCCGACTCGTTTTCTAAACCTTCGTCGCCATTCACAACTGCCGGTTCGACACCAGATTCAACCGCCACGCAACCTTTGTCAGATAAGCGATAACATTGGCTGGGGAGATATTCCACAGAGCCTCGTCTTCGGGCGAACTCTATCAACGGGCAAGCACAGAGTGCTTCATGCTTGTCCTCTTCAAATTGAGATGACAAGAGCTGCGCTTGTGCGATCCTGCTCGTATCGTGGGTAGGATACTATCGGGAAATGTCTTCAAAGTTGTTTTGGCGGCAGTTGTATCTTCTCGTGAGGGCTGTATTTGTGCGAACATACAGTCACAGTGGAGAACGACTCGCGTGGCTATTGATCTGAGTTAGCCGCTGCTATTCTGCCCGCCAGAAACGTTTAAAATGAGTCTTAGATGCAATTCGTCGTACATAAAGCCGCCAAGCCTCCGGTATCGGCCGGAATAAACTTTCCGTTCGCAGGTCTCTACCAAGATAACTGGAACGACTTCGGATGGCGGTGTCGGTTCGTCGTAACTTTGCATATCAGCGCCGATGAAGCGGTGGAGTTAGGTCCGGTAAAGATTGCGCAGGACAACGACGGGTTTCGAGCGAGTACTCCTGCTTTCTTCGAAAGTTTACCCAACAACGTTGCGTCTCTCGGCGAGTCAATCGCTTATTACCGCCGCATTGAGGACCTTACTCCTGAATTACAGCTGGCGTATCTGACGGCGGTCGGCGACATTGTTTACTACCCCGAGCGCCGCTTTCTTATCACCAACCAAGAGCTCTGGGAAAAAAGCTTCATGCGCGAAGTATCGTCCCGGCATGCCTTGGATCGGGGCGGCTATTACGTCGGAGCTCCATTCGTGGAGGTCGATCCGCCAAACTTCGACTTTAGTATGCAGCTCCCGGGAGCTGCGGGTCGGCACGAAGTTACCTTCGACTTCACCGGTCAGGACGGCCTTCCAAATCGTACGATGCTTCTTGTTGGCCGCAACGGGACCGGAAAGACACAGTTGCTCTCGAGCGTTGCTTTCGAAAGCATGGCGGACGAAGTCTTTGATGAGGAAACGATCAAGTCTATGCCTAAGGCGGAGATATCAGCTGATCTCAAGCTCAGTCGCGTAATCACCATCTCTTATAATGTATTCGATGAGTTTCCTCTTCCCAAGGAGACAAGGACACGACGACCGCGCGGTGTCGCGTACCGATCGCGGGCGTCCTATAAGTACTGTGGGCTGCGAACGCGCGATGGCACGATAAATGCCAACGAAGTCGACAAAATGCTGGCCGAGGCGTTAGAGCCAGTGGCCGCATCGGATCGAATGGAACGCCTTGAATCGGTCCTCGCGACATTGTTCGACGAGCAACAGGCGGCGGCCTTGACTTCGGAGGATGATCAAACTCGGAAACAGGCGGTCAAGCAGTTGAGTGCTGGGCAGCGCCTTGTCGCGGCGATCTTTAGCAATATTGTGGGCTTCATAGAACAGGGATCGCTTCTTCTCATTGACGAGCCGGAGACGAACCTGCATCCCGGCCTGCTCAGCAGTGTAGTCGATGCGCTTACCCGGGTTCTTGAGGAATATGATTCCTACGCAATTATAGCGACGCATTCTCCCATTCTGCTGCAGCAAATACCAAGTCGGTATGTAAGGGTAGTTACCCGCGACAACCTCAACAGACCGGCCGTCAATCCTCTTTCTTTCGAAAGTTTTGGAGAAGACCTTGGGGAGCTTACCCGCAAGGTTCTGGATTTGTCGGGCGCTGAGCGCGACTTCAAGCACGTACTCGACGATTTGTTCGACGTCCACAATTCCGCGCAGGGCGTTGCCGGCCTTTTCCCATATCCACTAGGCATTCCAGCGCAATCTCATCTGTTCGCCCGCGAGATCGAGCAAGAAGACGAGGCGAACTAAGTGCGGAAAACTGGACATTACGCGACGGAGCGAGTGCCGTCGTACGACCGACTTGTTGCCGCGACTACACCTAGTAGGCGACAAACGCTAACTCCACTTTCGGCAACGATAGTTCCTGCTTGCGAAGCCTATGACGAAGCTTCCCCAAACGTTCATGCTCGCGTGCCTATAGGTCTTGCGAAGGCCGCGAAGGATGCGTTGATCGACGCCTTCGAAAACCGCACCGTCGCCATGAACCGCCTTCTTGCGGAGATGACGAACTCGCTACCACGCCGACACGCCGATTTGTGCCCATATTGCACGTTGGACACAAATCCCGATCTCGACCACTACCTCCCAAAAGAGGAGTTCCCCGAGTTCGCGTTGCATGGTCGAAACCTGGTCTACATCTGCACAACGTGCAACCGAAAGAAGTCGAAGTACTTTAAATCAGTTCCTGATGAAAACAGACTCTTCATACACCCTGCGTACGAACCGACTTCTCTTAATTCGGTCATCACAGTCACTCTACGGTACGCGCCTCGAGCCGTGGTTGCGAAGTATTCGATAGACGACAACGCAGATGTACCAGATGATGAGAAAGCGCAGTTGACACGCCATTTCACTAGACTGGGGCTCCAGGAGCGATATGCCACGCGCGCGCAGAATAGTCTAACCGCTCTGAAGGAGGACTTGGCGGGGCATAATGAGGAAACCATCAGAAGAACGCTCGATCACAAAATTCAGAGTTCTTTGGTTGGAGAACCAATCAACGGGTGGTCCAAGGCATTGTATCGGGCAGTTGCAATGGATCAGAATGCCATGAGCGATTGGTTGCTGGGGCCTTGAAATTTTGGGAAACGGATCGTGGTTGGGGGACTGCCTGGCTGCAATAAACGACCTCATCATCGAGGGAGAGACGTTCGGCGCGGATCACCTCAGACGGATTTTGGTGGGCGGTGGCATCGCCGAGGATCAGTTGGAGAGCGTGACCAACTTCATGCTCTACTACGGCTTCCTGGGCGTCACAATTGGTGCCAGTGCGCCAAAGTTCATTTTCGACGTTGCATGCGATATGAAGTTGATCGTCTGATTGCGAAGGTCAAGACGATATGATTTGCGTGCTAAATCCAGCCTTCCATGCAGGACTGAACTTCTAAATCGGTCCGACGCGCTGCGGCGTGCGGCCCTGCCAAAATCCGTTGTATCAATGGGGGTTATCGATGCGCTACACGACGATGGTTTTGATACAAGCAACGTGCATATCACTGACGGCATGCACTTCACCGGGGCAGGTCGCGAAGCCCAGTGACATCACTCTGGAGCGGGCGATAATCGAAGTCGCCGACAGCTTAAAGAGCGTCCAGCAGCAGACGGCTGATCGCAAAAAGGTCGGCATGATCGTTGATGAGGTTAAGGTCGAATTTCAGATTGCAGCCAAAGCAACGAATACGGCCGGCGGAAGTGCAACGGCAACTGGGCTACCAGTGGGTCCGAGCGGTGCGGGGGGATTGAGCGTGTCGAACCAGCTCGTCAACGAGGGCAGTCGTGGGAATACGGTCACGGTAACTTTCAAAAATATTGCCACGGCGAATTACAGCCAAGGTGGCAAGGAGATGGCGGACAAATGTAAGAAGGATGAGAACGCGCCCGGCTGCCCCGTGGTCGTGATGAGCCAACCGGGCGGGGCGGTAGAATAAAGATTTCCCGTCCTTTACCGCGTTTCCGGCAAAGGGCGATTCTGGCAGTGGGGCGTTCGAGTTAGGAACGATCCGCTCAACATCGACGAACAGAAGAGGCGGGCCGCTCGGGCTCGGTGGTTGATCAAAGCGAACGCGAGAAGTTGACGTATCTCGCCGTGCTCACTCCGTGAGTGTCCGCGACCTCTTTGACCTTGGGATGATCGTAACTCGCTCGACCACGCCCATAGGTCTGCGAATTCGTTTCAATGCCTCCCAGCAAGTCTTCGAGGTTGTCCGCCACGAAATCCTGGAGGAGAGGCTCAATGAAACAGGCAAACCGCCTGTCGGCTGCATCGAAGCCCGGACTGTTTACATAGACCTTAATACCGATACGCTGCACAAATAGGAGGCAGCCTTCAGACTTGGCCATTTGCAGAAGGTCTTTCCAAACGACTTCCTCCAATTTTGCAAGAACCCTAGACTCTTGGGCTTCCAATTCGGTGAGGTGGTCGGCGAAAGTTGGCGATTTGAAGCTCGCCTTGGCGCGATTGTTAATGTCCGCCTCGATCCGAGCATCGATCATTACATGGGCGTCTGCGTTAAGAGAGGCATGCAACGCGGCATGCTCGTTCAGAAACCCGATCAACGAGTCAAGAGGCTGCACGTCTGGACCCACGTTGCTAAAAAAAGCACGATCGTCGTCTATCGTCTTCCTGACCTCACCGCTGTTTCGAACGTACAGGATGGCCAGCATGTCCAGATTGACCTGACGATTCGTTTGAGCGTCCGCATTGTTGAGTTTGAAACAGAACTTCCACAGCGTTCTGAACAGCTCCCGTTCGATTGCCGTCGGCATATTCGGTAGGTACCGTGCCTCCACATACGATTTCAACCTGTCCCGGCTGATCAAATACGCGCGATTGACGCTTATGTCGTTTATCAATGCCCCGATTATTTTTTTCGAAAAAAGAGGAGGCCTAAGAAGCAATGCTTCAAGTGCCATCCGAATTTGTGCCCTTACGTCGTCTTTTGAGGGTTGGAAAAGCAAGTCGCCGGCCGTTAACACAGGATGGGCGGAGAGGTGGCGCAGCTTCTGAAGATGCTGAAGCCGGACGTGATCAGATGCTTCGAGCATCTTAGTTCGCTTGGCTACCTCGTCGAGAAGATAGTTTTCCCAATCGGGATTGTTGGGGCTCGCTGTTTGCTTTTTCTCGACCTCGTCCAAAAGGGCTCCAGCGCCTTTATCACCGTACATGTCTCGAAGAGTCTGCAGTTTGTAGACCAAGTCGCAGATGACCACCGTCCAAAGCATCACGAGGCTGCTTCGGTAGCACCCGTTCGCATACGATCGACTTACCTCGTCGAAGTATGAGCGGGTCCGAGCGTCCACTATTCGGTCTGCCGCGAGGTCGATCGAGAACGTGGTCATGCTGGCCCTACTATTGCGAGAGTTCGAGGATCGAGTTCGATCGTCGGATAACGCATCGCAGCGTCTGGGCCAAGGTCGATTTTTGCTAACGTCGGGACGATTGCTTTCCATCTTGGAGAACAAAACCACCGCAGACGGCGTGTAGGTGTTCGTAAATTGACCAGAGCGCTAGTCGCTGTTCTTCGTCTGCGCGTATTGCGGCGAGATCATTCGGAGCCGACTGCTCGGTTCCCATCTTGCCCGCCAATGTGCCCAGTCATGCAAGGCGAAGGTAGGATTTTGAAATAAACCTGTGGTTATGCTGTATCCGGAGACCAATGGTGCCGGAATTTTTGGTAGCGTGCCCGGATGATTGCTAGGGCTCAACTTCAAGAATTCAATGATAGCCAGCTGCAGCGGGACAATTTGATCTACGCGATCAAGCCCGTTGCCGAAATCATCAAGATGTTTCCGGCAACGAGATACTATGGAAGCAAACGCAAGCTACTCTACTGGGTTTATGATTGTGTGAAGTCGCTCGAATTCGAGACCGTTCTGGACGCGTTTGGTGGTTCGGGAAGCGTATCCCAGCTGTTTAGGGCCATGCGGAAGGATGTGACCTACAGTGATGCCTTCCAATTCAACGTGGACATCGCCAGATCGACCCTGACCAACGAAAAGCTCATCATCAGAGAACGAGTTGAAGAGTTTCTCGAGAAGGTTGCACCGCTTGAAGGCACAGTCAGCCGAAATTTTCCAGCGATCTTCTTCCTCGACGATGAAAATCGATGGATCGACGGCTTCATGGAGACCTTGCGTTCATCCGATGTCTCGATGTCGGAAAGGACAACTCTGAAAAACCTGCTTTACCAGGCCTGCCTGAAAAAGCGGCCATTCAATCTATTCCATCGAGCCAATCTGTCCATTAGGACAAATAAAGACGTCAAGCGCTCGTTCGGAAATTTCACTACGTGGGAGAAGTCTTTCCCGGACCACATTCTCCAGACATACGACGAGCTCTCATCGTATCGTCCAGATCGACTTCGTTCCGCGACGGTCTTGCCACGCGGTGACATTTGCGCAGTCGCGCCCGGTTACGATCTCGTCTACCTCGACCCGCCCTATGTATCGACCAGCGAGCGAGCAAATCGGGACAATTACTGGCTCCGGTATCATTTTCTTGAGGGACTAGCCCAATACGACGACTGGGAAGGGGGAATACTAAAAGATTCCAAGGTTCGAAAGTTCATCGAGCCTCCTCATTTTTCGGCCTGGTCGAGCCGGAAAACGTTCAAGGAAAACCTATTTGACGTCATCGATACGCATAGGCGGTCAATCGTCGTGCTTTCGTACGTGAAGGGGGCCTACCCGGACGATGCGACAATTCAGGCCTTTTTCGAATTGAAATTCGCAAAAGTCTCTGTTCATTCGACTGAACATCACCATGCCCTCGGGTTGGCGAAGAAGAGAGAGCTGCTTTTCATCGGAGTGCCGTCTTGAAGACTTTCGAAAAAGAATCGTGGAACGTCCCAGTCTGGCTCATCGTGTTCGGGGTGGTGATTGTCCTTGCCGTAGCGTCCGGATACGCGCTCTACCATGTTCAAAGCCCTTGGCTTTCAGGCATTGTCAGCGGACTTTTTACGGGGCTCGTACTCTACGGTCTGGCTCTGATTCCGCAGGTTTACATGTTTAGGGAACTGGAGCGTTACAAATCGATCGGCGTGAAAGCGCTGCTGGATAACCGTCACGAGCAGTCATACTATCGGCCATTACTGGCGGACGCGACCGATTTTGTTTCGGTCACCGGAGCATCGTGTACCCGGTTTATTGATGACTTCCTCGATCCGCTTTCGGACAGCGCCACCCTGTTGGACGCGATGCGCTCCAACAGGAGATTGAAGCTCAAGATACTTATTCCCAACGACGAGTACATGAAAGGCGAGGCGCGTAGCCGCTTCGCAGCAAAAGCCGAAAAGATAGCCAACTTGAAACAGGAATTTGGCCCGCGATTCGAGCTGAGAAGGTTTTCCGGTTGGGCACGTCTCAGTTTTCTCGTTGTGGACGGCGACTTCATCGGTGGACCGATATTTGACAGCGACAACAGCAAGCATGCCCCTGCAGTGCATGTTGACGGTTCGAAGCCATTTGCACGCAAGCACCGCGAGTATTTTGAGAATCTGTGGGGAAATAGTGCCCCTCAGGATTGAAGTCTATCCTCGGGTCCATATTGGACTGATATCAATGCATGAAGGAGGCCCACGTCGAAACGGAGGACTGGGATTCTCGATTGCTGCGCCTTCCGCCGTGCTCAGCTTTGAACCATCGGACGATTTCTCCCTGATCGACAATCGTAAGGTCCCTATGGGCGAGCCAGAACGACAGGCGGTTCTGGCGAGGCTCAGACTCGTCTCCGGACGGCTTTCTTTTCGGTCTAATGTCGCGATTACCCTTGAAGGCGACATGCCGACGCATTTCGGGATGGGCTCGGGGACAGCAATACGCCTTGCATGTCTGGAGGGGGCGTTCCTATCAGAAGGGCTGACTTACACCAGCGCCGACGTCGTGGTCGCCTCTGGGCGGGGTGGTACCTCGGGAGTTGGTATCTCAACCTATTTTTCGGGCGGTTTTGTCTTCGATCTGGGTATCGCAAGCGAGAAGGCAGCGGGCTTCCATCCGTCCTCTAAAGTCGATGCGATGTCCCTTCCACTATTACTTACACAGACGGTCCTTCCAAGGTGGCCTCTCGGAATCTGCATTCCACGCGCCTGCAAGCCTAAGTCGCAGGCGGAAGAAATCGAATTCTTCGCGCGCTCGGCTCCCATCGACGCTTATAGCTCCTATGAAGCTGCTTACGCTTCGGTATTTGGGGTACTCACTTCGGTCCTGGAGCAGGACTACGAGGCGTTTACATCAGCAATCAATGACATGCAGGGCGCGAAGTGGAAACGTCTTGAGGCCGAACAATACGGAAGCGCACTTGAGCGTGCCCGATCTTCACTGAGGCGACTGGGTGCCGATTGCGTCGGCATGTCCAGCCTTGGCCCCGCCCTCTACTTTTTCGCGCCCGATGAGCGCTTGCAGGAAATCAACGATTTGCAGGCGGAACTGGATTGCGAGGTGTTATTGACCACGCCGAACAATTTCGGTCGGAAGGTAGTAGAACACCAATGCTGACTATCACCTTCTTTACGTCGAATGCGACCAAGCTCGCACATGCCCGCTATCTGGCGGAAAAACTACCCGTCAAAATCAATGGGTTTCGCGAGAGGACATACCACGCGAGCTACAATGAGCCGCGGCTGGATTCGCGAGACGAGCTTCTTCGGCAGAGTTACGAGAGCGCTGTTATCCAAAGCAAAAAGGCACATATCCTTTCGGGTCAGCACTTCTTCATCCTGGAAGACACGTCCGTGCGGATCGAGGCCCTGAGCAGTACAAGCTCTGACGTACCGGGCCTTGATGTCAAGTATTGGATGAAGGACGCTACGTTCCAGGCATTGCAGGCGTCGATAGCGGTTGCCGGTGGAGACAGAAGAGCGGTGGTCCGCTCGGATATCGTGCTTCACATCCCACAGGACTACAAGGGGCGCTGGGGAATAGAAACCGACTATTTGGTTTTCACGGGAGAGGAGTCCGGCTTTATCGTTGATCACGAACAGAAGTTCGAGACGAATGTCGTTTACCCCTGGCTCGACAACAAAACCTTCAACAAGTGGTTCCGCCCAAGTGGTGCCGAGAATGCTCTTGGAAATCTCCCGATCGCCGAAGCCGAGAAATTCGATTTCAGAAAGAAGTCTTTTGACAAGCTTTTCGCGTTTTTCAAAGAAAAGGGACTATTGGTCGACGAGCGCCGCCAAGAGTCCTTCTCGTTCCCAGATCAAGTCAATTACATAATCTGCGGTTTCACATGCGCAGGGAAGACGACGGCGAGCCAGCACTTAGCAAACGAATATGATTATCTCCACGTCGAAGCGAGCGACTTTATGCAGCATAGCTTCCGGTTGAGGCATGGTGTTCGAACACAAGGAGCGCTTCCGATAGGAGACTTCGCGGAGCGGGCCCTTCGGGAGAAACCCGAGATCGCTGCCGAGGGTATCGCAGCATATCTCAAATCGGATATCGGCGCTCGAGTCGTTATCTCCGGTTACAGGTCGCTAGCCGAGGTTGACTGGACTTTGGCGCGGATGGAGGAGATGGGTAAGCGGTTCCGTGTCGTGTTCATTGAGGCCTCTCAGCAAGAACGATTCGAGCGAATGAAGGCGCGGAGCAGGCCAGGCGACGTGCAGGATTTCTCACGTTTTCAGTCCCGCGACGAGCAGCAAAGGCGCATGGGTCTCGATGACATCAGGAATGATTTGCGAACTGTACGGTGGAACAACATGTCGACCGTGCTGGAATTGCTCGCGATAATAGACGCGGAAGTCGTCAAGCTCCCGAGAGCGTCTTCGTCGGTTGAAGAAATGCTGGGTAGGGTTCGTACGTTCTCGCGCATCAAGCTTGAGGATGCGATTCTTGTGGCGTTGTTGAGCAGGTGGAGCAACGACGAGACGCGTGAGTATTTTACAACCTCAGAAATAGCCAAGATTATCAATCAGATCGTCAATCCGACTTCGAGGAAGCACAAAGACAACGTCAGCCGGTACTTCAACCAGAACTACTACGTCTACTACGAGATTTCGTCATCTGAAGGAAAGCCTACTCGAAGATTCCGTCTTTCGAACACCGGGTACGGACGGGCGGTGCAGACCCTTCGCAACATTATCGGGCGCAAGGTCGAAGAGTGATCTTCAGCGCCAAGCACTTCGTGATACTCGGTGTCTTTGAGCCAAAAGACTACGATTAAGACTGAACAGGTCCCCGCTGATGCCCGTCAGACTTTCATGGTCAACTTTGCGTACGCCGAAAGACGAGACCAGCGATATCGAACTCCTCAAAACGTGGAACTTGACCGCGGCGGCGGCTTTGGGTTCGGCGGTGAAATCCCGGCGGCAAACGCTTTTATCCAATCGCGGGAAGGATGATAGCGGCTGTCAGGACTTCGCGCATCCGAGCCGCCGGAATGAATGGTTGTGTTCTCGCCGTCCATCTTCTCGGTAACGACGAGGTCAGCCACCTTCAGCCCATCAAGCGAGGACATGACCTTGTCATCGGCGGTCGCGCCACGCGAGATTGGCAAATGAAATGTGCGGCCATATTTTCTCATTCAGAAGCGATAACATGCGTGCTGCAGGACAGCCAGCAACGTCAGCTTCGGGCCGACTGCGGTTTTTGGCATGCGTTACTTCACCAGAAATTCCTCGGTAAGAGTCCCAGGATTCGGCTCTGCTTGTGGCCGTTAACGATGGCGGCGAGTCGGGGTCGATCGTGCGGTGCGTGTCTCACCTCGACGGCTTAAACTCAGTGCCGTTCTCGACCAAGGCTGAACTCCGACGATGGGACATCAATGCGCCACACCTTGGCGGGGATGACCAAGAACTCATCTTCGTTACGATCCAGTCTGCAATAAACCTCGCTGGTGTGAACCGTGGTGGCGTAGACCGCGACATCGTTTGGGGTCCCTTGCTTTAAATGCCATTCAGCATGCCATGCGGCGCAATAGATCGGCTTATCGAGAGACGTGGTCCAGGACATCCCGCGAGTGTGAACCGGGCCGGCGCACCCACGAAACAGTGAAATCCGTTCCGTTGAGATACCCTTTCGGACTGGTACAGAAAGCGCCTGTAGTTTGATCCGGTCGCAAGCTTCGAAGATCGCCTTGAGTTTCTCAAAGCCTATCTGCTCAAAGTGGGAAGTGTGAAGATAGCTGGACAGCCATGACGCTTCGAGCTGGCCCACCTCTGCTAGTTTCGCGTAATTTCGCAAAATGAAATCGAGAGATCGCTCTCCAAAGCGCCAGCGCAAATCGTCGCCGTCGTTTATGGCCTTCTGAAAGTCCTCCAGGTCCTGACTAGATAGCCCGCTAAAATTCCAATCTGCCACCTGTAATCACCTATGCCCGGAAGGGTAGCTTCGCTTTCATCGACGTCCACGCTTGTACGGCCTTTTTCCCGGCCGACCGCGTTTTCAAGGGCTCTGAGCTTAGAACGCTCAATAGCTCCGTCAACTCGACCTCGACAGCGAGCGGGTGAACCTTCGCCACATCCATGGCGGCGAGGCACGCGCGCGCCTGCGTTGGCTGAGAGAGGGCTGGACACACCGCTTCAAGATCGTATGCAACCTCTCCCAAGGAAACGATGTCATCCGCAAACCGCGCGTCAATCCAGTTTCCAATTTCGGGAAATGTGTCGGGGACTTGCTCGCGCTTCTCTTGGAGCATTCCGATCTTCGACCTGACCGCAGTGATGACCACCTGTCGGAAACGTTCGGTAGATGCGTCGAGATCGGCGAGCCATTCAGAAGACAGGAGGCGGGTTGCCTGCTCCCGCGACCACCCTGCCCCAGCCAAAGCGCTAACGCCACCAACGCCACCCAATACAAGAGCGCCCGCAGGCCCGAATGCCAGGAGACCAAGGGCCTTCCCCGATAGAGCGCCGACTGCCGAAAGCCCACCTTTGATACTGGCATCCATCACAACGGAGAACGGAAGGTCGGACAATGGCATCCGGCCCCGCCAAACACGATGGAGGTTGCGCGCAGAGGAAACAGCCATTGCGAAGTACGGCACGTTCAAGTCGTCGAGAGCCTCGCCCGCCTCCATAGACGTGCTCATGATCAGATCAGCAATCTCGCGATCGAACCCATCTACGTAGAACACCAGCTTCGCCCAGGCCGCTCCGCTGTTGACTACTGACTCCGCTAATTCGGAGTTCGCATATACGGGCATATCTGGGTACTTCGCGAAGTGCTCTCGCAACCCGTCGAGGCTCTGCAGGCACTTCACCTGGAACGGCAACCCGTCCACCAGTAAGTCGAACCCCGCATTGTTGGATGTCTCGGGAAAACTGACGAGGTAGCCCATCTCAGCGAGACGGGCGGCCACCAACTGCTCGGACACATATCCGCGAAGGTTATTCCCCGCTCCAGCGGCAGCGGTAGCGGTCATCGATCCCACCTTGTCGGCGAATGCCCCGAACAGGAAGATGTCCCCGATGTCTTCGGATCGGGAGAAGTCCGCTGCGGCGACAACCATGGGGTCGATCGATACGGCGTTGTAGACGATGTCTCCAGCCGTCAGACCAGCAACAGCAGCGGCCTCCGCCGCATCTCCCCGGCTCCTCGATAGTACTCCTTCGAGCAGCGCACCATAACGGTCGGAAACAAGCGTAGAGACTTTGAGGTCGCCAGGGGCATTCGGTAACCCCGCATCCATCGCTTCGGTGACCTTAGCGATACGCGACAATGTATCAACCTTGATGTTCACTTGGAGCGACGTGAAATCAGCTTCAGTAGCGGCCCTGAAATCATTGAGGGTGACTGCCAAACCTTCTCGTTCGGCTGACAGGCCTCGCAATGCCAGCTGGACCGCCACGATGGCCGCTAGCTTTGCGGCTTGCCCACCGTTCACGTGGCGGTTTGCGAGATAACCAATTCCAACAATGACCGGAATGCTGAACAGAGGGTTCGCCAACATAAAAAGCGTCGACACGACCGCAGGTCCACTCATGAACGGAATGAAGGCCGCGGCCTGGGCGGCTAGAATGTATGCGCTGAAGCCTGCCAAGTTAACGCCGACCCCAATGGAGAAGGCCGTCGTACCAGTCGCAAGGACGGCCAATGCGGTCCTGTCTCCGGCCGTCAAAGCATTGCGCATCGCGTCGTCGCGGAGTTCCGGCGGCAGACTTCGGATAAGATCACGGATACGTTCGCCAACAGCGCTCCGGAGTTGTTCGGACATCTCCCCTGAAGCAGCCGCTTCGGCCACCGCCTTGGTAACAAGTTGCGCCTGCTCGGCGACGAGGAAGGCGAAGTCATGATGCTGACGGCCCTTGATAGACTTTACAGTCCGCAAAACTTTCTGAAAAGCAGTCTTCTGGATGTCATCCGCATCGTCTGCGACAGGCATGGCCATGATGGCGGCCGCTTTGAAGGCCACGCCCGCGCCCACCGAATTGGCTCTTCTTGTAGACAGGGGTAGCAATGCATCGACGTCGAGAGCCTCGGCCATTCTCACCCAGAGGCGAATTCGCAGTGCGCGTTCCGACGCCTCGGACACGGCCAAGGCATCCGCGGCTTCCTTCAAACGGCGGGCAAAGGCAGTCGTCTCGGTACTCCGACCATCCTTCTGGAAACGCGACAAGATATCGCTGACCCGGCCCATGGACATCGAGAGCAAGGTCGTCGCTTCAAAGCTAGCAATGAGGTTGCAGAGTTCGCGGCGGTTAAGCGCCCCCAGGCCCGCAAGTATCGTCCATGGCGGTACGTACAAATCTTCCCCCATCAAGCACCCAAGCCTTCATGCCGGAACGGCTCGATGCATGTCGAATGTTTTCCGAGGCTTGGGTCACGGCCTGAGCCTGAGTTCGGTTTTCCTCGAATACAAGGCTCGTTCTTGCACTAGCATCATATCAAACGACCTGTGCGGCGAACCGACCTTCATCCATGCGATGAATGAGCCCACAGGACACAGAAAGGGCCAACATCGTAAATAATCGATCCGGCGTCGGGACGAAATGTCCGGTCGCCCGCTTTCGTACCCTCATCCAGCCAGCTCCCTCGAGACCGATCCGCAACCGCTGCTTTCCGTCTCCACCTCGTACGGCCGACCAATGAACGTGTTGCCCTATTACCCAAGCCTCAATGATTTCAGCCCACATGGATGCGCGGGGTCTTTCCGAGATCGCTTGCAGCCGTTTCGACATAAGGTCCAATGGCAATCGGTCCGGCCGCCCGTCTATGACCCTCCGCAAGGCCTGAGGAATTTCGATTTGCGAGAGGGTATCGTTGACGGCTTTGACGACCGCCAGACTACGGGCCGCGAGGCCCGGAACACGGGTGATGTCTCTCCGTTGCGCCTCTCGTAGAGCATCCATCAAGTCGACCACGGCTGTCCCGGCTTTAGCCGCGCTTGAGGGCCAGCCCAGTTCATGCCCCGACAGCTCTATCGACCTAAGATAGTCGCCGACCGTTCCAGCTTTTGCATAGGCATCGTCGAGGCTGACGGCAGCCTCGTCAGCTCGCCCGACCAACTCCTCAGTAGGGACGGGACGCGATAGCCCGCCTTCGCTATCCTCTGAAAGAAGGCGCTCTGTCCATAGCAGCATCGCCTCCGTCGCGAGCCTCTGAAGCTGACGAGCCTGAAGATACGCCAGCATGATTGCTGAATGAGTGATGTCCTCAAACTCACCTTCGAGGCTCGCGGGCAGCCTGTTCGCGACGAAACGCCTGCGAATTTCATCCTGTGTCGACGGCCCCATCTCCTTTAGGACCCCGATCAGATAATCGATGGTCCCCTTGCGGCGACGCATTGCAGGTGATGCGAGTTCGGCTGAGCCAATCGAGTGAAACATCATGCGAAAGACCTCCCGCTCCACGTCCGACGGGTCTTCGACGGAAAGCTCCGTTGCGAAATCCGCCATCTCGGAAGCGCTGACCGAAGGCGGCGTGACGGCGAGCAAATGCGGCGGCAACACCGTCTGCACGCGCGCCTCGAAATCCATGACGGCCGGCATAACCTGATCCGTCACCACGCCCTCTTCGAGGCTAAGATAGCGCAGGGCCTTGATGGAGGGACCGTATTCGGTCGGGGCCATAATGTTGGTACGGGTCCGCTTATATTTCTCCCACACCTCGCCCTCGAAATGAAAAGCCTGGCCTTCGGGCGTTCGCGCGATGGTCCGTTTCAGCGCGACGGCTCCCCGGAACGGCCGGCCGTCAAGAAGATGCGACCAGGCATAGTAGGCCTCGTATCTCTCCATGAGGTCACTGATGACCTTAGGATCATCGACACCCTCCGCTGCGGCTTGACTGGAAGCCTTCCACGCCGCCCAAGCTACGAAGGTATAGTATCGCACGTGCTGGGTAACATTATTGATCCCGGGGGCGACGTTATCCATGAGGTCGAGGTTGATTTGCCTCAGGCCAATGGGATCGACACCGCTTTCGTCGACCACCAGATCGGAAACGACCCGAACGCCAGCCGCTCCGTCGAAAATCCTGTCTATATCGGCAAGTTTCATCGCTCGCTCCTAAAGGGATACATCTATGACGACACGGCCGCATGTGAAGTTTTCACACGTCGCGATCCTGTTGCGTCTGAACTTTGTTGCCTTGACCCCTGGGAAGCGGAAGCCGCATCGCGGACAACCCGGCTTGTCTCCGGACTTTATTTCCGACCAGACGATACGGTTATCCCGCCCTTGTCTTGCCGAATACCTAGCGATCGTAGCCGACTCATCAGATGTCGCGCCCGCCGGAGCAACGTACGGCCCGCCCCTGGTGGCCAAGGCCTTCCGGAGATCGTTCATTCTGTTCCAGGAGGTCTTGGTTCCGAGGATCGCCCACCAGATTTCCGTCCATTGGGCCTGAGTTGTCCCCGGTGCGATAGCTTCCTCATTGAGCCGTCCGGCGACGGGTTCGCCCAACACGGCGAACTCTTCGGGGACCTCTCCTCCGTTCCACGCCTGAAGGAAAGCGTGCATATCCTGGCTCTTGGTTGGATCGCCAATAGCGAGTTTGGCAACCGTCACGGCCACGCATTCGTCCAGCCCGGAAAGATCGACATCGATAGGCCTCGAACCTGCGGCCGTCTGCAGCCATTTGACTAGCAATCGAGGAACCAGTTCCTCACCGAGAGAACTGCGTGGAGCGATTTTCGCGATCATGTCGAAGATGAGGAACAAACCGGGAGCGCGAGCTGGACCAGGCGCTACCCGCGTGACCTCCTCGAACAGGCGGTTGAAGGCCAACTCCATGACATGTGGTTTCACCCGTTTCGGCCGCTCGCCGTTGTTCGCGTCCTTGCCGGCCCCACGCTCTCGCTTCTCAGGCTCGGTCGAAGGAGAGACATCGTCCTCGTCGGCATCATCTCCGCTGTCATCGTTGGCGGTGGGAAGAGTTGTGGCGAGCATGCGAACAAGAGCGTCGATCAGTTCGTCACCGCTACTGACGACACCCGATCCCCTGTTGCCTCCCTCGGACAGCAACAATGCGTCGCCGCTACCGAACGCGCGACTGATATTCAGGCCAGCCGACTGTTCGCGGTCAGACCGGCCGCCGCCAGTGCGCTCCGCCGCGTCGATAAATGCGCGTGGGTCTTTCGACACGTAATCTATGATCGCGGTGAGGTCGCGGAGGGTTTCAAGACCCGCGATCATCCGCCCAAGCGATCTTGCTATGGGACCGCGTTTGTTCATCGCGTCGATGAAGCCACGAAGGATGAGCCATCCGCGAATCTCCGCTGTCTCTCGAGACAGGATGACCTGAACCGATGAGGCTACCCTGATCGGGTCGAACGACGGAGGCGGCCTGAACGCGAAATTCCCGTTATCATCGACGACTACGTCTGGCCCTGCCTCCCTGCGTGCGCCCCATGCCAACGCGACGGTCCAGGTTCCGGAGTATTCCTGGCCTCCCATGAAGCGTCCCCGGATCACGCCGCTGTCGTAGTCCACGGAAAGCGAGGCGCGTTCTTCCTCCTGCGGTGCTTCTTCCCCTGTGGTCTCACATCTTTGCGCGCTGGCAGGAATCCAGCCGAACAACGGGTCGCGGTCATGGATGCGAGCGACGACAGCCTCGACGTTCGCCCTCCCTAGCGCCTGAACCGTCGCGTTGGCGCTCCCGCTCACGATCAGGCGGCCACGACGGCAGTCGATGTCGAACACCTTCGAGTGCAGGGATCGACTATCGTTGAATTCGTCGCACGATACGGGGCGGGCTTTCAAACCGGCGGCCGATGCTGCCGCGAAGTCGAAGACCGACGGCGCTCGCGGCGGAACGGCGACACGGACGTTCTGGCATCCTATGGCTTCAGCGAGAACCGCGACCCCGTTGTGAGCCGAGAAGAAGGGAGAAACGACCGTAAGCTCTTCAGCGCCACCCAGTTCCTCAACGAGCGTCGCAATCTGCGAAGTCAGCGGACCAGCCATAGTGTGCAACAGACGGCCTGTCCCGGCACCTGCTACGAGTGAAGCTTTTCGAGCCAGCGATACGTAACTATGCAGGTCAGGTGATCGAAGGCATTCGAGAAACCCGTTAGGCCGAGCCTCCCGCTGAATTGCCTCGATCAAGTCGGCGAGACCTGAAAAACACGAGGAGTCCCGCCCAGGCCGAAGAACCTCCAGGACCTCGTTGTTATAACCCCAGCCGCCAAATGTCAGGTTTCCGGAGCCAACGGTGGCTCTAACCTCGCCGTCCTTGTCAGCGAACAGCCCGATTTTCGGATGAAAGACCCCCGTTGCGCACTTCACGGCGACCAGGTCGTAATCCCGACCGATGCCCACCGCTCCCACATCCGCCAGCGACGAGCGATATCCCGCGACATCGGTGACCACGGTGAAATTGCGATAGCTCTTGCTGACGGCTGCCAGCGGAATGGCTTCCAGGAAAGAGAGGCTCAAAGAATACGTGGTGAAGAAAACCGACGACCAGGCGTGCGATGCCAATAGGTCGCGTGGCGAAAATGAATGCTCTGACAATGCTCCCCCGATTCCCAAAACTTGCTTCGACTGGTCGTATACAACTTCTTGTCGAAGTCGGGAAGTCTATGCGCGTATGTGCATCGTGTTGGTGATGATCGTATACCGCCGCGCGACATTCTGGGTGGTGGCGTTGTGAAGCCTACGGCATCGAGCTGATTTCAAGGACCATAGCCTCTGGCTGATTTCCAAGTGTGCGTTCGATTTTCACTCTGGCCCCCTTCCCGGGCAAATCAGCGCTTGGCTTGTCGGGGTTGCAAGAGGTACGTCACAGAGAAATTTCGGTGGAGACGACGGGATTGTCCCTCAGAGGCGGAATGAATGGCATTTCGTCTATGGTTGCAATTGCATTTGCCCCTCGATACGAATCTAAATCGGCCATTTCCGAAAATTATTCAGTCATTTGCGAGTTCCCATGGATATATTCAGTCTCGATACACAACTAATCCAGCGCTACTCGCTTTTTGCTCGTTCCTTCTCGGAAATACGCGCCAGCGAATTGAAAGCGCAGATTGACAGCGCTTATGGGTCTGGACGTTTTTGGCCAGAACCCTTGATTACCATCAACCCTCGTTTTGAACGTGGCAAATCCATCCAAGAACTCTGCAACGCCGGAGTTCTGGATCAAGATATCTCAAAGGTCTTTGCGACCGGCCCCCAAAGAGTGCCCATGAACCTCCATAGGCATCAGGAGCGGTCGATCGTTAAAGCAAAGGAAAACGAAAGCTACATCGTCACGACAGGAACGGGTTCGGGAAAGTCGCTCTGCTTCTTCCTCCCAGTCATCGATCGTATCATTCGAGCAAAGCGCGCCGGTGAGGCACCGCGCACGCGGGCCATCATCATCTATCCCATGAATGCCCTGGCAAATAGCCAACTTGAGGAGCTTGACAAATTCATTCAGGACGCTGGCTTAGATGACAGCCTGAAGCCCACATATCGCCGATATACTGGTCAAGAAAGCGATGCCGAACGCCGGTCAATTGCTTCGTCCAAACCAGATATAATCCTGACCAACTTTATGATGCTTGAGTTGCTGATGACGCGTCAGGACGACCTAGATCGAGCAGTGATCGACAACGCGCGCGGCCTTGAATTCTTGATACTGGACGAGTTGCACACGTACCGCGGACGCCAAGGTGCGGATGTCGCTATGCTCGTCCGACGAGTTAAAGACAGGCTATGCGCTACAAAATCTCCGCTCTGCATCGGCACATCTGCGACGATGTCGAGTGCTGAGAACGACGAAGATAAGGCAAAGGCCGTCGCCCACGTCGGCAGCAAGCTATTTGGTCAAACGGTCAAGACAACCTCAATCATCGACGAGCAGCTGGAACGCGCAACGCACCCATCGATAAAAACCGCGACGCTCGGCGAAAACCTGAGGAAGTCCGTCCACGGTGAACTTCCTCCAACCCTCACAGATGCCGAACTTAGCATGCATCCACTTGCATGCTGGATTGAACTTGAGATCGGCCTCGACGACGGCGAAAAATTAAGAAGACGCAAGCCCACTACTTTGACGGAGGCTTCTAGCAAGCTTGCGAAGTTGACCTCCTTGAGTGTCCAGCAATGTGGAGCTGCCATTGTCGCAATGCTGCAAATCATGGGGACGCGCGAGGATGCACGTGGCGGCACCAGCGATCGCGCGTTTTTGGCATTTAAATTGCATCGGTTCGTTTCCGGTGCAGGCAAAGCGTTCGCAACGCTTGAGCCGACAAACTCTCGGCGGGTGGTGATGGATGCACAAATATTCCATCCAGATGACGAAAAGGCCCGTCTTTACCCATTATACTTCTGCCGTGAGTGCGGACAGGAACACCATAGCGCGAAAATCGAGGAGACCGACGAGGGGCGGCGGATGCTCGCACGCCCCATCGATGAACCTGTCAGCGATGACGATACTGTCGACGGCGCTATAACCGGGTTCTTAGTCCCGGCGGTCAACGATGATTTCGCTTTTTCGGGTGATGTTGGCGACTACCCTGAAGACTGGTTGGAGAGCAAGCCAGGTGACCGCATCCAACTCAAAAGCTCGCATCGAAAAAGGCATGAGGGCGTCCTGTACCATGTACGAACTGATGGTTCTTTCGGCGAGGATGGCGTTCCTGCATGGTTCTTCCGCGGCAAATATAGATTCTGCCCACACTGCAAACACCAACCGTCACCTCAAGCCCGCGATATCAACAAGCTCGCTGGGCTTTCTGGCGAAGGTCGAAGTTCCGCAACAACTCTAATCGTATCAACATTGCTCGCGTTGATGGAGGCCGAGGGATCGCTCGACCAGCACACTAGGAAGCTTCTCGGGTTTACCGACAACCGTCAAGATGCTGCTCTTCAGGCAGGCCATTTTAACGATTTCATCTTCGTCATGCTTTTGCGTGGGGCGATTCTCAAGGCAACCCGCGACAACGATGCAAAAGGCCTCAGAGATTCTAAATTCGGCGATGAAGTCCGAAAAGCGCTTGGGTTTGATCTCGAAATCCAAGATCGATTGCATGAATGGATGGCTGACCCCAAATCGAAAGGGCTGCCAAAACGCCAAGAGGCAGAGGAGACATTGACCGGGCTGTTGGCGCACAGGGTGTGGACCGACCTTCGAAAAGGCTGGCGGTTTACAAATCCGAACCTGGAGGAAAGTGGCTTGATTGAGGTCCGGTTCATCGGGCTCGATGAACTGGTAGCAGACAACGAAGAATTTTCCGGTAATCCACGGCTCGCCAGCCTGTCTCCATCGGAAAGAAAAACTCTTTACGCTTCGCTGTTTGATTACATGCGTAAAGGGCTTGCGATTGCCACGGAAGCGCTCGATCGCACAAAAATACTCCAGGTCGCTCAGGACACGCGGAGCCGACTTCGAGACCCGTGGCTTATTGATCAGAACGAAGAAGCCGAGTTGCGATCGGCATCCATTTTCATGCTCGAGCCACCTGAGAGGGAACTGACACAGGCCCGGGATGAGATAGGTATAATACGAGGTGGGTGGCGGACCCAGCTTGGTAAAGCGCTAAGAAACAAGGACATTTGGGGCGAGTTGCTACCGAACAGCGAGTATCAAGAAGTTGTGGAGTGTATGCTGAAGGCCGCAGAGGCCCATCAAATGGTACGGCGCGTATCGGCTCACGGGTACGATAAACCCGCCTGGCGTCTAGCATCCAATGCCCTACGAATTTTCCCGGCGGACCAAAGGACCGATGGCAAAAGGCCAAATCCCTATTTTCGTCAGATGTACGAACGCGTCAGCGACTTGCTTGGCCAGACAGGTGAGTTGCCCTACTCGTTCGAAGCGCGCGAACATACGGCCCAAGTTGAGCAAAAAGTCCGTGCCTGGCGGGAGGATCGCTTCCGCTACGGCAAAAATGACCAACAGAGACTCGAGCAGAACAAGGAAGATATGCGGCTGGAGGGAGAGCCTGCGGGCTTTCTTCCGGTTATGTTTTGTTCGCCTACGATGGAGCTGGGCGTCGACATCAGCGCGCTCAATACGGTCTACATGCGCAATGCCCCACCTACGCCGGCAAACTACGCGCAACGGGCGGGTCGTGCCGGTCGGAGTGGCCAAGCGGCCCTTGTTGTCACCTATTGCGCGGCACAATCGCCGCATGACCAATATTATTTCGAAAACAGGGTAGGATTAGTCTCCGGGATAGTAAAACCCCCTGCGCTTGATCTCGGAAATCGTGACCTGCTTCGAAGCCACATGCATGCCGAGTGGTTGGCCGCAGCCCTGGTGCCTTTGAATCCTGCAATTCCGGGCAATTTGGACATGGGTGCCAAAGGGCTCCCGGTTGAACAAGAAATCTTAGACGCGTTCGCACTGGTCAGATCGAAATGCCTAGCAAAGCCGATCATAAAACGCCTGCTCGAAACTACTGCCAAGGTCATTGATCACGCAGAAGCGCCGTGGCTGAATGACATCGATGCATTCATTGAGGAGATCGACCGAGAAGCAGCCCCTCGCTTCATTCAGAGTTTTAAGCGCTGGCGAGACCTATACAGCGGTGCCCAAATTGAACAAAAAGAAAGCAACGAAATCCAGCAAAAAACAAGCTTTCGCCCCGGCGAGCGGAAGGAAGCGGCACGACGCTATTATCGGGCCACAGAAGAACTCGACCTTCTGGAGCGCGGAACGAACTCTTCAAGTTCGGATTTCTATACCTATCGCTATCTAGCCACAGAAGGCTTCCTGCCCGGCTATAATTTTCCGCGCCTGCCCCTCTACGCCTTCATACCGGGAGCGAAACGGGTATCGGTCCTGCAAAGACCGCGCTTCCTGGCCATTGCAGAGTTTGGGCCGAACAGCCTTATCTACCATGAAGGTCGCGCGTTCAGAGTTACGAAGGCAAAGCTGCCGGCAGCCGGGCGCGTCATGGGAGAAGGAAAGCTTGCGACATCAGTCCTACTGATCTGCGATGCGTGCGGGGCGGCGCATACAAATCCCAATACCGAACGCTGCCACGCTTGTTCGGCATCGCTTGCTGGAACAACGCGCATCAACGAGGTCTATCGGATCGACAACGTCGAAACCACGCCCTCGTTGCGCATCACAGCCAATGACGAAGACAGACAACGCCGCGGCTTCGACATCCAGACTGTTTTCGAGTGGACAGGGGACAACGGCAGCATCGATGTTCGGCAAGCCGTTGCTCGAAACAATGGCGAGCTCATTGTGACCCTCGATTTCGGCAACCGTGCCAAGCTGTCCCGCGTCAACAAGGGTTTGCGTCGCCGTAAGGAAAAATCGATCCTTGGCTTCATGATCGATCCTTCAAACGGCCGATGGGTGGCGGATGAGAGTGACGACGACAATGGCGATGTCACTTGCGATGCCGCTAGCGCACGGCCGCAGCGTATTGTTCCTATCGTTGAAGACTACAAGAATGCTCTTTTGCTGAGGCCTCACGCATCCTTCAATGACGAACAAATGGCAACTCTTCAACACGCCCTTGCGCGTGGCATCCAGGTTTCCTCGGAACTGGAAGAGGGTGAGCTGTTGGGGGAGCCACTTCCGTCGCGGGAACATCGCAATGTCATCCTTCTCTATGAAGCGACTGAAGGAGGTGCTGGCGTATTGAATCGTTTGGTCGCCGACAGATCAAAAGTCGCTAAGGTTGCCCGCGAAGCCTTGGATATCATGCACTACGAGTTTGACGAAGCGACAGGTACCGCCAAGGCGAAGGATAACGCCTGCGTGGCGGGATGTTATCGTTGCCTGCTCTCTTATTTCAATCAAATGGATCACGAACTCATCGATCGTCGTGACCCTGCAGTCGTCTCCTTCCTGTGTGAACTAGCCCAATCCAGCGTCGAAGACGCTTACGCGAAGCCTTTATCAAGCGCCAATGACACCTGGTTGGCTTCTATTCAAGCTTGGGGCTTGCCCGCTCCTCAGTCCCGCAAGATCGGCGGCTTTGTCTGCAATCTGGTCTGGCCATCGGATATGGTGGTGGCGACCGAAGGCAGCGCGAGTGCCGAACTGCGGGCCGTCTGCGATGCTCACGGCTACGATCTGGTGGAACTGCCGGCAAACCCTCCGCCAACGATGCCAGACGACCTCGCCAGATACTTTGGGAGCAAACCATGAATGTCCGCTACGCACCAGGCGATCTTGTCGAAGCTCGTGGCCGGGAATGGGTTGTTCTACCCTCACCAGACGACGGTATCCTCAATGTCCGGCCGCTTCTCGGTTCGGAAGAGGACACCCAGCGACTGATCCTTGCATTGGAACGCGCGCCTGTAAAGCCGGCAACCTTCGCATTGCCCGAGGTGGATCGCATCGACACACAGGACGGGGCTCGGTTGTTGGCGGACGCTCTGCGCCTGTCATTACGCCGCGGGGCCGGCCCCTTCCGCAGCGCTGCTCATCTGGGCGTCGAGCCACGCGCATACCAGTTGGTGCCGCTGATGATGGCGCTGAAGCTGTCCGTCATCCGGATGCTGATTGCTGATGACGTCGGCATTGGCAAGACGATCGAAGCCGGGCTCATTGTCCGTGAAATGCTCGACCGAGGTACGATCGATCGCTTTTCTGTTATTTGCCCGCCTCATCTGGTGGATCAGTGGGTCTCCGAACTTGCCGAAAAGTTCGATATCGACGCGGTCGCCGTGACATCTGCGCGCGCGCGCAGCCTGGAACGTGGCCTTCCCGCGTCCCAAAGTCTGTTCGAGGCGTATCCCTTCACGGTGGTCAGTCTGGACTACATCAAGGCCGACGGCCGCCGTGACGACTTCGCGCGCGCCTGCCCCAACATGATCATCGTTGACGAAGCGCATACCTGCGTCGGCGGCGAAAAAGGCCGGCACCAGCGCTATGAGCTCCTTCAACGCCTTGCGGGCGATGAAACAAGGCAGATGCTGCTCCTGACAGCGACGCCGCATAGCGGCGATGAGGATGCGTTTGACCGTCTGCTGAGCCTGCTCGACAGGGATTTCGCCCATCGTCCGCCTGCCCATGATGCAAATGCTCAGGAGCGCTTCCGCCGCCGCCTCGTCCAGCATTATGTTCAGCGCCGCCGCCCAGACATTGTGGATGGTGGATGGAACGAGAAGCGCGCTTTCGCCCAACACATGAAGACCGATGTGGCCTATATGCTGGTCGGTGATTTTGCCGACTTCCAGGAAAAGGTCCTGGATTACTGCTTGGCTGTCACCAACCGCGCAGGCGAAGACCAGAGCCGACGCCGCCTCGCCTTCTGGGGCACCCTCGCACTGATGCGTTGCGTGGGATCGTCACCAGCTGCGGCTAGAAGCGCGCTGCGCAATCGCCTGTCAGGTATGTCCGACGCTGAGGCCATTGCGCCTGTGATTTTCGATGAGATCGACGGCCTGGCAGATGACAGCGATGTAGAACCCGGCACGCCCAACAGCGAGGATGAAGAAGTCAGGGCACTCAAGGAACTGATCACTCTTGCCGAAATCCTTGACAGCAAGCGGGATCGCGACCCCAAGATCGGCCATCTCAAGAAGGTGATGAAGACGATCCTTGAGAGCGATGCCAAGCCGGTCGTTTTCTGCCGCTTCATTGCCACGGCCGAAGCTGTAGGCGAGGAACTACGCAAAGCATTCCCTACTCACAATGTCGAAGTCATCACTGGCGTGCTGCCGCCAGAAGAGCGACGCGCCCGCATCGATCGGATGGATGAAAAGGACAAGCGCATCCTTGTTGCCACGGACTGCCTGTCCGAAGGCATCAACCTGCAATCCCTGTTCAGCGCGGTCGTCCATTACGATCTGTCCTGGAACCCGACCCGCCACCAACAGCGCGAAGGGAGGGTGGATCGCTATGGCCAACGCGCCAAGCAGGTCATGTCGATCACCATGTTCGGCGAAAACAGCGCTATCGACGGCGCGGTTCTCCAGGTCATCATCCGCAAAGCCGAGGCCATCCAGAAGGCCACCGGAATTGCCGTTCCGATGCCCGAAGACAATGATGGCGTCACCTCAGCCCTGATGCAGGCGTTGTTGTTGCGCTCGACAACAAAACGCGCCCAGCTCGCGTTTGACTTTGGCGCGTCGTCCGCCCGTTTTGAGGCCAAGTGGCGCGATGCCGAGGAGAACGCCAAGACCAGCCGTGCCCGATATGCCCAGGGTGCCTTAAAGCCGGAAGAGGTCATTCCGGAATGGTCGAAAATGCGGGCCTTGAATGGCGGGCCGCAAGAGGTCGCCCGCTTTGCCGACCGTGCGCTCAAGCGCCTCAACGCCCCGCTCGATCGCACCGGCAAGGTTCCGACCGTTCACTTCCACGCCTTGCCCGAGCGGCTGAAGGAGCGGCTCGAACTGCGCGGAATCAAGGGAACGCGACGGGTGGCCTTTGACGATGATCCCGCGCCAAACACCATGTATGTCGGTCGCGCCCACCCGCTAATCGCGGGTCTTGCCGAGGGCATGACCGAGGGCGCGCTCGATCCGCGCGCATCATCCTTCGATCCCCTGGGCCGAACGGGCGCGTGGCGCACGAACGCCGTCAAAGAGATGACCACCCTGCTAGTGCTGCGCCTGCGCTTTAAGCTCATCACCAGCGGCAAGATCAACAAGCTGATGCTGGCGGAAGAGGCCACGGGGATCGCGTTTACCGGAACCGGCGCTGGGGCGACAATGACTGGCGCAGAGGCGCTAGCGCTGTTGGAACAAGAAGCCTCCGGCAATCTCGAAACCATGGCAATCACCCGCCAGGTCACCCGCGCCCTGGAACGCTACACGAATTACCACGATGCCATTGCCGCCTTTGCCGAGGCACGTGCTGCCGTTTTGTCGGAAGACCATCTCCGGCTGACGGAAGCGGCACGCGGCGGTGCCACGGTCGAGGTTCAGGCCGTCATGCCCGCCGACGTCATCGGTCTCTACATACTATTGCCGGAGAATGCGTAATGTCGCGCCATAATCGTCGGAGCGCCGATATCGGCCTGTCCGCAATCACCATTGAGGGCGGCCTGATTGCACCGGCACAGATTACGCTGATCGCCGCAACCACGCCCGATTTCAAGGCCGCCCAGGATTACGGTTGCCCCAAGGGCACCAATCTGCGTGACGAGATCACCCGCTATTTCCGCATCGCCCAGGCGCATTGGCAAGGTTATGCCCGCATCGAGCGGCCGAACAGCGTGCAGACCTCTCTGTTCGTCAAGGCGATGCTGGAGGACGCTTTTGGCTTTGGAGCCTTGACCGGACCCCATCGCCATCATCTCGAAGACCACGACTATCGCATCACCTTCGAAGGCCGCGGTGGCCGCGTACCCATCGTCGTGGCAGCGCCGCTGGCCGATGTCGATGCCTTCACCAGATCGCTTCCGGAACTGGGCGACAATGATGGTGGTACCATCGCCCGGCGTTCACCGGTGGTCCTGTTGCAGGACTGGCTGAATGCCAATGACAAGGCGCGATGGGGTCTGTGCTTTGCCGGCGACCGGTTGCGGCTGATGCGGGACAATGCCTCGATCACCCGCCAGGCCTTTATCGAGGCCGATCTTGGCGCGATTTTCCGCGATGAGATGTTCGCTGATTTCACCGCACTCTGGCTGATGATTCACGCATCGCGGTTTGGTTCGGAGAGCGCCGCCGATAGTGATTGCCCACTTGAGCGTTGGCGCGCAGCGGGGCAGCAGGCCGGCACCGCCGCCCGCGATAGATTGCGCGTCAATGTCGAAGATGCGCTCATGGCGCTTGGCCAGGGATTTCTCGACGCCAATCCTGAGTTCAGGGCACGGTTGGATAGCAATTCGCTCGCGATGAATATCTGGTTCGAGCAATTACTTCGCATCGTCTACCGTATGATCTTCATGGCGGTGGCGGAGGATCGCGACCTTTTGCATGGCCGTAACGTCTCGCCGCAGGCCCGCGCGCTTTATAGTGAAGCCTATGGTTTCGACTATCTGCGCGAACGCGCCGGCCGGCGGGCTGCCCACGACCATCACCACGATGCCTGGGAAGGCATGAAGATCACCTTTGCCGCGATGGAAAATGGCGAGCGCCAGCTCGCGCTGCCTGCCCTCGGCGGCCTGTTTTCCTCCGATCTAACTGCCGACATCAACGATCTGACGCTACCAAACAAGGCGCTCCTCACTGCCGTCTTCCGCCTGAGTTTCCTGATTGACAATGGCCAGCGGGTCCGTATCAATTGGCGCGATATGGCGACCGAGGAGCTTGGTTCTGTCTACGAAAGCCTGCTCGAACTGGTGCCGATCCGCGAGGACCAGGGCCGCAAATTCGCCTTTGCTGGTGGGGTGGAAACCAAGGGCAATTCGCGAAAAGTTTCCGGCTCCTATTACACGCCCGACAGTCTCGTACAGGCGCTGCTCGACACTACGCTCAATCCGGTGCTCGAGAGGGCCGAAGCCGAAGGTGGCGCAGAGGCCATTCTCAATCTCAGCGTCATCGATCCGGCCTGCGGCTCCGGCCACTTCTTGCTCGGGGCAGCCCGCCGCATGGCCACGCGAGTCGCCCAGCTTCGTGACCCCGATGCCCCAGATTACAATGCCGCCATGCGGGACGTGGTGCGCAATTGCATCCATGGGGTCGATCGCAATCCGATGGCGGTGGAACTGACCAAGGTGGCACTGTGGATCGAAACAGTCGATCCCGGCAAACCGCTCGGCTTTCTCGATGCCAATATCCGCTGTGGCGACAGCCTACTCGGCGTGTTCGATCTCAAGGTGCTGGAAAAGGGCATTCCGGACGGAGCCTACAAAGCGCTGACGGGCGACGACAAGGAAGCGGCCAAGTTGGCCGGCAAGGTCAATAAGCAGCAGCGCGAAACCAAGAATCATGATCTTTTCGCCACTGCTGATGCCGCCGATCTCGCCGCCGCCGCCAAGAAGCTGCATGACATGGCGGAGGACAGCCCGGCGCAGTTGCGGGCCAAGGCCGACGCCTTCGCATCCTTGCGCAAGGGCAAAAGTTGGTGGGCAAAAAAGACCGGCTGCGATCTCTATATCGCGGCCTTCCTGCGCCCCAAACACATCCGCAAATCGGAGATGAAAACCTCCAAGGCGCTCGATCTGGTGCCGACCACGTTGGATGTGCGCAACGCGCTGGCTGGCAACCAGGGAAATCCGCAATTAACGGCGCTGGCGATCGATCTTGCCGGGCTTGCTTATGCCTTTCATTGGCCGCTGGAATTTGCCGATGTGATGGCGGCAGGCGGTTTTGATATCGTCATCGGCAATCCGCCATGGGAACGCATCAAGCTGCAGGAACAGGAGTTCTTCGCGACACGCGACGCTGATATCGCCACCGCTGCGAAGGCCTCAGAACGCACCAAACTAATCAAGGACTTGGAGACAGCAGAACCCGGTTCGCCGCGCCGCGCTCTGTTCGATGAATTCGAAACCGCAAAGCGGGTTGCGGAGGCTTCATCGATCTTCGCCAGGGTTCCCGGCGGGGATGGGGGCCGCTTCGCGTTGACCGGCCGAGGTGACGTTAATACGTACGCGCTGTTTGCGGAAAACTTCTTGTCTCTGGCCCGAAAGAACGGACAGGCCGGCATCATCGTCCCTACCGGAATAGCCACAGACGCTACCACCGCGCCGTTTTTCGGTCATCTGGTTGAAGCCGAGCGATTGGCAAGTTTGATCGATTTCGAGAACAGAGAAGCTCTTTTCGAGGACGTACATCGCAGTTTCAAATTCTGCCTCTTGACCATTGGTAGCAGCGTGAAATCGGCTGAGTTCTCCTTCTTCCTGACTGATCCGAGCCAAATGGAGGATCAAAGGCGGCGGTTCCGGCTCTCGCCGCAGCAGATCGCTAAGATTAATCCGAACACCAAGACAGCACCGGGGTTCCGCTCGCAACGTGATGCCGAACTCACGGCGAAAATCTATGACCGAGTGCCGGTGCTCATCGAAGAGGCCAAGGGACCGGCTGGCAATCCTTGGGATATGGATTATGCGAGTAAGCTTTTTGATATGACCTATGATTCCGGTATTTTTCGCTCCGCGAAAGATTTGGAATCAAAAGGCTACTCTCTCGTCGGGAATAACTGGATCAGCCAAAAACCGCAGGGAGATACCTATGTCCCACTTTGGGAAGCAAAATTCGTAAACTTTTATGATCACCGTTGGATAACTTGCGACGCACAGAATGCGGACGGAAGGGAGCTTTCACACTCAGAAAAATGCAGTACTTCGTTTGAATCTCAACCACGTTTTTGGGTTCCTAAAAAAACCTTAGAGGAACGCCTTGCAAGGCAGTCTTGGCACCAAAATTGGATGATTGGATGCCGTAAAATTGCCAGGGCTACGGACGAACGCACTTTTATCCCCAGCATCTGGCCTGTAGGCGGTGCTGGTAACAGTCTACACGTATTTCTGCCAAAGAATGGTGAAGCCAGACTATTTTCGGCGCTCATTTCCAACATGTCTTCTATGGTCTTTGACTATATAGTCCGCCAAAAAGTTGGTGGAACGAATTTGAATTTCTTTTACATCGCACAGTTTCCGGTTCTGCCTCCGACATTCTACACCGAAGAGAATCTTTCCTTTCTCATTCCAAGGATCGTGGAATTAACATATACGACAGGCTCGCTAACTGGCTTCGCTAGGGATATCGGACACGACGGGCCACCGTTCAATTGGTTCGATGGCCGTCGAGCTGAATTGCGTGCTCAACTCGACGCATTTTACGCGGTCGCCTACGGCTTAACTCGTGAGGAACTGCGGTATATTCTCGATCCCTGCGATGTAATGGGCGACGACTATCCTTCAGAAACTTTCCGCGGACTCAAAAAGAACGAAATCAAGGAATTCGGCGAATATCGCACCCGGCGTCTGGTCTTGGAAGCCTATGACAGTCTGTTGGCCACAATATGATCGACACCAGCCAACGCCTCAGGGATTTACCCGCCACGACGGAATCCAATCTCAAGGATGCAGCCTTCGATCAGGGCTATCGCATCGGACCGGAACTGGCGGCCGGCTGGCTGTTCTTCCGCTCGGCTTCCGCGCCCGGCGAGATCGCGTTTTCGGCGCAGGCTTCGCAAGGGCCTTTCTTTCTCTCCGTTTCGCATGCCGGGACCGCCCGGGAATTGACGACGCGCGGCGTCGAGCCTGCCGCGCCCCCCGCGAAGGGCCATATCGCCGCCTTCGCCTTTGCCGACCTCGAGGCCCTGCATGCGGGTGTCAGCCAGGCTTACCGCCTGTCGCTCAGCCTGCCGACCCTGCCGCTCGAACTATTCCAGGCCGAGCTTGAGCGCCAGGGCATCGACGACACGCTCGGCACAACCGAAGGCCGCGCCGAAATCCGAATCCGCATCGGCCAGCCGATCTTCCGCCAGGCCCTTATCGATTACTGGAACGGTGCCTGCCCTCTGAGCGGCATCACCGACCTCGAACTTCTGCGCGCCTCCCACATCGTCCCTTGGACCCATTGCACCTCCGACGCCCAACGCCTCGACGTCCACAACGGCCTGCTGCTCTCCTCCCTCTGGGACGCCGCCTTCGACACTGGCCTAATCAGCTTCTCCGACGACGGCCACGCCATCGCCTCCCCCCGCCTGTCAGATGTGGCAGCGAAAAAACTCGGGCTTTCCGCGAAGATGCCGCTGATGCTGACGCCGGAGCACCGGGTGAACTTGGCCTGGCATAGGGCACGTATCTGGGCGCAGGATTAGTCGACCCGCAAGCGCCTCACAGAGGGGCCTTCACTGGCGCAAATGGTAGTGTCTTGGATACAGACGGCTTACACCCCTCAAATTTCCGGCCAGAATGCCGCTGGATATCGCGGTCTAACATCCGCACAGCGCACAACTGAACGAGACATTGCCATCGGGGTTGCCCCAATAATCTCCTAACAGACTACCGCAGTTCGCGCAGCATAGGCCACTCTCGATGTATCGCCTCCCTAGATAGACGGTCGTAATGTCACGGCCCAATTCGTTATCGTATTCGGACACGTCGTTGTACGCGCGCTTCAATCCGTTCGAAATGGTGTTGATGACCTTGGTTGGACGCTCGAACATACACCTATTCGAGAACCTAAGGATATTGCCGTACTGAAGGACAATGTAGTTTTGGCGCTCAAGGAAATCCCTCCATCTCGAAGTGTCTGTGTCTTTCGATGCTCCATCCAGCTCGATCATCAGATGGTAGCCCTTGGCCATGTTCTCGATCGCGAAGTCGATCCGTCGTTTTCGTCCAGTATCGTCGACGAACTCGTACTGCGCAGTGACATCGTCGGGACTTAACCCAGGAACCTTGGCAAGAATTAGGTCCACGAACCGCTCTTCGAAATCGGCTGGATGTTTCATCCTGCGCGCGTTAGCAGACTTCCATTCAGCCCAATCATGAATGCCCCGCATGTCGCCTCCTTCTTCATTCATCCGTGATGCACGGCTCTGTTGCTCAAGTGCAGCGGGCAGGTCATGCGTGCGGCCAACTGCTCCCTCAACATAGACGGCTGAGGCTGCCACACGATTACGATTTTCCGGTGTTAGGTAGCTATGCGACAAGTTTGGCAGATTCGTGTGAACCCTAAATTTCCACAACGACCGCCGGCTCGAAACCGATATTTTCTCCGGGATACCCACGCGGATTGGACAGGATACGCGTTTCGCCGATCGTGTAGTCGTTGCGGTGATGCACGTGGCCATGCACCCACAGCGCGGGAGCGGTCTCGCGAATCAGGTCTTCGAGATCAGAAGCATAGCATGCCGAGAGCGGGTCGTGCCGAAACTCGGCAGCAATCGAACGCGGAGACGGCGCATGATGAGTGATAACGACAGTCTTCTGGCCACTGCGTTTGCGGAGTTCGTCAGCGATGAAATCCCTGGTCTCGACATGCTTTCTGTAGGCATGCGTAGGTCTGAATTTGAAATACGGGTTCTTGGATAGCTTGATCTTTTTGAAGTCGTTCATTCCGCTTTGCGCATAGGACATTGCGACCTGTGGATCGCGTCCAAATATCCGGAAATCCGACCACAGCGTCGCGCCTACAAAAAGCACGCCATCGATTTCCACGACATCATTCTCCAAAAAATGAAGATTGGGATAACCAGCCATCTTGGCGTCGCGTAGGTTTTCCTGAACCGAACCGCCATAAAACTCGTGGTTTCCGGCAACGAAGATGACCGGAATCTTGGGTGCCATTTTCTTGGTCAGCCACGCCATGCTTGGAAGTACACCCTTTATCAGTACGTCGCCTGCGCAGACCATGACATCCGCGTCTGATGGTGGCTCAACGTCAAAAGATTCACCGAATTCGAGGTGGAGGTCAGAAACGATCCAGATTTTCATACCCTAGCCAATGCGCTATTTAGATAAAAATGGGAACTCTGGCATATTCCGCCGCGCAAACACCCGTCTCATGTGGAGGGTGACCGGGTCAAAGTGGAAGTACAAGGTGCGCTTGGATTCCTCGACGGAAAGCCACCCCTCGCCCAACCGCCATCGCTTGGAAAAGACGCGATCAACACCAAAACAACTCCAAAACCGCAATGACCGGAGGGCATCGTCGCGCGTCTTCGGTATGGACGCGTGGGGTCTGGGAATTTCAAGCCACTCTTTGATGTCTTGTCCGAAAAGGTCGCCATTTTCCTGATTTCCGCGGCTATATCCTTTGGGACATCGGCCAAGGCTGCTTCGCACGCCTCAACGAACCGGCGGTTTTCGGTGAAATCTATGCCCCACTCATCCACGTAATCACGCCAGAGAATGGTTTCCGCCTGTTCTGTCCACCGACCGCCGAGTATTAATCCCAGACTCTGAAAAACCGGAAACGCCCATGGTTCTAGGTAAGCTGGACCGCTTCCATAGGCGGCGCGTATGTTAGGCCGTAGGAGGCCGGCCGGAGTTGGTCCGCTGCGCGTCCCAGCGAAGTGCCGGTAGCCTAAAACACCCGATTGACTGGAAAGCCAAACGACGGCCGTCGCGATGTCATCCCAGCGCGGCAGGATCGCCGGCAATTTTGGTTGGGCGACAGGCCTCACTCCGCCAGTTGCCTCAACCGCGTGGCCGAGAGCAATCAAAGCCTCACCGGCCACCTCGTAGGCGCTGATGGATAGATGGTCCCAGCCTCCATCCGAAGCGTCTGGAAGGCATTGCGCTAAAAACTCGACGACCGGGCCTACCCAATTTGGGAGAGGAACTGGTTTTGCGACAACAGCTTTGCCAACGACGATCCGATGACCGAGCGGCTCGAAACCAATTTCGTCTAGTCCTGCCCCCAAGGAACCGGGCATTAGTGGTCCAATTGACTTGCGTCTGGATGATCTTGGAAGTTTCGCCATCACGTACCAGTCCTTGGTTGCGTTTTCGCAAGGCTGACGGTGGTTCGCCGATATCGGCGGATAATTTCGACAACTTCCTCGCCCGTCATCGTCTTGGTTTCCACGAGGCGGTCTACGAGCTCCTCGAGCGCACGTCGCTGAGCTTGGATTATTGATGTCGCTCTCCCCAGTTCCGTCTCCAGAATATTGTGGACCTCTCTACGGAGTTCGGGTTGGTATCTGCGCATAGCGGCGAGCTCGGCCTCGTCAAGCCGTCCCACAACCAGCGTTTGCCCCATTCCCAACGCACCTTCCAATGCGGTGGCCATATCTGTCGCACGGTTGAGGTCAGCGGCGCTTACGCCCGCTGCACCATCGGCAAACGATCCGAAGACTTCGATCTCTGCGGCAATACCGCCGAGGCAGACCGCGATAGCACTCTCGTAGTGCGTTCGCGTCTTTCGTTGTACCGCCTCGAGCTCATATTCAACGTAACCGAGCGGGCGATATTCGTCGTCTACGCGGAAGTTCGAGATTTTGATGCCGGAAACGTTGCCGTGGCCTAACTCGAAGGCAACAATTGCGTGACCTGCTTCGTGAACAGCCAGAGCGCGGAGATATTCCTCCGGCAACGCCGACATGAGCTGAAGCTGGCTGATAACATGTCGACCGCTGACTTCTTCCGATTGCCGCCGCGCGCAACGTTTCGCATCCCGGACCAGTTTCTCTATGTCGGCTCCCGACAAACCCTCTGTCGCTAGATCAAATTGCTCGGCTTCAAGACCATCGAGCATGATTCCGCTGTAGAACTTCAGGATCGATTGACGGGCTACCGCGTCGGGAAATCCCACCTCAATGTGTCGGTCGAGCCGCCCCGCCCTCCTTATCGCGCTGTCAAGTCTCTCAGGATAATTGCAAGCGCCTACGACGACGACACCTACTCGGCGCTCGAAGCCGTCCAGCAGTTCCAAGAAGGCTGCCATGACAACCCTGAAATAACCATTGTTCCGGTCCGTTCCGCCTCGTGAGCCAAACGCGTCGACTTCGTCGATGAATAGTATCGAGGGCGCTTTTGCCTTTGCTTCCGTGAACGACGCTCGCATCGCTTTCAAGTGATCATCGAGCGAACCGGCCTCCTGCCATCTCGATATTGAACCGAATACGATTGGGACGTCGCAGGTATTTGCCAGCGCACTCGCAAACATCGTTTTTCCAACTCCGGGCGGACCCGAAATCAAGACCCCGGCGTCGATATCATTCCAAGGAAGGAGACCAGCCTTGTAGCCGGCTAGGTCCTCGGCGAGGTCATAGCCCCAATCCAAAAGTGGCCCATAACCATGTATGTCAGATAGTGTCGGGCCGACGGGCTTAGGCTCAACTAGCTCTTCGGCAGTCGGCGTTCCTTTCGGAAGACTTCGTAGCCGCTGAAAAGCCTGAAGAGGATCGCGTCGATCTTGGAAGGCCTTGGAGAGACGCGACCACGGTTCGGTTAGCAGCAGCTCGACGTTCTCGCGGGATGCAGGAAGGCCGGCCCGCCAGAGCGCGGCCTCGGCATGCCTTGGTGTTCGAGAGCTAAGTGGCAAAACTGCATCGCAGAGGAGACGGTCGTCGTCTTTAATTTCGTATTCGGTCGACGCAAAGAATATCGCCCGCCCATCGCGCAGGGCTTCCGCTTCATTTCGGAACGATTTATCGCTCCATTCGAAGACATTAGACTCGAACACCGCTGTCTTCCAGACTTGCGCAGCAAAGTGGCGAGCAGCTTCCGCATAAATGGGGAAATAGAAGTCTTCGTTCGCTACCAGTGTTAAAATGGCCTTCGCATCGAGCCTGTTCCAGGATCGCAAAGCATTAGCGACTGCGCAGTAGGCCATGAAGGCCGGCAGCGTCAGAGTCTCGCCCTGACCCTTTCTGACCATACGCCATGGCACGCGCGATTGCTTGCCGGACCGGGTCTTCGGCATTGAAACCCCCATTCTACTGAACTCATCGAACCAAGTAATAAAGTTGGCCGCGGAAAAGCACCGGCCCATCGAACCGCTTACTGCCGCTGAAGATTGAACTCGTCAGGCCGCTCCAGCCGATACCACCGAGACAGGGTTCGAGCGATGCCTCGATCTAAGTCCAAGTAATAGAGCTCGCTCGTGCAAGCGGCGCGACTATTCAAGATGAGAGGATGACCAATCGGGCGGCCTACCAAGCAGGGCACCGCTCGCTTCGTCACAAACCAGTCTTCAAGCAAGACCCCAGCAGACATCGCCGCGACGCAGCGATCAATATCCTCAAGGTCTTCTGCAAGGTCTCGCAGTCGCCCTGGGAGCAGACTGTCAATGCTCCAACCACCCGAATCACTTTTCCACATGAATTGCTCGAATCGCTCTGGATGTTTATTTATCCCAATAGGCTTCTTATAGACTCAGTTTTGGATATTAAAAGACCCTAAATCGAAAACGTTGACAATTTTTTCGCCGCCCGGCTTCTCAGCAGAATGAGGTTACCTGCTCCACCTGAGACCTTGAGGGTCGCGCGCGCGCTCACAGCATTCACTCAGCAACAAGTCGCCGAGCTTGCTGGGGTAACTCGTCGGTACATCTCAAATGCTGAGACATCTGAATCGATGTTCGAACTCAATCTTCAGCTGGTCGACTTTTACGCGTCACAGGGGATCGAATTCCTTGGGCAGGCGTCAATTGGCACCAAGACGTCTCGTGCCGGCGCGCGATGGCTGGCACCCCATTCACCCACCCTTTTACGTGATGACAGCGATCAATTTCACGTTGAGCGTCTCGGAATATCGTTTCGGGCGGCCCGTGCCTTGTTAAATCAAACACAGAATGAGGTGGCTAACGACACCGGACTATCAATCGCAGCGGTGAAGGGCTTGGAGATGGGCAATGACTGGTCGGCCTCATCCAAGATCATGCAAGATTATTACGAGCGAAAACGTGTGGAGTTTTTAGGGTGGAGTGATGCGCGCACCAGGCGATTTTATGGTGTAGGAGTGCGATGGATCGACTGAACCACCCCATCCGACCGTAGTCGCCATCCTTAGTTTTACGCTTGAGCCTTTCCACAAAGCAGCAGGGCATGGCGGCCTCGGCGTACCGACTAGAACCGGCTGACTCAAGGCAACACAAGGTCAGTTGCCTAACCGGCGGAAAATGCAAGTAGCGCCGGCTGGGATGCTAAATGTGTCTGTCGAGAAAGAGAAAACGATAGAAACTTGGCTCGAACGGCTTGTGCTATTAGGGTTTTCTTCGCGCTATTTATTGAGCGATTGTATTGACTTAATAAGGCATACAGAGGATAATCTTTTTACGGTACAGCAGGGATGCAATGACCGTGAAGGGTTAAGGTTTACAACAAAGGATGCGCGGCGTTTGCCGCTTTAAGTCGGCACCCCTTTTCTCGCTCTGCTAGCGAGAGAAAAATCCGCCGCGCGGATTTTTCTGAATGGGGGCTTTCTGCCCCCATACCCCCGAGGATACGATGAAGGGTTATGGTTTTAGGTCCATGCCTCTGATTGCAATCAATTTTCCTATATACCTACCGAAATTTCTACAAATTGGCGCGTGACAAAACAATTGGCGCCGTCCGACCAAAGTGCTGTATTCTCTGGAAACGCCGGCATCGGCCGCGCATCCCAGGTCCAGGCGAACATATGATCCGGATCAACGCATGAGGGTGCACCCGCGCCTTGCCAGAACCGGTGCTGCGCCTGCAGGAACCGGCGCTGCATCGCATCGCGACGTGCGCCGCTCGAAAAATGCGGAACCGCCGTCTCCGACGATTTCGGATCGGTAAAGACATTCGGCTGGTTCGCCCCCTTGTCGATCGCCGGGCAACCGAGTTCGGTAAACCACACGGGTTTCGAACCCGCCACCCACTCCGTCGGCAGCGCCTGTTCCACCCCGCCGATCCGGTTGTGATGCGTCTGCCCCCACCAGCTCGCAATATCCTTGTAGCGGTAAACCCATGGCTTTCCCGCCAGCCCGTCGGAAATTGGCGTGCGGATACGGTCGCGGCGGTCGTCGCCGCTGGCATAGTACCAGTCATAGCCCTCGCCGGCCGCGACCATCGCCCGCATCGCCTCGGCATCTTCCGCCAGACGGAAACCATCGGGATTGCCAAACGACAGGTCGCCGTCGCGCCAGTCGGACAGCGGCATGTAATTGTCGATCCCGACGGCATCGATATCGGCCGAGGCCCAGAGCGGATCGAGATTGTAGAGCACCTCGCCCGACCCATCCTGCGGATGGTAGCCGAAATATTCGCTCCAGTCCGCCGCGTAGGTCAGCTTGGTGCCGGCCCCGAGAATGGCCCGGACATCCGCCGCAAGTCCGATCAGCCTCTCGACAAACGGAAACGCGCCCGCCCCATCGCGCAATTGCGTCAGCCCGCGCAACTCGGATCCGATGATGAACCCGTCGATCCCACCCGCCACCTTGCCCAGCAGCGCGTAATGCAGCACCAGCCGGCGATAGCCCTCGTCCGCAGCCAGAGATGTCACCGACGTGCCGGATACGGAAAAATCCGCCGCCGTGGCAGCCCCGCAAAATGCGCCGATCTGCGTGCGCGCCGCCATCGTCTTGTCGGCACTGCCAGCAAGCCCGGGTGCAGGATGTGCGGTCACCCGCCCCCGCCAGGGATAGGCGGGCTGCCCGGTTCCGCCATAAGGGTTGGGCAGCGCATTCCCGGCCGCAATGTCCATCATCACGAAGGGATAGAGATAGACTTTCAGCCCACGCGCTTTCAGATCAGCAATCGCCGCCATAACGCTGGCGTCATCAGGCGTACCGCCATAGGCAGGACCGCCGCCATTCCTGCTGATCAGCCGCGCACCTCCGCGCGAAATTCCCGACACCGACCAGCGACGGCTTTCCCCCTGCCGGAACGGCGTCTCGACGCCAGGGACGATCCGGCACTGGCCTGCCCTTAAATCCGTCCCGAACCACGATACCACCAGCGCCACGCGCTCGAGGTTCGGGCACAATGCCTGCAACTCGTCGATCGACGCATGCCAGTCGGAACCGGCGTGGAAAATGTTGCGGTTGATCAACCGGCTCGCACCGGCCCCTGTCTCTTCCTTCACCACGCCCGGATCATAGCCATGCTCGCTCGAACCCGGAATGATGGTGATGGCCCGGATCTGCTTTTCCAGCGTACCGACCGGCCGCAAGACCTCGAACTGAATGACCGGAATCCGGTTGCCATAACCATCCAGCGGCAAGCGCTCGAACACGGCATAGGCGAGCCCCCGATAGGCTGGTGATTTCCCGGCGCCTTGCTTTGCCTCGATCAGCGGATCGGGCAATTGATCGCCGGTGCCGCGATACATCCGCATCTCGATCCCGGTCAGCTCCAGTTCCCGCCCATCCGCCCAGACACGGCGCACGCAGGCAATCTCACCCTCGCAGATCCCCAGGGCGAAATTGGCATAGTAGCGAAACGTCTCGACCCGCGGCCCGCTCGCCTTGCCGCCCCGCCGCTCGACCCGCACCTCCTCCTCGAACCGCGTCGCCCAGATCAGCGTGCCGCCGATGCGCACGGTGCCATAGGCCCGCGTGATCGCCGTCCCGTCCTCGGCGCCGGGAATGCGCGCATCGCCCAGCCTGGCGCCGGAGACCGTCGTCATGCCGTTGATGATCGACCGATCGATGACCGATCCGGCCAGCGCTCCAACTGCGCGGCCAAGCACCGCGCCAACCGGCCCGAACACGCTGCCGAGCGCTGCACCGGCCGCCTGCAGAAGAATGGTTGCCATGATCCTCAGACCTTCTCGGGAAAACGAAACACACCGGCAATCCGCCGCCGCCAGGACGGCACCAGCGCCGACTCGATCACCGCCGCCTGCTCATAGGCATGGATGAACCGGTCTTCGCTGCTGAGAATTCCGGCATGTTTGGCCGGCAGATCCGGCCGCCAGCAAAACAACAGCAGATCCCCCGGCCACATCTGCGCCGCCGAAAGCTCAGCCCCAAAATACCGCAACGCCGCCTGGCGCAACCGGTCCTCGCCGCTGCGCTCGGCCCAATCCGGCTGATAGGCCGGCGGCAATTCCGGCTCCACACCATAAATCTCGCGCCAGACGCCCCGCACCAGCCCGAGACAATCGCAACCGACCCCCTTCAAGCTTGCCTGATGCCGGTACGGCGTCCCGATCCAGCTTCGGCCTGCAGCAACGACCCGCTCTGCGAAGCCGACGCCCCGATCTCCCTCTTCTCCCCAGCGGGGAGAAGGTGGCCCGCAGGGCCGGATGAGGGGGACGGCAGGCTCGGAGCTAGAAAAACTCTGCTCGGCGCATCCCTCACTCATACAATGCCCGCCCATCATGCACCGCATCGCCATCCGCATAACCAAAGGCAAAATCCGTCCCCGGCATATGCGGAAACCCCTGGAAATTCAGCTGGTTTGCAAATGTCGCGCCACAGGTGCCAAAGCTCTTGTCGCAGCCCGCCGTCACCGTGAACGCATCGCCCACCGCCGGCGGCAAAGGCGGCGGCAGCCACAGAGACAGCGTCACCGCGTCAGCGTCCTTGCGATGATCGTCGATATCGCAGGCATGCCCGGCATTGGCCCCACCAACGAACCGGAACAAGCCATAGCGGTAAAACCCCGCCACCGCGGCATCGAGCCCGCTTACCCGTATCCGCGTTTCCCCCAGAACAGCCGCGATCGTGCCACTGCCCCGGTAGGCCGGATTGCTCAAACTCACCTTGCACCGTCCATCGCCCAGCACCGCATCGCAGCGCCGCCCGTAAATCCGCCCCTGTACCTGATCCAGCCGGTGCGTCAGCCGCCGCAGCTCGGCGCGAAAGGCGCCGCCCGTGCGCACGACATCGCCGATCTCCTGCACCCGCAGCAAAATGCGCTGGTCCGGCGCCTGCCAGTTCACCTGGAACACCTCGACCCTGGCGCCGTCATAACGCCCAATAATCACATCCGCCTCGCTGACCGCGGCGCTGGAAAACCCGCCTGAAACCTCGCCCGCCTCGACCGAAAGCCCGCTCGCCGCCTCGCTGTCGGCCGCCTGGAAACCGCTCGCCGCCCAGAAATCGGTGCCGTCGAAGCGCATATCGTGATCATGCTCGGTAAAGCCGAGTACCACTCCATCGCGCCGCGTCACGCGCCAGCAATGGCACATCGTCGTCGCGTCACCATCCAGGTGTTCAGCGAGTGCAGGCGAAAGCGTTCTCATGGCTTGATCTCCACCAGAGGAATGGACGGAATGCGGCCGGCTTGAAACTGCCCAAGATCCACATCGATCCGGTCGGTATCAAAACGCACCGGTACATCGAATTCGAAGCCTGCCTTCACGGCCGCGCCGGTCGCCGGAATTTTCGAAGGCGGAAACGTCACCCGCCCGGTCCCGGCATCGAGCGCAAAATCGGCGGGCGCTACTAAGATCCCGCCAACCGAAATCACCACACTGCCCAAAACCGGCTTGGCGATCTCGCGCACGCTCACGCCACCCGCATCGCCATAGGTCTTCGCCAACTGGAACACGACTGTTGCGCCATCACCCGTTCCAATGAGCTGATCATTGGCGCTGACCGCTCCACCCGGCGCACCGGATTTGAAATCGACGGGATCGCGAAACCGGAACCCGTAAAGCTGCCCCGCCCGCGCCTCGAAAAATTCCAGCACCGCATAGAGATCGCCAATCGACTTGATCCCCGAGCCCGCATCATAGTGCCGGCGCGCATCGCGCCAACGCCGGTTGCGGTTCTCCCGCCCGTTCGAAAGACTGACAATATCCGTCCGCCTGACCGGCCCCCCACTCGTCCCTAAAGCCAAGCGCAGAGGAAACCGGACTTCATGGAAGCCTGTTGGCATGATGTTTTTCCGTTATCTAGATCGGGTCGATGGGAATTTTTTGCAAATCACTGCGCGAGCGAGGGCGCTCGTTCTCATTCACGGATCAGCGGCCTTTTGCCCAGCAATGGATGGAGGAGACCGGTCGCAACCCACGCCGGCCATATCATCGCCAGTGCTTAGACGGCGACTTGACGGCCCCAAATTCCACAACGATAGGCAGAGGTCTCAAACTTCAGCTTGAGGTGTTGGCTCTTGTGCTTCACCCTGGTTCCCGGTGTCCGGATCCAGATTATAGTCGGGAGCGCTCGCCAGTTGCTGGTCAAGCAAACGAGATACAATGAGGTGAAGCGGGCCTAGATCCGGATTGCCATTTTCTTCGAAGGAAGCGTCGGCGACTTTCAGTGCATCAACATGCTCGGGGCGATTTTGTCGAAGAAGTTCGGGCAGAATTGTCTCACCCGGAAGCCAATTCCCCGCTGCTACACATAGAACAAAATAGCATGCCGCGCGTGCGGTTCGGCCGTTCCCGTTGATGAACGGGTGGATATAATTCAACCGCCACAAAACATAGCTAGCAAGAACGACTGGATCGACTTTGTCGTCCCAACTTCGGTTTACAAAGTTTACGAAGTCGTCCATCAACGGAACGACCTGATAATGTTCTGGCGGCTGGTAGGTACCGACATGCACTGGGCAGGGACGATACTCACCGGCATTTGTGTGCAGGCACGCGATCGCGTGGAAATTCAGAGCCTTCATAATGTGTTGGGATAAAAAAGGACGGCCGACCTCGAGCGACGCCAACACGATCGACCTTAGAAAATCATAATGGCGATTGCCATTTGCAATCGCCATTCGTTGATACGCAGGATGTTCTTCGCTTCTGGTCAGCTCGAATAGGATCACTTAAGCGCTCTTACGGCCTTCAAGGTCAGCTAATGCCTTCGTGACCTGAGCGCGCGTGAGCGTACTGGAATCAGAAAGCGAACCCATTATAAAAGACACCCGCTGCTTATACAGTTCCTCAGCAGTGAGCTTGCGCGATGCTGCCACCCGAAGATTGGTTAGCAAAGATTCTTTGGTTTTGAGATCGGTCATGATCTGGCTCCTGTGATTGTTTCGCGCCCCACGGATAAGTCCATGAAATACAACAATCTTCTTCTTGTTTTCCGATAAACTACGCACCGGAACCGCATTAGTCAACGTGCACTGCGTTACAGTTGTTCCCGGCCAACGGTGGTTCGCACCGTTTTGTTGCCCTTACTGCAACATTGTCAGCATCTTAACGTGCGTCGGTTATCAAACATTAAATTTTTTTTACTGGACAAACCTTGAGCCAGCCATTCCACAAAATGCCGCGGATAAGGATTGTCGACGAGATTTCACTCAATATTTCCGGCCGGGATCTCGAATCGACATCCCCTCTGATCACCTCAATACGCTTCCCTGCGGCTCGTTGATCTACATCCAGATGACAAACCACTCTCCCTTAGCACCCTGATTGTGGGCAATGGTTATTCGGAGTTTCAAATCCCCCTTCGCCCCCGCCCCACCGTGCGCGTCAGCATCGCCGCGATCTGCCCTTCCGACTTGCGAAAACTGTGCACATCGGTTGCCGTCACATTGAAGACGACATTCATCGCCGCTCCGCCACCGGAAGACGCCACGCCGAGCGATCCGTCGGAACCGCGCTTCAGCGGCAGGATCGCTTCCGATCCGGCCTCGCCCATCAGCCCCATCTGTCCGTCCATCGGAAAATAGGTCGGCGCCGACACGACCCCACCGGCGGCGAATGGCGTCACCCTGCCCGGCACGCCGCCATCGGCAAAGGCGGTTGCCCCGCTAAAACTCCCGGCAAGCCCGGAGATCGCCGAACCGAGCAGCCCCTCCAGCGGCTTTAACCCCGCCGAAAGCGCAATCTCCGTCAGCCGCAATCCGGCGCCACGCAGCATATCCTCCAGTCCCTTGCCGCCCCGCGTCGCCGAGGCCAAAGCCCCGGTCAGCGCCGAGCCGAACGAGCGCGAACGCCGCTCCAGATCGTCGAGCACATCCTTCAAGGCATCCGCATCATCGGCTGCGGCGGAAAACCCGATCTCGTCGTGGTCCATCATTGTCTCCTTGGAAAAATACCCGCCGTCTCAGTCGGGAAACGCCGCCATCAGCGCATCCATGCCGGAGCGATCCGGAACCGCGCCGTAAGGACGCAGCCCGCCGAATGCGGCCTGCATCTCCCTTGGGGTCATCGACCAGAAATCCTGTGCTGGAAGCCGCAGCAGGCACAGCCCGGCATGCATTACCGGCCCCCACGGAAACGGGGGCGGCAAGGCATCCACTCGGCCTGCTGCGGCCGTCAAGGGTTTGCGCCGTCCTCCGCGCCACCAAACGTCGCTGCCAGCAGTTCGCTGGTCAGCCGCGCCAGGCCGGCAATGCCGCCGTCGATGCTCATCACAGCAACATCCTCGTCCGACACCAGATTGCCGCCGCCGCGAAGGCCGGCGCTTAAAATCCGGATCATGTCATCAGCCTTCAGCCGCCCGGCCGAAAATCGCGCCGCAAGCTCGATCAGATTATCAGCCGCAAAAGCGGTCTCCAGCTCGGCCAGGCTGCCGAGCGTCAGGCAGAGGATGCGTCGCTCGCCGCCGATCATGGCCTCCACCTCGCCGCGATGCCGGTTCGCCCGGCCCGCCATTCCGGCGCTTCGCCCGCTCATCACAGCACCGCAAAGGTCAGGGCACCGGCCGATTCCAGCGCCGTTTCAAACAGGATCTCGCCATTGTACTGGCCCGAATATTCCAGCGCCGTCACCTGGAACGGCCCGGTCAGCGTGCCGAAATCCGGAATGACGATCTGCCAGTTCAAAATGGCGCCGTTGAAGAACGCCGCGCGCACCAGCGCATCCGAGCTTTGGTCCTTGAAGATGCCGGCGCCCGATACCGAGGCGCGCTGCACGCCCGCCCCGCCCAGCAACTCCCGCCACCGTCCGACTGATTCCGCATCCGTGGCGTCCACCGTCTCGGCATTGAACGCCAGCCGCTTTGAGCGCAACCCCGCCACCGTCAGGTAAGAGCCGCCATTGTCGATCTTCAAAAGAAGATCCTTCCCCTTCTGCGCCACCATGTCTTTGTCCTTCTCAGAAACGAAAAAGGCGCCCGAGGGGGCGCCGGCAAACTCACATTTCTCGTACGCGAAACCTCACTCCGTCACGACCCGAAACTCCATTTCCGCCACATGCCCCTTGGCCTTGGCATCACGGCCTATCCTTGTGCGCCGATGGAAAATGCTGACCAATACAAACCCGGTCAGGACAAGAGGCACATCATCCAACAGTGCCCGCACCCGCGCGGCAATCTCCTGCGCTACCCGGCTTCCGCCTTCGCCCGTGCGTACTTCCAGCGTGACCAGATGCTCCTCCCCCGCCTCGCTCGCCGTCGATGCGTCGCGGCTGTCGATCCCTTCAATGAAAACGCACGGCCGGTGCGATCGTGGCTGCAGGTGATCGCGAACCCCATCGGCCCCGATCAGCGCCGTCAGCGCCGCGTCATCGGCCAGCCTTACGAAAACCGCCTTCTGCAAGGCACCTGCAGCGCTCATTGCCCCTCCTCCGTGCATCGGCAGACCAGATAGCGCCGTGTTTCGTCCGGATCATGAAATGCCTGGACCGCAAACACCCGCGAGCCCTTGCGAAACCGCATGCCCACCGCGATGTCCTCGCGAAACCGGATCCAGATGCGATGCGTCATGATGAACATATCCGTGTCCGCCCGCTCCTGCGCGCTGACGGAGACGGGCTCGAGCCACGCCCAGAGCGAGGTCACCGGTGCAAAGCCCGGCACGATACCGCCCTGACCGTCGCCGGCATCGGTGCGCATCTCCAGCTCTAGCCGCGCCGACAGCTGTCCGGGATCGACAGTGATGGCCGCCATCGTCAGAGCCCCCGCCGGCAAAACGGTGCGATCAGCCGGTCGTAGCCGGCAGGCACCGCCGCCGGCTGGCTGTCGACTGAGACCGCACCACGAAATTCGTAGAGCAGCGCCGCATGCAGCAGCATTGCCCTCTTCAGTGTGTCTGGAACATCCGCACCGGTTGCCCCGAAACCGGCCGTGAAATCGATCTCGATACCGTTGATCACCCGTCCCGGCAGCGGTTGCTGCGGCAGGATCAGCCGCGCCGGCCGCGCCTGCCCGTCCAGCACGAAGCCTGCTGCATCGACGGCAACCGGCATGCCGGCGGCATCATAAACCGTAACCGCTTCAATCGTTTGCACCGGCCCCCTGCCAATCTGAATCACCCGTGCCCGTGGCCAGTCGTCGAGATAAAGCCGGAATGTTCGCGTCAACAGCGAAAGCCCGGTCTGCCGCTCCAGATGGTCGCGCACGGTGCGGATCAGCCCGGCGATCAGCCCATCCTCGGCGCTCGTTTCGACGCGCAGATGCGCCTTCGTCTCGGCAAGCGTCAGCGGCTCGCCGAGCGGCGGTGCCAGTTCGGTAATGGTCATGGATATCTCCAATGGGGATGCTTGGGGCATGGAATGGGTGGACGCAGCGGGAGGGGAGCTGCGTCCACCCTCGCGCACTGCGGCAGGGAAGACCGCCGGCGCGAATGGTCGTTATCCTTGAGGAAGGACAGCCTTACGCTTATTCAAGATGCCGCGAATTTAATCAGCTTGATAGCCTCAAAATTTTGCACCCCACCGCCGACCCGCTTGGTGGTGTAGAACAGCACATAGGGTTTTGCCGAATAGGGATCGCGCAGCACCCGCACCCCGGTCCGGTCGACGACGAGGTAGCCGGCGGCAAAGTTGCCAAACGCGATCGACGTGCTGCCGGCGCCGATATCCGGCATGTCCTCGGCCTCGGCGATCGGAAACCCCATCAGCGAGGCCTGCTGGCCTGCCACCGCCGGCGGGCGCCAGAGATAGTTGCCGTCGGCATCCTTGAACTTGCGGATTTCGGCCTGCGTCCTGCGGTTCATGACGAAGGCGGCATTCTGCCGGTGCCCGGCCTTCAGCGCATAGATCGCGTCGATCAGCGTGTCCGAAGGTCCGCTCGCCTTGAAGGCGCCGGCGGCTCCCGTGGCGATGTAACCGATATTGCCCCAGCTCCAGCTTGTCTCCGCCACCTGGCTATAGCTCAAGAAGCCCTTCGGCTTGTTGGTGCCGTCGCCGGACACGAAGGCCGTGCCTTCCTGCTCGCCGAAGGCGATATCGACCTCCGAGGCGATCCAGTTCTCGATATCGACGGCCGCATCGTCGAGAAGCGCTGCGGTCGCTGCCGGCATGGCGTAGAGTTCCATGGTCGGAAACGAGAGTTCGGCCAGCTGCGGCGTCGTGGTCTGCGGCCGCGCGGCCGTCTCCGCCACCCAGCCGGTCGCCATGCCGGACAGCGCAAACGGTTTCTTCAAGACCGCCCCCGACACCTGCCTGACCGTCGCCATGGCACGGATCGGCGAGACCACCGAAAGCCGGCGGCCGATTTCCGTGTCCGTTTCGTTGGGCACCAGATAACCGCCATCGCTGGCCGAACCGGTCGAAAACGCCTTGGCTTCCAGCTCGCGCAGCGCCTGCTCGTCGCCCCGGCGGATATAGCTTTCGAATGCCGCCTTGTGTTCCATCGTCTCCAGGCTTGCCTCGCCGCTGCGGCCGAGCGCCGGCCGGGCCTTCTTCAGCGCCAGCTGGTCGATGACCCGCTTCTGCTCGTCCATGCTGCGCGAGATGCGGTCCATCTTGTCGCGGGTGATGACATCGGCCGTCAGCTTGCTTTCCAGCTCGCCCAGCCGCCGGTCGTTGGTTTCCTTGAACGCCTCGAAGGCACCCATGAAATCCTCGAACGCCGCCGTCATCGTTTCGGGCGCGGTCTTGATTTCCGGGGCGGGCTTGCCTTGCTGCGCCATGCTGCTTGTCTCGTTCATCGATGTGTCCTTCTGTCGGAGAGCTTCATCATCCGGGCCGCCCGCCGCATCGTGCGCACGAGCTCCGTTTCGGTATCGCGGAAGAACCGCGCATTCTTGACGTTCGAAACCCTGGCCGATGGCAGCATCGGAAAGGTGACGATCGAGATTTCCCAAAGGTCGGCTTCGAGGATGCGGCGCACGCCGGTCTTGCCGTCGGTCTTCGCCTTGACGGTCTGGAAGCCGATCGACAGCCCGTCGAGCGCACCGGCCTTCATCAGCATGTGCACTTCTTGCGCCCTTGCGACGCCCGGCGACAGAAGCCCCTCGACATAGAGCCCGCGCGCATCCTCGCGGATGGTTTTCCATATCCCCAAGGGCTCGCCGGGATCGTGCTGAAACAGCATGCGCACGCCGGACGCGCCACGCTGCGCCAGCGATTGCTGAAAGGCCCCCGGCGCAATCGCATCCTTGCCGAGATCGACCTCGCCAAAAATGCTGGCATAGCCGGAAAACCGTCCCTCGCCGGTCACCCCGGAAAGCGTCAGATTGGCAAACTTCTGCGTTCGCCAGACAGGCATGCTGTCGGTCGTCATGGGTCTCTCTCCGATCATGTGAAATCGCTGGACGAAAAAAGCCGCCGCCACGCGCCTGCGGCTTGCGGCCCAGGGTCCGGGGTTGATCGCTGGCGGGCCCGGTCTATCTCACCCTTCGCCGTCTTCGAGGGACGGCCGTGGACCGGCGCAGGATGCGATGCGGACTGGGACACACCCCGGGCGGGCATTCGATCCGCCCGGGATAGCAGCCTGGAAACCAACCTGCGCGCAATTCCCGCCTAATCCGGCCGCGTGCCGAACCGCTCCGCCACGCGCACCGCCGCTCCCATTACCCACCAGGCAAGAAGGCTGGATGCCGCCGAACCGGTCAGCATCACCTCGGCGCCTGAAAGACTGCCTGCGATGTCGAGCTTGGTGACGATCCAAAGACCCGCCGGTCCGCCAAAAATCAGCCCGCAGGAAAGGCCGGTGAAAAAGCGCGAGGCAGCCTCGCGCTTGCCCTTCGGCAGCATGTAGATCAGCGACACCGCAGCCCCGGCCGCAGCACCGATACCCTTGGCAGCCCAAAGGCCCGGGTCACTGCCAAAATCAGCCATTTGTTAAGCCCTTGATGCTATTGTTGGAATTGCATCGTCTTCACCCGGCTGCAGTCAACTGCCGCAGGGTGATGCGCAGCGTGACGTTGCGTCAGCTGGAGCATTCTCTGAATCTTTTGAATCGGTTGCGGCGTAGCGCTGAGAGGTTGAATCAGCCGCTTCATGTGCGAGGCTAACGGACCGCCGAACAGAGTCCGGCAATCGCTTCAAGCATAAGAGAACAATCAGATATCTTCGAAATCGTCGCTCGTATCAGCGGCGATGTCGGGGTCATGCTGGCGCGCATGGCGCACGATCAGAATGCCCAGACTTCCATTCACCACTTCGTAGTCTATGACATAGGGCGCCGCCGAAAACCGGCGCACCCCTTGCGGCACAACCAGAGCTTTTCCCGCCAATGGGAATTGCCGCAGCATCTCCATCGTCTGCCGAAGATGCAGGATCATTGCCGATGCTGACCGCTTGTCAAAGCGGGCAAGATACGCGCGCTCGGCTTTCAAATAGGCGGAGGCCTCATCGGAAATGCGCAGCTTCTTCAAGCGGCATCATCCTTGCTCAGGGCATCCAATTCATCCAGCAAGGTGTCCACGTCTTGGAACTTGCCTTGGCGCATGCTCTCCCGGGCGCGCTCGATCTCCAGCAGTTCCCTGCCTTCCGTGGCAAGATAATACCGCATCGCCCGAACCATCACCCAGCTGCGGGATCGCTCGCTCGTTGCTGCGATCGTCTCGATATCCTTGAGCACATCGACCGGCAGACGCAGTGCGATCGGATCGGAGAGAACGGGCTTGGCCATCATCGGCTCCATTTGTTATACGGCGTATAACAAAATACCAGCAACGCGCCGATCTCTCAAGTCCCGCCTCAATAGCCCACCGCCTGCCGCTTCTCTTCGTCGGTAAGAAAATCCGCTTCCTTCATCCGGGCCCAGACCTCGCTGCGTTCGCCGGTCAGCCCGGTCACCTGGTCGAGATCCGGCACCAGCTTCAGTGCTTCACCAGACCGTCCGGAAAGCCATCCGGACAGCGCTGCCGCCGTTCGAAAAACCATCGGCAGGATGGTCAGCCGGTAGAGCCCCCGGTTGGCCTCCTGATAATTGGCATAGGTGTTGTCGCCAGGAATGCCGAGCAGCATCGGCGGCACCCCGAAGGCCAGCGCGATGTCGCGCGCCGCACCGTTTTTCGCCTCGACGAAATCCATGTCCTTCGGCGACAGTCCCATCGCCTTCCAGTCGAGCCCGCCTTCAAGCAGCAGCGGCCGGCCGGCGCGGATCGGGCCGGAATACCCCTCATCCAGTTCGTTCTTCAGCCGGTCATACTGGTCGGCCGACAGATTGCCGCCCTCCTTCGGCTGGTAAACCAAAGCACCCGAAGGCCGGGCCGAATTGTCGAGCAGCGCCTTGTTCCAGGTCGCCGCCGCATTCGAAAGGTCGAGCGCCATCTGTGCGGCTGCCAGCGGCGGAAAACCCAGGTGATCGTCGAGCGGATGAAACAATCTCAGATGCAGCAGCCCATCCTCACCGGCCGAAATCCGCCGCACCAGATTGCCGACCCGGTATTCATACGCCTCCGGCCAGCCGTCCCGCCCCTCAAGAATGCGCACCCTGTCCGGCCGCAGCAGATGCAGTTCGCGCATCGCGCCGCCGATCTCCGCCACATCGACATAGGCATTGCCCGATAGCAGCAGATGGCCATAGAGCATCTCGAAAAAATCATGTCCCCCCATCCGCCCATTCGGCCGTGCCAAAAGCGCCAGCACCGGATGCGCGCTTCGCTCCTGCGTTCCCTCGTAGACCAGCAACGGCACGTTGGCCGCAGCCTCCGAAATCAGCCTGACTGCCCGGTGCGCCACCGGATTGCGCATGAACCCTTCGCGGGCCAATGCCGCATAGGACCGCCCGGTCCAGTGCGCCCGCCCCTCCTGCGCAATGGCAATGAAACTTGAGGCCGCCTTGGTTTCACGCAAAGCGTCACTCTCCACCGGGCGGCGCCACGGCAGACGGAATGGATTTTTCATGTCTCGCTATCCTTGAATGCCGCCCGGCGCGGCCTGAAATCGGGATGAAAACTGACGCCTCTATTCCACCCGCGCCTGCCGGATCGCGGCGAGATATCGCCTGCCGTATCCCGCCACCAGTTCCGCCCGGTCGCGGCCATTGATGATCCGCCGCGCGCCGGTCCAGTCTTCGTGGTCTGCGGAGAAGTATTGCCCCAGCCTGCGGCCGGTAAACGCGCCGGTCTGCATGCCGATGAACAGGATGTCGGCGGCAACGGCCATTTCCATCGCCCGCTCCGGCCGGGAAATCAGGTCGATCCCGGTCGCCAGCGCCATCTTTTCGTAATTCACCCTGTGCGTCAGCTGCACCAGCCCACGCCCCAGCCAGCTCTTCCCCTCGGCATCCCGCCGCCAGTAGCGCACGGACACAGAGGGCAGCCGGCCGTTGTCAAATGCGCTGTCAAGAAGAGCAATCGCCCGCGCGTCGCTTTTGGCAAAGGTTTCGCGCACCGGCTGGATCGTCCGGCCGGTCTCGTGATGCGCAGTCGCCAGCATATAGGCGAGCCAGCGATCATCGATCCCTGCTGCAACCCCGGCGCGATCGAGAATCGCCGTCAACCCGATCACTTGGCGCCGTTTCAGCACGCCATCGAACAGGGAAACACGCACTGCCTCGAAGAAAGTTTTTCGCGCCAACATCCTCCACCCTCCACTTCCGGTCCAAAGACTTGAAAAATGTCGTGACTCTAAATCGATTTAATCAATTTAAATCGTTTAAACTGTTTAATGCCCTGATTTACTTTGGCTTTGGGATGTGAAATCTGGATTTAGCAATATGATATTGCCTTGATCGAGGAGGATCGAATGAACGCTCAGAGCAAGATACAGGCCGACACCACCCGCTCGACGGTACCGCAGCACATCCTCGACCGGTTCGAAAATGCCTGGCAGCAGATGCGTGCAAACGCCACCGCCGAGCCGAAATCATACGCGACCGAAGACGACAAGCGCTGATCGCCTCTCCGGAATTTCCGATCGCCAGCGCACAACCGAAGCGGAACCTTCCGTCTCGGCCTGCGTTGTCGGTCGTTGCAGAAAGAACGAAAGGATCGCCCATGCCGGCCCAGCAAATCTCCCAGGCCCAGTTCGAACGCCTCGAAAACGAGTGGCGCCAGATCCGCGAAACCGCATCGACGGCACCCAAGCCCGCGTCTTCGGCGACAAGCAAATAATTCGGCCACTCTGCAGTACACCCTCCCCTTGAGGGGGAGGGTCGGAGCAAAGCTCCGGGGTGGGGTGACTGCCGCGTACTCGCGGCGTCCGCGCAAGCACCCATACCATCTCATCAAATCCCCCTGACGCGCGGCTCGCCGCCGCCGTCCAGCATCAGCGCCGTCAGCGCCCAGACCAGCGCATCCAGCCGATCGGGCGAACGTCCGGAGGACAATCCATCCGGCCCGAAATCGCACATCTGGTCCTCCAATGCCGGAAACGAACCGGCATGCACCACCCGGCCCTGCTCGTAGAGTGCTGCCACCGGTTCCGCCCGCAGCCATTTTCCACGTGATGCCCGGACCGAAGTCACCGGCAACTGCGCATCGATACCGCGCAGCACCGCAGACACCATGTCGCCGCCCTGGTTGACCTCGGCGACGATCCGGTCGGCATCGAAGCGCTTGTAGGCGCGAACCACGGCACCGGCCCAGCCGGCCGGGCTTGCGCCCTCGACCGAACAGTCGGCCAGCACGACGCCGCGCCCGGTTCGATCGAGCCCCGCCACGATAATGCCGCAGCAGGATTCGCGTCCCATGCCGGCCGGGGGATCGACCGCCACGACGATCCGGCCAAGCGGCCCGGTCTCGCGCAGTTTCAACGCCTCGATCCCGGCGCGCGACCAGAGCGCGTCCTCGCGATCCTCGATCATCTCGCCGTCGAGTTCCTGCCTCCCCAGCCGCGTGCCACCGTAGCGCCCAGCCATCGCCGACAGAAATCCCGGCGCAAGGTTCGCCGCATTGTCGCCGGTCCTGATCCGGCACGTCGTGGTGCCGGGATCGGCGATCAGTGCCTTCAGTACCGGCACCGGCCGCGGCGTCGTCGTCACCAGTGCACGCGGAAAATCGCCCAGCCGCAGGGCAAACTGCAGCATGTCCCAGGTCTCCTGCCCATGTTTCCATTTGCCGAGCTCGTCGCACCAGGCATAGTCGAATTGCGGCCCGCGCAGGCTTTCGGGGTCTTCCGAGGAAAAGATCTGCGCCACCGTACCGTTCGGCCAGACGAGCCGCCGCCGCGATGCCTCGAAGTCCGGCCGGACGTTTCGTGCAATCCGGCAGATGCCGGACACGCCGTCGATCATCACTTCGCGCGCATCGCCCAGCGTTTCCGCTACCAGCGCGATCCGCAATCCCGGCCGCGCCGCCTTGCCGGACGCCAGGTCCTGCACCCATTCGGCGCCCGCCCGCGTCTTGCCCGACCCGCGCCCGCCCATCAAAAGCCAGACCCGCCAGTCTCCTTTCGGCGGCCTTTGTTCGGAACGGCCCGTTTGAGACCAGTCCCGGACGTACACGACGAGATTGCGAAACCGCTCAAGGCGGCCTGCATCTATTGTGTTGGAAGCCACCGCAGACTCGCTATCGATGCCGCCACATGACTGAAAGTCTTGCCCCGGCGTTTCGGAAGCTTCAGCCGATATTTCCACTCCGGCAGCATCCGTATTCAAATCGGCAGCAGGCATTTGTGCGTCTTCGGCAAGTGCATTGCGGTTCACGTTCTCCACTTGCGGCAAGGCCTGCAGCTGAGTGAAGACTGCTGCACCGCCCATGTCATCCATCAAAAGTCGCGTCTCGCTAGCGGCCCTGGCTCGCAGAAGGTTCAGACGCTCCACGCGGAGCTTATGCTTGTGCATCCTCTTTTCGAGATGGCGAAACTCGGCCTTCGTCTTCAGGCGATCCACGCGGGGCTCCGGGCGTTTGGTCGCCCGCTGTTCCGGGCCTGTCGGGATGAGGACCGCCGTCTCCGGCATCGGCGATATATTTGGCGAAGAGTTCCTTGGCGCGCCGTTCAACGCGCTGATCGATTTCTGCAACGAATGCGTTGTAGCTTGTCTCGTCGAACGCGGTATCCGCTGCTGCCTGCCGGTCATGCGCAATCGTCCTTTGCAGGCTGTCGATCTTTTCCAGCGTCCGCACGATCACCGACATTGCCTCGATGCTCGCCTTGGCGTCGGCCTGGATCAGTTTGCGGTCGATCTCCTCGCCCGCAGCCTCTGCCCTGTCGTCGGAAAGCCGCCGCAGCCGCTTGAACTGCTGCATCTGCTCGCGCAATTCCCTGGTCATGGCGTTCAGCATGTCCTGCAGGTCATCCAGCGGCGACACGGCTTGCGCCTTGGTTTCGAGGATCACCCGGCGGGCAACATCCTCAAGCGCGGCATCCGTCCCGTGCGGCCACGCCCCGCCATAGACCGGCGCCTTCAGCCACAGGCCGAACAGCTCCGGATCGAAATCCAGATCAGACGTCATGACATTGTCCTTGAAACTTAACCCTCCCCTTGAGGGGGAGGGTCGGAGCGCAGCTCCGGGGTGGGGTGACCACTATGGAAAATCAAAGCTCATCGCAAAAACCGCAAAAACAGCCGCTTTCTCCTCTTCTCCCCTGCGGGGAGAAGGTGGCCCAAAGGGCCGGATGAGGGGGCCGCAATCTCCAAATATGCTGACACAGCAGAAGCGGCGAAGCATCCCGCCTCGCCCACTTTTCCGACTGTGCCATAACCCTATCAAACCACCGTCACGCCGTCAAGGATTATTTTCCTATTAGGATTATTTTCTTGAATTTGCGCTCATCGGGATGCGTGTTACACTTTGCCGATGAGAACCGAGGACCTGGAAAAGCGGGCGTTGAGCCTGCCGGGTGCCGTTGAAAGCGCCCATTTCGGCAAGCGCGATTTTCGCGTCGGCAACCGCATCTTCATGTCCCTGCCGGAGGCTGGCCGCGCCGTGGTCAAGTTCACCCCAGGCCAGCAGAAACTGTTCCTCGAAACCGAGCCCGGCGTCTGCGCTGCGGTTCCCGGCGGCTGGGGCCTGAAGGGCTGGACATCGGTCTATTTCATCGACGCCGATGACGGCATCATCGCCCATGTGATGGACACCGCCTGGCGCAATGTCGCGCCGAAAGGTCCGTCAAATGGTCACAAGACATCCGCTGCTTCAGCCGTCCCAGCAAGATTGGGCACCGCCGCTACAGCGCGGTCGTCAGCGCAAACCACACGGCAACCAGTGCCAGAAGAGCCGATAAGCCGCGCCGGGCCAATCGTTCGCGGCGCGGATCGTTGAGCACCGGCTCAAGACGCGCTGCCATCAGGGCAATCAAGGCATGGATGATTGTGGCCACCGCGACATAGGCTGCGGTCAATGTCAAAGTCTGGTGCATGACCGGCTGTTCCGGCGCCACGAAAGACGGCAGCACCGCGATATAGAACAACAGAGCCTTGGGATTGAGCAGGTTCGTCAGCAACCCGCGCAGGAAATAGCCGCGATAGCTGCCCGTCTGCGTTTCCTGCGGCCTGCTTGCAGAAAACCACCCTTCCGCGGCGAGATAAAACAGAAAGGCGACCCCTGCCCATCGCAGGGTCTCGTAGAGCGCGGTTGAGGACTGGACGAGTGCTGCCATCCCCAGAGCGCTGGCCACACCGATGACGGAAAGCCCCAATGCAATACCGGTGACAGCGGCAAACCCCGCCCGGCGTCCGTCCAGCGCCGAAATGACCGCAAGCCAGGTCATATTCGGCCCCGGAGTGATCTCGATCACCACGGCTGTCAGCATGAAAGGCAGCAGATTGACGGCGGACACAGGCTCGATCATTCCCGACTATAGGGCTGAAGACACCGGAGCCAAACGGTTTCTCCGCGCTTCCGGCGCAGAAATCCGTTTCCGCAACGCACCCGGCATTTACCGCGCGCTTTGCTCGCCCACCGTCAGCGGCCATTCCACCAGATAATCCTCCAGTTCCTCGACATCGATATCGTCCTCCGATACCGTGCGGCCACGCACCGAGATGCCCGCCTGATGGACCGTTTCCGGATCGCCGGATACCAGCGGATGCCACCAGTAGAGATCGATCCCGTCGCGCACCAGCCGGTAGCCGCAGGTCGGCGGCAGCCAGCTCAGCGTCTCCACCTCCTGCGGCGTCAGCTGGATGCAGTCCGGCACCGTCGCCTGCCTGTTCGGATAGTCCTTGCACCGGCAGCTCTCGCCGTCGAGCAGCGTGCAGCCGACATTGGTCCAGGCGATCTCGCCCGTGTCCCAGTCCTCCAGCTTGTTGAGACAACAGAGCCCGCAGCCGTCGCAGAGGCTTTCCCACTCGACATTGCTCATCTCGGCCAGCGTTTTCGTCTTCCAGAAGGGCTGTTCGCCCATGACGCTTATTCTTCCATCTGTTGGATTTCGACGACAATTTTACAAAACATTGCCGGATTTTTAAGGCTCATTACCGATATCGGCGTAGAATAGAAACCCGGCCCATGCAAATATCGGCCCTGCATCATTCCTTAAACCCACATCGGTTTAAGGATAAAATTATGCAGCAGGTATAAACGCTACAGCGAACCTTGGTGCGTCGTATGACGCACGGCGCTGTAGAACTTGACGTCATCAGGATGCCACCGCCTTGCAGGATCCAAGCCAAGACGACAGCCCGAACCCCGAGAATGGCGTCCCGAAGGACGACCGTCCGAGGAAGCGCCATTTCCTGCTGCGCGTCGATTCCTGGATCGATTCGACCGTCTGGAATGCCGGTTTCCGGCTTGGCGTCTGGTGGGAGGACATCACCATCTTCTTCCGCCGGTTTCGCGTGCGCGGCTGGAAGAAAGTGCTGTTCGAGGTGCTCGGCGAAGGCATGACCTGGGGCACGGCCGGCGCGGTGCTGATGCTGGCCTTGGCGCTCTCGGCTTTTGAGGACACCAAGGGCAACTGGCGGGCGCAGGGCGATTTCGCCGTCACCTTCCTCGATCGCTACGGCAACGAGATCGGCCATCGCGGCATCATCCACGAGGATTCCGTGCCGATCGACGAGCTGCCGGATACGCTGGTCAAGGCGGTTCTCGCCACCGAAGACCGCCGCTTCTTTGATCATTACGGCATCGATTTCTTGGGGCTTGCCCGCGCCATGACCATCAATGCCCGGGCCGGCGGCGTCGTCCAGGGCGGCTCGACCCTCACCCAGCAACTGGCGAAAAACCTGTTCCTGTCGAACGAGCGCACCATCGAGCGCAAGATCAAGGAAGCCTTCCTTGCCGTCTGGCTGGAATGCAATCTGTCGAAGAAGGAAATCCTGCGCCTCTATCTCGACCGCGCCTATATGGGCGGCGGCACGTTCGGGGCGGCGGCGGCCTCGCAATTCTATTTCGGCAAGAACATCACCGATCTCAATCTGGCCGAAAGCGCCATGCTGGCCGGCCTGTTCAAGGCCCCTGCCCGCTATGCGCCGCATGTCAACCTGCCGGCCGCCCGCGCCCGCGCCAACGAGGTTTTGACCAATCTCGTCCAGGGCGGGCTGATGACCGAGGGCCAGGTGATTGCCGCACGTCTCAACCCGGCAAAGGTCATCGACCGCGCCGAGGTCACAGCCCCGGATTTCTTCCTCGACTGGGCCTTCGACGAAACCAAGCGCATCGCCACGCCCTTTGCCCAGCATTCGCTGGTCGTGCGTACCACCATCGACATGGGCCTGCAGCAGGCGGCGGAAGAATCGGTCGAATCCAGCCTCCGGCAATATGGCGAGACCTACAAGGTCAAGCAGGGCGCCATGGTGATGATCGAGAATGGCGGCCCGGTGCGCGCCATGGTCGGCGGCCGGGATTACGGCGAAAGCCAGTTCAACCGCGCCACCAAGGCGCTGCGCCAGCCGGGCTCGTCCTTCAAGGTCTATACCTATACCGCCGCCATGGAGAAGGGCCTGAAGCCCGAATCGACCATCAGCGACGCGCCGATCACCTGGCGCGGCTGGTCGCCGCAAAACTATTCCAAGGGCAGCTATTCCGGCAAGGTGACCCTGTTGACCGCCATCGCCAAATCGATCAACACCGTGCCGGTGCGGCTTGCCAAGGATACGCTCGGCACCGAAGTCATTGCCGAAACCGCCAAGAAGATGGGCATCGAAACACCTGTTCGTACCGACAAGACCATGCCGCTCGGCACGTCCGAAGTCACGGTGATGGATCAGGCGACGGCCTATGCCGTGTTTCCCGCCGGCGGCCTGCAATCGCGCCGCCACGGCATCAGCCAGATCCTCAATTATGACGGCGATATCCTCTATGACTTCAACCGCGACGAACCGCCCGCCCAGCGCGTCGTCAGCGAACAGGCAAATGCCTCGATGAACTACATGCTGACCCAGATCCCGATCATCGGCACGGCGCGCAAGGCAGCGCTGGACAACGGCATCGTCGCCGGCGGCAAGACCGGCACGACGCAGGCCTACCGCGACGCCTGGTTCGTCGGCTTTACCGGCGATTACACCACCGCCGTCTGGTTCGGAAATGACGACTATACCTCGACCAACAACATGACCGGCGGCTCGCTGCCGGCCATGACCTTCAAGCGGCTGATGGACTATGCCGAACAGGGCATCGAGCACCGGGCCATCCCCGGCATCGACAATCCCTTGCCGGGGCCGGATGCGAAAAAGAAGCAAACCGAGACCGCCGCGGCAAAACCCGCCGACGAAAACGCCCTGCCGCCTTTGGTGCGGCCGCGTTCGCTGTCCTCGGAGGTCACCCGGCTGCTGAAATCGCTCAGCGAAAAGTTCGATACCGCCCCCGCCTTGAAAATCCAGGCCGAAACGCCCGGCAAAGTCGCTGAAATCGATCCGCAACCGACCGGCGATATCGCCAAGGGAGGCCGTGATGGCGGGCGGTGATGTGTTTGCGGCTGGTGTTTCCACCCTCCCCTTGAGGGGGAGGGTCGGCGCGCAGCGACGGGGTGGGGTGACCTGCCGCGACACCCAATGGATCACCCCCACCCGCAGCTTCGCTGCGACCTCCCCCCTCAAGGGGGAGGTAAAGAGGGACAGAGGGGGGTATGCAACCTCAAACTCCCAGCGTTATGACTCACCACTCCTCGCGCATTCCCGGTAGAATATCTTGTTCCGCATCCCCCTCCTCGTCGCCCTTGCCCTGTCCGTGGCCTTCGCCGTCGGTATCGTTTCCAGCGTATCGGCGCTCAAAGCCACGGCCGGCTTCGGGGCGATTGCGCTTGGTCCCTGGGTGGCCTTTCCGGATGCGCAGACGGAAAACACCGATCCCTATGCCAAGGCCCACCGGGCACGCGCCGGCAAGTTGCTCTATGGCGGGGCGGAAGGCCTGCAGTTTACCGCTGCCGCAGACAGCACCGGGCTAAAGCTGTCCTCCAACTGCTCCTATGATATTACCGGCGTCACCCCGCCCGCCCGCTTCTGGACGCTGTATGCGACCCATGCCAACGACCAGCCGATGAAGATCGCCCCGGAACTGCCGGCGGCAACCAATGCCTGGACGGTGTTGCGCCAGCCCGACAGTTCCTTCGTCATCCACGTCTCGCCGATTGCCCAGCCGGACAATTGGCTGGCGATACGCCGCGCCGGTGCCTTCAAGCTGGTCCTGACCCTGCTCGATACCCCGACGGCCGGCTCGTCCGGTCTCATCGATCTCGCCATGCCGACGATCGTCAAGACGGGGTGCCCGGATGCGTAGCGCGCTGTTTGCCATCCTTGTCGGCCTGGTCGGTGCGGCTCTCCTGCACATCGTCATCATTCTGGCCTTGCCGCAATTTACCGGCAAGGACGCCTATAGCCGGGTGCTCGGCCTCTATGAGATGGACAGTTTCTTTTCGCTGACCAGCGAGCCCGGCCCGACCGGACTTGCCAATGACGATCCGTTCCTGCGGGTCGCCGTCTGCGGATTTTCGGTGGATGCCGGGCCAGCCCGGTTCGTCGCCAAGGGTGCCGTGCCCTTCTGGTCGCTGGCGATCTACGACGCCAATTCCAACGAGATCTTCAGCATGAACGACCATACGGCCGTCAACGGCAATCTCGATCTGGTCATGGCCACGCCGATCCAGCTCGTCGATCTCAGAAAGACGCCGCCCGCAAGCCTTGCACAGTCGATCATGGTGGCGATGCCGCAAGAGGAAGGCTATGCGGTCCTGCGCGCGCTCGCGCCGACGAACAGCTACGAGGAAACCGTGCGCAATTTCCTGGCCGAATCCAGCTGTGAGCCGTTCCGGCGATAGGTCTTTTGGAATGCTCCCGCTGCCCAACGGCCGGGTCTTAAGACAAAAACTCTGAAATGCAATTCACCACGCGCCGGCGCTCCGCCGGAAAGCGTCGAACCGGTAGAAGTCTCAATGCTTCTTCGCGCTGCCTGGGGTCTTTTTCGCCGGGGCATGGCCCGGGTGACCGTCCAGCCGCTCATAGCGGATGCCGGTAAACAACAGGATCACCGCATTGCCTGGTGCAACCGGACCCATGGATGGTTTCGGTGGCGCCCGTACAAGGCGCTCCTCTAGCCTGATAACGTCTGCCATGCTCGTCTCCAAAAATGGTTGAGACGGATGAACTACCGTACTGATTTCACCCTGCCCGCTGTGCGGGCTGACGCGTCCGTTGTCATCAGGCTTGGTGGCCGTCAGGCTTCGGGCATCTGCGCCTTTCTCGTTGCTCCTTCTTCCGGGAATTCCGGACGTCACGCCATTCCATGCGAGAATGCCGATGATATCCAACGACATCACCTGCTGTCGGATTGAGCCATACGATAGTTAACAGCTCCTTAACGGTCAAAACGTCAACTGGCGCAAAACGTAGCTTCTCAGAAAAAACATCGCTTAAAGTGGCACTATCCGCAAATCGAAATGCCCGGCGCCTTGGCACCGGACATTTTTCCCGCCTTGCAGGAATTAGTATAGACGAGCGCTTACGCCAGTCAGTTTCGTGGGGAACATCCCAAACGCGGATGCCTAACGCCGCGCCAGCAAGCCGATCACGAATGAGACGCCGGCAATCGCCAGGAGGGTCGACACGGGTTCGTCGCGAATGCGGTCGCGAAGCCGCTCGGTCAGCACCTCGACTTCCGAGACCGCAACCGCTTTGGCACTGCTGCCGATGGCGGACACCGAGTCCGTCAGGCGTGAAATTTCGGCGCGCAACTCGGCCAGCTGGTTTTCCAGATCGGCTTTTGCCGTGCCGGCTTCGACCTCCGCACTGATTTCGGCATCATTGGGCACAGCTGCGAATTTCTTTTCGACCATGGTCAGGGCTCCTTTTTCAATGCTCCCTCAACGCATAGCTCCGCATTTGGTTCCCGCATACAGGCGGTAAACCGCACCTTTCTGCACCTTTTCATCGGCGCAGAATCCTATCCGCTCGTGATGGGTTCATCGCGGCTCGTACTGCTCCGCAGCTTAGGAACGAAGCAGGCGGCCTGCGCGTTACAAGGCACCGTACATAAAAACGGCACGCCCGGACGCCCCAAAAAAGTCACCTCAAAAAAGACAAAAAACAAAGGTGTCTGCAGAAAACCGCGCCCCACATACGCGCGCCGGATCGATAGGGATGGAAACAATGACACTACCGCGACGATATTCACTGAAATCAGCATTGATGGCGATAGCGGCGGCTTCGGCCGTTTTCATGCTGCCAGCCATCGCTCAGGCCGCAGAGGGATTTTCGACGGCGAATGTCAACATGCGCTCCGGCCCCAGCACCCGTTACCCTGCAGTCACCGTCATTCCGGTGGGCACGCCGCTTGAAATTCACGGCTGCCTTGCCGACACGCCGTGGTGCGACGTGTCCTTCTACAACGGCCGCGGCTGGGTCGCCGGCCGTTACGTTCAGGCGCAGTACCAACAACGCCGCGTTTTCGTCGGGCCGGACTATTACGGCTCGCTCGGCATTCCGCTGGTGACGTTCGAACTCGGAAACTACTGGGATCGCAACTATCGCAACCGCGACTTCTATCGGGAGCGGGATTTTTACCGCCGCGACCGCGACCGTGACCGCGTCACTCCGGATCGCCGGCCAAGGCGCGACTACAACACCTATGAGCGGCCGCGCGACAACTTTAACGACGGCATCGTCATCGAACGTCCTGGCCGCGACCGGGATAGCGAACGCATCGAACGCCGCCGGGACGACAATGCCCGGCAGTTCGAAAATGATCAGAACAACCGGCGGGAACGCGACCGGGAGCGCATCGAACGCCGCAACAACAACAGCGAGCAGCAGTTCGAGCGTCCGCGTGATCGCAACCGTAGCAATGACGGCGAGCAGTTCCAAAGACGCGACGGAAACCGGGATCCCAATCTGCGTCCCCGCTGCCGTCCTGGCGACGAAAACTGCAGCTAAGCCACGCTTCTCCGCAGGCGGATGAGCGGTAAACGACGGGCGGCACCATGCCGCCCGTCTTTTTGTATCAGCAACACCAACACGCCCTAGCCGATTTAACGGAAGTCGATTTAACGGAACGAAATCCTCGCGCATGGGTTGTCCCTTGTTGATGGGAGAACACCATGTTTCCAAGCCCTCTGCTGCACTGGATCGGCGAATATCGCCGCCGGCAATGTGCTCGAAGCGTCTATCCTGCCGTCGCTCTCATCGCCGACCAAGCCCATCTGGCCGGCTGGAGCCGCGAGGAGGTGCTCGTGGCGATTGCCGATGCTGCAGATCATCAGTTGGCGGATCTCACCGGCGGTCCCAACGCCCCTGTTTCCGGCCAACGCCCTGTTTCCGGCCATGCCAAGCCGCAGGCTGCCTCGCCCGAGGAACCAGTGCAAAAGCGCCTCGCCATGCAGCGCAATGGCACGTTTCTCCTGCGGTAAACGGAATATTAACCACGTCGCCCTATTCTCCAATCATCATTCAGCCATGATCGGCAGGGTCGGCATCGCCATTGTCGGCGCCAATGTTTTCAGCGCCTTAGCGTCGATGATAGTGGTAGCGCCAGCGGCATGCAAAGACGCTTTCTCCGGCTTTGTCTGAAATTTCGCCACCCTTTCGAACAAGCAGCAATGCTCAGGTGTTCGAAATCGGGACATTGATGTTATGCGTATGAGTGGGTGTATCCGTGGCGGACCGGTTTCGTGAGTTGGAAAGACCGCAGACAGGGCGGCTGAAGGACGTGGTCCTGATGGCGACCGTGACCGGTTTTGAAGGACTGCGCCATCCCCGCCGGACCGACCTCAAGCAATTCTCCGAACTGTTCGACCCGCTGTTTTCCGCCTCCAGCGACGAAGCCCGCCGCCAGGCTGCCGCCGCCCTCTCCCAATGCCAGCATGTACCGCCATCCGTGGCTCTGCAGATCGGCAATGCCCCGATTTCCATTGCTGCGATCTTCCTCACCCGCTCCAACGCGATCGATGACGCGACGCTACTGCAGGTGATCCGCAGCCAAGGACAGGCCCATGCCACCGCCATCGCCCGGCGCGACAACCTTTCGGTTCATGTCGTCGATGCGCTTGTAGAGCGCCGCCAGACCGCCGCCGCACCGGCAGAGACGGCCGTTCCCGCCTCGCAGGTCTCTCTCGCCGCGCCGACGACAGACGAGGCGTTGCAGCGCCGGCCGGAGGCGACGGCACAGGGCATGACCACGGCAAAACTGCTGCGCGAGGAAAAACTGCGCAGTGATCTGAAATCGCTGGCCCGCCTCCCCCAAAAGACCGTCCCCGTCCTGCCGGGCATCGAGCCCGTGGACCCGGTGCACGAGGCCCTGCTCGTTCGCTTCGCCCGTTCAGGCGAGGCCAATCTCTTTGCCGCCAGCCTGTCGGCAGCACTGTCCTCGAGCCCGGAACTGGGCGAGCGCATCCTGCTCGACATTTCCGGCCAGCAGCTCGCCACGGCATTGACGGCGCTGGACATGCATTCCGATGACAGCCTTTTCATACTCTGCGCATTCTATCCCGACCTTACCGGGCGGCTCGGCGGCACCACGCGCGGCGAAGCACTGCTCGCCTCCCTGTCAGCGGAAACCTGTCGCGTCCGCGTTCAGGCCTGGCTGCAAACGGACAGGAAAGACACGGTCGGCCCCTCCGAGCATCAGGCCTATCTGTCGCCCGACCGTGGCGCAGACCCGCGCCAGCCGGCAGCCCGCCAGGAACCGGCACGCATTGCCGCCGATCTGCAGCAGAAACGGACCTTCGGCCGCAGCCGCTGATTTCTTGAGGATTCAGCTGTGTTTTTCGCTCACCACGTCGAACAGGTCGCCGCGCCCATCGACTTCGATCTCCACCACCCAGCAATCCGGGTCGAAACGGATTTCGCGGGCAATCGCCTGATCGACCGCATCGGTATCCACGTTGTCTAGCCGTATCTCGAACAGCCGGCCGGGAGCCGGGTCATCGAAGAAACTCTGCGGTGCCGGCGCATAAAGCGTTTCGGTGCCGAGGCGTGACCGCTGCCGGATGAAGATCGCCCCCGCCTCGCCGGCCCCCTTGCGCAGCACGGCCGCATAGGCACCGAGGCCGAAGACCCGGCGAACGAGGGCGGATACGAAGATTTCGGATTTCAGGCGCATGGATGGCTGATACACCGGTGTTGGCGCGGGCGCAAATCTGCGGCCCCTTCACCGGCGCACTCGACCATCGTTTGCGGCAGCAAAAACCGTGACGCAACCGCGTGCCAAAAAACTCAGAGCGCGCCGATTTCCTTCATTTTTTTCAGCACCTTGTCGCTCGGCTGGCCGGTTTCGGGCAGGCGGTAGTGCTTTTCGAAATGGCGGATGGCGGAACGGGTCTGCTCGCCGGCAACGCCGTCGACGGAGACATCGCTATAGGCCAGATTGCTGAGGCCCTTCTGGATGTTCATCACCAGTTCGCTGGAGGCGGGAATATCGGCCTTGGGGATATATTGCGGATCGATTTCGGCATTGCGGATCGCCGCCGCCACCGGATCGAGTTCCCCCTTGCCGCCCTTGACGTTTTCATAGGGCCGCTGTGCCGGTTTTGCCGTGGACAGCGTTTTTGCTTTTGCCGGTGGTGCACCGCCTGCTCCCTGCAGGGCCGCCAGAAGCGTATCGCTGGCGGATCCGGTTTCCGGGCGGCCCGCCTGTTTTTCAAAACGCAGGATCGCGGCAGATGTCTTCGGGCCGGTCTTGCCGTCGGCCGGGCCGTCGTAGAAGCCGCGGCGCGCCAATTCCCTCTGGATGCCGGCCACCAGTGCCGTGTCGGTCGCAGCCGTTGCTGCGGGTGCAGACTGGATGATCTGCGAAACAGTTTCCGCATCCGCATCCGGCTCGGGCTTAGGCTGCTCGATGCTGGCGGTCTGCTGCTGCTCATCCTCGCGCTGGATGACGAATGTCGTCACCTTGCGCGGGGCAAGGCTGTCGTCGTCAGCGCCGATCCTGGCCGATTGCGGATCGCCCAGCGGAAGACGCGTGCGCAGGAACGGCGACGGATGGGCGCCGGGCTGATACCACATGGCATTGGCGGCAACGAAACTGAAGGCGACGGCAAACGCCAGCGAACCGCCGAAGGCGCGCGGATTGCGCGACGCCAGGCGGCCGGCGAAGGTCAGACCGCGCATCGCCAGGCCCAGGCTCACAAGCCCGGGGCCGCGCTGCGCCTTCTTTTTCTTCTCAGGCTGTTTTCGCTTGCGAGCCGTCATGACCTGCACCCCCGTTCATTCCATCGGCATCCCACCGGCTCGCTTCCGGATAGGTCTGGCCATCGGTCTTTACTCGCGTACGCTCCTTCAGGCGCGGCGGAAACTCCACCATTGTCTGTTCCACAGGTTCCTGCTCGTCGATGCCGACAATGCCCGAGCCGTCGAGTGCGATCGTCACGGTGATCACCGTGCCTTCGCCCGGACGGCTGCGGATGTCGAATTGCCCGCCATGCAGTGCCACCAGGCCCTTGACCAGCGACAGGCCAAGGCCTGTGCCCTCGTATTTGCGGGTATAGGCGTTCTGGATCTGCACGAAGGGCTGACCGAGCATCGACAGCTTGTCCTCGGCGATGCCGATGCCGGTATCGCTGACGATCAGGTTGAGATTGCTGCCGGCGATTTCGGCGTCGATGGTCACCAGCCCGCCGCGATCGGTGAACTTGATGGCATTGCCGACCAGGTTGATCAGGATCTGCTGGACAGCGCGCTGGTCGGCGTTGACCTCCGCGACATTGCGCATGATCCGGCTGGTCAGCTGGACGCCCTTTTCGCGCGCCTGCAGGCCGAGCATGGCTTCGCAGGCATTGACGACATCGGCGACCCGGAAAGGCTCGGGGATCAGCTCGTAGCGGCCGGCCTCGATCTTGCTCATGTCGAGCATGGTGTTGACCACCGACAGAAGATGGTGGCCCGACTGGTTGATCAGCGAGACATATTCCCGCTGCCGGTCGTTTTCGAGCTTGCCGAAATATTCGCCGGCCAAAATATCGGAAAAACCGAGAATGGCATTGAGCGGAGTGCGCAGCTCATGGCTGACGGCAGCCAGGAACCGGGTCTTGGCATCATTGGCGGTCTCGGCAAGACCGGTCTTGTGGATCGCCTCGGCGCGCAGCCGCGCTTCTTCGGAAACGTCGCGCGATTGGACGAGGATGGAGAACGCGCCTTCCGCCTCGCCAATCGCCGTCATTTCGCAGCGCATGTGGACGAACTGCTCGCCGCCGGCAAAGACGTTGGGATGCTCCAGCCGGATGTCGATGGTCGCCTGGCGGTCGCCCTGGCGCAGCGCATCGATGGCCTGCAGGAAGAGGATGCGGTCGGAAACATGGATCTGCTCGATGAAGCCCCGGCCGTAGGGATTGCGCATCCAGGCCAGATAGGCTTCGGCATCGCGGCCATGAACGGATGTGACCGAGCCGCGGATATCATGGACCGTGACCAGACCGGCAAAACAATCATAGTGGCGGGCGCCGTTATCGATGTGTGTCTCCCGGTTTTTAGCGATGACATAGGACGGCTTGCGACTGCGCTGATAGGCGATACCGCCGACGGCGGCGATCAGGGCGCCAGCGCCGACCAGGGCAGCACCCACCGGCAGGGCCAGCGAAACCGGCAGGGCGACGGACAGAGCGAGAGGAACGGTCGGGAAGGCCACGAGCGCGGTGGCGGCGACCGCCCGGATAACGGCGAACTCGCGGCTTGCCTCCGGCTCTCCCGCCTGCTGGCGGGGCAGCCAAAGGCGCGCGGCGTCGTCGATGCGCGACGCCATCCTGCCAGCAATGTTACGCAATACTCTCAACGTCCAACCCTGTACGCTCGTTCTTTTCCGGACCCCGTCATGGTTCCGTCCTTTATGGCCGAGCTGTCATCCGGGACCGGAAACGGTCTTTTCGGATGATCGCTTTGCACATCCGAATTTCGCACTGGCGGCTTAATGAAAGGATAAATGAAATTGCGACAAATCCCGCGAAAGGCCCTCAAAGTCCCATTCCGGGACAAATCGCCGGGGCTTTGTCTTTTGTGGTTAATGGGGTGTAAGCGCTGGATTTCAGGTGGTTTTCGGCCTCCTGTTAACCTCTGTGGCAACGCTGCCCGGCTGCGCACCCCGCGTTTGCCGCCTTGGTCTGCAATCCTCCGCCTTGAACCTTAATGGCGGCCGCTAAAATACGATGCAAATGCCATTCAAAAGCCGATAATTTCAATTTTAAGAAAATACGGTGCAAATGCCACCGGTTTTGGCAAAGGCATGTTCCGAATCCACGCCTAAGGTGTGATGACAAGGCGCCAAGGGAGCGAACCCGGCAGAGACCGGACGCAGGTTTGAGTGCCTTACCAAAGGATGGGCAAGACAATGTGGTTTCTGATCAAGGGAACATTCTGGTTTTCGCTGGTGCTGGTGCTGTTGCCGTTTCTCGATCCGGCCAGCACCTCGACGCTTGAGCGCGGCCCGAAGGTCGATGTCGGCGACACGGTCTCGGCCGCAACCGAAGCCTTCGGCTATTTCAGTGCCATCTGCATCGAAAAACCGGATGTCTGCGTCAAGGGCACCGAGACGTTCGTGGCGCTCGGCCACCGGGCCCGTGAAGGCGCCAAGATCGCCTATCAGTTTCTCGACCAGCAATTTGCCGAACCCAGCGATGCCGTGACCACAGGCACAGTGGCCGCCTCCGGGCAGCCAGCCATCGACGTCACCGCCGATGTCGCCACCGCCGAACAGGCCGCCGCACAGCCGGAACCGATCTTCAACAGAATCCCGGTGCCGGAAAAGCGCATCGAACCGAAGGCGTCCGTGGTGCGGTAATATCCACGCCTTTCCCTTTTCGACGCGCGTTCGCCTCAGATTTCCCCAGCCTGATCCCTTCCGGCAAGAAAAGCAGAGACACCACCAGCCAAAGCGATCCCGCCGATGCGGTTTTCGTTGTCGAGAATGTTGGCAATCAAAAAACGTCTCAAGGCGAACAGTCCTATCATTGGAACGGCAACCGAGAGAACAACGGCGCCGGTGTAGGCGAAAGCCCATACGATCGCCAATGCCGATGCAGCCAGGAGCACTCCTGATGTTTTCCAGAAACTTCTCTTTGGCACATCGTCGATGCCGACGAAGCCGCGGCGGGACATCAGCGTCAAGACACATCCCACGACAAAAACCGTGACCAGCACACCTCGATAGGAATGGACAACCAGTGCATCGCTGAATTCACGGGCGCCGATTGCGAAAGATACCATGATCAAAGGCGTGATGATCAACAGGTGCAGGTTAATCCCCAGCATGATGGGGTTGGAGAAAACGCCAAAACGGTAAAAACCGAGAAGCTGGGCGGCGGCCAACAGGGCTCCGGTCCAGCCCGACGTTTCCATGTCGAAACCGCTGCGCCACAACGCCAGAAACACGACGGACGGCACGGCCTCCAGAATGTCGGTTATCCATGTCCTTTGCAGCGATTTTTTCATGCGTTTCCCCTTAGCGCATTTGGACGAGACCTTCTGGAACAGGATCGCCCGATGCGGATCAGGCGTAAACGGGTCTTCCCTCTAAAATTGCAGATATCCATCAATACAACAACAGTTTATGTCACTGCGAAGCCTAAATAGATGAGCTGCTGCCTGCTCGAAAACCTCTTCACAGTTTTCCCCATCACGCCTATATCAACGGCATGGACCAGACGAACACATCGCCGATCACCCCGCTTGCCGAGATCATCGACAATTGCGCCTATCTGGACGATTGGCAGGACCGGATGAGCTATGTCATCGAGCTCGGCCGCAAGCTGCCGGAAATGCCGGAAGACAAGCGCACATCCGAGAACAAGGTACAGGGCTGCGCCAGCCAGGTCTGGCTGGTCACCCATGCCAGCCCTGCGGCAAGCGATCCGATCCTGACCTTCGAGGGCGAATCGGATGCGCATATCGTGCGCGGTCTTGTCGCCATCGTGCTGTCGATCTTTTCCGGGCAGCACGCCTCCGATATCATCAAGACCGATGCCATCGACCTGTTCGGCCGCATGGGCCTGATCGAATACCTGACGGCGCAACGCGCCAACGGATTGCGGTCGATGATCAAGCGCATCAAGGACGAGGCCGCCCGCCAGCTTATCGCCTAGCTTACCAGTCGCCCGCATCGGGCCGGTAGCCCTCAGCACCCCAGGCATGGTTCCTCCTTGGTGCCGCCGGTGGCGGCGCGTAATGGCGGGCAAGCGCCATCAAGGCGGTGCGCAGCATCAGCTTGGCCGAACGCGCCGGCCATTGCCGCTCCCGCTCGACGATTTCCAGCCCCTTCTGGAAGCAGCAGACATCCAGCGCCACACCGCAGAGTTCCGGCCCGATCGCCTCCATCGCCTTGCCGACGCGAAACCGTGCAGACATGGCCGAATCGCTGATATCCCCAGCGCCGCCGGCGCCACCCTTGGTCTTCGTCGACAAGCGTGGCTCGTAGGACATGGTCAGCCGTGGCTGCAGATGCGCCCGGGTGAAATCGGCATGCAGCCTCTCTCCTGCCGCGATCGCCTCCTCAGGCAGGAAAGGCTGGCCGGATTTCTCCTTCAGGCGTGCGGCGGCACCGAGCGGCGATTCCAGGTGATTGACCCGAACGGCCTGACGCACACCCTCGACGTCAGCGGTCGCGGTTTCGATGTCGCGGTGCTGTTCCTGATACGCGTCGGGGGCGCCGACAAGGGCGCGGCGCAGGAAAGGCAGCGCCTGTGCCGTTGGCCGGATGACAGAGCCGTCAAGGCGCAGCAGTCCGAGGGAGAGCGCCTGCCTGACCGTCGATCCCGCGACCGGGCGCGGCGGCTTGCCTGGCTGCGGCCCCTTGCCGTGGAGAACGAGCGTGTCTGCCGCCGCGCCGGGCTCCAGCCGGACCGGAGCATGCGTGACGACGGCACGGACGAAACGGACGAGGTTGTTTTGCGCGGTGCGGGCGCAGGGTGTTGCCTCACGCATGGTCCCGCCCTCCCGGCGCACCGAAGAAGCAGGTGACGACACGCTCCAGCGCGGCGATGAAATCGTCGAAGGCCCGATCGTCGCGCCGGTCCTCGACGACATTGCAGGCATGGCTGACGGTGGTGCGATCACGGCCGAAGGAATAGCCGATATCGGTCAGCGAAATCTGCAGCACGACATGGCAGACATACATGGAGATCTGCCGGACATGGCAGCTGGTGCGGCGGCGATCGCGCCTGAGCGGCACGCGCTCGCCGACCAGCATGACCATCTCCGCCGTCACCTGGCGCACAAGACGGCATCTGTGGTGGGCGGCAACGGACAGAACCGGGCCCCAGGGATCGGCCAGCGTCCCGGACCCGGGCGGCTGGATGGACTGTGTGACCACGCGCGCTCTTGGGGCCGGCAAAGATTGTTTTGGAGACGGGGGCCGATGAAGAAAATGGCTGAGGTGCATGGCTCACTCCTTTTATAGGAATTAATTCATACACCCTAGTGCGATTGCGGGGATGAATGAAAGCACTCGATCACAACCATCCGTTGTTTCTCCAGTGTTTTCGAGCTTTTTGCAAAAAATAATAGGTATTTTTTCCTCGCCTGATTTTTTTCCGGTCTGTGCCTGGCACGAAAAAGCCGGTCTGTGGGAGTCAGACCGGCTTGAACATCGATTGCTGAAATCGGGTGGTTTACTTGGCGCGGCGCTTGCGGCGCTGACCCAGGCCCATTTCCTTGGCGAGGCGCGAACGCGCTTCCGCATAGGCCGGTGCGACCATCGGATAGTCAGACGGCAGATCCCACTTCTCGCGGTACTCTTCCGGCGACAGCGTGTGATGGGTCATCAGGTGGCGCTTCAACGACTTGAACGTGCCACCGCACTCCAAACAGGTAATCTGGTCGTCCTGAACGGACTTGCGAACCGAAACGGCAGGCTTTGGCTTTTCGATCACAACCGCAACCGGTGCCGGGCTGCTGGTGTTGTTCAAAGCCGCATGCACGTCACCGATCAGTGTCGATAGTTCGGCGACCGGCACGACATGATTGCTGACATAGGCAGCGACGATCTCGGCGGTCAATTCGACCAGCAGGTCGTGGCCCGAGCCCAGCGGTAAATCCGTCATTTTTTCTTTCTCCTATCGGAATCACTTCAAACGTGGCCGCGACGGGTTTATCGCGGACACAACTAAACCATCTTGAGAAAGTGCCCGAACATCATGCTCCTCCGCCTGGCCAGATGCGCTTAGCTCCTGACGACGACAGAAAACCACGAGAACCGCATAATACTCCTAATTCCCAGAGATTGGAATCCGTTACCAAAGCGCCGGGACAACCCTGCGCCTCAAAGCAACGATCAATAGTCACAACCCATGCTGGAATTTCACAATGAAGTAATACGGAAATGGACACTTTGCCTTTACTCGATTAACATCGATCGAGCAAAAGTCCAACCATAATTTATGCGAGATTTAGCCTATTGAACTTCAAAGGCGGCGCATTCCAGGGTCAACTTGGAAACATTACGATACATTTTGCCGCAGAGGCTGTGCGACTTGCCAAGTAATCGAGATTTTACTTGGCATTAACCATATTGTTTGCAGCAATACCAAGCCCCAGCTTCGAGACATTCTAATGAGGAACCCGAGTGGCCGGCGTGACAAAACCGGCGGGGCCGGATCAGAATCGCGCCAAAGCATGCATCGCGGCAGAATGCGTTCGATTAAAGGCACGGGCGCATTCACAGGCTATGGGATTTCGGCGGAGACTGCGGCATCTGGTCGGTCACCGACAGATTGCTCAGCCGGTACCCCGCCTGATGGGCGGCCTTGGCCAACAGGTGGGCCGCGAGCGGCGCTGTCAGCACGAAAAAGGCAAAGCCGGCAAGGGCGCGCAACAGGATGGCGATATCCATCGCATGGATGCCGGCGGCCAGCAGCAGCAGGCCGGAACCGATCGTGCCGGCCTTGGAGGCTGCGTGCATGCGCGTGTAGAGATCGGGGAAGCGCAGCAGCCCAAGTGCTGCCAGCACGCTGAACAGCGAGCCGGTCACCAGCAGCGCACTGACGGCGAGCGCAATCAGCATATCGAGATCGCCTTCCATTACCGGGCTCCCTTCTTATTGCGGAGCACCGGCTTGCCACGCTTAGCCTTTTGCGCGGCGGGCAGCGAGCGCCCTGCCCCCTGGCCCCTCTCCGGCGACAGTCCGCGCGCCAAAATGAAACGGGCAAAGGCGACGGTGGCCAGGAAACCGACGAGACTGAGCGCAATGGCGATGTCGATATAGAGATTGAAGCCGCTCTTGATGGCGAGGACGGCGATCAGGCCGATGGCGATCGCCACCAGCATATCGAGACCGAGCACCCGGTCGGGCAGGGTCGGCCCGCGCAGGATCCGCACCACCGTCAGCACCAGGCCGAGCGACAGGGCGGCGAGCGCGAAATAGATCGAGGAAGACAGGATGACGGAGGGGCTCATAGTGGAAAGGCCTCCCGGATGCGGCGTTCGAAGCCGTTGGAAATCGCCCGCTTTTCCGCCGCCGGGTCGTGGCAATCGAGCGCGTGGACATAAAGCGTCCTGCGGTCTTCGGAAACATCGACCGACAGCGTGCCCGGCGTCAGCGTGATCAGGTTGGCCAAGAGGGTGATTTCGAAATCCCGTGTCAGCGACAGCGGAAAGGCAAAAATGCCCGGCCGCAGCCGCATGTTCGGCCGAACCACCAGGATCGCCACCTTGATGGCCGACAGTGAAAGTTCCTTGAAGAACAGCGCGGCAAGCAACAGCAGTTTGACGGGACGGACACGGTGGCGTGCTACGGCAAACTGTTCGCGCACCAGCCAGATCGATAGCGCCCCGACGGCAAAGCCGAGCAGCAGATTGTGGATGCTAAAACTGCCGGACACGGCCGCCCAGGTCAGCATCAGCAGCAGGTTGACGGCAAGGAATGTCATGGCGCACCTCCCGCCGGGAAGACGGAGTTGAGATAGGCGGACGGCTCGTTGAGCGTCGCTGCGGCCTGTTGGGCGAGGTTCAGCAGGGTTTCGGGAAACAGCCCGATGACAACGCTGGATACCGTCAGGACGAGGACCGGCAACAGGGCGGTGATCGCCGGCGGCTGCGGTATTGCCGCCTCCTGGGCATCCGCCGGGCGCCAATAGGCCAGAAGGAAGACCCGGCCGGTGGCAATCATGGTGAGGAAGCCGGACAACAGCAGGATGGCCGCCAGCCAGGCAAAACCGCCGTCGATCGCGGCCTTGACCAGCATGACCTTCGGCCAGAAGCCGGAAAACGGCGGCAGGCCGGACACCGAAAAGAACAGCATCAGCGACAGCGCCGCAAACAGCGGGAAGTGGCGATAGAGGCCCCCGGCATTGGTGAGCGAAAACCCGCCACTCAACCGGGCGGCGGCACCGGCGGCCAGATAGAGCGCCGTCATCACCAGCATCGAATGCACCGCATAGAAGATCACCCCGCCGATCGCGTCTGCCCCGCCGATGGCGATACCGGCAAGCATGGCGCCGATGCCGGAGATGACGAGATAACCGAGCAGGCGGCGGGTGTCGCTCTGCGCCAGAGCGCCGAGCGAACCGGTCAGCATGGTCAGCGCTGCAACGATGGCCAGCACAAGGCTCAGCTGCTCACGCTCTGCCGGAAACAGCATGATGCCGATGCGGATCAGGGCATAGATGCCGACCTTGGTCAGTAGGCCGGCAAACAGCGCCGACACGACGATGCGTGGCGTGTGGTAGGAGGCGGGCAGCCAGAAATTCACCGGGAATGCCGCCGCCTTCATCGCGAAGGCGAGGATGAAGAGCGCCGTCAGCGTCACCAGCGGCGCCGTCATCTGCAGGCCGGGCGCCTTGGCCGCGATATCGGCCATGTTGAGCATGCCGAAGATGCCGTAGAGATAGCCGGTGGTGATCAGGAACAGCGTGGTGGCGACGAGATTGAGGAAGCCGTATTTCACCGCCCCGTCGATCTGCTCGCGTTCCGAGCCCAGCACCAACAGGCCGAAGGACGAGATCAACAGCACCTCGAACCAGACATAGAGGTTAAAGACGTCGCCGGTCAGAAACGCGCCGCTGACGCCCGCCATCAACAGCATCAGGAAGGGATAGAAGCCGTAGCGCCTGCCGCTGGCATTGATGTCGTCGATGGCGGCGACCGCGCCAATCAGCGCCACTACGGCCGATGTCAGCGCAAACAGCGCGCCGGTGAGATCGACCGTGAACGCGATGCCGAACGGCGGCAGCCAGCGGCCCATCACCATCGTCACCGGTCCGCTTTGGGCGACATGCCAGAGAAGCGTCGCGTCGAGCCCGACCAGAACGGCAAGTGCTGCGACGGCGACCAGCGGCTGGGCCAGACTTTTGTGGCGGATCATCAGCAGGATGGCGCCGATGGCAAGGCACCAGGCAACCGGCAGGATCACCAGCCAGTCGAGCGCCGCCACCGGCTGAAGAACCAGGGCTGCGGAGAGATCGGCGGGAGAGGTGGAAGCGGCCATATCTGTCAGTATCCAAGCGGCGGCGGCTGGACGTCGTCCGGCTCGGCCACGCGCATCGCATCGGCGTTGTCCGTTCCAAGGCTGCTATAGGCGCGCCAGGACAGAACCAGAAGGAAGGCGAAGAACGAGAAGGAAATGACGATCGCCGTCAGGATCAGCGCCTGCGGCAAGGGATTGGCGGTGGCGCCAGCCGGCACATCCAGCCCTGCCCCGATCACCGGCGGCACCTCGCGCATGATGCGGCCGCTGGTGAAGATCAAAAGGTTGACCGCATTGCCGAGGATGGCGACGCCGAGCAGCATGCGGATGATGAGTTTCGACAGAAGCAGGTAGACGGCCACAGTGAGGAAGATGCCGGTCAGAACGGCGAAAACGGGTTCCATCAGTCTTCTCCCCTTTCCTCAAGCGAGAGGGCAATGGAGGTGACCGCGCCGACGACGACCAGATAGACGCCGATATCGAAGGTCATGACGCTCGACAGCGGGATCTCCTGCCCGAAAACCACGGGATAGACCCAGAGCCCGGTCATGAACGGCACATGGAAGACCACCGACAACAGGCCGGACAATGTTGCGAGAAGCAGCCCGGCACCGGCGACCGACAGGGGATGAAAGACGATTGCCCGCCGAACCGTCTCGACGCCGAAGGCGATGCCATAGATCGACAGGGCGGCAACGGCGATCAGGCCGCCGATGAAACCGCCGCCCGGCTCGTTATGGCCGCGCAACAGCACGAAGATCGAAAACAGCACCATGACGCTGACGATCACCGGGGCGATGGTGCGGAAGATCAGCGATTTCATCGGCCACCCTCCTCTGCATCCGGATCGTTATCGGCGATGCGGCGCATCGCGCCTGCCCGCAGGCGCACCAGCGACAGGACGGCAAGCCCTGCAATCATCACCACGGCAATCTCGCCCAGCGTATCGGTGCCGCGGAAATCGACGATGATGACGTTGACGATATTGGCACCGTGGGCGACGGTTTTCGAATAGTGCGCGAAGAAATCCGACAGCTCCGTATCGAACGGACCCTGCGTCACCTTGAGCAGCAGCAGGCCGGCGCCGAGCCCGCAGGCAATGGCGATCGCCGCATCCGGCAGGGTCTGGCGGAACGGCCGGTGATCGGTCGGCGACAGCCTGAGCCGCGTCATCACCAGCGCCAGAATGACGACCGCCAGCGTTTCGATCATGAACTGGGTGAAGGCCAAGTCCGGCGCGCCATAGAGCAGGAAGATGACCGCGACCGAAAAGCCCTGAATGCCCAGCGAGACGATCGCCGTCAGCCGGTCCTTGGCGAGGACGACGGCAAACAGCCCGATCACCGCAATGATCATGATCGCCAGTTCGTGCAGGGGGATAGAGGGAAACACCGGTGCCAGTGCCAGTTCGCCGAACAGGAACGGCGGCACGAGAAGGACGATCGCCACCATCACGAAGGTCGCGGTCATGTAGGTATCCAGCCTGCCGTTCTGCAGCCGCCGGGTCACGGCAAATGACACACGAAGGAGGCTGCGAATGGCCTGATCGAAGCCGCGATCCGGACCCCAGCCGATCCAGTCTAGAACCGACGCCACGCCCGCCCTCACCCGCGCCAGGCCGAGATAGAGGGCAATGCCGATGACGACGGTGCCTGCCGACAAGGCAAGCGGTACGCCGATATGCGGCTCCAGCGACATGGTGACGGTGCGTGCTTCGCCGGCGATGGCCGATGCCATCGGCGACGAAATCAACGCGTGGACAGTGCCGGACAGGAACGCGGCTGCAAGTCCTGCAAGCGCCAACATGCCGGGCCCGAGCCACAGCAGAAGCGGCGCCTCATGGGCCTGTTTCGGGGTTGCGACCCGCGTGCCGGCGAATGGCTTCAGCGCAACGGCGAAAGCGACGGCGAACATCAGCGCGTTGCCGGCAATCACCAGCGCCGCAAAGGTGACCGACCGGGGGCCGAAGGCCGAGAGGGCCGCGTAGACCTCCTCCTTGGCCAGAAAACCGAAGAATGGCGGCAGGCCCCCCATCGAGATGGCAGCAGCGAGCGCGATCGCAAAGGTCAGCGGCATGGCCGAGCGCAGACCGCCAAGCTGGGTGACATCGCGCGTGCCGGTCTCATGATCGATGATCCCGGCGACCATGAACAGCGCGCCCTTGAACAGCGAATGGGCGACGAGATAGAGCACCGCCGCCTCGATCGCATAGGGCGCACCGAAGCCGGTGAGCATCACCAGAAGGCCGAGCGACGACATCGTCGTATAGGCGAGCATCAGCTTGAGGTCGGTCTGGCGCACGGCCAGCAGCGCGCCGATGAGGAGCGTGGCGGCACCGAACACCGGCAGGATGAGCTGCCATTCCGGCGTGCCGCCGAGCACCGGATTAAGCCGCATCAACAGATAGACGCCCGCCTTAACCATGGTGGCCGAATGCAGATAGGCCGAGACCGGGGTCGGCGCTTCCATCGCGTTCGGCAGCCAGAAATGGAACGGAAACTGTGCCGATTTGGTGAAGGCACCGCCCAGCACCAGCACGAGCGCCGCCAGATAAAGCGGGCTCGCCTTGACCACCGGACCAAGCGACGACAAAGCCGAGAACTGGGTGACGCCGGAAATCTGCCACAAAACGATCAGGCCGGCGAGCAGGAACAGCCCGCCGCCGCCGGTGACGACCAGCGCCTGAAACGCGGCCCGGCGCGCGGCCTCGCGGTGATGATCAAAGCCGATGAGGAGGAACGAGGTGATCGACGTCAGTTCCCAGAAGATGAACAGCATCAGGAAGCTGTCGGAAGCGACCAGCCCCAGCATCGATCCCATGAACATCAACAGGAACGAAAAGAATCGGCCCTGATGCGGATGGCCCTTGAGGTATCCACCGGCATAGAGCACGATCAGCGCACCAATGCCCGAGATCAGCAGGATGAAGCTCAGCGACAGGCCGTCGATCAGCCAGGAAAACCGCACGTTGAAGGACGGGACCCACGTATAGCCGCCGGTGACGGCTGTGCCTTGGGCGATCTCGGCCGTAAAGCCGGCAAAGTGAACAAAGATCGCAGCCGGTATCAGGGCCAGCACCCAGGCGGCATTGCTGCCAAGCATTCGTGTCAGCCAGGGTGCAACAAGAGCGCCGAGAAAAGGCAGGCAGAGGGCCAGAAATGTCAGGTCGGTGACATTCATGGGTCAGCAGGTCCTTTCGTGCGCGGGGCGGCGGAAAACAGGAAGCGCGGCACGCAAATGCCGCAGTGTCTACCGTTGGGAATAAGGCAAGCGATGGGCAAACTCAAGGTTACGGCGGGATATACAGATCCTATTCCCCGGTTGCGGTCCGCAAAAGGCCGGCTGCGTTCCGACGCCAAATTTATCGTCAGGCCCGTGACGGCAATTGCCGCCGCCGAAGTTCGTCCTATGTCCTGCGCCATAACGTCACGGAGAAGCCGATGAACGAGAAAAACACCCTGAAAGTCGAAAAGACCGATGCGGAATGGCGGGCGCAGCTGACCCCGGAACAATACCGCATCACCCGTCAGCACGGCACCGAGCGGGCCTTCTCAAGTCCGGATTTCGCGCTGGGTAAAACAGGCGTCTATCACTGCCTCTGCTGCAACCGGCCGCTCTATCGCTCGCAGACCAAATTCGATTCCGGAACGGGGTGGCCGAGTTTCTTGGAACCGATTTCCGGCGACGCGGTGACGGAACATCACGACACCTCCTACGGCCTGAGCCGGACGGAAATTCGCTGCGCCGACTGCGACGCCCATCTCGGCCACGTCTTTCCCGATGGCCCGCCGCCGACCGGCCTGCGCTATTGCATGAACGGTGTCGCGCTGACATTCGAGCCGGAGTGAGTTGTTGCCGGTTTATATCGGGCCGCAGTATGTGCACAGCCCTGCGGCCGATCGCGAATATTCGCCGGGTCTGTAGCGTTCCCTTTTTAACGGCTTTGCAGCACCATGCTGGGATGGGGGGAGACAGTCTTGAAACATGCGCTCTTGCTGATCGCCGGTCTTTTCACCGCAATCCCGGTTTTGGCAGCGGAAAGTTGGACCCGCTATTCAAATCCGCGGTTCGACTATAGTGCCGAAGTGCCGCCCGGTTTCACGCTGACAGCGGAAAGCGACAATGGCGACGGCGCAACGTTTGACGCAAAGGACGGCGCCAGACTGTTGATTTACGGCGCTTATGTCGAGGACGGCGCTTTTGCGGCCGATATCCGCCAGCGCATCATCTGGGACAATCAGAAAGGCTGGCAGATCACTTATGAAAAAGTGACGCCGCGATGGGCAAGCTATTCCGGCGCACGGGGCGCCGATATCCTCTATTCCCGGGCGGTCGCTCTGTGCGACGGCAGCATTGCCTATTTTCAGCTGACCTATCCGCGCCAAACGCTGAAGGCCTATAACAGCCTTGTCGGCCGCATGGTGAAATCGCTGCGCCCTGCGGCAGGGTGCAATCAGGCGCCGACATCAGCACCGGCCGCCGCGCCGAACTGACATGGGGTGACGCCGGACCGATCTTCCGCGTCGAGATGCGGCACGCAGCAGCAAATGCTGCCTCCCATGGCCACGGAACTCACCCCACGTTTCACTCACGTCAAAATGGCACCGGGTGTATAATCGTTGCGTCTATCGCAGCTGCGTCCGCCGTTCCGGCGGCAGGACCGCATAACATTGGCGGGAGTTGAACAATGACACATGTTGAATCCGGGCTGGGCAGGGAAATGGCGAGCCTGCGGGCCGATGATCCGTTTCTGGTCGAGGCTCCATCGCAGGCGCTGGCGCTGACGGGTTATCTTGCCTCCGTGCTCATGACTGCTGCCGCCACGGTGGTCGCGATCGGTATCGACAGCGGCATGAGCATCCCGAACGTTTCGCTCGTTTTCGTCATACCGGTGATCGTCGCCGGCGTGATCTACGGGCTCGGGGCCTCCATCTGCTCGGCGATCCTGGGTGCGCTCGCCTACAATTTCTTCCTGACCGAGCCGCGCTACACGCTGGCGGTCAGCGACCCGGCCAATGTCTGGGCGATCGCACTGCTGCTTTTCGTCGGGCTGATCGTCAGCAGCGTTGCCTTCACCTCGCGCCGCAGGGCGATCAACGCCGCCCTCCTGACGAAACAGGCCACCCTGTTGCAAGACTATAGCCGCGACATCGGGGCGGCCGCCGATACGAAAGCTGTCGCTTCCATCACCTCCAAGGCACTTGCGGCGCTGTTCAACGTTCCCGCCGTGGTGATCCTGATGACCGGGAATGAAGCCGTGTCCGTCAACAGCGCCGGTGGTCTGGAGCTTCAGGCGGCCGATCTTGATGCAGCGCGTTCGTCATTGGTGATGGGATCCGTGGCGCGTGCGGGTGTCTACCCGGCCGTGGCCTCACGGTTTGATTTCTGGCCTGTGCCGGCTGCGGCGGGCGAAGATGCCGTCATCGGGATCGCATTTGCGCCCGGCCAACGGCCTTCATCGCCGCAGACGTCTGTCGATATCATTGCGCGCATTTTGGCGCTGGCGCTCGATTGCCAGCGCTTGCGGGCCGGACGCGGCTCTCCCGCATAACCGAAGGTCAGCGGGGACCGTATCGGCCGCTCAACTCGACGCGCTGCTGATGCAGGTGAGAACGGCGGAATAGTGCACGGCAGCGGCGGTGACGACGAAGCCGTGCCAGATCGCATTCTGGAAGCGCAGCTTTTCCCAGACGTGAAAGATCACCCCAAGCGAATAGATGACGCCGCCAGCCAGGATGAGGATCATCGTCGTTTCCGTCAGCTGCGACAACAGCGGGCCGGCAGCGAAGACGCCGCTCCAGCCCATGGCGAGGTAAAGCAGGATCGCCAGCTTGTCGAAGCGGCCGGGAAACACACATTTGATCAAGACGCCGACGATGGCGATCGACCAGATGCCGATCAGCATGCCGAACAGAAAGGGATCGTCCCAGCCGCGCTGCAGGAAAGGCGTATAGGTGGCGGCAATCAGGATGAAGATCGACGAATGATCGAAACGGCGCAGGAACCACTTGGTCTGCGATACCGGATAGAGATTGTAGAGGAAGGAGATCGACAGCGTCGCCACCAGCCCGGCGCCGTAGATCCAGGCGGCGACCAGTTGTCCCGACGTGCTCCAGACGCTGGCATAGAAGATCATCGCGGTGACGCCGATCAGCGCGAAGGCAAGCCCGACACCGTGGACGACGCCATCGGCGATCAGCTCTGAGCGATCGTAGTTCCACTTGATGCCCTTGATTTCCACGTCAGCCTCTCAACATTTCATTCGCTTCGTTGGCACGACGGCCCTGCCTTGGCAAACCGCCATCGCACTTTGCCGTCAACCGGAGCGCTCGGCAAGCCGATAACGATAACAATTTGACAGGCGGTTAAGGCTGGAACAGGGCGATAGATCAACATTTGCGACAGGCCCACACACCGGCAGGGCGGAATCAGCTGTTCTGCCGTCCTCCTTCTGCGCGGCGGTGCATCCGCATCCTGCCGATCAAGCGCGTTGCCGGAGCGACCGGCGGCGTTTAGGGCGTCCCGCTAGAACCGGATCCGCTCAGGCGGCCACGCTTCTCGCCGACGGACGCTTCCAGAGCAAAGCCGTGGTCAGAAAAACGAAAACGATCGCGCCGGCGACGTATAGTATCCGCGTGGAAAACGATTCCGCAGCACTGCCGGGCAAGGGCGAAACGCCGAGCCCGAAGAGGATCAGGAACGTCGTCAGCGCACCGGCGTAAACCTTTGCGTCCGCACTTCGCGCCGCCGCACGGCCGCCGACAAAAAGGCAGACGACCAGCACGATGACGAACATGGAAAACAGGTTCGGGCGGATGGTCAAAATGGCATAGGCGACCGATGCGACGATCCCGCCGAACAGGTTGACGATCACCAGCCCAACGGATGCCCGGCCGCTTTCCGTCGTATCGAGTTGCCCCAGCAGGGACGCCACCGTTATCGGAATGACGATCGCCGCGCCCAGCGCCGCACTGGTCAGGCAGATCGTCACGCTCGACAGCAGGATCGCGGTGTTGGCCAGTGCCCGCAGATATCCGGGCGCTGCCGGGACCGGAGGTTGCAGCTGCGGCACGATCGAAGCCGGCTCCGGAATGACCGCATGGGCAAGCCACATCATCGCCGCACCGCTTAAAACCCCGAAAGCCAGGATCGACAGGATGGAGGCAGCCAGATCCTTGTTGAGAACACCCAGCAACGGCACCATGACGGCGACGACAAGGACGAGGAAAACCGCCGGGCCGCCTTTGCCGCTCGCCTGTGCGGCGAAACACAAAAAATAGATCAGTCCGAGAACCATGAGAAAGGTCGCCGGGTGGTCGCCGAACCACGCGGTCAAAAGCAGCATGACGGTGCCGGTGGCCAGAATGAGGATTGCCATGCCGAGCGTCTTGCCCGCAGGCATGGGCTGCGAACTCGACAGCAGAAACTGGGCGGCAAACAGCGGCCCAAGAAACGGAACGATCGCCCCCATCGCGACCGAGACGGTGAAGCCCAGCGAGACCGCGAGCGCGACCCGCAGTCCCTTGCGTCGCTGTTCGGCAACGGGATCAGCCAGCATAGGTCAGGACCGACATGATGCGGATCCAAAGCGAGCCCCAGGCGTTGGTGACCGGGTTGTCGCCGGTATAGACGACCACTGTCGCCTGCGAGCCGTAGCGAACCCCTTTCGGCCTGCCTTCGTCCAAAACCAGGCGAACGGGAAACCGCTGCGCTTCGGCGACCCAGCCGCTGTCGCTTCGAATGGTCGGCAGGCCGGTACTCGGATCGGTGCCGCCCTGCGACACGCCGAGACCGACGCTTTCCACCCGGGCTTTGAACAGTTGCCCCGGAAGGGCATCGAACAGCACTTCGGCTTCGTTGCCGACCGTGACATTTTCGAGACTGTTCTCCTTGAAGGCCGCAGCGATCCAGACGGTCCCGACATCGATGAAGGTCATGGCGGACTGGCCGGCACTGACGACCTTGCCGATTGACAGCTGCAGGTTGGTGACGACACCTGCGGCCGGCGCGCGAACGGTCGTGCGCAGCAGATCGAGCTGCGCCCTTTGCAGCGCCGCCAGCGCCTCCTTCAGCTGCGGATTGTCGCTGCCCGCCGGACCGAGGTCCTTTTGCGCGCTCAAAAGATCGGCTTGCGCACCGTTTACGGCCGCTTCCGCCTGATCGAGGGCAAGTTTGGCTTCGTCGAGTTTCGCCTGTGCGTAAACCCCTCGCTTGACCAGTTCCGAGGCCCGGCCGAACTGCTCGAGGGCATTGTCGCGGTTCGCCTGCGCCTGGACGAGCCGGGCCTGTACGGCATCGACCTGCGCCGTCGAGGCACCGATCGTCTGGCCGACGCGCTCGAGAGCTGCTTCAGCCTCCGCGACGGCGATCTGGTAGCGGCTCGGATCGATGCGAAACAACACCTGCTCCGCCTCGACAGGGGAATTGTCCGTGACATTGACCTCGACAACGCGTCCCGTCACTTCCGGGGCGATGCCGACGACATAGGCCTGCACCTGCGCCTGCGCGCTGGAGGGGGTCCTTCGTTCCATGAAGATGGAGAGGACGAGCAGAACCAGGGCCAAAGCCACGATGATCAGGGCAACCCGGCGCAAAGGATTTCCGGGCGCCGGCGCCGGCACAGGTTCGCTTGACGTTTCTTCAGAAGCCACGGCTCGTTCCTTTAACTTTCAGCGCTTACGCAGCGGGATTTGTGGGATAGACGACGCGGCTGCTGCGAATGAACAGCGAGCGGATCTTGTCCCAGAAATTGCCGCCGAGGACGAAGAAGCTGGCAAGGAACATCACGTCGCCCAGCAACTGCAGCTGCCACATGTTCGGACGAAGATCCGGCCACAATGCGTCGATATAGGGCTCCAACGAAGCCGAGATCAGCGGGATACAGAACATCACCAGGCCGAGATTGTATCGCGCCCGGCTGATATGGGTGTCGGCAGACAGGCGGAAAACGCCGAAAATCTTCCTCTTCAGCTCCTGAAAGCCAGCCTTGCCCATCACCGCGATGACAAGCAGCAGCAGGACCTTGTTGACGATGAAGATCACCCCGGTGATGGCGGCGATTCTTGTGCTCGGCACCCCGGCCCATGCCGCAACCGGCACGCAAAGCCACATGGCGATGGCGATGCAGACAAGAACGATACCGAGCTTGAAACGCCAGGCGGGAGCTTGCGGCGCGACATTGTCTTCCAATTGAACTGACATTTCCTCGTCCCCTCCCTGAAGCGCTGACGGGTATCGGCCAGCGCGGTTCCTGCTCTTTTGCCGTCAGAACAAATATAAATCGCAAGTTAGACTTTTAGTACATGGGAAAATACAATCTGCCGGGCCGAATTGGGCTGCGGGATGGTGGCTGGCACGTTCCGCATCGCCGGGGCAGGCAGCATGCTTGCAGACATCGCGCTGTTCGACATCTGCAAGCGATGGATGCGCATCCGTTTTGCATCGAAAGCGGGCGCTACCCTTGTCGAATAGCGCCTGCCACTCTCGAAGACGGTTCGGCAACCGCGGCGTTCCGTTCTAACGGTCGATCAGCACCGCGCATTTGCAATGGCTGGCGACGCGGCTGGCGGTGGAGCCGATGAAATAATCGATCAGTCCCGGCCGGTGCGAGGCGATGATGACCAGGTCGCCTTCCGCCTCCTCGGCAAAATTGTTGATAACGCCGGCGGCACCGCCGATGCGGATTTCGACGCGGCCGTTCGTCACCCCATGTTTTTCCATAAGGCCGGTCAGCGTCTTCTTGGCATGGTCACGCGACGCCTCGATCAGTTCCAGCGGGAAATCGACGATCATATAGCCCTGGGCATAGGCGTTCAGATCCTCGACGACGTTGAGCAGGATGATCTCGCCGCCCTCGTCGACCAGCGACTTGGCGCGCTCCAGAACCTTCTCGCCGTGCTCCAGATGATCCATGGCGATCGGCACGATAATTCTCGAATACATGACTGTCTCCTCGGGTTCGCCGCAGCGAGCGCAGCGCGTGATGGCCGCTGACGGCCAACCTTTGCGCCGCATTGCGCGGATGGATTCAATATAGGTGTGCGGCGGCAAAAGTCACAACCCGCCATACGGTCGCAGGCGATTGTCAACAGGGTGAGAACAGTACATCCTCAACTCAGCATCTTCCGTGAACGCCGCGCGCGCGTCATATAGTCCAGCAACACGATCAGACGGGACAGGACCAGTGGCCAGCTTCGACAGACGCACGTTCATGAAGTTTTCGGCCACGGCCCTGGTCACCGGAGGCACCGTCACCACAGCCAAGGCAGGAAGCACGTCCATGACCGTTCAAGCCGAAGACCACGCCGTCCGCATGCCCGCCTATGTCGATCATTCGCATCTTATCGTGCGCGACCTGCCGATGGTGTCTGCCTGGTACCAGACGATCATGGGGCTTTCGCCGATCGAAAAGACCGCGAGCGGCGAAACGCTCGGCGTCGGCGGCCGGCCGCTTTTGACTTTGACGACGCAGGGCAATGCGGCAATCGCGCCGCAGAATGCGCCGGGCCTGTTCCACACCGCTTTCCTCGTGCCCGACCGTACCGAGCTTGGCCGCTGGCTTGCCCATATCGCCCAGAACAACGTGCCGCTTCAGGGCGCTTCCGACCATCTGGTCTCGGAAGCCATCTATCTCGGTGATCCGGAAGGCAACGGCATCGAGGTCTATCGCGACCGGCCGCGCGAGGAATGGAACTATCTGCAGGACGGCATGGTGAAGATGGCGACGCTGCCGCTCGACCTGCAGGCGCTCTATGATGAAGCCCCGAAGGACACGTGGAATGGCATGGCCGGCGGCACGGCGATCGGCCATATCCATCTGCAGGTTTCCGATATCCCGCAGGCCAATGCCTTCTTCGGCGATGTGCTCGGGCTTGATCTGATGGCCAGCTATCCCGGCGCCAGCTTCTTTGCCTCGGGCAAATACCACCACCATGTCGGCGCCAATATCTGGAATTCGCGCGGCGCGCCGAAACGGCAGGCCAACATGACCGGTCTGTCGGACTATACCGTGCATTTCAACGATCCGGCCAAGCTGCAGAACGCCGTCGCCAAGCTCGACGAACTGGAGATCCCGGTGACGCGCAATGGCGATACCGTCTCGCTGATCGACCCCTGGGGCATCGGCCTGAAACTGGCCGGCTGACGCCCCGGCGGCACCTCGCCTCAACGTTTTCAACAGGCGCCTGCGACGGATCGTATCAATCCGCCTCTTAAAATTGACTAATATTGTCAAGTATTCTACCCCGCCCGGACATTCGCCATTGCGAATATTTGTCCAGGGGTTAGCATTTTGAAAAATAAGAGAATTCTTGTATACGCACTCGCTACTGCGAGCGTTGCGCCACTTCCCTTGCGCGCCGCCGATTGGCGCCCTTCGGTGGAAATCGACGGCACTTGGCGAAGCGGCGATTCGAGCGCCGGTGGCGGCTTCTTCCTGCCTATCCTGCTTGATTCGGGCAGTGCATTGTTCATCGATACGCAAGGCGCCTTCATCGAGGATGGCGTCCGGCGCGGTTCGATCGGCGCGGGCTACCGCACGCGGGCGAGCGATGAATGGGTCGTCGGCATCTACGGCTATTACGACTACCTGAACAGCGCCTATGACCATTCGTTCAACCAGCTTTCCGTCGGTGTGGAAGCGCTCGGGCCGGTATTCGAAACGCGCGCCAACATCTATCTGCCGCTCGGCAGCGATCACGCGCTCGCCGGCATGGGCCGCGGCGAGATCGATGGTGGCAAGCTGATGTTCCGAGAGGGTATGGAGCGCGCCCGCCGTGGTGGCGATATCGAGGCCGGTTTTCGCGTACCGTTGTCGGCCGCCAGCGACACGGTGCAGCTGAAGGTCTTTGCCGGCAGCTACTTTTATGGCGGCGACAATCTCGACGATAAGCTGGGGGCCAAGCTGCGCGCCGAACTGTCCTTTGCCGACCTGCCCGGCCTTCCCGGTGGATCGACGGTGACGATCGGCGCCTCCGGCACCTATGACAACGAAGACCACTTCAAGGGTGCGGCGATGGCGCGGCTGCGCGTCCCGCTCGGTGCCGCTTCAACCAGCGGCCCGGCCGATCCGTTCGACCAGCTGACACAGCGCGTCGAACGCAACCGCACCATCGAGACCCATCGTGGCGCCACGGGCGACCTTGAAAACGCGGTTATCGCGTTGAACGGCCTGACCGCCGGCACTGCCGTCGGTATCTCCGCCGCCGATGGCGATGCAGCCGCCATCAACGCCATCATCGCTGCGGCCGGCGAAAACGCGCTGATCCTTGCCAATGGCACGATCGGGCTCAACCAGTCGCTGACGCTGAACAATGGCCAGATGCTGCTCGGCGGCGGCGGTGTTCTCAGCCTGCGTGGCGCGTCCAGCGGCGGCGAAGGCTGGTTCCAGAACAAGGGCGCCGCCACGACGCTGACCGGCTACAATCCGGCCCAGGACGTTGTCACCATGGCATCCAACAGCGCGGTCTCGACCCTGTCGATCACCGGCGGACTGGCCGGCATCGGCAGCACCGGTGCTTCCAACCTGATGATCGACCGCGTCGACATTTCCGGCACCAGCCATGACGGCATCCGTCTCAACCGGGTGGATGGTGCAATCATCCAGAATTCGAGCATCCACGATCTCTACATCTGCGAAAGCAGCACGCAATGCGAATTCTCGGTCTTTAAACCGAACCTTGCACCTTATGCTGCCGTCAGCGCACATGCGACCAAGAACCTGACTGTCCGTGATACCCGAATCGACAACGTGACCTACGGCGTGTTCGCCGGTAGCGCGATCGAAAACATCGATTGGGAGCCGACAATCATCAATGCCGCCAGCAATATCAAGCTGGACAACGTGACGATCTCGCGTTCACGTCGCGAAGGCCTGTTGTTCGTCGCGGCAAACGACGTTGATCTCAACAAGGTGACGATCGACAACTCGATGCAGGACCGCGACATGGATCTTGTCGTGCTGCAGGGCACGCGCGATGTCGTGATCACCGACATGGTGCTGAAGGGCGGCATCAACGGCCTGATGCTGGTGACCTCCAGCAGCATGCCGGAGGGCGCCGTCACCACCGATGTCAATGTCGATGGCCTGATGATCGACGGCACGCGCAATGCCGGCATCTTCCTCAACCCGGTTTCCGGCATCACCTTCAACAATGTCTCGATCACCAATGCCGGAACCTATGGTGCTTATGTCTATGGCAGCGACTTCGAGTTCCTTGGCGGGCCTGTCAGCGGTATTGCGTTCAACAATGTGACGGTCGATAAGGCTGGCAAGGCCGGATTCTACTTCTCGGGCCCATCGCTCGACCTGACCGGCAATGTCACCGCCACCAACACCCCGAGCAATTGCAAGGTCGATACCGGGTGGAGCGGCGGATCGCTGACGCAGGCGCCAGGCAAGGTTCTGACGTTCAATGGCGGCGTTCTGGACCAGACGAATTTTGCCGGCCGCTGCCAATAATCAGCCCGGACAGCGACGGCCCGCACCGCCACGAAGTGTGCGGGCCGTTTTCATTTCAGGCACCGGGGGGCTACCCGGTGCCGCCGTTTTCAATCCGCCGCCGCTTAGTGCGTAGCACCAGAGCCGCCGACCGCGACGATCGCATAGGGCATGCCCTCGACCGGAATGGTCGCGGTTTCCTTCAGTGTTTCGCTGTCGATCATCCGTACCAGGCTGTGGCGGGGATCGGTGATGGCGATGCGATCGCCGGCAACAGCCAGCCGTGGACGCGGGTCGCGCCAGTGGCCATCCTTGCTGTAGGGCTCGGTGACGCCGGCGGACCGGACGATCTCGCCGCTGACGACATCCAGCACATGCAGCTGGCCGTCTTCCGTCAGGATATAGGCGTTGCGGAGATTGGCCGGATCGAGGATGAAATCGACGCGGCGGGTGGGAAGCTCGACGAGGCGATAGGGTGCCGCAGCCTCCGGATCGATCAGCACGACCTTGTCCTCACCGTAATTGCCGAGGAAGAACTGCATCGACCGGCCGCCGAGCAGGGTCGAAACCTTGCCTTCCGGCAGATCGCTGCCATAGGCGATCATCTCCAGCTTCGGGCCGTCGAGGCCACCTGGGCGGGCGATGAGAACCCCTTCGGCGCAACCGAAGGCGACCAGACGCGCCGAGGTCGCTTCGCCGTGCAGGCCCGTGCATGTGGCCACATCTCCCAGCTGCTTGCCCGCCCGGTCGACGATGCGCAGGCCGAGCCGTGGGGGAAGCTCGTCCGGCTTCACCTCGGTCGTCATGTTGGGTACGGAAACCAGGACATGCTGGCCCATCGGCACGGCGACGCCGTGATGCGCGGCCGTCGTATCGATGTTTGCGGCATTGCCCTTGCCCTCAAGCAACGCGCTTTCCTGAAACAGATCGACCTTGCCGCCGCGATCGTAGAACACCGCCACATCGTCGCCATGCGTGACCACATGGCCCGGCTTCTTGCCGGAGATGGCGCCGGACAGCAGTTTCGGGTCGGAGATTTCGATATCGCGATGCTCGCCATGATCGGAAAGGGCGATGCCCGACGCGATGACCTGCACCGTGTCCTTGTCGCCCTGCACCGCGAAAACGGACTTGCCGCTTTCGCTCACGGACAGTGCGGCATAGCCACCCAGATCGAAACGGCCGAGCTCGCCGCCGCTTGCCGCATCGAGTGCGCGCACCACCGGCTGGCTGTGATCGGCGACGAACAGCCGCCATGTTTCCTTATGGTCATCGGCAAAGGCCGGAAGGGGAGACAGCGCCGTCAGCGCCAGAACGGCGGCGATGCGCATCGGTTTGCCAAGATGGATCAGCATGAGGTTCTCCTGCAAAATATTTATGTAATAACGTAACACTCACGGTTGTTATAAAGTTACGATCCGGTTGTCCATACGGAAAATGCGACACGGGGCCTTCTGCAGCTGTTTAAGACGCGGCTACGGCATGCTGTCTCAATATCGGGAAACACCGGCGGCAGGCCGGTCGGTCGCGTGCTGCGGATGCCACATTGACGTTCGATCCGGCGGTGCATGGGCCATTCAACATGGCAGGGGGGCGGCAAGGACATGCTTCAAGCCTCGGGATACCGTCCCTTGGCCTGCACTGATTTGCCCCCAATAAGGGCCAGGGCCGCGCGGTTACATTCGTGTCAACTACTATTGCTCATCCACAACATCTGGTGTATCCAAAGAATAACAAGATTAAAACTGTGTTACAAATTGATTACGAAGACAAAATTTCATCTTTTTGTCACAAATTTGATGGTTTTCTTGCCTGAAATTTAGGCACAAAGCGCAATATTTTTGTTTGTTTTCGCTCATTACGCAACGAAGAATTCAAGAAACAAAAATCAACTCTCGGTAGAGAGTCTTACTAGTAGATATAGTGTGAGGCTTAAAAAGATGACCAATATTGCAATCATAATACCTTTCTATCAGGCAGAAGACGGAATTTTGCGCAGGGCGCTCGAATCAGTCGACATGCAGCAGCTGCCTGCCGGCGTTACGCTGAAGGTTGTCGTCGTCGATGATGCTTCACCGCACCCTGCAAGCAAGGAACTGGATGGCTTTGCGTTCAAGGGCGCCCATTCGCTGAACATCATCACGCAGGTCAATTCCGGCCCTGCCGGAGCGCGAAACACGGGCCTCGACAGCCTTGCCGGCGAAGAGATCGATTTCATTTCCTTCCTCGATTCCGACGACATCTGGACCCCTCTTCATATCCAGAGGGCGCTGTCTGCTCTTCGCAACAGCGATTTCTTCTTCTGCAATCACGTCAGAAGCAAACACTACGGCGACTATTTCCGCTGCCTGCCCGAAACATGGCAGGCCCTCAGCCAAAATCGGGGGGCTGGACAGTCGCAGATGGTCAAGGTTTTCGCTGCCGGCGAACTGACGCGGACAATGATTCGCGAGTGCCCGCCACAGACATCGACGGTCGTCTACAATTTCCGCAAAAACCCGAACCTTCGGTTCAATACCTCGCTGAGAAGTGCGGGCGAGGATCACATCTTCTGGATCGAGTTGTCGATTGACAACGCAACCGCAGTGGACCTGCGGGTCAATGTGAGCTGCGGCGAAGGCCTCAATCTCTATTGGTCGAACGTTTCCTGGGAAAGCCCGAAATCGGTCAGCATCCAGGGCTGTCTTGCCATCCAGTACAACTACATGCGCAACAATGCCCGCATCTATTCCATGGATGTCGAAACCATCGCCTTCAGGCAGAGGCTGTATGAGGGTGCCTATGTCTATGCGCTCCTGCGTGGGGCGGCGAAACGGTTTCTTCCGGACCCAAAGGTCTTTACCAAGCTGGTATCACATTACCCGGCCTTTCTCCTGCGCAGCCCCGCCAACCTTGCCTTCTTCGTCATGAACAGGAAGGTGATGACGGACGTGACGTCGGTAAAAAACGTCCCTAACGCGGATCTGGCCGCGTAGGGGGGGGGCTTCATTTTTTATAGGCGTCGCGCCTTGCCTTCCAACCACTTGGCCTTGGACTGCGCGGCAGGCTTTTGAAAATTCAAAAACATTTCGAGCTCAACATGATATCGTCAGCAGCAAGAAACGGTAAATATTCCCTCCTGCATATCGTCAATCTTCAGTACAGACCGACTGGAGGTTTCACCAAGCGTTTCCTGGACGTGTTTATTTCTCTTTCGATGATACTGGTATTCCTGCCAATCATTCTGATGATCGCAGCGCTGGTGAAGCTATCAACCACCGGGTCGATCATCTGCGGCCATGGCGAGATCGGATATGACGGCGTCTCCCTCGTTCGCCTGAAATTCCGAACATCCTCCCCCATGGGCGGAGAGGATTTCGCCCAATATCTGACAACGACGTCGGATACGGTCTGGACCCGCAAAGCTCAGCCGGACGTCTCGCTTCCACCGCTCGGTGCCGTCCTTCAACATCTGGGTCTGGACGGGCTGCCGCAGCTCTTCAACGTGCTGCGTGGCGATATGAGCATCGTCGGCCCCTCCCCCCTGAGCATGAGGGATATCGAGCGATACGGCTCCAATACCTCACATTACATCAAGTCGCGCCCGGGCCTGATCGGTTACCGGATGAGCAGCGGCGTGGACGGCCATTACTTCCGGCGTCTGCAACTCGACAAGGATTATTCCGAAAACTGGACGGTGGTGACGGATTGCCGGGAAATCTGGCGATTTCTCACCGCCGCGCGGCATTGACGGCGGCTCCACAACGAGCAGCCCCGCATCGGCCTGGCGCGCCGTCCGCTTGCGGCATCACGGGCCGGCGCCCGCCCATTCGCACCGGAAGGCCAGGACGGGCTTTGAAAACCCTTTCAGCCGGCGGCGCTTTGCCTGGGTGAAGAGGTCAGCGGCGCCGTACTCCCGGAAGATATTCTCAGACACCAGGATCTGATCGCTGGAAGCGGCATCGCTGATCCTGAGTCTCAATATCCTTGCTATGCGCCTCGGCAACGTCTGCAGCCGTGGTTTCTGGAAGGTCATGCCGGTCGATAAAGATAGGCATCTGCACGCTCCCGCCCCGAGCTCTGCAATTCCTGCAGTATGGCAGACCCCAGCGACTGCGGGGCCGGACTGCCATTTGCCACAAAAAGCGATCGCAACTATGCGCTACCACAAGCAGCCATACTGCGGTTCTTACTTCTAGGGGGATTAATTGGCGGACATTGCGACTAAAAAGGCGACCCATGCCACAGGCAAGGAAACCAGAAGCGGGTACCAAATCTTGCTCACCAGTTCGAGCCCGTGTTCTACGAACTCGATTCTTGTTTGCGATTTCGCTCGTATGCGGGCAACACAAATGACAAGCATTACGCTCGTGGCTATCGCGGGCGGGGTGATATTCATGCTGACGAACCAAATGTTCGGCAACACCATTGCTAGTATGGTGCAATGAATACAAATGGCAGTCCCGAAGGCAATTAGAATGCTGAGCGCGGCGTAAAAGACCAGTGACGCTACTTTTAAGGTATCAATCCGCTGGTCGGCAATATCATCCTGCATTGTGAATCCGTATACACATATCCGGCGGCTGATATAGACCGTGTTCCGTGATAAACAGCAAGCGTTTCGTGTTGTGTCCTGAACAATTGGATGCAAGGCCCATAACGGACATTGTCAAAAAAGCGCCGACCGTAATATTTTAGCGATTACACATTTAGATTGGTATTAGAGGAGGACATCGCTGCCCTCCCCTTCATTACGATACCTATGCAATACCCGAACTCAGGCCGCGTAACGCGTGCGCTGCTGCATCGTCTGCGAACGGCTGGTTTCTTCCAGCTTGAAGCGGGCAAGCAGGGTCTGCAGCTGGCGGCTTTCCTCAGCCAGCGTTTCGCTGGCAGCCGTGGTCTCCTCGACCATGGCGGCGTTCTTCTGGGTCATCTGGTCCATATGGTTGACCGAGGTGTTGATTTCGGCCAGCGCCATCGACTGTTCGCGGGCGGCCGTGGCGATGCTCTCGACATGATCGTTGACGCGCAACACCAGCCGCTCGATCTCCACCAGCGCATCGCCGGTTGCCCGCACCAGCGAGACACCGCCTTCGACCTCGGCGGCCGAGGCGCTGATCAGCGTCTTGATCTCCTTGGCGGCATTGGCCGAGCGCTGCGCCAGTTCGCGGACTTCCTGGGCGACGACGGCGAAACCACGTCCGGCATCGCCTGCCCGCGCCGCCTCGACACCGGCATTCAGCGCCAGCAGATTGGTCTGGAAGGCGATCTCGTCGATGACGCCGATGATCTGGCTGATCCGGCTGGACGAACCCTCGATCCGGCTCATGGCGGTGACAGCATTGCGGACGATCTCGCCGGACTTTCCAGCACTTTCCTTGGTTTCGCGCACCATGTCGCGGGCCTCAACGGCGCGGGACGACGAGGTGCGCACGGTCGCCGTGATCTCGTCGAGGGCTGCGGCGGTTTCCTCAAGCGCTGCCGCCTGCTGTTCGGTGCGCTTCGACAGGTCATTGGCGGCCGAGCTGAGTTCGGCCGAGCTGTCCTTGATGGTGCCGGCGGCACCGCGCACATTGTTCATGGTCGAGCGCAGCGTCACCATCGTCGCATTGACGTTCTGCTGCAGTTCGGCGAATGCGCCCTGGAAATGACCTTCCATGCTTTCCGAAAGGTCGGCATCGGCAAGCGCTGCGATGACGCGGCGCACTTCGGTGACGGCAAGGTCGATGCTGCCGACCAGTTCGTTGACGCTGCCGGCAAAACGGTTGAGGTCGTCGTTCTGGTAGTCCTTGCCGATCCGGCCGGTGAAATCACCGGCGACCGCAGCGGCAACGACGGCGCTGATGCTCGACTGCAAATCGCTGCTCAGCGCGTGAAGGGCTGCTTCCTGCGCCTTCATGTCGCGCATCGCCAATGCGTTGCGGCGGAAGACCTCGACGGCGCGGGCCATTTCGCCGATCTCGTCCTTGCGGGCGGCGTCGGTGCCGGTGCTGTCGAGATTGCCTTCGGCAAGACGGCTCATCGCGGCGGTCAGATCACGGACCGGCGTGGAGATGCCGCGGCGCGCGACCAGCAGGCTGACGACGGCGCCGATGACGATACAGCCGGCAGCGGCAAGGACGGCAATGGCGAGTGCGACCGAGGACGACTGCAGGGCATCGGCGCGGGCTGTCGCAAGCGCCTCGCCGGAATAGGTGCTGTAGACCTTGACGGTGCTGGTGACGATCTTTTGCGCATCCAGCGCCTTGTCGAGACCGGCCTTGATGGCGGCCGCATCCTGCGGGCTGGCCTCGGCGATGGCGACCATGGCGCGGATTTCACCAAAATAGGTTTCCAGCGTCGTCCGGATGGCCTGCAGCTGCTTCAGCTCGGTTTCGTCGGCGGCGGCCTCGATCTTCGGCAGGCGTTCCAGCATTTCCTTGGAGCGCTTCTCGGTCTCGGCGCGGAAATCGGCCGCCTTTTCCGGCTGCGCGGCCAGCTGGTAGGTCATGCGGCTGATGGCGATGATATCGACGCGCAGGTCCATGGCCTCGCGGGCGACTTCTTCCCTGGCGCCGACCGAGACGATGGCCGTTTCCAAGGCCAAAATGCCGCGCGCGCCTACGGATGCAATGACCAGGCATGACAGCCCCATGACGAAAACGACAAGGCTGATCTTCTGGAGAATGGAGAGATTGCGAAAATTCATGGCGGAACTCCGGCTGGGCAACTGACCGCGTGCTGAACGAAAAACGGGAAAGCGAGGCATGATGCCTCTGATAAAGCGCTGCAGGAGATGGGACATCGCGCCACGGCGCAATGACATCACGCCGAAGCGCAATCTGAGGTAATTGCGCTAACACTAAGTTAAGATTGCACTAACACTAAAGGTCAAGCTGGCAATCAAGACGCCGAGGCGGCTGATCCAATACAAAAAAACGTATCGTTTTGGCTCTTCACCACCTCAAGTTGCCGACTGCGCCAGCGATCAGATGACTTTCAGCTTGAACCTTGCCCACCCGGTCTCTATCTCGGACATAGACCCCTCGCATTCCCCGGAGATTTCCTTGTCCATCTTCAAGAACCTGCCGCCCGCGCCCGTCGCTCCGAAAAAACCTGTCACCGATACCCGCCACGGCATCACGAAGACCGACGACTATGCCTGGCTGCGCGCCGGCAACTGGCAGGCGATGTTCAAGGATCCGACGATCCTCGATCCGGAAATCCGCAAGCACCTGGATGCCGAGAACGCCTATATGAAGGCGGCGATGGTCGATACCGAAGCCTTGCAGAAGACGCTGTTTGCCGAAATGAAGGGCCGGATCAAGGAAGACGACTCATCCGTTCCGGTCAAGGACGGCCCGTTCGCCTACGGCACCTTCTACGTGACGGGGGGCGAGCAGCCGTCGTTCTTCCGCACGCCGCGCGATGGGGGGACACGCTCCGTGCTTCTCGACGGCGACAAGGAAGCTGAAGGCAAGGCCTATTTCCGGCTGGGCGGCGTCGATCATTCGACCGATCACAGCCGGGGTCTGTGGAGCTATGACGACAAGGGCTCGGAATATTACACCCTGCGCGTCCGCGATCTGGCGACCGGCGAGGACCTTGCCGATGTCATCGAGAGCACCGGCGGCGGCGGCGCCTGGGCGCCGGATGGCAAGAGCTTCTTCTACACCGTGCTCGACGACAACCATCGTCCGTCAAAAATCTTCCATCACATCGTCGGTACGCCGCAGCCAGACGACCGGCTGGTCTATGAGGAAGAGGATCCGGGCTTCTTCATGGGCGTCGGCGGCTCGATGCTCGACGACTTCATCTACATCGACATCCACGACCACGAGACCAGCGAATACTGGCTGTTGCCGACCTCCGATCTCACCGGCAAACCGCAGCTGGTGGCTGCCCGCGAAACCGGGCTGGAATATTCGCTGTCGGAAGGCGGCGACGTGTTCTACATCCTGACCAATGCCGACGGCGCCAAGGATTTCAAGATCATGCAGGCGCCGGTTGACAAACCGTCACGCGAAAACTGGACCGACGTCGTGCCGCACACCGCCGGCCGGCTGATCATCTCGCATGGCGCCTATGCCCGCCATCTCGTCTGGCTGGAGCGTGAGGCCGGGCTGCCGCAGATCAAGATCCGCGATCGCCGCACCCGCGAGGAACATTCGATCGCCTTTGCCGAAGAGGCCTTCTCGCTCGGGCTTTCGGGTGCTGCCGAATATGATACCGACGTCATCCGCTTTTCCTATTCGTCGATGACGACGCCGAGCCAGCTCTACGACTACAACATGGTGACGCGCGAGCGCACGCTGTTGAAGACGCAGGAGGTGCCCTCGGGCCACAATCCCGATGACTATGTCACCCGTCGCGTCATGGCACCGGGCTGGGACGGCGCCGAGGTGCCGGTCACCCTGCTCTACCGCAAGGATACCCCGCTCGACGGCTCGGCTCCCTGCCTGCTCTATGGCTACGGCGCGTATGGCATCGCCATTCCGGCCTCGTTCAACACCAATTGCCTGTCCTTGGTTGACCGAGGTTTCGTCTATGCCATCGCCCATATCCGCGGCGGCAAGGACAAGGGTTTCCAATGGTACGAAGACGGCAAGATGGAGAAGAAGACCAACACCTTCAAGGACTTCATCGCGGCGGCCGACTATCTGAATCAACAGAAGTTCACGTCCTACGCCAACATCATCGCCGAGGGCGGATCGGCCGGCGGCATGCTGATGGGGGCGATCGCCAACATGGCGCCGGAAAAATTCAAGGGCGTCATCGCCGCCGTACCCTTCGTCGACGTGCTCAACACCATGCTCGACGACACGCTGCCGCTGACGCCGCCGGAATGGCCGGAATGGGGCAATCCGATCGACTCCAAGGAAGCCTATGAGCGCATGGCAGCCTACTCCCCGTACGACAACGTCTCGGAAAAGCCCTATCCGGCGATCCTGGCGCTCGGCGGCCTGACCGACCCGCGCGTCACCTATTGGGAACCCGCCAAATGGGTCGCCAAGCTGCGCGAAAAGACCACCGGCTCGGAGCCGATCCTGATGAAGACCAACATGGACGCCGGCCACGGCGGCGCCTCGGGCCGCTTCCAGCGCCTGGAGGAAATCGCCTTCGAATATGCGTTCGCGATCAAGGTGGCGGGGAAGATCTCCTAGTTCGCATCAAGGACTGATAGTCCCTGCTTCCCGACAGAATATTCGTGATGCGGATGGTCTCGTTTTAAACGACGTAAAGAATAACGATGCGACGTTCGAAGACAGCCATCCGCAGCCCCGTCCAGATGTCGGGACGCTCCACATGGGCAAGGGGCGCGATACCGATCTCTTCGCATCTTCTTTGAATGCGCCGCACGTATTTGAGCGCGGTGCCGCTGCTTCCGCTTTTTTCAAGACATAGGAAAAGATCGTGCGCAAATCCGCCTGGGCGGCCTTTCTGAAAACCACCTTGTGCGGCTTCATCAACGGCGATTTTCTTCAGCCAGTCTCTCCAGCCAATCGTCCATCTCCTCCATGCTGACATCAGCAGAGCCATCGCCCAGCGACCCGGCGACCCTTGATCGGATTGTTGTCAGCTGGAGCTCATCGTCGCTTTCACGTTGAAGCAACAATTCCACAGCCTCCTGCAGCACATCACTGGGGGAAGCATAAGCGCCAGCCTTCACGCGGTTTTCTATGGCGTCCACCATCTTGGACGGCAGCGATATTTTCAAAATCTCGTTCATGGCCGGTCTCCAACCTCGACAGGTAAAGTAAAGCGAGCGGGGCATGTTGGCAATTCGCCAGAAACAATTTCCGGAGCCAGCTGCGGCAGCCGGTGCGCAAAATTACAAGCTCCGCACATGCCTCGAACGCTAATTCTCCCTGCAACCTTGCAGGGAGAATCGGCATGAAGATCGGCGACAGCATCAGCAACTATTATCGCCCGCAAAACGGCAACCAGGCAGCGGGTGCGGCCTCCTCCGGCCTCGCACTCAATATCGACGGTGGTGGCAGCAGCGAGCGCACGCAGGCGCTGACCGTCTCGATCAGCGGCTCGCCCCCCTCCTCCTCGCTGTCTTCGGCGCTCTGGCTATCGATGGCCGACAAGCTGGAAGGCAATACCGGTTCGATGACCGAGGCCCCGAAGGACAATCCGGCCGACGAACTCATGACGTGGTCGAAGATGTCGGTTGCCGAAAAGATCCGGGCGCAGATCCTCGCCGACAAGGACCTGACCGAGGCGGATCTCGCAGCCATGGACGCCGATGCCCGCGCGGCCATCGAGGCGGACATCAAGTAAGCCATCAAGCGCCAGCTGGACATCCCGCAGGATGGCGGCACGGCTGAGGCGGAGGCGGCTTCGAACGCCACGATCTGATCCGCGACCATCGGCACCCCGGTTTGGATGCCCGTTTGCTTGGCAACGCCACTTCTCGCCCGTAACCGGCAGGCCACCAAATCGACGCGCATTATCCCCTCCGCTCCAGCCGCTCGAAGCTGCCGGCGCTGGAACAGCCGACAGCGCGCAATCCGAACCCTGCTGAAACTGGCTGGGCTTGCGGCGGAGATGGAAAACGCCGGCGGCTCATTTCTCAGGCGTGCTGCACCGGCTGAAAAAGCATTTTCACCAGACTCCGGAACACGAGAATCTGTTCAGGCAGGCTTTGCGGCTCCTTCAATGCCTTCGACAGCACGATGCCCCCTTCAATCACCGTCGAAACCATGTCGGCAAGCTGGTCCACATCGAATGGTTCGCGCGGCGCATGCACCGCCATGATCTGCTCGAACATGCCGCGGAACCGCCGCCGCCACGTCAATGCGGCCTGACGGTTGATTTCCTGGATCTCGCGATCGAAAAGCCGCTCGTAGTAGCAGATGGTCGCCACCAGACAGCCGGGGTGGCCGTTCGGCAGGTCGGAGAGAAGTTCGGACAAGAGCTTCAGACCGAGCAGGAAGGATTGCAGCGGATCGTCCATCAGCTCGCGCGCACGGCTGAAAATCTCGTCGTAGATCCGCTCGTCGTTTTCGATGTAACGCGTTAGCAGGGCCTTGGCGAGTTCGTTCTTGTCGCGGAAATGGTAGAAGAAACCGCTCTTGGTGATGCCGGTCTCGGCGATCAGTTCCTCGATCGATGTGCCGCCAAACCCCTTCTGCAGCACGGCTGCCTCCGCCACATCGAGAATGCGGGTCCTCGTCTCCTCGCCCTTGCGCATGTCCCGCTCCTGTACCGCCGGTACGGTTTTGGCCGGTGGCGATGGGAAAGATCGTCCGGCCAGCCACCGGTTTTCCTGCAACCTCATTGATATTGTTGGAATTTCCAAAATCACCCGCGAGTATACCGCAAGACCTCTATTTTAGCAGGAGATAAAACGTCACATATTCCTTGATCCGGCAGCACCTTCCGGCACTGCCCGAAAACCAAGAAAGGGTGGAGACCATGAGCAAGTACAGACGCGACCTGCCGCAGCTGAAGGGCGGCACCTACCTGACGGACGGCGGCATGGAAACGACACTGATTTTCCACGAGGGTGCAGACCTGCCGCATTTCGCCTCCTTCGTGCTTCTGGCGGATCCGGCCGGGCGGCAGCAATTGAAGGACTATTATGTCCGCTATCTCGACATCGCCGCGAGAGCCGGCGCTGGCTTTGTTCTGGACACCGCGACCTGGCGCACCAATCCGGACTGGGGCGACAAGCTCGGCTATAGCGCTGCGGCGCTGAAGGCGGCGAACGAAGATGCGGTCGAACTGCTGAGCGAGCTTCGCGCTGAATTCGAGCGTCCCGGCGCGCCGATCGTCATCAGCGGCATGATCGGCCCGCGCGGCGACGGCTACAAGGCCGGCAACATGGACGCCGATGAAGCGGAAGCCTATCACGCGGCACAGATCGAAACCTTTGCCGGCACCGATGCCGACATGGTGAGCGCCTTGACGCTGACCAGTATCGACGAAGCCGTCGGCATCGCCCGCGCTGCCAAACGGATGAACATGCCGTGTGTGATTTCCTTCACCGTGGAGACCGACGGCAATCTCGTCACCGGCCGGACGCTTCAGGAAGCGATCGAGGCGGTGGACGCTGCAACCGCAGCCTACCCGCACTACTACATGATCAACTGCGCCCATCCGAGCCATTTCGACACCGTCGTCGCGGGCGACGGCGCATGGCTGAAACGGATCGGCGGCATCCGCGCCAACGCCTCGACGATGAGCCACCAGCAACTCGACGAGAGCGAAACGCTGGATGACGGCGATCCCTTCGATCTCGGCCAACGCTACCGGCAACTGACACGCCGGATGCCGCAGCTGAAGGTGCTGGGCGGCTGCTGCGGCACCGATCACCGCCATGTCGCGGCCATCTGCGCAGCCTGCGTGCCGATCGACGTCATAGGCGGCTGATCGCGATCGTTCACGTCAGGACAATGATGGTGGCACGCAGGAGCGGCGGCAAACGAAGGCTTGCAATCGAGCATGTCAAGCACGATATCCGGATCAGCTGCGGCTCGCGAACGGGCAATCATGCACTGCCGCTCAAGCTGCGGCATTCGCTGGAGATCGGGATATCATGGACCACACCAAACCGGCACCGCAGACCGACGCCGCCCCGATCCCCTTCGACAACAGCTATGCCCGGCTGCCGGCGCATTTTCATGCGGCGGCCGTTCCGACCGCGGTTTCGGAGCCGTGGCTGATCAAGTTCAATCGGCCGCTGGCGCTTGAGCTGGACCTTGATGCCGATGCGCTGGAACGTGACGGGGCGGCGATCTTTTCCGGCAACACCATTCCTGCCGGTGCCGAGCCGCTCGGCATGGCCTATGCCGGGCACCAGTTCGGCCAATTCGTGCCATTGCTGGGTGACGGCCGGGCGATCCTTTTGGGGGAAGTCATCGATAGCCATGGCAAGCGCCGCGATATCCAGCTGAAGGGTGCCGGCAAGACGCCCTATTCGCGGCGCGGCGACGGGCGCGCTGCCCTTGGCCCGGTGCTGCGCGAATATATCGTCAGCGAGGCGATGTTTGCGCTTGGCATTCCGACGACACGGGCCTTGGCCGCCGTCGTCACCGGCGATCCGGTCTACCGCGAACGGGTCCTTCCCGGCGGCGTCATCACCCGCGTGGCGGCCAGCCATATTCGCGTCGGCACGTTCCAATTCCTCTCAGCGCGCGGCGATACCGAGGGGCTGAAGGTTCTGGCCGATCATGTCATCGACCGGCATTACCCCGAGATCAAGGGCAGCGAGCGTCCCTATCTGGCGCTGCTTCACGCCGTGATCGAGCGGCAGGCAGCGCTGATTGCCCGCTGGCTTTCCGTCGGCTTCATCCATGGGGTAATGAACACCGACAATTGTTCGGTCTCCGGCGAAACCATCGATTTCGGCCCTTGCGCCTTTCTCGATGCCTATGATCCGGCCAAAGTGTTTTCCTCGATCGACCGGGGTGGGCGCTATGCCTATTCCAGCCAGCCGGCGATCGGCCAGTGGAACATGGCGCGGCTGGCCGAAACGCTTTTGCCGCTACTCGACCCGGAACCTTCGGAAGCCGTCAATCTCGCCAATGATGCGGTTGCCGACTATGGAGCACGGTTCCAGACCCACTGGCTTGCGGGCATGAAGGCGAAGATCGGTCTGCATGCGCAAGAAGACGGCGATCTCGACCTCGTCCAGGGGCTGCTCGGCGCCATGCACCGCAACGAAGCCGATTTCACGCTGACATTCCGCAAGCTCTGCGATGCCGCTGACAGCAGCGCCAATGACGGGCCGCTGCGCGACCTCTTCGCCAACACCGCCGATATCGACGCCTGGCTTCTCGCCTGGCGCGAGAGGACAGGACGCGAACCTCTCTCGGATGTGCAGACGGCAACGGCAATGCGCGGCGTCAACCCCGCCTTCATCCCGCGCAACCACCGCATCGAGCAGGCGATCCGCGCGGCGGAAGACGACGGCGATCTATCGTTGTTCGAAGCGCTGAACGACGTTCTGGCAAGGCCGTATGAGGACCAGCCGAAATTCGCAGCCTATTCCGCGCCGCCAGCGCCTTCGGAGGAAGTGTTGAAGACGTTTTGCGGAACGTGAGGAAAAGCCTCGTGCGAGGCGCTCAGATTGTTCACAGACACTGAAATCGATTGTCTGGCGAGAGTGACACCCCACTCTGCGTCATCCTCGCCCTTGTGGCGGGGATCCAGCGACCCGACGTCTGTCGGGTCAAAAAAACATGTCAGCCCAAAGACTTGGGCTGGCTGGATCTCTGTGACATCCCTCGGGTCGAGCCCGAGGACAGAGGTGACGGAGGATTTGGCAATCGCATAATTTCCCAAGTGACCTGCTGAATGGTAAGAAAATGAGTTCGTCACCCGTCCGAAAACCTCGTACAAGGGTCTTCCGGTCACTCCCAGCCGGTTCCGCCGATGGCGGCGCATCCATAAGGCGGCAGGCGGTTTTCGAAATTGGTTTTGAGCTGGGCGCAACCCCATTGGCGCAAGGGTTCCGGCATCCGGCTGTTGAGTTCGATGCCGACCTCGTCGAGCGGATCGTTGGTATTGGTGACATAGAGCAGCCAGCGCCCACCGATCACGCCAACGACAGCCACGACCGCAACCAGTAGAACCATCAGCAATTTCTTCATCTCGAACCTCGTTGTGGTGAACGTTGCCGTTGACCTATCCTATTTCTCAGCGCGACCGAAATCCTTTCGCGCGGCTTTGCCCGGCTGTGCGTCAAACGCCTGCCTGCCATGCTGAATTTTGATGGCTGGGCCGAAATGTGGCCATTGAAAGGCGGCGGCCTTGCGGTATGTTCGGTGATGTTGCGCGGCGGTTGAACGTCTGCGCGCGTCAAATACCAAGGTTCACCGCGCACAGACCCATCCCGCGCGATGGCCACCCCCAAGACCGGAGTGCCTTTCCCTGAGGCGTTGGATCCAAATGCCCACCGCAACCGGCATTCGTCGCGCGGCGCAGCTTTCCATAACGGGAGATTTTCATGTTGATTCTGTTGACGGCCATCGTCTTTTCACTGATCGGGCTGGGGCTCGGCGGCGGCGGACTTTGGCTCATCGTGCTCGGCGGCAGCTGGTATTATGCCATTGCAGGCCTCGGCTTCCTCATCACCGGCTTCCTGTTGTTTGCGCGGCGCGGCGCGGCGCTGACCGTCTACGCGCTTCTGATCATCGGCACGCTCGCCTGGGCGATATGGGAAGTCGGCTTCGACTGGTGGCAGCTCGGGCCGCGTGGCGGCATCATCATCCTGCTCGGCCTCTGGCTGCTTTTGCCCGCCATCCGCCGCGGCCTTGGCTTTGCAAGCCCGACCGGCCAGGTCTACAAGGCCAGCGCCCTGCCGCTGGGACTGGCCGTTCTCGCTTCGATCGCCGTTGCCGGCTATTCGATGACGCAGGACCCGCTCGATCTGGCCGGCGAACTGCCGGTTGGGACCGCGACTGCGGCCGTCGATCTTGGCGGCAATGTGCCCGATGGCGAATGGCACCAGTATGGCCGCACGCCATACGGCCAACGCTATTCGCCGCTGTCGCAGATCACGCCTGAAAATGCCGGCACACTGGAAGTCGCCTGGCAATATCAGACGGGCGACGTGAAACGGCCGGACGATGTCGGCGAAACCACCTATCAGGTGACGCCGCTGAAAATCCACGACACGCTCTACATGTGCACGCCGCACAATCTCGCCATCGCCCTCGATGCGGCGACCGGCAAGGAGAAATGGAAGTTCGACGCGAATTCCGGCATGAACCCGGACCGGCAGCACCAGACCTGCCGCGGCGTGACGTATTATGCCGATCCGGCTGCCGTTGCCGGCAGCGCCTGCGCCGAACGGGTCTATCTGCCAACCGCCGATGCACGGCTGATCGCGCTCGATGCCACCAATGGCAAGGTCTGCGAGAGCTTTGCCGACAAGGGCACGCTGCATCTGGAAACCGGCATGAAATACAATCCGGCCGGCTATTACTACTCGACCTCGCCGCCGGTGATCACTGCGGGCAAGATCATTGTCGGCGGCGCCGTCAACGACAATTACTCGACGCAGGAACAGTCCGGCGTCATCCGCGCCTTCGACGTCAACACCGGGGCGCTGATCTGGAACTGGGACAGCGGCAATCCGGACGTGACGACGCCGCTGCCGGAGGGCCAGACCTACACGACCAACTCGCCCAACAGCTGGTCGGTGTTCAGCTATGACGACAAGCTCAACCTCGTCTATATCCCGCTCGGCAACCAGGTGCCCGACCAGCTCGGCATGAACAGAAGCGAGCATGTGGAGAAATACTCCTCGTCGATCGTGGCGCTCGACATCACCACAGGCGCGGTCCGCTGGGTGCGCCAGACCGTGCATCACGACCTCTGGGACATGGACGTTCCAGCCCAGCCGGTGCTGCTCGACATTACCGGCAAGGACGGCCAGCCGGTTCCGGCCTTGGTCGGGCCGACCAAGCAGGGCGATATCTATGTGCTTGACCGGCGCACCGGCGAGCCGATCATCCCGGTCAAGGAAATCCCGGCACCGACCGGCGCCATCGCCGAGGATTTCACCGCCCCGACCCAGCCGATCTCCGATCTCACCTTCTCGCCGCCGCAGCTGACGGACAAGAACATGTGGGGCGTGACGATGTTCGACCAGCTCGCCTGCCGGATCGACTTCAAGCGGCTGAAATACGAAGGCCGCTACACACCGCCATCGCTGGAAGGCAGCCTGATCTATCCCGGCAATTTCGGCACCTTCAACTGGGGCTCGGTCGCGGTCGATCCGGAGCGGCAGGTGATGTTCGGCATGCCGACCTATCTGGCCTTCACCTCCAGACTGGTACCGCGCGACCAGATCCCGCCTAAGGGACAGGACGAGAAGGGTTCCGAACAGGGCCTCAACCGCAATGACGGCGCGCCCTACGGCGTCTTCATGGGGCCGTTCCTCGGCCCGCTCGGCATTCCCTGCCAGGCGCCGCCATGGGGCTATGTCGCCGGCGCGGACTTGAAGACCGGCAAGATCGCCTACAAGCACCGGAACGGCACCGTGCGCGACATGACGCCGCTGCCTTTGCCCTTCAAGGTCGGCGTCCCCGGCATCGGCGGCCCGATGATCACCAAGGGCGGCGTCGCCTTCCTCGGCGCGGCGGTCGATAACTATATCCGCGCCTATGAGCTCACCACCGGCAAGGTTCTGTGGGAAGGCCGTCTTCCGGCCGGTGGCCAGTCGACACCGATGAGCTATGCCACCGACGACGGCACCCAGTTCGTGCTGATCGTCGCCGGCGGCCACGGCTCGGTCGGCACCAAGCCGGGCGACTATGTGATCGCCTACAAGCTGGCGAAGTAGGCCTGCTTTCAAACGACAGAAAAGCCCGGCGCGAGCAATCGTGCCGGGCTTTTTCGTGCGCGGCGCCGACCTTCCCCCTTCAACCGGCATCACAGGTTCTTACCGCCTGCAGGTTGCATCCGCCGGTATCATCGGGAACATAAGCGCTCGACGCGAATCGGAGGCTCCATGCACAACGCCGCACTCCCCTCACTGACCCGCACCATCCTGCTGAACTATTGGCGATCATCGCGGCTGACGCTTCTGACGGTCGCAGCCTGCGTCTTCCTGTCATCCATTTCAGCTGTCGCCGCCCCCTATCTCTTCTCGCGGCTCATCGACCAGCTCAACAATGACCGCTTTGCCGAAACGCTCGTAACGGGCTTTCTCGTCTATGCGCTGCTCATCGGACTCGCCAACGCGCTGCAGACCATGCTGCAATATCTTTCCTACATGAGCGCCGAAAGCCTCGGCTTTATCGCAGGCACCAGCTTTTTCGAGCGGCTGCTGAGAAAAACAACCGACTTTTTCGTCGAGCATAATCCCGCAGAAATAGAAAATGCGCGCAAGCGCGGCGAACAAGCCCTGACCACATTGGTGGAACTGGCGCTGATCGTCTTCATTCCCGGCACGACGCAGATTGTCCTGACGCTGATCCTGCTCGGCACGACAGTCAATCTCGAGCTTGTCGCCGTCGTTCTGGTCTACGGCATCTGCTTCATTGCGCTGACGAGCTTTGCCAATCGGCGCAGCCGCCCCTTTCTCGATCGGGCTATCGAGGCCGGTCAGGAAAATGCCCGCTTTGTCGGCAATTCAATCAATGCCATGGAGACGCTCCGGTATTTTGGCGCGCATCAGTGGATGCTTTCGCGGTTTTCCGCCAAGGCGCGGGAGATTTTCAACAACTGGCGCGCCTTCTGCCTGCAGAAGATCGGCTTCAGCGTCATTCAGGGGCTGGCGCTCACAGTCCAGTTTGTCATTACCTTCCTCATGCTTATGCCACGCCTGCGCGAAGGCACGCTGTCCGTCGGCGACGTGGTGCTTTTCAACGCGTTGTTGCTTCAGCTCAACCAGCCCTTCGAAATGATCGGCCACGCGCTTGATGACGTCATGCGCTCAAAAGCCTCGCTGAAACCGCTCGCCAAGCTTTGGAACTTGCCCGAGGAAACCGAGGCAGGACCAGCCGGTGCATTTGCCGTCGATACCGGTAAGGTTCAGTTCAAGGGCGTGTGCTATCGCTATCCCAACGGCCGCGGCGTCGCTGATATCAACTTTACCGCCCAGCGAGGGCGGATCACCTATCTGACGGGGGAGACGGGGTCAGGCAAATCGACGGTGTTCCGCTTGGCACTGAAATCACTGCAGCCGCAGGTTGGCAGGATCACCGTCGATGGTACGCCACTTGACGAAATCGATCGCCGCGAATGGTACCGGCATATCGGCATCGTACCGCAGGACCTGATGCTGCTCAACGAAACGCTGGCAATCAACATCACGCTTGGCCGCCCGCTCGACCGGGAACGGCTGCGGCTGGCTGCAGGGCGTGCTGCAATCCTTGATTTCATCGATGCGCTGCCGGACGGTTTCGAAACGGTCATCGGCGAACGTGGCCTAAAACTCTCCGGCGGCGAACGCCAGCGGATCGCCATCGCACGGGCGCTTTACAGCGATCCGGCAGTCCTGTTTCTCGACGAAGCGAGCTCCGCTCTCGATGCGTCAACGGAACGCGATATCATGGACCACATTCGCACGGTCTGCGACACGGTCACGGTGATTGCCATCACCCACCGCACCACCATGATCCTCCCCGGCGATCAGGTGGTCCGCATTGCAGAAGGCGCGCTGGTGGCCGATTGAAACGGGGTGCCACCTTGCCCCAAGGCTGCGGCATCGCCCGCTTGACATGCCTTCGAAAACGCCTGTAGGCTTGCTCTCATCGGTGCAAAATCAGACGGTTACGCATCGAACCACGATTTCCAGCACGGAGAATTCCCAATGCGCCGACTCATTTCTCAAGAAAATCACATTCGAAATTCTGAGAAATTGAGGAACCATGCGTATTTTGAATCTGGGTATCCTGGCCCATGTGGATGCAGGCAAGACTAGTCTTACAGAGCGGCTGCTTTTCGACGCCGGCGTGATCGACAAACTCGGCAATGTCGACGCCGGCAACACGCAGACCGACAGTCTCGAACTCGAACGGCAACGGGGTATCACCATCAGGGCCGCCGTGGTGTCGTTCACCATCGGCGATACGACCGTCAATCTCATCGATACGCCCGGGCATCCCGACTTCATCGCCGAAGTCGATCGCGTGCTTGGCCTGCTTGACGCGGCCGTAGTCGTCGTTTCGGCAGTCGAGGGCGTGCAGGCGCAGACGCGCGTGCTGGTGCGGGCGTTGCAGCGCCTTGGCGTCCCGTTCGTCTTCTTCGTCAACAAGGTCGATCGCCCCGGCGCCCGATATGAGGAGCTGCTGGATGTTCTTGGCACCCAGCTGCCGGTTCGGCCGATTGCCATGTCGGGCATCTCGGATGCGGGCAGCAAGCTTGCCCGGGTCGAAGCATATGATCTGCGAAGCGAACCACTGTTCACGGGTCTCTGCGAAACGCTGGCGGAAAACGACGATGTTCTGCTCGGCGACTATGTCCTTGCTCCCGATTGCCTGAGCCGCGAAACGCTGGCGCGGTCGCTGGCTGATCAGGTCGCAAAGGGCCTGGTGCACCCGGTGTTTGGCGGTGCTGCGACGACGGGGGTTGGCGTGCCGGCACTGATGTCGGCGGTCACCACGATGCTGCCTTGCCGCAGGCCGGACCCGGATGGTCCGGTCACCGGCACCATTTTCAAGATCGAGCGGGGATGGGGCGGCGAAAAACAGGCCTTCGTCTATCTGACATCGGGCACGATCAAATCGCGGCACTATCTGGACCTGCCCGGGGGCCAGGCACGGGTGACCGCAATTCACCTATTCGAGGCCGGCCGGATTCATAATGTTACCAGCTTTCGGGCCGGACAGATCGCCCGCGTCAGTGGCCTTAACGGCGCCCGCATCGGCGATATCGTCGGCACGGATCCGTCTTCGGCCAGCCGCGCTCACTTTGCCCCGCCGACCCTTGAAACCCGTGTGCTGGCGCAGCGTGCGTCCGACAATGCAGCACTCTGGATCGCCCTCAACCAGCTGGCCGAACAGGACCCGCTGATCAATCTTCGCAGGAACGAGGATGCGAACGACGTCTACGTCTCACTCTATGGCGAGGTGCAAAAGCAGGTCATCCAATCGACCTTGCTGACGGATTTCGATCTTGAGGCCACGTTCGAGGAAAGCACGGTCATCTGCGTCGAGAGGCTGCTGGGGAAAGGCGCCGGTCTTCAGACCATCTTCAAGGAGCCCAACCCTTTTCTCGCGACCGTCGGGCTGCGCGTCGAACCACGTCCGGAGGGTGCCGGCAACAGCTTTGCCCTGGAAGTCGACGTCGGCCAGATGCCGGCAAGTTTTTACCGGGCGGTCGAGGACACCGTGCTGGAAACGCTGAAACAGGGTGTCTTTGGCTGGCAGGTCATCGATTGCCACGTGGCGATGATGGCTGCCAAGCACAGTTCGCCATCGAGCACCGCCGCCGACTTTCGCCAGTTGACGCCGTTGGTGCTGGCTGAGGCTCTATCGGCGGCTCAAACCGTCATCTGCGAACCGGTCGATCACATCGACATCGAAGCGCCCGTCGGCGCCTTGAACGGCCTGCTTACCTTGCTTGCAAAAGCCGGTGCATCGATGACGGATACCGCGATCGCCAACGGCGGGGTGCGGCTGGAAGGCACGGTCGCGTCCGCCAAAACCCAGAGCCTTCAACAGCAGCTGCCGGGGCTGACAAGCGGCATGGGAACGATGGTCGCCACCTTCGACCATTATGCCCCGATCTCTGGCCCCCAGCGTTTGCGCCCGCGCTCAGGTCCCGATCCGTTCAACATGACGGAATATCTGCTGCGCATGCGCCGGAACTCGCTGGACCGAACTCCGGGGACAGAGAAAGGAAGCTGACGCCCGAGCAATCACGCCTAGCCACCTTCGTTGTCCGCTCAGTGCAGGGTTTGCCGCGAAAACTTCGAGTGTCGCGGCAAACTGGTCACCTTTGAAAAGCCGAACTGTTCCCGTCACGCCGCGACTGGCGTCACTTCGACGGTGAGATGCGACAGCCCGGTGAGCTTGGCGAGCTTTTCCTTGTAGAAGGCCGGCGGGTGCGGGTTTTGCGTGGCGATGGCGACGATGGCTGCATTGTGCCCCGGGCCGACCTGCCAGACATGCAGATCGGTGATCGTCTCCTGCGGCGTTTCAATCCGCTCACGGATTTCCGACTGCAGGTCGCTGACTGTGTCGGTCGCGTCGATCAGGATCAGGCCGGTCTGGCGGATCAGTCCGTAGGACCAATGGGCGATGATCAGCGCGCCGACGACACCCATGGCCGGATCGAGCCAGAGCCAGCCGTAGATGCTGCCTGCCAAAAGCGCCAGAATGGCCAGCACCGAAGTCAGCGCATCGGCCATCACATGCAGATAGGCGGAACGCAGGTTGTTGTCGGTGCCGGATTTTGCCGCAGCGTGGCCGTGATGGCTGTGGTCCCCGTGGCTGTGATGTTCGTGGCTGTGGCCGGAATGATCGTGGTGCTCGTGGCCGCCCGCAGGCTGTGCCTTTGCACCGTGCGCATGCGCCGCATGAGAGTGACCACCATGCGCATGACCAGCATGCGCATGACCGCCATGGGAATGGCCGGCGTGGGAATGGCCAAGATGCTGGTGATGGTCCTTGAGCAGGAAGGCGGAGATGAGATTGACGGCAAGGCCGGCGACCGCCACGGCAATGGCCTGCGAAAAGCTGATCTGGACGGGATTGGCGAACCGCAGCAGGCTTTCCCAGCCAATCAGCAGCGCGATCAGGGCGAGAACGATGGCGCTGGCGAAACCGGCGAGATCGCCGAGCTTGCCGGTACCGAAAGTGAAGCGCGGATTGCGCGCCTGACGCCGTGCATAGAGATAGGCGAGCGCCGTGATCAGCATGGCACCGGCATGGGTGGACATGTGCCAGCCATCGGCCACCAGCGCCATCGAGCCGTAGATATTGCCGGCGGCAATCTCCCCAACCATCATCGTTGCGGTCAGCGCGATGACCAGCCAGACACGCCGCTCGTTGCGCCGGTGGCCGGCGCCGAGAAAGACATGTTCATGAACCAGGTTTTCTATCGGCATGGAGCCATCCTCTCGATATCGGCGCATCAGGGTTTTAGCGTACGTACGTCCGCAGCACGGCGGACAGTTCATCGACGGCCCGCAGACGTTCCGCGTCGCTTTCGGCGAGCAGCACATGTTCGCGCAGGTGATCTTCCATCACCTCGCCGGTAAGCCCGTTTAGCGCACCGCGAATAGAAGAGAGCAGCTGCAGAATATCGCCACAGGGCGTCTCCACCTCAAGCGCCCGCTCGACGGCCTCGAGCTGCCCTTTCAGGCGGCGCACCCGCGCCAGCAGTTTTGTCTTTTCGCGAACGGTATGGGACATCGGCACCTCCATATAGCATAGGGGGGTATACTATATTTGTAAGAATGGAAAGGCCCTTCGGGCGACGCCGGACGCGGGAGCGAGGCGTGGCCGATCCGCCATGCCGGTGTCACGGGCACTCTTGATCATGATCTGAGCTGTGGAGACGGCGATCGACGCCGATTGTTTTTACGGCCTTGGACGGTGCGATGCGCCGCTGGAAAGGCGGCGGATTGAACAAAGCCGCCGCACAATGCCACCCTTGGAAGGTGGCTGGTTGACGAAGCGGGCACTCCCCCTCCGTCATCCTCCCCTCGGGTTAAACCCGAGGACTCGTGGGGGGATCCTGTGACCCGACGTCCGTCGGGTCGAAAGACTCTTTCAGCCCAAAGACTTGGGCTGGCTGGATCTCTGTGACGAGCACAGAGATGACGGAGTTTTCATATGATGCACGGTTTCCCAACACGATCTGTCAGCGACGTTGCCGTCAGTCCGCCGCCGCCTGCCTCACCCCACCATCGCGGCGATCAGCTTGCCAACCTCGGCAAACACCGGCTCGAGCTCCTTGGTCGGCTTCTTGCCCTCGGCGATATAGACCGAGGTCAGGATCGTATGGCCATCGGCCGGGCGCATGAAGCCGATGTCGCCGGCCTCGCCGCGGCCGCTGGTGCCGGTTTTTTCACCGATGGTCCAGCTCGTCGGAAGCCCTGCCCGCAGGCGCCGGTCGCCGGTGGTGTTGGCGACGAGCCATGCTGAAAACTGATCGCGCGACGCCGGTGACAGAACATCTTCCAGCAGCAGCTTGCCGAGCGTCTGCGTCATCGCCTTCGGCGTCGTCGTGTCGCGCGGGTCGCCGACCTTCGCTTCGTTCAGTTCTGGCTCGATGCGATCGAGACGGGTCGTCGCGTCGCCAATCGAGCGCAGCCAGTCCGTCAAACCCTTCGGACCGCCGAAACTCGCCAAAAGCAGGTTGCCGGCGGCATTGTCGCTGTAGCGTACCGTGGCATCGCAGAGTTCGCGAACCGTCATGCCGCCGCCGACATGTTTTTCGACGACCGGCGAATAGGACAGAAGGTGTTTCTTCGAAATCGGAATCCGCCGGTCGAGCTTTTCCTCGCCCTTGTCGGCACGCGCCAGAACGAAGGCGGCAGCCAGCGCCTTGAAAGTCGAGCACATGGCAAAGCGTTCGTCAGGCCGGCGCTCGAAGGACAGCTTGGTTTTCGTATCGAGGACGTAGACGCCGAGCCGGCCGCCGATTTGCTTTTCCAGCGCAGCCAGCTGTTCGTCAATGCCTTTCTCGGCGGCAAAGACCATTTTCGGGCCCAGGCCGATGCTGGGCAGGAGCAGGCCGGAGCCGATGATGAACGACCGGCGATTGAACGTGAACGACATGTGATGGGTTCTCCATGGATAACTGTACTGATGGCTTCAACGTCTTGATCGCAAAGCTAATATTAGCCATTCCTCAACCAGCTGTCGCGCCACTGGAGACGATCCGTAGACCGCGATTGTGGCCGGTCTTGGCCGGAAAAGCGGCATCCCAAAATCTTGTTTCGGCCGCAAAAATGAACGGGCACGCGATTTCCCGTTGACAATTTTCCGGAAAAGGCGACATTGCCCGCCATGATCAGGACCGCAAACATCGCCCGCTGGTATTTTACGCTGCTCCCATAGGTGCGGCTGTCTGATCTCGTTCAAACAAGCCGCCATCAGGCGGCTTTTGTTTTGGACAGCACCTGATGGCGCAAGAGCCATAAGGTGCCATGAAATGCTGCAGACGACGACCCCAACATCCCTTCTCCATCCCGCCACCCGCGCGCCGATGGTCACCATCCGCGCGGCCAAGCAGCGCGACTTGCCCGAGCTGCGCGCGCTGATCAGCGAGCTTGCCGCCCATCATGGCGATGCCGCAGCCGTCACCCCGGAAAATCTTGAGCGCGACCTGTTCGGCCGTATGCCCTGGATCACGGCCCTTGTGGCCGAGGCCGCCGGCGAGCTGATCGGTTACGCCATCCTGGTACCGCTCTACCGCGCCCAGCAGGGTGCGCGCGGCATGGAACTGCATCATCTCTATGTCCGCCCCGCCCATCGCGGCACCGGCATCGGCCGCCATCTGGTCGCCAAGGCCCGTGAACAGGCCCGCATGGCCGGCGCCACCTATCTCTCGGTCAGCGCCGCCACCGGCAATTTCCAGGCGCACCGCTTCTACGAATCGGAAAACTTCACGCCCGGCCCGGTCACCGGCATGCGGTATCTGCAGACGCTCGCCTGAGGGCGGGCGGTTTTCAAGGCAGCAGGATTATGGCGATGGGCGCGTTCCAAGGAACGCGCCTTGGCTGTCCCAAGGATGGCAACGCTGTTCAGGCCGCCTTTGCGGCCGCCGCTTTTGCCAGCACTTCGGCTGCCCATTGATTGAGACTCTTTCCCGATAGTTCGGCCGCCTTCGCCGCCTGGGCGTGCACATCCGGATCAACACGAAACATCATCTTGCCGGAATAGGATTTTTGCGGATCCTTGCCGATCTTCGCGCAAGTTTCGAGATAATCTTCGACGGCCTCATGGAATGCCGCTTTCAAATCCGCGACGGTATTGGCGTGAAAACCGATGCCATCGATAATGCCTGCAATCCGGCCGAAAAAGATCTCGTCCTCCGCGTCATAGTCGATCCGGGCTGCATAGCCCTTGTAGGACATGATGTTCATGGTGTTACTCCTATACGCAGCAGGAATCCCCGCGCCGCTCGCACCTGATAGCGTTTTGCCTCTTTCTCAGGATGAGGCCGATGGAAGCTTTCCACCTCACTTGAGAGAGTAAACCTGACGCGCGATCCACTCCCCTCAATGAGGGTGCACCCTGCAGCCACGAGCAAGCTTTCGATGTCGGCCCAATCGATCGTTCCGGAGACAGGCTCCTTGAAGATCGCGGCAAGCGTTTTCCTCTGCTTGCTATTCATGCTAGCATCCTACCGATTGATAGCACTTATTGCAAGCACTCTACTCAACCGCCGGCACCGCCTTCAAATACGCCGCGATCGCCTCGCGGTCGCTTGCCGGCAGCTTGGCGATGTTCTGCTGGACCTCGACCATCGAGCCGCCGGCGGAATCGAATTCGGGCGTGAAGCCGGTTTGGAGGTAGTTGACGATATCGCCCTCGCTCCATGAACCCATGCTTTTCGAGCCTGGCGTGATGTTGGGGATGCGGCCCTCGCCTTCCGGATTGGGCGCGCCCGCCAGCCACTCTGCTGTCTCGAAACCGCCGAGCGCATTGCGCGGCGTATGGCATTCGCCGCAATGGCCGGGGCCTTCGACGAGATATTGGCCGCGGGCGATCTTCGGGTTGCTGGTGTCAACCGTGACACGCGGCCTGTCGGTGAAGAACAGCAGTTTCCAGCCGCCGAGTGCCAGGCGGATGTTGTAGGGGAATGGCAAGTCGTGCGGCGGCGCGACATTGGCGCTCTTCGGCAGGGTTTTCAGAAAACCCCAGAGGTCGTTGATATCCTTCGGCGTCAGCCGGGCGTAGGAGCCATAGGGAAACGACGGATAGAGATGTTCGCCCTGTTTACCGACGCCACGCGTCATCGCATTGCCGAATTCGGCCAGCGTCCAGCTGCCGATGCCGGCGGTTTCATCCGGGGAGATGTTGGGGACGTGAAACGTGCCGAACGGGCTTTTCAGCGGCAATCCACCGGCCAAAACCAGCTTGGCATCGCCTTCCGATTTCGCCGCCGCATGACAGCTGGTACAGCCGCCCGCCCAGAAAATCTGCTGGCCATTGGCAAGATCCGGCTCGCCCAGCTCCTGCCAATGCGAGGTCGGCCAAGGCTCGGGTTTGGTCAGGAACCAGGCCGCACCACCGGCCAAGGCTGCAAACACGACAACCGCCGTGACCAGTTTTCGAACCCGCACACCCATCACCCGCTCCACTTGCTCATCCGGAAAACACATTTGGCGCGCCGGACCGGGCGCGCCAAACATCGCAGTTTTAGGGGGACGAGGCCCGCCGCATCACTTCTTGATGCGGTAGGCCTGATGACAGTCGCCACAACCTTTGCCGATAATGCCAAGCGCAGCACCGACGCCGGCCTGGTCTGCCGGAAGCTGGGCAAGCGCCACATCGGCGTCGGCGCCGAGCTTGGCGGCCTTGGCCTTGAAGTCGTCCATATTGTCCCAGATTTTCGGGGATGCTTCGGAATTTGCCTCTGAGCCTGCCGGAAACTGATCCGGGAATGCCTTGATATTGGTGCTGATCGTCGTCAGCGCCGTCTTGACGATCTCGGCGTCATAGGGTTTTTCGCCCTTGGCGATCCCGGCAAGCGCGCCCATCGATCCGCCGATCTGCTTCATCAGTCCTTCGCGGACCTTGACCGGATCATCCGCAGCGATGACGGCGCTTACGCCACAGCCTGCAATCGCGAATGCCGTCAGTATCATTTTCAGCTTCATACAAATCTCCAGCTCTGGCGAGACGCCGCCCGGACTGGCGAAGCGGGCTCTCTCTATCGATGCGCGGGCATGATTGCATTTTGGAGACTTGAGGGAAGTAACATTTTCTTGAAACGGATTTATTTTCAGCGCTGTAACTGCCTGATGAACAGGATTATTATACTCATATTATCAGTACGTTACCCTTGCGACACCCAGCCATGCCACGCCGTCAGCGATGCTACCGCAATCAGCACCACGCCGACCGTCTTGCCGATGATTGCCGTGGCGCGGGGGCTGGAGACGATGACATCGCGGCTGCGGCCGGCGGCGAGCGCCAGGCTGCCATAGACGGCAAGCTGTGTCAGCGAGATCATGATCGCCATGATCAAGGCCTGTGACCAGAGCGGGCCGAATTCAGGCTTCAGGAACTGCGGATAGACGGCGAGCATGAACAGATAGGCTTTTGGATTGAGGATGCTGGTCAAAGCGCCGCGGCGAAAACTCGTCCAGCGCGACAGCCGGGCGCCGGGCTCGACCGAGGCGATCGCTATGCTGCTGCGGGCAAGCGACAAGCCGATCCAGGCGATATAGGCAGCGCCTGCGAGCAGCAGCACATTGAAAAGCGCCGGCACCAGGTGCAGCAGGAAGCCGACCCCGAGTGCGGCATAGAGCGTGTGGAACACGCCGCCCGCCATGATGCCGGCGGTCGCCGTCAGGCCGGACGCCCGGCCGCCGGTCAGCGCATTGGCCATGACGAAGACCATGTCCATGCCGGGCACGATGATGATGCCGAACAGAAGCGTGAAGAAGAGCCAGAGGTTTTCCGCGTAGGTCATGTCAGTTGTCCGTTGCTCAAGAGAAAGGTGCGTTGGGCACAGCGCTGGTTTTTCAAGCGCTTGCCAACATGCTATAGCCTCACCCAACTGACAGGGTTCTGTCAGGAGCGTTTTGCCTGACGAGGAAAATTGGCCCATGCGCAAGGCATCCCGACTGTTCGAGATCATCCAGATCCTGCGGCTGGCGACGCGTCCGGTGACGGCAGCGCAGATTGCCGAAACGCTGGAGGTGACGGTCCGCTCGATCTACCGGGATATAGCAGCGCTTCAGGCGATGCGGGTGCCGATCGAGGGCGGGCGCGGCATCGGCTATATCATGCGCCCCGGCTTCGACCTGCCGCCGCTGATGTTTTCAATCGAGGAAACCGAGGCGATCGTGCTGGCCCTGGCGCTGCTCGAGCGCACCGGCGACGAGGAATTGAAGGAGGCGGCAAGGCGGGTCAACCAGAAAATCGCCGGCGCGATACCGGTGCCGTTGCGCCAGACATTGCACGCAAGGGCGCTGCATGCCTGGGGCGCCATCGCTCCCGCACCGTCCGGGCTTGATCTGGCGCTGGTGCGCCGGGCGATCCGCGACGAACGGAAACTCGCGCTCGATTACCGCGACGAATCCGGCCGTGCCAGCCAACGCACGGTCCAGCCGCTGGCGCTGATCTATTACTCCGCCACCGCCGTCGTCGTCGCCTGGTGCGAACTGCGCCAGGCCATCCGCAATTTCCGCGCCGACCGGGTGGAAAATTGCGAGGAGACGGACGGGTATTTTCGCGGTGAAGGTGATGGATTGCGGGATTTGTGGATCAAAGGATGGCAGGTAGGTGCGCCGACAATAGCTGCGCGTGAAAGCGAACGATGACCCGCTCGCGTCGGGCTGACTTCGACAAAAGGCCCTATTCGACGCCCTTGCCGCGGCCTTCTCCTCACGTTACTGACAGCCTCACACCAGGAAACCGTCCAACCGTGTCAATGAGCCGTATTTTTCGTATCGCGCTTAGGCTAACGCTGGCTGCGCTGGTCATAGGCGGCGTCCTGCTTCTGTGGAAGGCAGTAACGATTAACGCCTATATTGATCGTTGCTACGACGACTATTCGCCGGCCTATATTCAAGAGAAGATGGCTCGCACCGCCTGGTGCGCGCAAAACCAGTAGATGCGCGGCACTGGGTCAAGACTATAAATCAGCCGGTCAGTCGTCGGCTCTATCGCCCCTTCGTCGCGCCGTGCGCCGGGCCCTCTTCCTTGACTGCGCGCGGGGTTGGCGCGGTGATCGCGCCGTGGTTGGGATCGTTGACGTCCTGGCCTTTCGAGCCGTCGGCGGCCGTCGCGCGTTCATGTTCGCGGCTGTCGCTCAGTGTCTGGCGAAGGCTGGTTGCCTCGTCGATAAGGGCGGTCAGTTCCTGTTCGGACAGGCCGGAAATATCAAAAGTGGTTGCCACGGTAGCCTCCTGGGATGAATTGGACCCAGGCTAAACGCACAAGTCGGCAAATCGGCTCATTTGCCGGAAAATTTAGTCGGGGCACCGGAAAATTTAGTCGCGGCCGGCAAGACGGCGCTGCCTATGCGCCGATCCGCATCACCCGGCTCACTTCCCGTCCAAACCCTTCGATCCCGATCCGGTCGGCAAAAACCGTGACGATCGCAAAGGTGTTTTCGTCCGGCGTGTCGACCATGCCCTTGAACGTCACGAACGGGCGGCCGCCGACCTCGCCGAAATTGCCCTCATGGTTATGGCCGCAGAAATAGCCGCGGAAGCAGGAAAAACCCGTCAGCAGATCGATGATGCGCTGACTGTCCCACATGTTGTGGCTATTTTCCGGAAAGACCGGGTAGTGGCCAAGAACGAGAACGGCCTCGCCATTGGCCTGCGCCTTTTCCATGACCCGCGTCAGCCACTCAAATTGCGCCTCGCTGAGCGAGCCATTCCAGGTCTGCGCGTTGATCGCACCTCCGGCCGCAAGCGCGGCCAGCCGTTCGGCTGCCAGCGCCGTGCGCGGATCATCCGGCGCGGCGGAAAAGGTGCTGACATCGCTGCCGTCGAGCACGGCGAAGCGCCATTTTCCGACGGCAAAATCATGGTAGCGGCCGGGCATGCCGAGCCGTTCGGAAACAGCGCTCAGATGTTCCCGTGCCACCGCGAAATCATGATTGCCGAGCAGGAACAGCGTCTTGTGGCGCGACGTCTGATAGATCGGCATGATGTCGTCGAAACTGTTCCAGTCGCGATCGATGATATCGCCGAGCGTCATGACGAAATCCAGTTCCGCCGCGTTGAAAACAGTGATCGCCTCGGTGAGCTTGGCGAGGCTGCGGGCATAATGGCGGTTCATCGCCTCGTGCGGCGGGATATCGGCATATTGCGGATCGGCGATGATACCGAAGCGGAGGATGGGTGTATCGATGTCTTTTTGCATGGCGCCTGCCTAGAACCGGCTTGTAACAACTGCGTGACATTTGCCGGTCAAAAAGGGCGGCCGCAAGCGGCGAAAGGCCTTTGCCCAAACGAAAACACCCGGCGCTTTTCGGCGCCGGGTGCAAATCTGCAATCCGATGAAATGCGGCTTACGCAGCGGCTTCGTAAAGCTCGAGCACGTAATCCCAGTTGATCAGGCTGTCGACGAAGGCTTCGAGGTACTTCGGACGGGCGTTGCGGTAATCAATGTAATAGGAATGCTCCCAGACATCGACGCCGAGGATCGGCGATGCGCCATGGACCAGCGGATTTTCGCCGTTCGGGGTTTTCGAGATTTCGAGCTTGCCGCCCTTGACGGAAAGCCAGGCCCAGCCCGAACCGAACTGGCCGGTACCGGCTGCGATGAAATCGGCGCGGAACTTGTCGTAGCCGCCGAGATCCGACTTGATGGCTGCGTCGAGCTTGGCCGGCAGCTGCGTGCCGCCGCCGCCCTTTTTCATCCACTTCCAGAAATGAAGGTGGTTGTAATGCTGGCCGGCATTGTTGAACAGCGGCTGGTTGGTGCCGTAGGACTTCTTGACGACTTCTTCCAGCGACAGGCCGGAGAGACCGGCTTCTTCAGCCAGCTTGTTGCCGTTGGTCACGTAAGCCAGGTGATGCTTGTCGTGGTGATACTCGAGCGTTTCGCGCGACATGTAGGGGGCGAGCGCGTCGTAGTCGTAAGGCAGGTTCGGCAATTCGAAAGCCATGATGGTATCTCCTCTTGTTGGCGGGGTCCATGAAAGCCGGGTTGGAATTCATGAAAGAAATCTGTGAGGCGGAACATAGGGACCACCGCCGCAACAGGCAACCGCCGCCATGCCAAATTTCGCCACAGGTATGGAAAATACTTTCACCGCCGGAATGTTCCACTGGGATGGCCGGGCACAGAATGGACATGATCGTTCGACAGGGTCGTCATCCCAAATATACGCCCATAACGCAAGGAAATCAGATGTCTTTTCACCATCGCACCGCCGTGATCGCCCTTCTCGCCTTGGGCCTTTTGCCATCCGTCGCCACCGCGTCGTCGGATGATGCATGGGCCGCGATGCGGGCCGACGTCTCGGCGAAATGCCTGAAGGCGGCAGCCGGATCGATCGACAAGCCGAAGGCTGTCGTCGATCCGTTCGGCTCCGAAAGCTTCGGCCTGGCGCTGGTCAGCGGCAAGCCGAAGGGCGCCAAGGGAAAGATCACGCAGATCTGCGTCTACAACAAGCAGACCAAGACCGTGGAGCTGGGTGGCGAACTGACCGAAGCTATGCTGAAAGCCAAAGCAAAATGATATCCGGCGAATGGCGCCGTCAAAATGACACCGGGACAATCCCGGCATTGACCTCCAGCAGCCGGGCGGTCACAGCTTGCGGACATGCTTCCTCCAGCACAGAGACCCGATATGCTGTTTCATGGCCTGTCCGCCTTCCCGATCACCCCATGCGACGCGGCTGGCCGCGTCGATACCGGCGCCTTGAGCGGCCTGCTCAAGCGCATTGACACTGCGGGCGCCGATTCCATCGGTCTTTTGGGCAGCACCGGCTCCTATATGTATCTCGACCGGGCAGAAAAGCGCCGCGCCATCGAGGCGGCCGCCGATTGCCTTTCCGGCCGCATGCCGGTCATCGTCGGCGTCGGGGCATTGCGGACCGACGAGGCGGTGGCGCTTGCACAGGACGCCCGGGATGCCGGCGCACAGGGGCTTTTGCTGGCGCCGGTCTCCTACACGCCGCCCGGCGACGATGAGGTGTTCGAGCATTTTTCGGCGGTCGCTGCGGCCACGCCATTGCCGCTCTGCATCTACAACAATCCGGGCACGACGCATTTTACCATCAGCCAATCGCTGTTGTCGCGCCTCTCGGCCATCCCCAACATCGCAGCCGTCAAGAACCCGGCTCTGCCGGCCGCAGACATCACGGCAGCGCATCAGGCAACGATGTCTGCCGTTCCCGCCGGGTTTGCCGTCGGCTATAGCGGCGACTGGCTGGTTGCAGACGCGATCCTTGCAGGCGGCGTGACCTGGTACAGCGTCGTCGCCGGCATTTTGCCGGACCCGTCCGTCAAGCTGATGCGGGCGGCGCAAGCCGGTGACGGCGCTGAAGTTCAGCGCATCGACGCGCTGTTCGAGCCGCTTTGGACGCTGTTTCGCGACCTCAGCAGCTACCGCACCGTTCATGCGATCGCCAACCTCCTGGACCTCAGCCCCCACGATCCGCCGCTGCCGATCCGCCCGCTGTCGCAGGCCGACCGGGCACGGGTAAAGGAAGCGCTTGAGGTTTTGACGGCGGTCTGATGCGTGCAACAGCAAGGTGGGTGGCGAGACTCCGCGCTGCGGGGGTGTGCGCCCGCCGGTTGAAACCCTTGCCCTTGCTATCCCCGCCTCTCTGGTCAGACAGGGTTACCGCAATCCTGCACCGCCTTTTCAAGCTTAAGCAAAGCTCCTCAGGAAGCTCAAATTTATGCACATCTTATGCGAGAATATTTATTCCCATAATAATCTGAGTTCAGCGAATTTTGATTTCGGCCTTTTCGCCTAACAGACATCCCGTCGTGCCCTTGCGGGTACGACGGGATGTTCACTCAGAGGCGACTAAGGTCTTTCGCGGCCAAGGTGCGTATCGTGCTGCCGTCTTCATTGAACGTCGTCAACGAGCCATCCTCGCCGTAACTCAGCATTTTCTGTCCGTTGGCGTAGGACATATCCAAAGCGCCCAAAGTCAACCTGCCGTCCTGATCCTTCGATATGGTCACGTCCTTACCGAAAACCTGTCCCAGGAGCATGGTGAAACTCCCGATGCTGCCCCCAAACGTTTTCGCTTGGCTCATCGTCCACATGTTTTCTGTCGTTTTGAATCTCACGATACGTTCATAACCACCCTCACCGTAGTTAAGCCTCAATGTATCGTCGATCATTTTTTGGCTGGCGCCGCTTGCAACCACTTTCGCCATGTGCGCCTCCTTGCCAGCCATATGGTCTTCCCGAGACGGAATTTCCTTCAAATCAAATTGGGCACTGTATTTCGCAAGCGAATAGGCGAGCCTTCCAACGAAGACCTCCGCGTTTTCCAGCGATGCTTCAATCGGTTTAAAGGCAATCAGCGGGTCATCTGCATCAGTGGAGTTAAGTTGGCTGACGGCATCAGCATTCATCGCGCTCCATTGAACGGAAGAGAATTCCGACGATACCGTGCCCCCGACCTCTCGTGGGTTTTGAGCCGCTTGCGGCTGCGCTTTAGCCGCCGCGTTAGCCACAGCTGCTACAGCCTTTGCGCCAACGGCCGACCGGTTGGAGACAATATCCAAAATGGTGTCAGTGGCGCTCTGTCCCTGTATGCCCGGAAGCAGCGACGGCTGGACTTGCTGAAGGATGGTCAGGGCGGCGTTGCCGCTGGAAATGCTGGTCATGGCCGGTTCTTTCTGTGCCTGGCGTCGTGGCACTCATGCCCGACAGAGGTAAAAAATCCGGGGCATCATGCCACCTGAGCGATTACATCATAGAGAATTCCCAAATACAACCATTCCGCGATTTTTCTTAAAAAACCTTAAATAAAGCTAGAAACAAAAGAGAGGCGCTACATTTGACTGCGCGCTAATTAAGATATTCTTCACTTGGACTGCTTCATCTCGACAGGCTTTCGAGACAAGGGCTATTCCAACCACGTCGGCGACGTTGCCTAGTGTGCGCCCTTCATCATCCAGGGCAAAAATAGGAATGCGGTAAACGGCACCGCATTCCTACAAGGAGGATTCCATCGACGAGGACAGCCTCCCCCATGCGCAAGCGAGAGGAAAGGGCCTTATGCGCCGGATGCAAAAGCAATGACGGCGGCGGTAGCGCCGACGGCGAGCAGCGCCACGATGCACAGCCGCAGCAGCATGGCAGCGTCTTCCCGCCCCGTCGTTGCCGGGGTGACGGCTAGAGGGGCTGCGGCGGCATCGCTGCGCCTTTTATACTGATGTGAAAGAACCGCACCACGACCATACAGCATTGAACGAAATCCTTTCCGGTTGGTCTTGCAGGCCGGCAAACCTTAGAAAAAACGTGGCTGTCCGGCGCGTTCCCATTTACGGCGAAACGGCATAGGATTTCGATTGCGCTGGCTCGATGAACATATCAAAATCCCATAAGTCCGCAGCCGCCCGGCGCCTGTCCGCCCGGTCTTAACGGACGGCAAAACGGCTCATTTTTCTGCGCATCGATATTCATCATTCAGGGGGATTTTCCATGGCCAATCCATTGTCCACGCTTGGTATCATCCATACCATCATCAGCGTCGTGCCCATTGTCGCGGGGCTCTATTCCTTTTCGAAATATGCCGCCATCGTTCCGAAATCCAATTCCGGCCGGATCTACATCATCACGCTGTTCCTATCCGCCATCACCTCGTTCGGCCTGTCGAGCACCGGCGGCTTCAATGCGGGCCACGCGATCGGCATCATTGCCATGCTGGCGGTGATCTTTTCCATCGTCATCGCGCAACTCGGCTGGTTCGGCCGCCTCAATCGCTACCTGCAGGCGCTGTCGATGTCGTTTACCTTCTTTCTCTTGATGATCCCCGGCATCAACGAAACCCTGTCGCGCCTGCCGCCCTCAAGCCCGATCGGCGCCGGTCCGGATTCGCCGCCGGTCCAGACGGTTACCGCCATCTGGGCGGTGATCTTCCTGCTCGGCATCTGTCTTCAGGCGTTTATCATGCACCGCCGCGCGGGTTCCGGCTCGGGCGCCCTGCCCGCGTGAGACCAGAAACGGTCAGCGCACGGACAGCCTTGATTTCGCCGGTATTTTAAGGGTTTGTTAAGGCACACCCAGCCGGAGAAACACCATGGCGCTTGGCGCATCGCATCGCTTGCAGGACGGTATCGAGGCCGTCGAGACCATGACCCGTTTCGCCCTTGCCACGCTGGCGCTGGCATCGGGGGTCTATACCTATCTCGGGGTCCGCTCCATCCTCGATGGTTCGGCGACGGCGGTGTTCTTCGCGGCGCTGATCTATTCCTGCGCCGTGTCCGTGGCGATCTACGCTTTCTGGACCTATATGGCGCGGTTCTATCCGCATATCATCGGCGCTGCGGCCAGAACCGCGATGCTCGGCATCATGGCGCTCGGCTGCCTGATGATCATCGCGATGGCAAGCTGGTTGAATGCTGCAGCTCTTGCCGGTTCGGCGGCCCTTGAACAGCACCTGGCCGAAACGGTGGAGGACTACACCGCCGATCTCGACCGCGCCCATCAGAATGCCCTGGCCGCCCAAAGCCTGCTGCCGGATATCCAGCGCGCCTCCGAACGTTTCCAGCGCTTGTCTGATCAGGAGCGCGAAAGCGGTGCACTGACCGGCACGACGGGGGCCGGCAGCGTCGTGCAGCTGCTCGGCCAGATGGCAGCCCAGCTGAACGAGCTCGAAACCGGCATTACCGCCTCACGCGAACGTGTCACCACGCTGTTTGACGAAGGCCGTGCCCATCTTGCCACCATGCGCGGCCTCGTTTCCGCCCCCGGCGCCATCGATCCGCGCGCCGACCAGTTTGCCGCCGAAGCGGTGGCGCTGACCGGCACGATCACGGCGCTGGAGCAGACGTCGATCGCCGCCTCCGTCAAGCGCGCCGCCGAAGATCTGTCGCTCGGCTTCATCGCCCCGGTCGCCAGCGGCCTGGAGGCCGATCTTGCCAACCGGCAGGATCAGGTGATGGAAACCATCCGCACCTCGGTTGCCGCGCAATCCAAGGTCCTTTCGGAAGCGGCCGACCAGATCCTCACCCGCGAGCCGGTCGGCGAACGCCGCTTCGTACCGCTGTCTTCGGCTGCCGCCGTGCTGCGCTACGCCTCGGATTTCATCCCGAGCTGGGCCGGCGCCATCGCCATCGATCTTCTACCTGCCGTCCTCGTCTTCATGCTGTCGATCGCCCATGGCGCGCTGCGCCGACAGGAACAGAGCCTGCCCTTTGCCGAACGGATCACCGCCGCCGAACTGCTGGAAGCGCTGGAGGTGCAAAAGGCGTTGCAGCGCAGCGGCTTCGACATCCAGACGGCAATCAGCGAGGCGGAGGCAAGAGAACAATCCAACATCACCAATCTCGACCTCTCGGGCAAAGGTCCGCGCAAATGAACGCGACGACCCGTCTGCAAGGGTTCGGACAGCGGCTGAAAACCTATCTGCTTTCGGCCGATGACGGCATGCTGATGCGCCACTTCTTTCACGGACTGGTGGTCACCTCGCTGGTGTTCATCGTCATCGACTGGAACGAGCTGAACACCGCCAACCAGGCCCATCCCGGCTTCGACCCGATGCAGCCGCAAGCAGCACCGGTGCTGCCGCCGGCGCTCACCGAAGGCGAACCGCAAAACGCCCCCTCCGACATTACCGCTGACCCAAGCACGCTGAAGCAGGCGATCCGCTTCGAGCTCAAGCCGGGCGGTATCCTGTCGGCCGAAGGCTCGATCGAGCCGGGGGCTGCGGCGCGTTTTGCCGGCGAGATCGAGGCGCGCGGCGAATATGTGAAGACGGTGCTGCTCAACTCCCCGGGCGGGGCGGTCGGCGATGCGCTGGCCATGTCGAAGCTGATCCGCGAGAAAAAGCTCGGCACACGGGTGGCCGCTGGCGCTCTCTGCGCCTCCTCCTGCCCGATCGTCATGGCTGGCGGCGTTTCCCGTGAGGCCGAAAAAGGCGCCGTGATCGGCGTTCATCAGATCTTCAATGGCTCGAAGGAAAAACTCTCGCCCGAACAGGCGATGTCGGACGCTCAACGGACCACGGCCGATGTCAGCCGCCACCTGGAGGAGATGGGCATCAAATCCGGCCTTTGGCTGCATGCGATGGAGACACCACCGGACCGGCTGTATTATCTGACACCGGAAGAAATGACGGCGTTTGCGCTGGTGACGGATGCTGCAACGCCGGTCGCAAAGGCGAAGACGAAATAACCGGGACGCCGCCTTGCGCCGATGCCCCGGCGTCGCCCGTGCCTTACTCCGCTGCCTGCACCTGTCCGAGAGCCGTGGCGATGGCTTCCTTCACCGCCAGTTCGGCCATGGCAAGCGCCGCCTCACGCGTCCTGGCGGCGGCAACGAAGCGGCCGTTATGGCAGAAGCTTGCGCCCTTCACCCCGGATGCCGCCTCCAGATCGCCATTGGTAAGCCCGGCCCAGGCGGCCGGCAGGTCGGCCCGGACCTCAAAACCTTCGTCGGCGCGGCGGATGGTGGTCAGGCACCAATCCTTGTCGCGCGGATGGACGACGAACAGCAGGTGATCGGCGCCCGCCTTGACGACGGCAGGGCGGAACGGCATGCCCATCGGCAGCTCCAGAATATGGCCTTCGCCGGCATCGGCGATCGCCTGATGCACCAATGCCTCGGCCCGCAATTTGGCAGCGCTCTTTTCAATGCGCGCCTCGACGAAGGCGCGAGCAATGGTGAGCGCGTTGTGGAAAGCGCGATCGTCGGCGTCCGGATCGGTCTCGTCGAAAACCGGTTTCAGGGTTTCCAGCAGCACCGGCAGGGTCAGCCCACCCAGCAAGCCTGCAACCGACGGGCTGAGGGCACCATTGTCGACAAGATCGACCGGCAGCACGAAGCTGGCATCGAACGACGCATGGATATCGGCGGCATGCGCCTCGGGAACACCCGACGCGACGAGATAGTCGCGGCCATAATGCTTCCAGATCAATCCGAACGAACTGTAGGGCTGGCTGTCGTCACGCAGCGGCGCACCGCGCTGATGGTGGTCGAAGATGCGCGCTTGCGCATCATAGGCGCCGCCGACATCATAGATGATCCGGTCTGCAGCGGGCGAAATCCATTCCGGCGAACGGCTGCGCACGATCCGCGCCTGCGGGAAAAGCCTCGTGAGGATGACGCTGGACAACAATTCGTCGGCATGGAAGCCACCGGAATGGGTGACGAGGAATTCTGGGGTCATGCCTGGATACGCCTTGTTGCTTGCGGAAGTTCGCTTGGGGGTTTGCACCAGATAGCCATTGCAGGGTGTCATCTCAACCCGTCATCGGCGTGACGAACATGCGAAATGGAAACTTTTCGGCACAGCGATGCCCGTTTATCGCCAATCGCGGCCATCGGCCTTAACCGATAGCGCCGGTTGGTCACCGGGTTATGACGGGCGCCGAACCGGGAGCGGGACGTCGGACAGGGCTTCATTCGGCCTCGTGCTGATGGCGTGCACCTGGCCGGGGATCTCATCGCCCAGATAGCTCTTATTGCCTGGTAGACCCATCGGGTACAGTGCGTCGCGGCTGGCCTCGTAGGCAGCGCTCTCACCGGTGCAGAGGCGAACACGCATATCCTGCGGCGCGACGTCGGTGCGGTTTTGCAGATGAGTGACAAGCCCTGCCTTGGATGGCAAGCGGCCCTCGAAGGCCTGTGTCAGATATTGCGCCGAGCGTTCGTTGCGTTCGCGCTCCGTCGTTGCGCCCAAAACCACCACCATCACGCGTTTTCCATTGCGTGTGGCCAGCCCGACAATATTGCGGCCGGAGGCACAGAGAAAACCGGTCTTCATGCCGATCGTGCCTGAAAAGCGGGTCAAGAGCAGATTGTTGGACTTGATCTCCTTGCCGTCGATGGTGACGGCCGAGGCCAGGAAGAAGCGGCGATATTCCGGAAACAGCCGGTCCACCTCCATGCCAAGGATCGCGAGATCGCGTGCGGTCGTATAATTGGTTTTGTCGAACAGGCCGTTCGGATTGGAAAAATGGGTGCCCGTCAGCCCAAGGCGGGTTGCCGCCTCATTCATTTTCCGCACAAAAGACGTTTCGTCGGGCGCCACCGCTTCAGAAAGAGCAACAGCGACATCGTTTGCCGATGCGGCGATCATGGCAAACAGCGCGTCTTCGAGCGTCATCGTCCGCCCGAAGGTCAAGCCGGATTCGAGAAAGGCCTGTTTCGTGGCGTTGCGGGTCATGGTGACGGGTGTTGTCAGCGTCACCTCACCAGAGCGCAGGGCCTCAAACACCACGAACGCCGTCATCAGCTTGGTCGTCGAGGCCGGATACCAGGGCACCCCGGCATCCTCCTGGTAGAGCACCTGCCGGCTATCGGCATCGACCACCAGCACAGGCGTCGCATGGGCCGGTGCCGCCAGGAAAAGCGAGGCAATCAACGCCAACTTTTTCCAGGGCCGTCCAGCCAATTTGTTTTCGGTCATCTGCCAGTCTCCGGAGAAAGGCGTCCTCATGCCATGCTGCGCCACCAGAGGACAAGCGTTTGCTGCGAAAGCGCAACGAATTGGTCGGCCGGGAGTTCCGGCAGACGATCGCGTTGGGCCACAAAAGCCGCCGGCCCCACAGCCGACAGCTCAGCCATCCGCTTGCGGCGAGCATGGCTCACTGCAACATCCTTACAAATCCGACGCCGACGAGTGCGCCCAGTCCATATACAGGTCCTTGGCCTTGGCGGCGATCGGGCCGGGCTGCAGGTCGCGGTCTTCGAGTTTGGTGACGGGGACGACCTTGGAATAGTTGCCGGAGGTGAAGATCTCGTCGGCGGACTCGAAATCGGACAGCGTCAGCGTCGTCTCGACCACGTCGAAGCCGGCGTCGCGCAGCAGGGTCATCACGCGCAAGCGGGTGATACCGGCGAGAAAAGTCTTGTTGGAGGCGGGCGTGAAGACGACGCCGTCCTTGACCATGAAGACGTTGGACGAGCCGGTCTCGGCGATATTGCCGAGCATGTCGCGCACCAGCGCATTGGAGAAGCCGCGGCTGCGGGCCTCGATCAGGATACGGCCGTTGTTGGGATAGAGGCAGCCGGCCTTGGCGTCTGTCGGCATGCATTCGATCGTCGGGCGGCGGAACGGCGAAATGGTCAGCGACTGGCCGCCGGGGCCTTCGCCCATCGGCGCTTCGAACAGGCAGAGCGCAAACCGGGTCGAATCGGGATCGACGGCAACGACGCTGCCGGGCATGCCATGTTCGCCCCAATACATCGGCTTGATGTAGATGGCAGTCTGGCCGTCGAATTTCTTGACGCCTTCCCAGGCCAGCGCCTCGATATCCTCTGCCGTCACCACCGGCTTCAAGCCCAGCGCGAGCGCCGAGCGGTTGACGCGCTGGCAATGCAGGTCGAGATCTGGCGCGATGCCGTCGAACCAGCGGGCGCCGTCGAACACCGTCGAGCCCAGCCACATGGCATGCGATGTCGGGCCGATCAGCGGCGGATTGCCGGAAAGCCATTCGCCATCGACATAGGTAAAGGTGGTGCTGCGCGGGGATGTATCGACGGCCATGATAGTCTCCTGTTTGTCCGTGTTTGACCCGGCATAACCGGAAAATCGAGAAGTGGGGTAAATAGGTACATCAAAAAAAGTCATGGCGGCAATCGCTGCTGCTCTCTGGCCAAATCCTTGAGGAGAGTTTACCCCCCTCTGTCACTCCGTGACATCTCCCCCACAAGTGGGGAGATTGACCGGCCCCATTTGCGCCTCCCTTACGTTGAAACCGGTGAGGAAAACGAATGATCTCCCCCCTTGTGGGGGAGATGTCACGAAGTGACAGAGGGGGGTTTACGCGGCATGATCTGACGATAGGTTCAACCGTCCGCATCCACTGTCATATAAAGGACCGCACCGATGAAAGCCATGTATTACGACGCCTTCGGCAAGACGCCCGACATCCGCGTGCTGCCGGACCCGACGCCGAGCGCCGATGGCGTCGTCATCAAGGTCGAGGCGACCGGGCTTTGCCGCAGCGACTGGCACGGCTGGATGGGGCATGATCCCGATATCGCCCTGCCGCATGTGCCCGGCCATGAACTCGCCGGCACGGTCGCCGCCACCGGCAAGGGCGTGCTGCGCTACAAGGTGGGCGACCGGGTGACCGTGCCGTTCGTCTCCGGCTGCGGCCGCTGCGGCGAGTGCCATTCCGGCAATCAGCAGGTCTGCGCCAACCAGTTCCAGCCGGGCTTTACCCATTGGGGCTCGTTTGCCGAATATGTCGCCATCGACTTTGCCGATCAGAACCTTGTGCATCTTCCCGAAAATCTGGACTATGCCACCGCCGCCAGCCTCGGCTGCCGGTTCGCCACCTCGTTCCGGGCCATCGTCGATCAGGGCCGGGTGCGCGGCGGTGAATGGGTGGCGGTGCATGGCTGCGGCGGCGTCGGTCTGTCGGCGATCATGATCGCAACCGCGCTCGGCGCCAATGTCATCGCGATCGATATTTCCGAGACGAAGCTCTCCTTTGCCCGCGAGATCGGCGCCGTCGCCACCATCGACGGCAGCGTCACCGGCGATGTGGCCGAAGCCGTGCGCGAGATCACCAAGGGCGGCGCGCATGTGTCGATCGATGCGCTGGGGTCTCCCGTCACCTGCTTCAACTCGATCAAGAATCTCCGCCGCCGCGGCCGCCATATGCAGGTCGGACTGATGCTCGGCGAGCATGCCAGCCCGCAGATCCCGATGTCTCAGGTGATCGGCCACGAGCTGGAAATCTACGGCAGCCACGGCATGCAGGCCTGGCGCTACGAGGCGATGATGGCGATGCTTGAAACCGGCAAGCTCAACCCGCAAAAACTGATCGGCCGGCATATCAGCCTGGAGGAAGCGGTGCCGGCATTGACGACGCTGGATACGGCGCAGGACCTGGGGATCAGCGTCATCACGCGGTTCTGAGGCAAGCAGCCATCGGTATGGCTGCGATGGGGCGCAGCACGACGGTTCACCGCCGCAACCAGAGCGCCGCCGCAAGGCGTCTGCATATCACATGGCGATTATATTCTGCCGGGGCAGCTTCCCTTTAGCCAGCGGCGCCCTATTTCACGTCATGCCGCGCAATGCGTCGTTCTTTTTAGGAGTGGGATAAATGGCATCATCCATGCTGATCAGTATTCTGATCACGTTTCTCGTCATCGTACTTGTTTTGTATCTCGTTGCGCGCCTGCCGATCGACGGCCGCGCCAAGCAGATCGTCCAGATCATCGTGATCATCATCGGCGTTATTTCGCTTCTGAAATACCTCGCGGTGTTTTAAACATCGCTCAAGGTTCAGTCGTCCCGGGCGGGAGAGCGATCTCCCGCCTTTGCCCCGTCAACGTTTCAAAGCGAGTTCATTCCATTGGCCGATAAAACCGACGTCAAAACTCCTGGCAAAGTAACCGTACGGCGCAGCCCGGACGAAACGTCCGCGGCCGCCCTCAACATCATCAACCAGGAACTGGTGGCCCGAACCAAGAAGACCGCGATGCTGAAAGCCCTGCGGCTCGGCCAGGAACAGGCTGAAGAAAAGCCGGTGAAGAAGGCTGCTGCCAAGAAGAAGAAATAACGGGCGGGATTGCCGAGCCGCTTGGCACTGCGTCATTTCGGGGCTTTCCGCACAATCCAGTGCGCCGTGTTCATGGGCCGCAAGGCTCTGGACTTGATGGATCAAAGACGATCGCGGCAGCCTCCCTCTTCTCCCCAGCGCGGAGAAGTGCCGAGCGCATGCGAGGCGATGAGGGGATTTCCTTACAATTTCAGAGCGTGCCGCCCCCTATCCGGCCTGTCGGCCACCTTCTTCCCGCTGGGGACAAGAGGGAGCGCCACCCCGGCTCACGACGCCCGGCGGTAGGCGAAGGTCTTGCCGCCGTCTTGGGTGGAGATCAGGCCCATGCGATAGAGCGCCGCCAGCACGCTGCAATCTTGCAAGCGGCAAAATAGCCGCAACATCCCGCCGGGGTTGCATTCGTCAAAACCCCTCTTCCCCCAACCCCGCTGTCGCTGGTAATTTCGAGCCTGACGGCAACGGAATCATGAGGCGACCGATGGCAGTGGCGGCGGAAAGGCAGGAGAAGCGGGCGGATGCGCTTTATGCGCCTTTGCTTTCGGCCAATGCGGGGCATCCGAACGGCTGGCCGGTGCGGGTGATCGTTTCATCGCAGACCGAGGCGCGGCATAACAAGGCCGTATGGGCGCCGAGCCATCTGATCTCGATCCGGGCGCCGGGCACCAAACTTCTGTCGATGATCGACCTTCCGGCCGGGCGGCATCTCGAATTGCTGTTCGGCGACGCCACCGATCCGGATGAGGCGGAGGCGGCCAAACCCGCCGATATCGAACAGGCGTTCGCCTTTATCGACACCCTGCCGCAGGACGCGCGTCTGCTCATCCACTGCCTGCGCGGCATCGGCCGCTCGACGGCGCTGACGCTCGGCATCCTTGCCCGCTATATGGAGCCGGAGGATGCGGCGGCGGCTTTGCATGGGCTGCGCCCGGAGGCCAAACCGAACCGGCATGTCACCGGGCTTTGCGACGCGGCGCTCGGTCTGAAGGGGCGGCTTGCCAAACAGGCGCTGCGGTTTCCCGCCAAGGTCTGGAAACCCGCGAAGAGTTGATCGGATTGCGCCGGGAAACCCCGGTTGCGCCAAGAAACATTGTGCGGCGCACAAATCTTTGACATGATCCCGGCAGAGAACCGTATGGAAGCGGTGATTGCGCGATGCCTCAAGCCCAAGGGCACGGCCAGGCGAAAAACGCGATCAATCAAGGCGCTGACAGCTCTGTTTCGTGTATTGAAGGAGAGGAGTGCCAAGGGAATGACGGGAGAATTCGATGTCTCATGCGGCCTATGTGTTCGATGCCTATGGCACGCTGTTCGACGTGCACGCGGCGGTGCGCAGACATGCGGGCGCGATGGGGCCTGACGGCCAGGCCTTTTCCGATCTCTGGCGGGCCAAGCAGCTGGAATATTCCTGGATCCGCACGCTGATGGGCACATATACCGATTTCTGGACGCTGACCGAACAGGCGCTGGACTATGCCTTTGCCCGGTTTCCCTCCGCTGACAAGAAACTCAAGGCAGCGCTGCTCGACGCCTACTGGCATCTCGACTGCTATCCGGAAGTGCCAAGTGTCTTAAAACATCTGAAGGATCGCGGCGCCCGCATCGCCATCCTGTCGAACGGCACGCCGCAAATGCTGCAATCGGCGGTGAAGAAAGCCGGGCTCGATCTGATCATCGACGACATCTTTTCGGTCGAGACGGTGAAAGCCTTCAAGACCGCGCCTGCGGTCTACGATATGGTGACGACCACCTACCGGCTCTATCCCGATGCCGTCTCGTTCCAGTCGTCCAACCGCTGGGACATTGCCGGCGCCACCAAATTCGGCTTCCGCACCGTCTGGATCAACCGGGCCAACATGCCCGACGAATATGCCGATTTCGGTCCGTCGCTGATCCTGCCGTCGCTGGAAAGTCTTTAGGGTATTTTTTGTTTTTACGCATTTCCGGACGCAAAACCGCTTCGCACTTTTGCTGGAACTGCTCTAACACTCAAAGGACACGCCATGTCTTGGTCTGCCGAACAATATATGAAATTCGAGGACGAGCGCACCCGGCCGGCCCGCGACCTGCTCGACCAGATCCCAAACCTGCCGGACGGCGCGCTCTACGATCTCGGCTGCGGCCCCGGCAATTCGACCGAGCTGATCCACGACCGTTTCCCCGCCTATATCCTGACCGGTATCGACAGCGACGAAAACATGCTGGTGGCGGCGCGCAAGCGCATGACCCATACGCGCTTCGAGAAGGGCGACCTGACGCAATGGGCGCCGCCAAAACCTGCCGTGCTGCTGTTTGCCAATGCCGTGTTTCAATGGCTGCCGGATCATCTGAGCACCATCGAGCGGCTGATGGGGCAACTGATCCCCGGCGGCACGATTGCCGTGCAGATGCCCGATAATCTCGACGAGCCGTCGCATGTTTCGATGCGGGAGCTGGCGGAAGACCCGCGTTTCTCCCAATATTATCCGAACGGCGGTGAGCGGCGCGCCGCCCTGCCAGCACCTTCCGTCTATCTCGACCGGCTGGAATCGAACTGCATCAAGATCGATGTCTGGCACACGATCTACTATCACCGGCTGGCAAATGCCGAAGCCATCGTCGAATGGGTCAAGGGCACCGGCCTTCGCCCCTATCTCGATGCGCTGCCGGCCGATGCACGCGAAGCCTATCTGGCTGCCTATCTCCGGCGCATCCGCGAGGCCTATCCGCCGCTTGCGGATGGACGGGTTCTGCTGAAATTCCCGCGCCTGTTCGTGGTGGCGGTCAAGCGGTAGCGATCAACCGCCCACCCGAGAACTACGGCTTTTTCATCAGATGTTCGGCAACCGCCTCGAAGGCCGGCAGCGTCGTCGGGTCGTTGGCGGCGTTGCCGGCTGTCGGGTGCGAGGAGAAGCGGGCAATGACCATGCGCGCCGCCGGGTCGATATAGATCGACTGGCCGTGCACGCCGCGCGCCATGTAAGCGCCGTGCGCATCGTGCGACACCCACCACATGCCGCGATAGCTCCAGCCGGGAAGATTGGCATAGCCGGCCTTTTCGAACGCCGCCTTGTCGCCACCACCGCTGATACTCTGGATGGCCGCTTCCGGCACCAGCCGTTTTCCGCCCACGACGCCATCGTCAAGCAGCAGTTGACCGACCCGGGCCATGTCGCGCAGGCCGGCGTTCAGACCGCCGCCGGCAAAAGGCGTACCGGTCGAATCGACGGTGTAATAGGCATCCTGCTCGGCACCCATCCTGCTCCAGAGGCGCTCCGACAAGAGATCGGCAACCGACTTGCCGCTGACGCGCGCGATGATCCACCCGAGCGCATCGGTGTTGATCGTCTTGTAGCCGAAGGCGACGCCGTGTTCGCCCTGCTTGGCGACGGTCTGCAGATAGTCGAAATAGCTCTGCGGGCCTTTGTAATCGGCCGGTTTCGGCAGCGGATTTCCGGCGGCCGAATAGGTCCAGACATCGGCATCGGGGTCGGCGTAATCCTCGCTGTAGCGCAGGCCGGTGGTCATATCGAGCACCTGGCGCACCGTCGCATCGCCAAAGGCGCTCCTTGCCAATTCCGGCACGATGGTTGCGACCTTGGCCGTTGCATCGAGCTTGCCTTCGGCCACCAGCATTTCGCCGAGCAGCCCGGTCAGCGATTTCGTCACCGACATCGCCCCATGCTGGCCGGCCTCGTCGAGGCAGCCGGAATAGCGCTCATAGACGACCTTGCCCTCGTGCAGGATGACGATGCCATCGGTATAATTGGCAGACAGCGACTGCGCCCAGGTCGTCGGTGTGCTCGCGCCCGTCGGGATGAACGTCAGGCCATCGATTGCCGCGTCGATCGTCCGCTCCAGCGGGCGTGGCGCGCCGAGCCCGCGGCTGACGCCGACGGTCGGCATCAGCTGGCGGAAATGGCAGACGGTCCAGCGCATCTTCGGGAAGCTGAAATAATCCGGATCGGAAAAACGGATGATTTTTTCGGCAGGCGGTGGCGCGCCCACCATCCAGCCGAGCGCCTTCGGATCGGATTGTTCGGCCGTCATCGCTGCCCCCTGTGCATGGCTCAAGACCGGCATCGACAGGGTGGCAAGGGTGATTGCGGTGCTGATCTTAGAAATTGACGACCACATTGATGAAGCCTCCTGTCCAGTTCGGTGCTTTTTTGCCAATCGCGGCGTCCAGTCCGGCGCCCGGAAACGACACGGCGCTGGGGCTTCCCTCGAAATAGAGCGGATCGAAGCGTTCGAGCTTCGAAGTCGAGGGTTCGTCGCCGCCGGGTTGTCAACCCGTATCGCAATCTGTCTATCCGATTCCCCACCGGCATGCGCGCCGCGATGACGTGTCCGGTAAAATTACACGCCAAGCTGACAAACAGCCCTCTGGCGCGCCGGCCCGGTTAAGGGCATCCTGTCACCACAGAGAATTGTGCCTATGGCTGTTGGAGGACCGCCCATGCGCTGCTTTACTGTACTTGGACCGTCGCAGACCGGAAAATCGACGATCGTGGAAAAGCTCGGCGCGCTCGAGGCGCCCCCGAAAAAATCCACCTCTCCCTACGGACTGAACCTCACGGAATTCACCTTTTGCGCCGAAGCCTGGTGTGCGCTGGATACGCCGGGGCTGAACGAGGCGCTTGCCCATGCGCAGCAGGCGCTTCTGGCCAGCGATGCCTGCATTCTCTGCGTCTCGCCCGTTCCGGAAGAAGCGGTGCTTGCGGCGCCTTATCTGCGGATGATCGAAGCGTCGGGCACGCCCTGCATCCTGTTCGTCAACCGGATGGACGCGCCGAGGGGCCGGTTGCGCGACGTGATCGCAGCCCTTCAGGACTATGCCAGCCACACGCTTTTGCTGCGCCAGATCCCGATCCGTGAAGGCGACCGCATCGTCGGCAGCTGCGACCTGATTTCGGAGCGGGCCTGGCGCTACCGCGAAGGCCAGACTTCGGCACTGATCGCCATTCCCGACAGCACCTCTGAGCGGGAGCATGCGGCGCGCACCGAACTTCTGGAACATCTGTCGGAGTTCGACGACTGGCTGCTGGAAGAGCTGATCGAGGATCGCGAACCGCCGAGCGACGCGCTTTATGCGATCTCCACACGGGTACTGCGCGAAAACAAAATTATTCCGGTGCTGATCGGTGCTGCCAGCCATGGCAATGGGATGATGCGGCTGATGAAGGCGCTGCGCCACGAGGCACCGCCGGTGGATGCGCTGCGCGAGCGTCTTGCCATGGCCGAAAAGATCGACAAGAGCAAACTCAAGGCCGTCAGCTTCCACGCCTATCATCGCCAGAACATCGGCAAGACCGTTTTGGCACGCGCGCTCAGTGACGGGTTGAAACAGGGAGCGTCTCTCGGCGGTTCCGGGCTGGGGGCCGTCCAGGATCCGGCCAACGGCAAGGGCAATGCGGTGTTTTCCCCGGTGGCCGGCGACCTCTTTGCGACGGTCAAATCCGATCACCTGCCCGTGCCGGCGCTTTTAACCAATGATGCCGCCCTTGCCGCACCCGGATGGACGCAAGCGCCGACGCCGATGCTGGAAAGGATATTGGTGCCCGGCAGCGAGCGCGACGAAAACAAGCTTTCGGAAACGCTGGCAAAACTGTCGGAAACCGATCGCAGCCTCAAGATCCTGCAGGAAGAAGGGACCGGCGCCCAGATGGTCTGCGCCCAGGGGCCGGTGCATCTGCGCGATCTGCTGCGCACCCTGTCCGACGTCTTTCACGTCACCACCACCGAGCGCGCACCGACACCGGTCTATCGCGAGACGATCTCGAAACCGGCCGAAGTCCACTACCGCCACCGCAAGCAGACCGGTGGTGCCGGACAGTTTGCCGATGTGAAACTGACCATCCATCCGAATGGGCGCAGCCAGGGATTTTCCTTTACCGAAACCGTCAAGGGCGGCGTCGTGCCGCGCAACTATATCCCGGCCGTCGAAGCCGGAGCCCGCGAGGCGATGGAGAAAGGCCCGCTCGGCTTTGCGGTGATCGATGTCGGCGTGACGCTGACGGACGGCCAGCATCATGCGGTCGACAGTTCCGAACATGCGTTCCGCTCCGCCTCGAAAATGGGCGTGCGGCAGGCTCTGTCGGAAGGGGCGGCCGTTTTGATGCAGCCGGTGTTCCGCAGCGAGATCCACATTCCCTCGGTCTATTCCGGCAATCTGGTGCAGATCGTTTCGTCTTTGAAAGGCCAGGTGCTCGGCTTCGACCGGGACGAGACTGCCAAGGGCTGGGATATTTTTCGCGCCCTTGTTCCCGGCGGTGCACTTGACGAACTGGCCCGCGCGCTGCGCTCGGCCACTCAGGGCATCGGCTACTTCTCCAAGACCTTCGATCATTTCGAAGAACTCTACGGCAAGGAGGCCGATGCGATCGTGCGGGCCCATGGGACGCAGCGCGCCGAGCACTGAACGTCAGGGCTTACCGCGGCGCGGATGGATGGTTTCGCCACGGCCAAGCATGGCGACCAACCTTTCGATGATGCGCGCGCGGGTTTCCGGCTTGTTGGCGGTGTGAACGCGGTAGAGCACGGCGTAGCGGTTGGCGCCGTCCAGCGTGCCGAACAGGGTTTTGGCACCTTCGTTTCCGTCGAGCGCTTGCTGCAGGTCGGCCGGTACGGTGATCGTGCTCTGGGACTGATAGCCAACCTCCCAGCGCCCATCTGCCTTCGCCCGTTCGATTTCCGCATGGCCGGCCGGACGCATGCGCCCCGCCTCGATCAGGGCCTCTGCCCGCTTGCAGTTGATCGCCGACCACTTGCTTTTCGGCCGCCGTGGCGTGAAGCGGATCAGCCAGTAATTGCCGTCAAACGGTTTCAGCTGGCCGTCGATCCAGCCATGGCACAGTGCCGTATCGATCGCCTCCGGTTTGGAGACGGTGGACACGCCCGACGCCTTCTTGGCAAATTTCAGCCAGAGCCCGCTCGCTGACAGCGGCTGACTGGCGAGCCAGCTTTCCCATTCGGCGGCATCTGCGAAAGCCAATACGGGCAGTTCGGCTTGGTTCTCGGCCATGACCGGTCTCTCCTCACACTGTCAGCGCGCCTGCGGCTCCAGGGTCTCTTGATGAATCAACCTGATTTCCTCAGCGACAAGGTGTTGCAGGCGCCAGAGATTGCGGTCGTGAATGCCGAAATCCTCCAGATGCGAGACGGTGTTGTAGAGATATTCGGCACCCGATCCGAAATGTCCGCAAGCCCGGGCCAGAACGCCCGCCACCTCGTTCAGCGGCAGGCGGGAACGGATCCGTTCGCCGGTCGCCCCCACCCAGAAACCCAGAGCCCGGCAGGGGCCGCTTTCGGATTTGACCGATATCCACCGGACGGCATCGATATTTTCGACGGCGCTGACTTCGCGGCGCAGCATGCGTTCGATCTGGGCGGCGCGGTCGTTATCCGGCAGCCGGTAGATAACCCCGTCGCAGCGGCCGCCGCGCTCCAGCGCCATCATCAACCCGGGCTGATCGTGCGAGCCGCGCCAGCGGTTGATATGCAGACAGAACGACCGGTGCCAGCCAAAGGCCGTCGCGCGCTGCCGGTCGGTCGCCTCGAATTCCGGCTTCCAGATCAGCGAACCATAGGCAAACACCCAAAGCGGCTCACCATGGCTTTCCCGCTCAAGCGCCACGGCGAGATCGCGATATTGCTCGTCGCTGATCGCGGTCCATCGTCCGTCCGGGCCGGGATCGGTGATATCGCGATGACAGAGCGCCACCATATCCGGTGTCAGAGACATTTTTCGCGGTTGAGGCATCAGAATCTCGTCTCGGCAGGGCAGTGTCGGAAGAAGCATGTGGGGCCTGCCTGCCCAAACTGCCAGACCCAACTGATCAGTCAAGCGGTGAAACAGCCACCCGATACCCGCCTGTTTCCTGTGGCTCCGTTGGTCTCCACAGCTTTCAGGGCCCGGCAAACAATCCGTTCGGCCGCCGCTCAACGCAAGGCATTCGCAGACCTGGTCACGCCGGCCGGTAAATCTGCGCCACCGAGCCTCCCGGAAAGGCTGTTGCGCTGATCAGTTTGAGGCGCCTTGGCAGGACTAAATCAGAAAAGATCGGCAAGCCCTTGCCGAGGATCACCGGATGCACCAGCAAGGCGTATTGATCGACCAGCTCCCGGCCGATGAGGCTGCGCGCAAAGGCGGCACCTCCGTGGGCGATGATCGGCTTGCCGTCGCCGCTCTTCAGCCTGGCGATGTCGCCGGCCAGATCGCCGCTGGCCACAATGGCCTCGTCCCAACTGTCCGCGCCGGGCTGTAACTGTCCGGATTGCGTGTTTGCCGCCGCCTTCAGGATCACCGCCCCTTGTCTTGAAAAGACGGCCTTCGGAATCTGGTTCATCGGCGGCGCGAACACGCCGGTGGAGGTCGGCCAAAAGGCGGCCATGTCCTGGAAGGTACGGCTGCCCATGATATGCAGACTGGCGTTCGATACCGTCTCCACGCTCCAGGCAATGGCCTCCTGGTCGCCGCTGAACATCCATTCGATCTCGCCATCAGGACCGCTGACGAAGCCGTCGAGCGACATGGACATTTTCAGGATCAACTCTCGCATGGTTTTCTCCTTCGCCAGGACGGGCTGGGCCAATCGGTTCCGGCACCGGGCATTCCTTAATTCATCTTTGCGGCAATAAAATCGATGAAGGCGCGGATGCGCGCCGCCAGATGCTCATGGCCTGCAAAAACCGCGTGCACCTGTTCCGGTTCGTGCGGATTGTAATCGTCAAGCACTTCCACCAGCCTGCCACATTCAATATCCGGATCGACATCGAATTTGCCGATACGGGCAATGCCGAGCCCCGTCAGGCACAGGTTGCGGGCGATCGAGCCGCTGGAGGCCTGCACATTGCCGGGCGCCGGGCGCGTATAGAGCGCCCCGGTCTGCGGATCGCGAAACAGCCACTCACCGGGATTGCGGCCGAATGTGAAGGTGATGCAATTGTGTGTACCCAGATCATCGGGCCGCTGCGGTGTGCCGAAGCGTACCAGATAGTCGGGCGTCGCCACCGTGATGCGGTGACTGTCGAGAAGTTTTCGCGCCTTGAGGCTCGAATCCCGCATCGGCCCGACGCGGATGGCGATATCGGTACGCTCCTCGATCAGATCGATGACCCCGTCCGTCAGCGACAGCTCAAGCCGCACCTCCGGATACATCGCCAGGAACTCGCCCGCCAGCGGGATGATGTAGCGCTCGCCAAAGCCGACGGTGGCATTGACCCGAAGGAGACCGCGCGGCGTTGCCAGCCCGCCGCCGGAGACGATCTGTTCCGTCTCGGCAATATCCGCCAGGATCCGCTGCGCCCGGGCGAGATAGATTTCGCCCTCCGGTGTCAGAAGCAGCGACCGGGTGGTGCGCACCAGAAGGCGGGTGCCGAGCCGGTCCTCGATACGGGTGACCAGCTTGCTGACCGCCGATGGTGATAGTTTCAGCCGCCGTCCCGCCGCCGAAAAGCTCTTTGCCTCCGCCGCCGTGACGAACACCTCCATTTCGCCCGCCCGATTGTCCATGGCATCGCTTTCTGTGAATTCAATTCACAGTCATTTATCCATTCCCATGGATTATCGCGCAAGTGCCTTTGGCCCATATTCCGCTCAACGCAACTCATGACGGCCCGGATTACCAGTGTGCCGCCACCAACATGTCCGGCCTCCCACCGGCGACAAAGGTGCTCCCATGCCTCTTGCCCTCTTCGCACTGACGATCGCGGCATATGCGATCGGAACCACGGAATTCGTCATCGTCGGCCTGTTGCCGACCGTCGCCACCGATCTCGGCATCACTTTGCCGCTGGCCGGACTGATCGTCTCGATCTATGCGCTCGGCGTCACGTTCGGCGCGCCGATCCTGACTGCGCTGACCGGCCGGATCGAGCGCAAGCCGCTGCTTCTAGGGCTGATGGCGCTGTTCATCGCCGGCAATGCCATGGCAGCCCTTAGCCCGTCCTATGAGACATTGCTGATCGCCCGCGTGCTTTCGGCCTTTGCGCATGGCGTGTTCTTCTCCGTCGGCGCCACCATTGCCGCCGACCTCGTGCCTGAGAATCGCCGCGCCTCGGCCATTGCGCTGATGTTCATGGGGCTGGCGGTTGCGATCGTCACCGGCGTTCCGCTCGGCACATTCATCGGCCAGACCTTCGGCTGGCGCGCCACTTTCTGGGCTGTTGCAGGTCTCGGCGTCATTGCGCTTGCCGCCATCGCCGCGCTTCTGCCCTCCACCCTGTCGAAGGCGGCACCGGCCAGCATTCTCGATCAGGTTCGCGTGCTCGGTTCGGGCCGCCTGCTGCTGGTCTTCGGCATGACGGCGCTCGGTTATGGCGGCACGTTCGTCACCTTCACCTTTCTGGCGCCGATGCTGCAGGACGTCACCGGCTTTGCCGCCTCCTCCGTCAGCCTCGTTCTGGTGCTCTATGGCCTGGCGATCGCCGCCGGCAACATCATCGGCGGCCGCCTTGCCGACCGCAATCCGGTGAAGGCGCTGAGCTGGCTGTTTGCCATGCAGGCTGCGGTGCTGGTGATCTTCTCCTTCACCTCGGTCTCGGCCATCCCTGCCCTGATCACGCTGGCAGCGCTCGGCTTCCTGTCGTTCGCCAACGTGCCCGGCCTGCAGCTTTATGTGGTGCAACTGGCCAAGCAGCACCGGCCCGGCGCCGTCGATGTGGCCTCGGCGCTGAACATCGCCGCCTTCAACCTCGGCATTGCTGCCGGCGCCTGGATCGGCGGTCTGGTGGTGGCCTCGCCGCTCGGGCTCCAGGCAACCCCATGGGTCGGCGCCATCCTGGTCGCAGGTGCGCTGGTGCTCACCGTCATCAGCGGCATGCTCGACCGCAAGCCGGAGCCGATTGCCCAGGCGGCGTGAAGAACCCTGCTTGACCAGCGCAGCTCACGCCACATCTATAAGACATCATTCCAGACCCGGCCCCGTGCCGGGTCTCCTTCCTGAAAGGACATTTCCATGCAGACAGTCAGCGCCAACGGCGCCAATATTCCCGCTCTCGGCTTCGGTACCTTCCGCATGCCCGGCCCCGACGTGCTGCGCATCGTGCCGCAGGCGATCAAGCTCGGTTTCCGCCATATCGATACGGCGCAGATCTATCGCAACGAGGCTGAAGTCGGCGAAGCCATCGCAGCGTCCGGCGTTGCCCGCGGCGATATCTTCCTCACCACCAAGGTCTGGGTCGATCATTACAAGCATGCCGATTTTCTCACTTCCGTCGATGAGAGCCTGAAGAAGCTGCGCACCGACCATGTCGATCTGCTGCTTCTGCATTGGCCCAGCAGCGGCGTGCCGCTCTCCGAGCAGATCGGCGTGCTGAATGACGTGAAGAAGGCCGGCAAGGTCAAGAATATCGGCATCAGCAATTTCAACACGGCGCTGATGGCGCAGTCGGTCGCGCTCAGCGAAGCGCCGATCGCCACCAACCAGATCGAATACCACCCCTATCTCGACCAGACCAAGGTGCTGGAGGCGGCCCGCGCCACCGGCATGTCGATCACCGCCTACTACGCCATGGCCGATGGCAAGGTGCCGAACGAGCCGCTGCTGAAAGATATCGGTGCCAGGCACGGCAAGACCGCAGCCCAGGTGGTGTTGCGCTGGCTCACCCAGCAGAAAGACGTGATCACCCTGTCGAAAACGGCAACGGAAAGCCGCCTGAAGGAAAATTTCGACATTTTCGATTTCGATCTCACCAGCGACGAGATGGCCGCCATCCACAAGCTCGCCCGCCCGAACGGCCGCATCGTCAGCCCCGGCGGACTGGCACCGGATTGGGACCGGGCGGCCTGATCAGTGTGGGACAACGGAGCCGCCGGGCAACCGGCGGCTTGGACTGCACAAAGTCATTGAACCGGATGTTTGCTGAAGCGAACATCCCCCTTTCCGTCATCCTCGCCTTGCGGCGGAGATCCAGCGACCCGACTTGTGTCGGGCCGAAAAAACCTTTCAGCCCGACGACTTGGTCTGGATGAGTTCCTGTGACAAGCATGGGAATGACGGCGGTTTTGGCTGCCGTTTCATTTCCCATACCCCGCAATGATCAGAAACGTCTTTTCAGCAGTCTGGCCACTTGGCATTTCAACACTGCCGATGTTCGGATAAGAGAGGCCCGGGCCGCATTCAAGATGGCCGCGAGGGTCTCATGCAGTCATCACACATAACCACCGATTTCATGCCGGACTGGGCGGCCATCATTGCCGTCATTTTGGGTGCGTCGGCCTTTTCGGTGGCGCAGGGGATCACCTATCCGCTGATCTCGCTGACGCTGGAAAGCCGCGGCGTGACGCCGGCGATGATCGGCTTCAATGCGGTCAGTTTCGCGCTGGGGCTCGCCACCTCGACGCTGATGATCGGCCAGTTGACGGCACGGCTGCGCACCGACAAGCTGATCATAATCAGCCTTGCCGGCTGCTCGATCTGCCTTGCGACGTTTGCAGCGACAGCCTCGCTGCCGGTCTGGTTCCTCGCCCGGTTTCTCCTCGGCTTCTTCGCCAGCCTGATCTTCATGCTGAGCGAGGCCTGGATGAACTCAGCCTGCCCCGACCGGCTGCGCGGCCGGGTTTCCGGCCTCTACGGCGCCGGCATTTGCGGCGGTTTTGCCGCCGGGCCGCTGGTCATTCCGCTGATGGGAACGGAAGGCGGCTTCGGGTTCGCGCTGACCGCCGTCTATGTGGCGCTCGTCGCCTTCGCCACCGCCCTGTTGACGCTCTCGACCCGCACGACACCGGAGGCTTCCTCCACCCGCGACGTGTTCAGCTTCCTGCGCAAGGCGCCGGTGCTGATCGCCATGGTCCTTGCCTTCGGGTTTTCGGATATCGCGGCGATTTCGGTAATGCCGGTCTATTTCGTCAAGACCGGCCATTCGCAGGCCTTTGCAGCGCTCAGCGTCACGGTTCTGGCCCTGCCGACGGCCTTGGCCCAGCCTTTCATCGGCGTGCTGCTCGACCGGCTGCCGCGCCGGCGCGTGGCGATCGCCATGGGCGGGATCGGCGCCTTCGCCTTCCTGATCATTCCGTTCCTGACATCGCCGATTGCCATTCTCGCCGACTTCGCGCTGATCGGCGCTGCGAGCTTTTCACTCTATACCTGCGCGCTGACCATGCTTGGCGAACAGTATCGCGGCAGCATGCTGGTGGCCGGCAGCGCTGCCTTCGCGCTGGCCTATGCGGTCGGCAGCGGCATGGGCTCGGGCGCAACGGGATCGATCATGGACCTGTTCGGCGCTCACGCGGCCCCGGTCAGCGTCGGGCTGATCCTGGTAATTTTTACGCTGTTCCTGTCTTTCGGCGCGCGGGCGAAAACGGCCTGAGGTCTCAGGCCTTCACCGGGGTTCCCTGATGATAAGTCATGCGCCAAACCCCGTTGGTGCGGCGCCAGATCGATGATCGCAGTACGCGCCGGTTTTCCGCCGCCGTTTCATAGGTGAGCAGCGCCACGGTCTCCGACAGGCGCTTCAGCCGGTAGTTTTCCGATTGCACCGGCGGCCGGGCCTGCCCCGCCTCGGCAACCAGCGCCGCGATGATATCGGCGCGGCCATAGGCCTGTCCGGAGCTGCCGAACTCGGTGAAATCCTCGTCCAGCAGTTCGCCGGTCAAAAATGCGGAACCGCGCACCTGCGGGGCGTGGAGACATTCCTCCAGTTGCCTCAAGTGCGCGGCCAGATCGCTATCGGACGTATCGTCCATTCCTTGACGCTATCAGACGAACTGGCTGAGGCCCGGAACCGAGGCGACGACTTCGTCGACCACGTCCGCGCCGGCCTTTTCCTTGGCGTAGCCGATGGTTTCCTTGGCAAGGGCGGTGATTTCGCCCATGCCAAGCCCCTGCGACATCAGCTGCTGGCCAAGGGCCATGACGCCGCCGCCGGCGCCGACTGCATTCAGCAGGCCACCGAGCAGACCGCCGCCGCCGGTGCCTGCGCCATTATACTGCGCGACCAGCGCATCGGCGCCCGGAATGGCTTCGATCATCTTGGCAACCGGGCCGTCGGCGGCTTCGCGCTGCAGGAAGCCGAGCATCATGCCGATGGCCTTTTCAGCCGTCGCCGGATCGATGCCGACATTTTCGGCGACGCGTGTGACCAGTTCGTTCATGGGTGATTCTCCTCATTTAATTGACGTGAACGTCAAGGTAAATTATCTCGAATTGAAACTCAAGCGCGGTTCGGAACGGGTATCCACAGCGCGAGAACGCAATGATCGTTTCATGCCTTGCTGGCAATGACAATGCGGCCATCCAGCGCGCCAAAGCCGTTTTTTTGCATGGCAATCCTTCTGTTGCCGGTGAAAGGCACTCCTCTTATAACAGGCATGGGAAAACAATGTGATGGGGGCCTGCGAACCGCTGGCTTTCATCGGCGAAACGGAGACAAGGCCCATATGCTTGAGGACGGGAAGCTCTATATCGGCACCAGCCGGAAACCGGACGATACGATCAACAAGGGCGAATATCTGGATTTCAAATTCGGCAACCGCCACGGCCTCGTCACCGGCGCCACCGGCACCGGCAAGACCGTGACGCTGCAGATTCTGGCGGAAAGCTTCTCCAATGCCGGCGTACCGGTGTTCTGCGCCGACGTGAAGGGCGATCTGTCGGGCATCGGCGCCATCGGCGAGCCGAAAGACTGGGTGACCAAGCGGGCCGAGCAGATCGGCTTTACCGATTTCGCCTTCCAGGAATTTCCGGTGATCTTCTGGGATCTCTATGGCGAAAAAGGCCACCGGGTGCGCACCACCATGTCGGAGATGGGGCCGCTCTTGCTGTCCCGGCTGATGAACGCCACCGATGCCCAGGAAGGCGTCATCAACATCGCCTTCAAGATCGCCGACGAGGGTGGCCTGCCGTTGCTGGATCTCAAGGATTTCCAGGCGATGCTGAACTACATGGCGGAGAACGCATCGGCGCTGTCGGGCAAGTATGGCCTGATCTCCAAGGCCTCGGTCGGCTCCATCCAGCGCGAACTGCTGATCCTCGAGCAGCAGGGCGCCAAGAATTTCTTCGGCGAGCCGGCGCTGAAGGTCTCCGACATCATGCGCACCACCCGCGATGGCCGCGGCGCCATCTCGGTGCTGGCCGCCGACAAGCTGATGATGAACCCGCGTCTCTACGGCACGTTCCTGCTGTGGCTGATGTCGGAACTGTTCGAGGAACTGCCCGAGATCGGCGACCCGGACAAGCCGAAGCTGGTGTTCTTCTTCGACGAGGCGCATCTGCTCTTCAACGATGCGCCGAAGGTGCTTCTGGAACGCATCGAACAGGTCGTCCGGCTGATCCGCTCCAAGGGCGTCGGCATCTACTTCGTCACCCAGAACCCGCTCGACGTGCCGGAAACCGTGCTGGCCCAGCTCGGCAACCGCATCCAGCATGCGTTGCGCGCCTATACCCCGCGCGAGCAGAAGGCGGTAAAGACGGCGGCCGATACCTTCCGCCCCAATCCGGATTTCGACTGCGCCACCGTCATCACAAACCTGGGCACCGGCGAGGCGCTGGTCTCGACGCTCGAAGGCAAGGGCGCGCCCTCGATGGTCGAGCGCACGCTGATCCGCCCGCCATCCAGCCGCGCCGGCCCGCTGACGGAGGCCGAGCGCGCCAACGTCATGAGCATCAGTCCGGTGGCTGGCCAGTATGACGCGGATATCGACCGGGAATCCGCCTATGAGCTCTTGGCCCAGCGTGCTGCCAAGTCAACACAGCAGGCAGAAGAAAGCCGCGAGGCATCCGAAGCCCCGGCGCCGGCCGCTCCCGGCGGCAGCCGCTGGACCCTGCCCGGCTTCGGCGATGACGATGCGCAGGCGCCGGCCCAGCCCAAGCCGAAACCCCGCGCCGGCTACCAGCGCGAAAGTGTCGCCGAAGCGGCGATGAAATCCGTCGCCCGCACGGTTGCCTCGTCGCTCGGCCGGGCTTTGGTGCGCGGCATTCTCGGAAGCTTGAGGCGGTAAACATCACACGGATTTGAAACGGAAAACGGCGGTCCAGATGGGGCCGCCGTTTTTTTGTTTGTCCTGACCTGCCTCGCCTTAGGCGAGCGTTGCCGAGATTTCCGTGGAGGTGCGCAGCGCGTGGCTGTAGGGGCAGACGATGTGGGCGGCGGCGACGAGTTTTTCGCCCACTTCGCGGTCGACGCCCGGCAGGCTGACGGAGATCGACGGGCTGATGTAGAAGCCGGTGCCATCCTCGCGCGGGCCGATGCCGACGGTTGCGGTGACCGTTGCGTCTTCCGGAATCTTGACCTTTTCCTTGCCGGCGACGAATTTCAGCGCACCGAGGAAGCAGGCGGAATAGCCGGCTGCAAACAGCTGCTCGGGATTGGTGCCGGTCGCACCGTCGCCGCCGAGTTCCTTCGGAACGGTCAGCGTCACATCGAGAACACCGTCTTCACTGACGGCGTGGCCGGCGCGGCCACCGGTTGCGGATGCCTTGGTCGTGTAAAGAATGGGCATGTCTGTCTCCTTGGTTTCTCAGCGGTTGATGGCGGGGCAAATCCTTGCCTGAATTTTCAATAGCGCATTATTTAATTGTACGCAATATAATTTTGCAAATTGCAAAATCATGCTGAAACTGCGAGAATGGACAGTATGACCCGCGATAAAGACATGCGTAAGGACGATCTGAAAGAAGGCGATGCCCTGGCGCTCGGCCAGCAGCTGTGTTTTGCCGTCTATTCGGTCGCCCACGCCTTCAACCGGACCTACAAACCCCTGCTTGAAAAGTTCGGCCTGACCTATCCGCAATACTTGGTGCTGCTGGCGCTCTGGCAAAAGGACAGGATGACGGTGAAGGGAATAGGCGAGGAACTGGGGCTGGATTCAGGCACGCTTTCGCCGCTGCTCAAGCGGCTGGAAACCGCCGGTTTCGTCAGCCGAATCCGCGACAAGGGCGACGAGCGTCAGGTGATCGTCACGCTGACCCCGAAAGGCCAAGCGCTGAAGACCGATGCTTTCGGCATTCTGACGGAAATCGGTAAGGCGACCGGATGCAGCATGGCGGAAGCCGCCGCGCTGCGTTCGGCGCTGCATGATCTCAACGATCATCTGGGTGAGAACCAGCCCTTAGGGAACTAGGATGCCCGATAGGTGCCGGACGCGTGGGTGGCACAGACTGCTGGCAATTCCTAAATGCGATTATCGGACGAGAGCGCCCCCCACTCTCCGTCATCCTCGCCCTTGTGGCGGGGATCCAGCGACCCGACGTCTGTCGGGTCAAAAAACTCTTTCAGCTCAAGGACTTGAGCTGGCTGTATTCCTGTGACAGGCACAGGAATGACGGGGAATTTGGCGAGCGCAATGTTTCCCAAGTGACCTGCAAAATGGTCAGAAAATGACTTTGTCAGCAAGCTGAGCCGCCTTTCAGTCAGCGGGCTTTTCAGATAGCCTTTTCAGATGACCAGGATCGGCGCCTTGTCGCGCACGCGGTCATAAAGATCGATGACGTCCTGGTTGATCAGACGGACGCAGCCCGACGATACGGCCTTGCCGATCGACTGCCATTCCGGCGATCCATGCAGGCGGTAGAGCGTGTCTTCGCCGTTCTGGAAGATATACATCGCCCGTGCGCCGAGCGGATTGTCGAGACCGGGCGCCATGCCGCCATTGGCGATCGAGTATTTTTGCAGATGCGGCTGACGCGCCACCATCTCGTTCGGTGGCTTCCAGCGCGGCCATTTCTGCTTCCACTGGAGAACGCCCCTGCCTGACCAGGCAAAGCCTTCGCGGCCGATGCCGACGCCGTAGCGCATCGCCGACCCGTTGGAGAGGATGAGATAGAGAAAGCGCTCGCCGGTATCGACGATGATCGTGCCGGGCTTCTCGCCGAACGTATTGTCGACCTGCTGGCGATAGAAACGGGCGTCGATCTGCTCGTAGGGCACTGCCGGTATATTGAACCCGCCATCGAATTTGGGGCCGTACATGTCGGCATAATAGGTCGATTGCAGCGGCAGGCCCGTCGGGGTCATGCCGTCGCCGACCGGACCCTCCAGCTCTGCACCATAACGCGGATCGGCGAAACGGCCCTCCTGCGAGGGATCGCGAAAATACGGCGCGGTTTCGGCGCTGAAGCGATCGGTGTTCATCGACGACGCACAGCCTGCAAGGCCGGCGGACGCGACCGCAAGTCCGGACATATTGAGAAACTGCCGGCGGGAGAGTGCTTTTGAGAAGGTCATTGAACTCTGTATATTCCGTTGACGCATATGGCGAAGGCGCGGGCCCAAGTCCGCACAGGCATTCTATCCCGGCAAGCAAATACCGATCTCTTGCCACAAGTATGGCAATTGCGGCTGGATCGGGGCTTGCGGCCCCTCGACGCCTTCACGACTGCGCGAGGGAACGCCGGCGATGCAAAAACGACACAGAAAACCGGCTAGCCGGCCAGCAGGGACACGAATGCCGCCGCCCCGACCGGACGGCTGAAGAAATAGCCCTGGATGTCGTCGCAGCCGCTTTCTCTCAGGAAATCGATCTGTTCCTGCGTTTCGACACCTTCGGCAATCACCTGCATCTGCAGCTTCTGGGCCAGCGAAATGATCGCGCCGGTGATCGCCCGGTCGTCGGCGTCGCCTGGAATATCCTGGACGAAGGAGCGGTCGATCTTCAGGCGGCGCACCGGAAAGCGCTTCAGCGCGCTGAGGCTGGAATAGCCGGTGCCGAAATCATCGATGGCGAGATGGACGCCGAGCGCTTCCAGTTCGTGCATGGTGGCGACGGCCGATGCGACATCCTGCATGATCAAGCTCTCGGTCAGTTCCAGCTCGAGATAACAGGCTTCCAGTCCGCTTTCCTCCAGCGCTTCGGCGACCTTCGACACCCAGTTGCGCTCCTTGAACTGCCGGGCGGACACATTGACGCTGACGACGATCGGCGGCAGGCCGGCGTCCTGCCAGGCCTTGTTCTGGCGGCAGGCCTCGTTCAGCACCCATTCGCCGATCGGCACGATCAGCCCGGTTTCCTCGGCTAGCGGAATGAAGTCGCCCGGCGAAATCAGGCCGCGTTCGGGGTGCTGCCAGCGCAGCAGCGATTCCGCGGCAAAAATCCTGCCCGTCTTCAGGTTCATCTGCGGCTGATAGTGCAGCACGAATTCGCCGCAGGCCACCGCATCATGCAGTTCCTCGTGGCGCCGCAACCGTTCGTGCGCCTTGGCCGCCATCTGGGCGTCGAACACCTGCAGATTGTTGCGGCCGACCTCCTTGGCCCGGTACATCGCCGAATCGGCATTGGCCAGAAGTTCGCTGGCGCTCTCTCCGTGTTCGGGATAGCAGACGACCCCCATCGAACAGCTGACCTGCAGGCTGCGTCCGGCCAGCACGACCGGTGCGCCGATGGCCGCGCGGATCGCCTCCAACCGCGACAGCATGACGCTGTTGTCCGGCGGCAGGCTATTGAGCAGAATGATGAATTCATCACCGCCGACCCGCACGATCATGTCCGACTTGCGCACGCAGGCCAGCATCCGCCCGGCGACGACCCGCAGCAGTTCATCCCCGGCATGATGCCCGAGCGTGTCATTGATCAACTTGAAATTATCGAGATCGAGGAAGGCCAGCGCCACCCATTGGCCGGTCACGCGGGCCTGCTCCAGGGCGCTGGCAACGCGCCCGTCAAACAAGGCCCGGTTCGGCAGCCCCGTCAGGGCGTCGTGATGCGCCATGAACTGGATGCGCTCTTCCGCTTGCCGCCGCTCGATGGCAATACCGGCAAGGTGTGCGGCCATCGAAATGAGGTCGGTCTGGTCTGCCGACGGCATGCCGGGTTGATGCGAATAAAGCGCGAACGTGCCGAGCACCTGGCCCTGATAGGACAGGATCGGCATCGACCAGCAGGACCGGTATCCCAGCGGCCGCACCATGCCGGCATAGTCTTCCCAGAGCGGATCGGACTGAATATCGCAGACGAACACCGGCTCGCCACGAAACGCCGCCGTGCCGCAGGATCCGGCCTTGGGTCCGATGGCGACGCCATGGATCGCTGCGCAATAGGCAATGTCGAGCCCCGGCGCAGCACCCGTCAGAAGATGCTTCTTGTCGGGTGACAGAAGCAGGATCGAGCCGATAATGCCGGGCAGATGCGCCTCGATCATCAGGATCAGTTCATTGAAGAAGTCGGGCAGCGGCGTGCTCGTGGCAATCAGTTCCAAAAGGCGCGCCTGTCCAAGCAGAAGGCGCTCGGCCCGTTTGCGGTCGGTGATATCGCGCGATATGCCGACAACGCCGATGGTTGTCCCCTGCTTGTCGCGCAGCGGCACCTTCGAGGTCATCAGCCAGCGCTCAACCCTGCTGACCGCGTTCAACTCCTCGATACCGAACATCGGTTCGCCGGTTTCGATCACCCGGCGTTCGGCCTCCTTGAAATGCCGGGCGTTTTCAGGCGTATGAATATCGAAATCGGTCTTGCCAATGATCTCATGAGCTTCACGGAAACCGTTTTCCGTGGCCGTCGCCTGGTTGGCGATCAGAAAGCGGCCTTCGAGGTCCTTGGCATAGATGTAATCGGGAACATGGTTGACCATCGTCTCGAGCCAATAATGGCGATCGGCGATATCGGGTTCAGGGCCGAACATGCGCGTAACTTCGGCGGCAAGCCGCTGACTTGCCGCGATCAATCGCTGCGTGTCGTCGTTGCTGGAAATCCTGGCTCCGCTGTCCCTTCGATAGCGGCTTAAATTCTTCGTCAAGCTGGCCTCCAAAGACGGTTACACCGGTCTAGCCGTCTCTTCCTTGTTCCCCAGCCTGACTTCTAGCAGCCATAAGTTATTCTTCCCTAAAGATAGGGTGGCCGACCAAACGCATTCCGTACAGGAACGGAACAACCACCAACCCCTAATTGCCATAGACCAGCTTGCATCGTATCGTTTTGGTGTATTCCGCCCGGCACGATCCGTGCTTTGGCAACCCAAAGGATCTGCCATGCTGAACCGCCGCCTGCTTCTGTCGTCAATAGCCTCGATGGCGTTTTGCGCAGCGGTCAGCCGCGTTTCCAGCGCTGCTGCCATGAAGCCTGCACCGGATGGCCTGCGCGGCACGATCGATATTTCCGGCTATGGCATCACCCCGGATACTACCGGCGATCAAAGCCAGGCCATCAGCCGTCTGTTCGAGGAAGCCGCAGCACAGGGCTTGCCCGTCCTCCTGCCGGCCGGCGATTACCGCGTCTCCGGCATTGCGCTTCCCGACACGCTCTGGGTCAGCGGCGTTCCCGGCCGCACCCGGCTGATTCACGCCGGCGGCGGCCCCTTTCTCACCGGCGACGGACTGAGCAAGCTCACCCTGTCGGACCTTGTTTTCGACGGCGAAGGCAAATCTCTGGGGAACGAAGCCGGCGGGCTTCTGCATCTGCGCGGGATCGCCGATCTCACCATTGAGAACTGCACGATCACCGGAGCTTCGAAACATGGCGTTCATGCCGAGCGTTGCGGCGGCCGGATCACCGGCAACGGCATTTTGCAAGCGGCCTTCGCCGGTCTCTATGCTGTTGACAGCGCGCGGCTGGCGATCACCGCCAACACAGTCTCCGACTGCGGCAATGGCGGCATTCTCGTGCATCGCTGGGAGGCGGGCGAAGACGGCACGATGGTCAGCGGCAACCGGGTGCTCAAGATCGCCGCAAACAATGGCGGCACCGGCGAAAACGGCAACGGCATCAATATTTTTCGCGCCTGGAATGTGATGGTGAGCGACAATCACATCGCCGACTGCGCCTTTTCCGCCATCCGCGCCAACGCCGCCACCAATGTGCAGATTTCCAGCAACCAGTGCCTGCGCTCCGGCGAGACGGCGATCTATTCCGAATTCGGCTTTCAGGGCGCCATCGTATCCGGCAACCTGGTCGATGGCGCCGCCAACGGCATCCTGATCGTCAATTTCGACGATGGCGGCAGGCTGGCCACCGTCAGCGGCAACATCGTCCGCAACCTGCATATCGATGGCCCCTATGTGCATGACGGTGCCGGTTTCGGCTTCGGCATTGCGGCGGAAGCCGACACGGTGATTTCCGGCAACGTCATCGAGAACGCGCCGAAATGGGGGCTGATGCTCGGCTGGGGACCCTATATGCGCGGCATCGTCGCGACAGGCAATCTGGTGCGCGGTTCTGGTGGCGGTTGCGCCGTCACGGTGGTCGAGGGGGCGGGCACGGCGCTGATCGCCAACAACCTGTTTCAGGACGTCAGAGACGGCGCCATTCTCGGTTTCCGCTGGAACGGCAAGGCGACGGGCGATCTGCTGACAGGTGGAAGCGAAGCCTTTGCGCACCTCACCCTTGCCGGCAACCGGCTCGCCTGACCGCGTCACATCAAAAGATTTCATGGATGATATCAACGCTCTGCGCTTCAAGCGCCGGCGCGCTTGCCATAGCGTGCGGCGACCGCAAGCAAAGGGGAACGGACATGCTGACGATCTACGGAGTTTACTGCTCGCGCGCCTCGCGCAACTACTGGATGGCGGAGGAACTCGGCATTCCCTTCCAGTCGGTGCCAGTGATCCAGGCGCGGCTGCTGACAGACCCGCTGGCAGCTGACGCCCGGATCAACACCAAGTCGCCCTCCTTTCTCGCCGTCAACCCGATGGGGCTGATCCCGGCGATCGAGGATGACGGATTGGTGCTGGCGGAATCGCTTGCCAACAATCTCTATCTCGCCCGCAAGCATGGCGGCCCGCTGGCCGGCGCCACAGTCCGCGAAGAGGGCGAGATGACCGCCTGGACCTTGTGGGCGGCAACCGAGGTCGAGCCGCATACGGTGAAGATCGTGCTGACCCATGACAACGGCGCGGAAAAAACCCCGGACGGCAAGGTTTTGATCGAGGCCTGCGTCAAGGGGCTGGAGCGTCCGCTGGCGCGGCTCGAACAGCATCTGCAGGCACAGGACTATGTGGTCGGAAACCGTTTCACCGTCGCCGATCTCAATCTGGCGGAAGTGCTGCGTTATGCGATGAGCGAGACCTATCTGTTCGACAGATATCCGGCTGTGAAAGCCTGGCTTGGCCGCTGCCATGCACGGCCGGCGTTTGAGGCAATGATGGCCGGGCGGCGCAGGGAGGTGCAGGCCGCCTGACGCCTATTCGAAACCAAGTCGCCGCATGCTCCCGGCGATTTCGTCACGCACCCATTGCTTGAAGGCCGTCACTGTCTTGGTTTCACGGCGCGAGGGCGGCGTGACGAAATAATGCGCGAACCCCGTCGTCGCCCGCAGAGGGAAAGGCATCACCAGCCGCTTCTCGATCAGCGAATAGGCGGCCAGCGTCTGCCAGGCCAGCATCACGCCCTGCCCGGCGATCGCCGCATCGAGACACAGCGAAGCATCGTTGAAGATATGCCGCGTGACCATCTGCTGTCCCGACAGGCCCACCTCGCGCAGCCACATCTCCCAGCTGAGCGTCGAATGGCCATCGATGACGGCCGGGATTTTCAAAATATCCGCCGGTTGCTTCAGTTTTTCTGCAATAGCGGGTGAACAGACGGGAAAGACCTCCTGCGCCAACAGAAGCTCGGCCTTGACGCCCGGCCAATCGCCAGCGCCGACGCGGATGCCGATATCGACGCCGGCACTTTCCAGATTGACCAGCGCCGTCGTCGCATCGATGCGCAGGCGGATATCGGGGTGTTTTTCGGTAAAACGATCCAGGCGGTGAACCAGCCACCGCGCTGCGAAAACCGGGGCGACCGAGATCGTCAGGATCGTTTCGTCGCGCCGCTTTGCCGAGGCGACCGCCTGATCCAGCGTTTCGAAACCGCCGGTCAGGCGGGGCAGAAAACTCTCGCCGAAAGGTGTTGCCACCAGGCCGCGCGGGCTGCGCTCGAACAGGATGCGGCCAAGCTGTTTCTCGGTCTTGATGATCTGCTGGCTGACGGCCCCGACGGTGACGCCAAGCTCGCCCGCCGCCGCCTGCAGCGAACCGAGACGTCCGGCAACCTCGACCGCCCGCAATCCATTGAGGTGAATGCTGTTCAGATCCTTCATATAGTTTTTCTATATGCTTCACGCCACAATCTCAATTGAAATTGCTGCGAACGAGGAGGATCATGTGACCATCGAAGAAGGATGGTGATGCCATGTTGAAGATTTTCTCGATACTCGACCAACTGCTTCCCGCTCCCGCTGACGATGACGCACCGGCAAACTGGAGCCGCGACCCGTTGCGCCACCCGGACATTGCCCGGATGGATACGCGCGAACTGGGCGACCTGCCGTTTCCGGGCAATACCGTGCGCCTGTCGCCGAAACTGCCCTGTGAGGCATGCCAGGCCTGAGCTTGCCGAAGGACTTGAAGCGGGTGCGTTTTGGGCGGACAGTGATCCGTCTCAGCGGGCAAGACGATGACCGGCCATCAGGAAACGGATTTCGAACGGGTAATGCGGCTCGCCACAGCGGCGGGCCTGCCCGGGATTGCGCCGGGCACCTCCTACGGAACGCCGGCGCTGCAGGTGCGCGGCAAGATGTTCGTGCGCATCAAGGAAGCGGGCATTCTCGTCCAGTGCGCGCTGGAAGAAAAGGCCATGCTGATCGAGCTGGCGACCGAGTTCTATTTCGAGACCGATCACTACAAGGGCTGGCCGGCCATGCTGGTTCGCCTCGACGTCATCGGCGACCGGGATTTGACAGAGCGGCTGATCGCCGCCTGGCGGCAGAAAGCGCCGAAGCGCCTTGCCGCCGGTTTTGTTGCATCTGCAACGCCTTAGCCTAACCGGCAGCGACGGACAGAACCTTTTTCACCGCCCGACGCTCGGCCATGCGCTGGCTGTGTTCGTAGACTTTCGGAAAGCGCCTGGAATCGACCCCGTCGCCTTCCAGCCAGCTGGCAAGGGTAAAGAGGTATGGGTCGGCGATCGAATAGGTCTCTCCCATGACCCAGGGACCGGAAAACATGGTGGTTTCGATCAGCTCGAAACACTCGCTCATATTGCTGGCCACCTTCAACGTCATGGCCTCGATCACCGCCGGGTCATCGGCCCAGCGGCCGCCGCGGCGCTTGTGTGCATGCGCCACATGCACGGTCGAGCACAGATAGGCGTTAAAGGACTGGATGCGCGCAAACTCGAAAGGATCCCGCGGGATGCCGACCGGCGTTTCCGCAAATTTCTGGCCGATATAGGCAAGGATCGCAGGGGATTCGGTGATCACCCCGCGATCGGTGAGCAGCGCCGGAACGCGTCCTTTCGGATTGAGGCGCAGAAAATCGGCTGACCGTTGTTGTTGCGTGCCAAAGTCGATCCTTTCGGCCTCATAGGCCGCGCCGGCTTCCTCAAGGGCGATATGAGAGGCCTGCGAGCAGCTTCCCGGCGAAAAATAGAGCTTCAACATGCAGGCGCTCTCTCCATCTGCCGGCGGTGGGCAGGCATCTTCCGGTGCGGAGCATAGCAACCGCGCCGGCTGTTTGCCAGCCGGCGATCAGGCCGTTTTGATCAGGCGCAACCTGGCACGTCGTCCAGCCGGAAATAGACCGGAATGCCACGCTCGCGGGCAATGCGCACATCATTGTCGGCGCCCTTGCTTTCGCCCGGCAGACGCAGGACAGCCTCGCACAGCTGCAGAAGCCGCCCGGCGACGGGATGGAAAATCTGCTCGTAGAGGTCGTCACCCACCTCACGCCCGCCCGCCGCGTGCCAGATCGGCAGCGCCACCCATTCGCCGATCATCGGCACATGCCCTGCCTGAAACAGCGCATGCGAGGGTGCTTCCAACCGCTTGAGGTTTGCAGCCATCTTTTCCGGGTCGTCGCTTGTGCCCGATCGGTAGGGGCCGGCAATCAAAATCAGCATGGTTTTCTCCATTAAGCTGCACGATAATTTGAGATTATTCTGGATATTTCACGATAAACCATGCAATATCGTGCAGAGTCAAGATATGCTTTGGAGACCAAAATGCTGACTTCACAACGGCGGGCGCTGATTGCGGCACGACTGGCAAGTGACGGGCAGATCGTGGCCGGTGAGCTGGCGCAGGAACTTGATTTGTCGGAAGACACGATCCGGCGGGATCTGCGCGACATGGCGGCAGCCGGCCTGTTGAAACGGGTGCATGGCGGCGCGCTGCCGGTGGCGCCGCCTCTGCCGGACCTCGAAACCCGCCAGACGATGTCCACCGATGTCAAGAAACGGCTGGGGCGCAAGGCAGCAGACCTTGTGCGTGCAGGACAGTTGATCTTCATCGACGGCGGCACCACCAATGCCGAACTGGTGCGCGCCCTGCCGCGCGAGATGGAGCTGACGATTGCGACCCACAGCCCGGCGGTCGCGGCGCTGCTGGAAAAACACCGGGCCGAGGTGATCCTGATCGGCGGCAGGCTTTACAAGCACTCGATGGTTTCGACAGGCGCTGCGGCCCTTGCTGCGATCGGCGGGCTGCGGCCCGACATCTTCTTCCTCGGCGCCACCGCCATTCATCCGGCCCACGGCCTTTCCACCGGAGACTATGAAGAAGCCGCCATCAAGCGGGCCATTGCAGCGCAATCGGCCGAAACCGTGGCCCTTCTCACCGAGGAGAAATTCGGCGCCGTTTCACCGCATCACATCACCGGCATCAAGGACATGGCAGCCCTGATCATATCAGCCGGAATGGCCCCGGAGACCAGCGCACCCTACCGGCAGAAAGCGGCGCGGATCATCGAGGCGTGAGGATCAGGCGGCTCTTGGCGTGATGCGATCCAGCGCGCTGCCCAACTCCCGCCGCGTCTCCATGAGGTCATGATCCGTCTGCAGCCGAAGGAAAAACCCTTCCGACAATCCAAAATAGCGGGCGAGCCGCAGGTCGGTATCGGCCGTCACGATCCGCTTTCCGAGAACGATTTCATTGATGCGGCGTGGCGGCACGTGAATGGCCCGGGCCAGACCATTCTGGCTTAATGCCATCGGCGCCAGAAAGTCCTGCAACAGGATTTCACCCGGATGTGGATTGGCGAGCAGATCGCCGTCAATGATAGTCTGCGATTTCGACATCGTTTGCCTCACCTTCCTGCCATGTAAAACAGATGCGCCACTGATCATTGATGCGAATGGAATACTGCCCGGAGCGATTGCCCTTCAGCATTTCAAGCCGGTTTCCCGGAGGAATTCGCAAGTCATTCACACTATTGGCGGCATTGATCAATCGCAATTTTCGCAGGGCAATTGCCTGAATTTCGGCAGGCAGCCTGCGACTGCGCCGACCGCTCCAGATACTTTCAGTTTCACGGTCGGCAAAACTCTTGATCATGGGCAACCATAACGCATCACGTCATAGCCTTCAAGCGTGCGATCACGCCGCAAAAGCGTTGGTCACCCGGACATCGCCGACATGGATGCCGTTCCAGTTTTTCATCGCATGGTTGGCCTGGGCCATCAGGCTTTGGTGTAGTTCCGGCTCATCGGTGAAGAAGCGGGCGAGCGTGGCGGCGATCATGGCTTCGGCGGCGCGGGTGGTGCCGTCCTCGCATTTCAGCGCAATGGCGATGCCCTTTTCCGGAATAGCGGCGCAGAACACGCCTTCGGCACCGGTCTTGGCAAAGATGCGGCCGGGGGCCGTCTGCATCAGCCTGGTGCAGGCGCGCTTGCTGCCGGCGACGTAGAAGGGCTCGGCCATGCAGGCTTCGATCAGGCGTTTCGACGCCTTGGCGCGCAGCGGCTCCAGGCCGTTGCCGGTCGCCATCCTGGCAAAGCCGTGGGCAAGGCCCTTCAAGGGTACCGCGTAAGTCGGGATCGAGCAGCCGTCGGTGCCGCAATTGTCATGGGCAAGGACCGCGCCTGTCAGGCTTTCCATCACACCGCGGATTTCGCGCTGCAGCGGATGATCATAGGCGACGTAGCCTGCAGGTTCCTCGCCGCTATGGCAGCAGGCGCAGATGAAACCAGCATGTTTGCCAGAGCAATTGTTATGCAGCGCCGAAGGATGCTCCAGCGCGCGGGCCTGGCTGATGATGGTGTCCTGATTGAACGACCAATGGGCGCCGCATTCGAGCGTCGAAACGTCCCTGCCCGCTGCCGCCAGCATCTCGGCGGCCAGCGCCACATGTTCCGGTTCGCCATTGTGCGAGGAGCAGGACAGCGCTAGGGCCCGCTTGTCGAAACCGTAGGCATCGGCGGCACCGGTTTCCATCAGCGGCAGCGCCTGCATGGCCTTGCAGGCCGAGCGCGGAAAGACGCCGGCATCGGTCTCCCCAAGGGAAAACACCGTCTTGCCGTCGCCATCGACGACGATCACCATGCCGCGATGGCGGCTTTCGACCAGATTACCGCGCGTGACTTCAACAAGAACCGGGTTCGACATGGTTGTGCCCTCAAAAATCCAACTTCTCCCCTGTCTTTAGACCAAGACAAAGCAACGCAAAACCCGGGCCTGCCAATGAAATTTGTTCGACGATTGTTTCTTGCCATCCTGTTCGTCTATCTCGTGCCGGCGCTCGCTTCCGCCGGCTGGTGGTATGTCAAGGAAAGGCCCGTCAATTGGCGGGAAGCGGACTGGACGTCGGCCCATATCCTGCCCAAACCGGGCGATGACCAGGACGCGGCGATCTACATCTTTTCGGCCACGACAGGCGGCATGAAAGGTGCGGTCGCCAGCCATTCCTGGATCGTCACCAAGGGACAGGGCGACACGACCTATAACCGCTATGACAAGGTCGGCTGGGGCTCGCCGATCCGCCGCAACGGCTATCCGGCCGATGCGCGCTGGTATTCGAACACGCCGAAGCTGGTCGTCAGCGTCAAGGGCGAAGAAGCCACACGCCTCATCCCGAAGATCGAGCAGGCGATCCAGTCCTACCCCTATTCGAAGCCCGGTGGCTACCGGATCTGGCCGGGGCCGAATTCCAACACCTTCGTCGCCCATGTGCTGCGCTCGGTGCCGGAGCTTGGCGCGGTTCTGCCGCCAGACGCCGTCGGCCGCGATTATCTGCCGGAGGGCAAGCTGTTTTCGGTCGATGCCGACGGAATGGATATGCACGCCACGCTCTACGGGCTGCTGGGCATTTCGGCCGGTGTGCGCAGCGGTTTCGAGGTGCATTTCATGGGGCTGGTCGCAGGGATCGACGTGATGCACCCGGCGGTGAAGATCCCGGCGCTGGGGCGTTTCGGGGTCTGAAAAGGAAGCAAGCGCAATCCTCAAGCGGGAGACAACTCTCGAACGAGGCCTCGATTTATGCTAAAGAGAAGACAAGATATTTCGGAGCAATCCAATGACGCTTTCCATTCGTCTTTCCGATGCCGCTGAAAAGCAACTGGAACAGCTTGCCCGCGAAACCGGGCAAAGCAAGGAATTCCATGTCCATCAATTCATAAAGCAGGGCCTTGAGGAAATCGAAGACTACAATCTCGCCGCAGAAATTGCCGCGCGCGTCCAAAACGGAGAGGAAGCTGTCTACTCTCTGGCCGAGGTGAGGAAAGACCTTGGCCTGGACGATTGAAATCACGGCAAGAGCGCGAAAAAGCATCAACAATCTGGACAGACAAGCCGCAATTCGCGTCCTTTCCTTTCTTTCAGACAGGCTTGCTGCAACTGACAATCCGCGTCAACTCGGCAAACAGTTGACCGGCCCGCTCAAGCATTATTGGAGCTACCGCGTCGGTGACTATCGTCTGTTATGCGAAATCAAGGATGAGAAATTGATCGTGCTGGTTCTCGACGTTGGAAATCGCCGGGAAATATACCGGTAAGGCGAAACACAATCCCGGAGACATTGCAGCAGACAAACAAAAAGGGCCGCTTTGCAGCGGCCCTCCATGAGTTTTGGCCAGGTAAAAGGCCCGGACCGTATCTTCTTGAAGACACGACCCGCAGGAAGGTGGGTTCAGATCGAGGGCTGCCTCGTTCCGATCACTACAACTCCCATGCCCGTTACGAGGTTTATAATCTCATTAGACACTGGATCACCTTCCTTTCGTTTAATTGATGATGAGATAAAGGTAATCCGATTCTTGCCGATTGCAAGAGCCCCTGCTTTAGACTTTAGAACGTCATGACGATCTTGCCGATGTGATCGCCGGCTTCCATCAGGCGGTGCGCTTCGGCGACCTCGGTGAACGGCACGATCGCGTGCATCACCGGGGCGATGTCGCCGTCCTCCAGCAACGGCCAGACATTGTCCTCCAGATCGTCGCGGATCGATTCCTTCTCGACGGCCGTGCGCGGCCGCATGGCGGAGCCCATGATGTGCAGGCGCTTGCCGAGGACGGCTGCGATGTTGGCTTTTTCGACCACGGCGCCGCTGAGGAAGGCGATGATCGACAGGCGGCCGTCCTTGGCGAGGCAGCCGATGTTGCGGTCGAAATAGGGCGCGCCGACCATGTCGAGGATGACATCGACGCCGCGTCCGCCGGTTTCCTCGAGGATCACCGACTTGAAATCCTCCTCGCGATAATTGATCGCCCGCTTGGCACCCAACGCACTGCAGGCGTCGCATTTGTCCTTGCTTCCAGCGGTGACGAAGACTTCGGCGCCAAAGGCGCGGGCCAGCTGGATGGCGGTGGTGCCGATGCCGCTGGAGCCGCCATGGATAAGGATCTTTTCGCCTTCGACCAGATCGGCCATCTGGAAGACATTGGCCCAGACGGTGAAGAAGGTTTCCGGAAGCGCCGCCGCACGCGCCGCATCATAGCCTTTCGGCCAGGGCATCGCCTGCGTCGCGGGTAGCGCGCAAAATTCGGCATAACCGCCGCCATTGGCAAGGCCGCAGACCTTGTCGCCGACGATAAACCCTTCGGCCCCCTCGCCCATGGCCACCACTTCACCGGCGACTTCCAGGCCCAGGATCGGGCTTGCGCCCGGCGGCGGCGGATAATTGCCCAGCCGCTGCAGCACATCGGGGCGGTTGACGCCTGCGGCTTCGACACGGATCAGAATGTCGCCGGGCTTCAGATCCGGCAATGGCCCGCGTGCCAGAACCATCTTTTCCGGACCGCCGGGGGACGGCAGGTCGACATAGGTCATTTCGCTCGGCAGGGTCACGGTGTTCTCCTTGATCGGTGCTGCCGGTTATCTAGCGCGCCAGATGAAAACGGCAAAGCTGTTGTTTTTCCTCCGCTTCCCCGCACCGTTTCAACTCGGGCCGCCGAGCGGCAAACGCTCCGCCGCATCATGGCGAAAATGGGCCGTACGCGGTGCTGAAAAGATTAAGTTTCTTTAATTTGAAACCGCTGAAAACCCGGCCTAGCGTTGCAGTCGAACCGGGAGCCGCCGGCGGCTCGCAAGCCGCGACGCGACGGGCTTCGGACGGTTTCGAGACGGTCCCGTGTGCGGGACAAACAAGGACGACACCATGCGTGCTCTTCTGACCTCATTGACGATCCTTTCCGCCATCTCCCTGTCGTCGGCCGCCTTTGCGGCCAGCACCACGACCGGGATCATCCGTGCCTATGACATGAAGGCCATGACCGTGACCTTGAAGAACGGCACCAAATTCATGCTGCCGGCGTCCTTCGACAATCCGGGCCTCAAGGTCGGTGAAAAAGTGACGATCGCCTATGAGACGATGGGCAAGAAGCATCGGGCAACGGCAATCACGCCGGTCATGCACTGATCCCGTTCGCATGAGCGTCCCCGACCGCGGCCAGACGCTTCGGGATCATGCAGAAGCGGGCTGGAACCCATGATGGGTTCCAGCCCGTTTTCGTTGAGCAAGACCAGTGCTATGTGCGCTCACCCTTGTGCGGCGCCAAACGTCTCGAAGACCAGGCCGTCGTCGCTGTCCTTGGCCAGGCTCTTGATCTCGGCGATGCGGGCGCTGACGGCCTGGGCGTCCGAGAAGACAAAGCCTTCCGGCAGGATCAGCACCGCAATCGAGCAGCGCATCAGCGGAAAGACGGTGGTCTCGCCGCTGCGGCCATGGCCGGTCATGTAGCCGGCCTCGCGGTGCTCCGGCGAATAGAGCTGGCGCACGTCGCTGCGGAATTCGCAGAGAACGCGGGTGAGAACGGTCGTCACTTCCTCGCGCGTCCAGCCGCCGACGCCGATGAAGAAATCATCGCCGCCGACATGGCCCAAAAACTTTTCCTCGCCGATGAAGTGGCGGCGCATCAGGGCGGCAAACAGCGAGATCGCCAGGTCGCCCTTCTGGAAGCCGTAGTGATCGTTGAACGGCTTGAAGCTGTCGAAATCGCAATAGCAGAAATAGCGGGCCTCGTCGGCATCGAGCACGGCGCCCTGGACATAATCGCGAATGGCGCGGTTTCCCGGCAGGCCGGTCAAAGGGTTCTGCTCCTGCGCCGTCTTCAGCTGCTTTTCGCTGATGATCTTCAGGAGCGACGACGCCGACAGGATGCCGGCATAGCGCATGTTTTCGGTCAGAATCACGCAATCGCTGCCATCCATACCGGCAAAGATCTTCAGCATCTCATCGGCCGGCGTCTCCAGATCGGCAATCGGCGCCGGGCTGACGAAATGCGAGATATGGCGCTGATAGAGATGGTTCTTCAGGAGATCGCGGCCGAAGGGGTGATAGATCATTTCCTTGACGTGATATTCATGCAGCACGCCGCGCGGTTCGCCATTGGCGTTCAAAACCGGGAAGAAGCTGCGCTGCGGCGAGCGGCGGAACAGTTCGAACACCGAATCCAGATCGTCGTTCTCGCGCAGCGCCGGCACCTGTTCGATCTGCTTGCGGATCAGGATGCTGTCCAGCGAGGTCGATTGGCGCCGCGCGCCGGCGGTCTGTTCCAGATGCGGATAGGCCGGCTGCAGATCGGCGAGATGCACGGTCGGACGGGCGACGAAATAGCCCTGCACGAGATCGCAGCCGAGATCGCGGCAGATGGCAAATTCGGCTTCGGTCTCGACCCCTTCGGCGATCACTCTTGTACCGAGAACATGGGCGGTGTTGACCGTATGGCGCACCATATGGCGTTTGCGCGGGCTGGATTCGATGCCGGAGATGAAATGCCGGTCGATCTTCAGATAGTCCACCGGCTGGTCGCAGAGCAGTTTCAAACCGTTGAAGCCGACACCGAAATCATCGATCGCCAGCTTGAAACCCGCCAGCCGCAGACGTTTTACCAGGCCGGAAAAATCCGGCATCTTGCCGCTGTCGAAGCGTTCCGACAGTTCGAAGCAGATCGACGACGGCGGAATATTCGATCGTTTGAGGTGCTTGCCGAGCCGCTCGACCAGATCGCCTTCGTGGCCGATCAACCGGCTGTCGAAATTGACGAACAGGGTGCGCGCGGAAAAATCCGGCAGGCTGGCAAATCCGGCAAAGGCGCGGGTGTTGATCATATGCTCCAGCGCCAGAAGCTGGCCTGCCTCCTCGGCCTTGTCGAGCAGTTCGATCGGCGACTTGAAGCCCAACCGCTCGAAGCCTCGCATCAGCGTTTCGTAGCCGAACACGGAACCCGTGGCGATTTCGGCGATCGGCTGGAAGGCATTTTCGATCGCGAGCTTGGCCAGCGTGACGATCTGGTCGTTGCCAAAACGGCGCAAAGACAGCATTTCGGCGGGGACGGCGGACATGGGGAGCTCCGGAGGCGATGTAGGATCGCGCGAAGAATCGTTCCACAGGCCTGAATTTTCCGTTTCGCCAACATGACAGTTTGATGAAAGTTCAATGACTGCCGGGAGTTAGCGGCAGGGCGCAATCACCATCTTCCAAACCGTCCTATCCTTTGACGAGAACCCCGAAGGCAATGAGGGCAAGGCCCTGCATGACCAGATCGATCGCCAGGAACAGGCCGAGGATCCACAGGCTGTTGACCGGCCAACCGGCGGCAATGATCAGGCCCGCGAGAAGCGTGACGAGACCGCCGAGCGCGATCCATCCCCAGCCGGCAAGCGCACGCAATTTGAACGCCGTCCAGATCCGGAAGCCTCCGGCGATGATCAGGGCAGCGGCCATCAGCAATGTCAGAGCGGCGGAGGCGAGCAACGGGTTGAGGAACGCAAAGACGCCGGCGACGGTGTAACAGGCGCCGCTGAGTATCCAGTAGAACACGCTTTCCCATTTCTTGACGCGGAAGGCCTGCATCAGGTGCAGCACGCCGCCGATCAGCATGATCATGCCGACATAATAGACGGAGGCGACCGTCGCGGCCATGACATTGCCGAAGGCGATGCCGCCGCCCATGATCAGCGCCACGCCGAGGGCGACGAACCATCCCCACTTTTCCTTCAGCGACGGCCTGAGAGCAATATTGACAGCTTCAACCATGATGCAACCTCCAGATATTTCATCATTTTCATATGTAATCCTGGATAGAATAACAACATTTTAACATGCGCTGCCCGGCTTCAGAATTTCGCATTCAAATCTTCAGCGCCAAGAGCACGGCGCCGCAGCCAACCATGCAGACACCGAGCCAATGGGCGGCAGAGAGCCGCTCGCCGAGGAACAGCACCGCGAACATGGCGACCAGCACGACGCTGAGCTTATCGACCGGCGCGACCTGCGCCGCATTGCCCATTTTCAGCGCCCGGAAATAGCAGAGCCACGACGCCCCCGTCGCCAGCCCCGACAGGACCAGAAACAGCCAGCTTTTGCCAGATACCGTCGAGGGCTCCTGCCAGTTGCCGGTCAGGAACAGCATCAGGGCGATGGCAAACAGGATGACGATGGTGCGGATGAAGGTGGCGAAATCGGAATTGACGTTTTCAATGCCGATCTTGGCGAAGATCGCCGTCAAAGCCGCAAAGGCCGCCGATAGAAGCGCCCATGCCTGCCAGGAGGAAAACAAGGATTTCATGGGCGCGCATCCTCTTGCTCGGCCGCTCGCGACAGCCATTGCCAGTTGAACCCGGGATTGTTTCAGTGGCAAGAAAATCCTTGTCACAGCCTCGATTTTTTATTGATTGATGGATCAATCAAAAATACACTGTCTGTAATAAGGGAGCATTTATGCCAAAAGTCGGAATGGAACCGGTGCGCCGCAAGGCGCTTGTCGATGCGGCGCTGCATGTGATCGGCGATCAGGGTACGCTGTCGGTCACCATGTCCGACATCGCCCGGCAAGCCGGCGTTTCGGCGGCGCTCGCCCATCATTATTTCGGCAGCAAGGAGCAGCTGCTGGTCGAGACGGTGCGCTCCCTTCTGAAGCAGTTGCGCGACGACACGGTGAAGGCTCTGAGCGCCGCCTCAACGCCGCGCGAGCGGCTGTCGGCGATCGTGCGGGTGAGCTTCCAGGCCGACCAGTTTTCGCCGGAGACCATTGCCGCCTGGCTCGCCTTCTACTCCGAAGCGCAACGTTCGGAAGAGACGCGCCGGTTCCTGGTGATCTATGCGCGGCGGCTGCATTCCAATCTGGTTTCCAACCTCAAGCAGCTCTGTGTCGCAGATGATGCGCAGCGCATCGCAGAGGGCACGGCGGCGATGATCGACGGGCTTTATATTCGCCGGGCGCTCGGCTCCTCGCCGGTGACGGCGGACGCTTCGATCGCGCTCACCGACGACTATATCACGCTCAATCTCAATGCCCGCCAGCCACAGGACAATGCCGCATGACCCGGCCGAACATTCTGATCATCATGGTCGACCAGCTGAACGGAAAGTTCTTTCCGGACGGTCCGGCGGACTTCCTGCACGCGCCGCATATGAAGGCGCTGGCCAAGCGCTCGGCACGCTTCCGCAACAACTATACGTCCTCGCCGCTCTGCGCCCCTGCCCGCGCCTCGCTGATGGCCGGGCAATTGCCGAGCCGGACGCAGGTCTATGACAATGCCGCCGAATATGTCTCGTCGATCCCGACCTATGCCCATCACCTGCGCCGCGCTGGTTACTACACAGCGCTGTCAGGCAAGATGCATTTCGTCGGCCCGGACCAGTTGCACGGCTTTGAGGAGCGGCTGACGACGGATATTTATCCCGCCGATTTCGGCTGGACGCCGGATTACCGCAAGCCGGGTGAGCGGATCGACTGGTGGTATCACAATCTCGGCTCCGTCACCGGCGCCGGTATTGCCGAGATCACCAACCAGATGGAATATGACGACGAGGTGGCGTTTCTGGCCAACCAGAAGCTCTACCAGCTCAGCCGCGAACAGGATGACGAGGCGCGCCGCCCCTGGGCGCTCACCGTCTCGTTCACCCATCCGCACGACCCCTATGTGGCGCGCCGCAAATTCTGGGACCTCTACAACGACTGCGACCAGCTGCTTCCCGAGGTCGGCGACATGCCGCTTGCCGAGCAGGACCCGCATTCGCAACGGCTGATCCTTGCCTGCGACTACCGGAATTTTTCGGTCACCGAAGACAATGTCCGTCGTTCGCGGCAGGCCTATTTCGCCAATATTTCCTATCTCGACGAAAAGGTCGGCGAACTCGTCGATACGCTGACCCGCACCCGCATGCTGGATGACACGCTGATCCTGTTCTGCTCGGATCATGGCGACATGCTCGGCGAGCGCGGATTGTGGTTCAAGATGAACTTCTTCGAGGGTTCGGCCCGCGTGCCGCTGATGGTCGCCGGTCCCGGCATCCCCCCCGGTCTGCATCTGGCACCGACCTCCAACCTCGATCTGACGCCGACGCTCTGCGATCTCGCCGGGATTTCGATGGACGAGATCATGCCCTGGACCGACGGCGAAAGCTTGGTGCCGGTGATCAACGGCGCGGAGCGTATTGCGCCGGTGCTGATGGAATATGCCGCAGAGGGCTCCTATGCGCCGCTGGTCGGCATCCGCGAGGGCAAGTGGAAGTACATTCACTGCGCGCTCGATCCGGACCAGCTCTACGATCTCGAGGCCGATCCGCTGGAATTGACCAACCTTGCCACCGTGCCCGCAAATGCGCCGACGCTGCGTGCCTTCCAGGCGATGCGCGACAGCCGCTGGGACATGGAAGCGTTCGATTCCGCCGTGCGCGAAAGCCAGGCGCGGCGCTGGGTGGTCTACGAGGCGCTGAGGAACGGCGCCTATTATCCCTGGGATCACCAGCCGCTGCAAAAAGCATCCGAGCGCTACATGCGCAACCACATGAATCTCGACAATCTCGAAGAGTCCAAACGCTTTCCGCGAGGGGAATAAGATGAAAGCCCAGCCACCAGCCTCCCATTTCATCGACGGCGAATATGTCGAGGATATCAACGGCGCCGCCTTCGACAGCATCTATCCGGCCACCGGCGAAGTGATCGCCCGGCTGCATGCGGCAACCCCTGCCATCGTCGACAAGGCGATCGCCAGCGCCAAACGCGCGCAGGGCGAATGGGCGGCGATGAGCCCGACGGCGCGCGGCCGCATTTTGAAACGCGCCGCCGACATCATGCGCGCGCGCAACCGCGAACTGTCGGAGCTGGAAACGCTCGATACCGGCAAGCCGATCCAGGAAACCATCGTCGCCGATCCGACCTCGGGCGCCGATGCGTTCGAATTCTTCGGCGGCGTCGCGGCAGCGGCCCTCAACGGCGACTATATCCCGCTCGGCGGCGATTTCGCCTTTACCAAGCGGGTGCCGCTCGGTGTCTGCGTCGGCATCGGCGCCTGGAACTATCCGCAGCAGATCGCCTGCTGGAAGGGTGCACCGGCGCTGATATCCGGCAATGCCATGGTGTTCAAGCCGTCGGAAAACACGCCGCTTGGCGCCTTGAAGATCGCCGAAATCCTGTTCGAGGCCGGCCTGCCGAAGGGCCTCTACAATGTCATCCAGGGCGACCGCACCACCGGACCGCTGCTGGTCAACCACAAGGATGTCGCCAAGGTGTCGCTGACCGGCTCGGTCGAGACCGGCCGCAAGGTGGCGGGCGCCGCCGCTTCCCAGCTGAAGCATGTGACGATGGAGCTTGGCGGCAAGTCGCCGCTGATCGTTTTTGACGACGCCGATCTCGAAAGCGCCATCGGCGGCGCCATGCTCGGCAATTTCTATTCGACCGGCCAGGTCTGCTCGAACGGCACCCGCGTCTTCGTCCAGAAGGGCATCAAGCAGAAATTCCTGTCGCGGCTGAAGGAGCGCACCGAAAAGATCATCATCGGCGACCCGATGGTTGAGGAAACCCAGCTCGGCCCGATGGTGTCGCGCGCCCAGCTCGACAAGGTGTTTGCCTATATCGAGAAGGGCAAGGCCGAGGGCGCGACGCTTCTGACCGGCGGCGGCATTCCGAACGATGTGTCCGCCGAAGGCACCTACATCCAGCCGACCGTGTTTGCCGATGTCACCGACGATATGACCATCGCCCGGGAAGAGATTTTCGGGCCGGTGATGTGCGTGCTCGATTTCGACAACGAGGACGAGGTGATCGCACGTGCCAACGGCACCGAGTTCGGGCTTTCGGCCGGTGTCTTCACGTCCGACCTCACCCGCGCCCACCGCGTCGTCGACCGGCTCGAAGCGGGCACGCTGTGGATCAACACCTATAACCTCGCCCCCGTCGAAGTGCCGTTCGGCGGATCCAAGCAGTCCGGTTTCGGGCGCGAAAATTCGCTGGCGGCGCTCAATCACTACACGGAGCTGAAGAGCGTCTACGTCGCGATGAGCCCGGTGCAGGCGCCTTATTGACGGAATCCTGCGGCTGATCTCCCCCCTTGAGGGGGAGATGTCCCGGAGGGACAGAGGGGGGTGGCTCTCCTCGAACTCCGCGCTGGCCCACCCCCCCTCTGTCGGCAACGCCGACATCTCCCCCTCAAGGGGGGAGATGACCGAACCACCGCATGCCGAACCAAAAGAGGCCTATTCCATGCACAGCGCAGATTTCGTCATCATCGGTTCGGGCTCCGCAGGCTCCGCACTCGCATACCGCCTGTCCGAGGACGGCAAGAACACGGTGCTGGTATTGGAGTTCGGCGGCAGCGATTTCGGGCCGTTTATCCAGATGCCGGCAGCGCTGGCCTGGCCGATGAGCATGAGCCGCTACAACTGGGGTTATCTGTCCGAGCCCGAGCCGAACCTCAACAACCGCAGGATCACCGCACCGCGTGGAAAAGTGATCGGCGGGTCGTCGTCGATCAACGGCATGGTCTATGTGCGCGGCTCGATGGAAGACTACAATGAATGGGAAGCGCTTGGCGCCCGTGGCTGGGGCTATGCCGACGTGCTGCCCTATTTCAAGCGGATGGAAAATTCGCATGGCGGCGAGGACGGCTGGCGCGGCACCGACGGGCCGCTGCACGTGCGGCGCGGCTCCTACAAGAACCCGCTGTTCAAGGCCTTCGTCGATGCCGGACAGCAGGCCGGGTTCGAGCTGACCGACGACTATAACGGCTCCAAGCAGGAAGGTTTCGGCCTGATGGAGCAGACCGTTCATAACGGCCGGCGCTGGTCGGCGGCATCGGCTTACCTCAAGCCGGCCTTGAAGCGCCCCAATGTCGAACTCATCCGCTGCTATGCGCGAAAAATCGTCATCGAGAACGGCCGGGCTGTCGGGGTCGAAATCGAGCGCGGCGGCAAGATCGAGGTGGTGAAGGCCAATCGCGAGGTGATCGTCTCGGCCTCCTCGTTCAACTCGCCAAAACTGCTGATGCTGTCGGGCATCGGTCCGGGCGCGCACCTGAAGGAGATGGGCATCGCGGTGAAGGCCGACCGGCCGGGTGTCGGCGCCAACCTTCAGGACCATATGGAATTCTATTTCCAGCAGGTTTCGACCAAACCGGTGTCGCTCTATTCTTGGCTGCCCTGGTTCTGGCAGGGGGTTGCGGGTGCACAATGGCTGTTCACCAAGTCGGGGCTCGGCATTTCCAACCAGTTCGAGGCCTGCGCCTTCCTGCGTTCCGCCCCCGGCATCAAGCAGCCGGATATCCAGTATCACTTCCTGCCGGTGGCAATTTCCTATGACGGCAAGGCGGCGGCAAAGAGCCACGGCTTCCAGGTGCATGTCGGCTACAACCATTCGAAATCGCGTGGCTCGGTGACGCTGCGCTCGCCCGACGTCAAGGCCGATCCGGTCATCCAGTTCAACTATATGAGCCATCCGGAAGACTGGGAAAAATTCCGCCACTGCGTCCGCCTCACCCGCGAGATCTTCGGCCAGCAGGCATTCGACCAGTATCGCGGCCCGGAAATCCAGCCGGGCGAGAGCGTGACGACCGACGACCAGATCGACGCCTTCCTGCGCGAGCATCTGGAAAGCGCCTATCACCCCTGCGGCACCTGCCGGATGGGCGACAAGAACGATCCGATGGCGGTGGTCGACCCGGAAACCCGCGTCATCGGTGTCGATGGGCTGCGCGTGGCCGACTCATCGATCTTCCCGCATGTCACCTATGGCAATCTCAACGGTCCCTCGATCATGACCGGCGAAAAGGCCGCCGATCACATTCTCGGCAAGCAGCCCCTGCCCCGCAGCAATCAGGAACCGTGGATCAACCCGCGCTGGCAGACCAGCGACCGGTGACGGCCTGACGGTGGTCATGAGGGCAGACTTTCAAACGGCAAATGCGCAGGGGTAAGGCGCTGTTGAACCTGCGCAATATCCTGCGCCAGCGACTGGATTTGCACGAATTGCGGCTTTCTGCCTAGAAAACGTGCATTAACCGCGAATGCAACTTATAATTTAATAAATTTTAATCTTCGATTGTTAATTCTGTAGACAGAGCGGACACTTGGCGGCGGCCCATGATGGGACATCGCCCTCTGTTTCCGGTGTCCTGCCCGATCGTCATAACCACCTTGCCAAGGCCCATCATGTCGAATGCCCGCGCCCTCATTGGCGCCGTCATCGCCTGCGGACGCGTGCCTTGCCGGCAACCGAGAAGTAGACCATGACAATCAAATCACGCTTGCTCATCTGCCTGTTTCTGATCGCTCTTTCCATGGTTGTGATGATCGCGACCGCCTTCAACGCGATGACCTCCATTTCCAAGCGCACCGAATCGATCGTCGCCGACCGGCTGGGGCCGGTGGCGCAACTGAAGACCGTCGCCGACATGTATGCGGTCAATATCGTCGATACCGCCCACAAGGTAAGCAGCGGCGCACTCGACTGGGCCGCCGGCGCCAGGGCCGTCGCGGATGCCCTTTTGACCATCGAGGCGAAATGGTTTGCCTATGAGGCAACCAAGCTGACGGAAGCCGAAACAATGCTGGCCGATGCGTTTGATGCTGCAAGGGCAGCCAGCGCTGCAGCGATCCGGAACCTGCAGGATATCATGCAGCAGCGCGATCGCCCCGCCCTCGAACATTTCATCGACACGGAACTGTACACCATCATCGACCCGCTCAGCCTGCGGATCGGCGCGCTGATCGAGCTGCAACTGAACGAGGCCAACCGCGAACTGGTGGCTGCCAGGGCCGAGAAAGACAGCCTCATCCTGTCGAAGGCGGTGATCGCGGCGTTTGCAATGGCGGCGCTCGCGGCGACCGTCTGGTTCGTCATCGCCGGTCTGTTCCGGCCGCTGACGCGGCTGCGCGAAGCCATGCGGCAGCTGGCGGGCGGCAATCTCGATGTCGCGATCTTCGGCGAAGGCCGCCGTGACGAAATCGGCCAGATGGCCGGCGCCATCGCGGTTTTCCGCGACAATGCCCATGATCGCCTGCGTCTTGAGAAGGAGGCAGAGAGCAACCGTTCGCTTTCCGAGCGCGACCGGCAAGAGCGCGAAGCCCAGAAGGCTGCCGAGGCGGCAGAGGTGCAGTCGGCAGTCTCCGCGCTCGCCTTCGGCCTCGACAAGCTGGCGGAAGGCGACCTGACCTATAGGATCGATACGGCCCTTGCCGCCCATCTCGATGCGCTGCGCAGCAATTTCAACAGCTCGGTCGGCAATCTTGAGGATGCGCTGCGATCGGTCGGCGAAACCGCCCGCGGCATCAGCGCCGGTGCGTCCGAAATCCGTGTCGCCGCCGCCGACCTCTCCAAGCGTACCGAACAGCAGGCAGCCTCGGTCGAGGAGACCGCCGCAGCGCTCGACCAGATCTCGGTCACTGTCTCGGATGCCAGCAAGCGGGCCGAGGAAGCAGGCTTGTTGGTGGTGCGGACCCGCAGCGCTGCCGAACGGTCCGGCCAGATCGTCGGCAATGCCATCGATGCGATGAGCGGCATCGAAGCCTCCTCGCGGGAAATCTCCAGCATCATCGGCGTCATCGACGATATCGCCTTCCAGACCAACCTTCTGGCACTGAACGCCGGTGTCGAGGCCGCGCGGGCCGGCGATGCCGGAAAGGGCTTTGCCGTCGTTGCCCAGGAGGTGCGCGAACTGGCCCAGCGCTCGGCCCAGGCTGCCCGGGAGATCAAGACGCTGATTGCCGCTTCCAGCGGACAGGTCAGGTCAGGGGTCTCGCTGGTGCGCGAAACCGGTACGGCACTGGAAGGCATCATCGCCGAGGTCCAGGAAATCAGCACTCATGTGACCGCGATCGTCGAAAGTGCCCGCGAACAGTCCTCCGGCATCAAGCAGATCAACACCGCCGTCAACACCATCGACCAGGGCACGCAACAGAACGCCGCCATGGTCGAGCAATCGACCGCAGCAAGCCACAGCCTTGCCAACGAGGCCGGCGCGCTGACGCAACTCCTGACCCGTTTCAAGACCGGCAGCGGGAGCGCAACCGTGGCACGAGCCAGCACGCAGACCACAAACCGCGCAGCACCGGTGCATGTGGCTCATACGGCCAAGGTTTATGCCGTTGGCGGCAGAGCGCCGGGCGGCGACTGGGTGGAGTTCTAGGCCATCGGTCAGCCTTCAGGTCACCTGCCTTCAAAGAGCCGGGTCTCGTGTCCGGCTTTGTTCAGGCACAGCGATACTGATCACGCAGCGAACGCGATCGTGGCATGGACAAAACCCGTGTAATAAACTATAAAAATCATAGATTTTATGCTTAAAATCGCGAATTCTGGCGCTTTTCTGCGTTTTTTGCCGATCGGAGAGATATTTGCTCTGATCCGCCAACATTAGAAATCCGTTTTTCTGTCTTTTGTCACACATGGCTGCGATATTCCGGGACAACAGAACAGGATATCCTCCCATGACATCCGCATCGCTTGAAAACCGCGCCACAGCGCTCAACAGCCAACTGGAAAATCTCGATCTTTCCGGCCGGCTGGCGCTGATCGCGTCGATCGAGGGCAAATCGGTCTTCACCACCAGCCTCGGCATCGAGGATCAGGTCATTACGGCTGCGATCGGTACCGGCAAACATGGTATCGAGGTTTCGACGCTTCAGACCGGCCGCCTCTTCAACGAGACCGTGGCGCTGATCGACAAGACGGAAGAAACCTATGGCATCCTGATCAAGCGATTCTATCCCGAGCAGGACGATATCGACGCCTATGCCGCCAAGTACGGCTTGAACGGCTTTTACGACAGCATCGAAGCCCGGCATGCCTGTTGCGGCGCGCGCAAGGTGAAGCCTCTTGCGCGTGCACTTGAAGGGGCATCCTTCTGGATCACCGGCCTGCGCCGTGGCCAGTCCGGCAACCGTGCCGACACGCCGTTTGCCGAAGCCGATCTCGACCGTGGCCTGATCAAGATCAACGTGCTGGCCGACTGGGACATCGAAACGATCCGTGCCCATGTCGCTGATGAAGCGATCCCGGTCAATCCGCTGCATGCCCGTGGTTACCCGTCGATCGGCTGCGAGCCCTGCACCCGCGCCATCAAGCCGGGCGAGCCCGAGCGTGCCGGCCGCTGGTGGTGGGAAAACGACGAGACGCGCGAATGCGGCCTGCATGTCGCAGAAACCGCAGCCTCGGCGATCCCGCAAGCATCCTCGATCTCAAGCGTGCCGCTTTCCAGCAACCCTCTTTCCAGCAGCAACGCGCGATAATCCGCGCCGGCTCGCATCACAGACACTCCCGGAGACTTGAAATGCCCACTACTCTTCCGGAAACGGAACTGCACAATCCGCAGACGGCAAAGGCACCGCTCGATCCGCATCTGAAGGCGCTCGAAAACGAAGCGATCCATATCTTTCGCGAGGTGGCCGCCGAGTTCGAAAAGCCGGTGATGCTCTATTCCGTCGGCAAGGATAGTTCCGTGCTGCTGCATCTGGCGCGAAAAGCCTTTTATCCGGGCCGCGTGCCGTTTCCGCTCCTGCATGTGAACACCGGCTGGAAATTTGCCGAGATGATCGCGTTCCGCAACGACATCGTCAAGACATACGATCTCGACTTCATCGAGCACATCAATCCGCGCGGCAAGGCCGAAAACATCACGCCGTTCACCCACGGTTCGGCGCTGTTTACCGACATCATGAAGACCGAGGGCCTGCGCCAGGCGCTGGACGCCGGCGGCTTCGACGCCGCTTTCGGCGGCGCCCGCCGCGACGAGGAAGCCAGCCGCGCCAAGGAACGCATCTATTCGTTCCGCACGCCGGAGCATCGCTGGGATCCGCGCGCCCAGCGTCCCGAACTCTGGAACGTCTATAACGGCATGATCCGCAAGGGCGAAAGCGTGCGCGCCTTCCCGCTGTCGAACTGGACCGAAGTCGATATCTGGCGCTACATCCAGGTGGAAGACATCCCGCTGGTGCCGCTCTACTATGCCAAGGAACGCCCCTATATCGAGCGCGACGGCATGATGATTCTCGCCGAAGATCCGCGGCTGGAATTGCAGCCCGGCGAAACCGTCCAGCACGGTTCGATCCGTTTCCGCACCCTGGGCGACTTTCCGCTGACGGGCGCCATCCCATCCCAGGCCACCAATCTCGAAGAGGTCATTGCCGAACTGGAAATCGCCACGGTTTCCGAACGGCAGGGCCGCGCCATCGACCGCGATCAGTCCGGCTCGATGGAAAAGAAGAAGCGCGAAGGATATTTCTGATGACCGTTTCCGCAATCGCTCAAACGACCGAGGTTTCCACCGGCACGATCACCGCTTTCCCGGCGGTCGAGCCCACGCGCCTGCCGCGCGACACCCGCCCGCTGCGCCTCATCACCTGCGGCAGCGTCGATGACGGCAAGTCCACCCTGATCGGCCGTCTGCTCTGGGATACCAAGGCGGTCAAGGAAGACCAGGCAGCAACGCTGCGCCGTGACAGTGGCAAGCAGAACGATCTCGGCCTGCCCGATTTCGCGCTTCTGCTCGACGGCCTGCAGGCAGAGCGCGAACAGGGCATCACCATCGATGTCGCCTATCGCTATTTCGCCACCGACAAGCGCTCCTTCATCGTCGCCGACACGCCCGGCCACGAGCAGTATACCCGCAACATGGCAACCGGCGCCTCGACCGCCGACCTCGCCGTGCTATTGGTCGATGCCCGCACCGGCCTTTTGGAACAGACCCGCCGCCATGCGACCATCGCCTCGCTGATGGGCATCAAGCAGTTCGTTCTGGCCGTCAACAAGTTCGATCTCGTCGGTTATGACCGCGCCCGTTTCGAGCAGATCACCCACGAATTTCGCGAACTCGCCGTATCGCTCGGCGTGCGCCAGATCACCGCCATCCCGATGTCGGCGCTGAAGGGCGAAAACGTCGTCTATGACGGCAAGGCTTCGATGCCCTGGTACGAGGGCCAGACCTTGGTCGAGGCGCTGGAACTGGCAACCGTCCGCTCCGCCCAAACGGTCGGCTTCCGCCTGCCGGTGCAGCGCGTCTCGCGCCCCGGCGAAAGCTTTCGCGGCTATCAGGGCACGGTTGCCGGCGGTTCCGTCAAGCCCGGCGACAGTGTCGTCATCCTGCCGTCGGGCATGGTTGCCAACGTCACCAAGATCGTCACCTTCGATCTGGTGCGCAACGCCGCCGTTGCCGGCGATGCGATCACCCTCGTGCTCGACCGCCAGGTCGACGTGTCGCGCGGCGACATGATCGTTTCGCTCGAAAGCCAGCCGCAGGTCGGTCTCGATTTCGATGCTCACCTCGTTGCCCTGCAGTCGGAAGGCATTCAGCCGGGCCGGCGCTACTGGCTGAAAAGCGGCTCGCGCCGCCAGCGCGTCACCGCCAACCCGTTCAGCCAGCTTGACCTGAAGACCGGCAATTGGCACCAGCGGACGGGCGTCCTGGCGATGAACGGCATCGGCAAAGTCCATCTTTCCTTCGATGAGAATGCGGTTTTCGACGCCTATGAACAGAACCGCACCACCGGCGCCTTCATCCTGATCGACCCGGACACCAACAACACGGTGGCCGGTGGCATGATCACCGCCAAGCGCTCCTCGGTGACCGGCCTTCGTTCGGACGAGACCCGCGTGGTCCTGTCGCTGCCAGCCGACCTGGCCGACCAGCTGATGGCAACCGAGCTGTTCTCGCGCCGCCGCGACGAAACCGACCTGCTGCGTATGACTGCCAGTGAAGCGTCGCAGATCTTCGAGGATGCCGCCGGCGGCATCTGACATGGTTTGTCTCGCACGCGCCGCCGACAAAAGGTCGATGGCGGCGCTTGCGGCCATTCTCTAACAGGCTAATGAAAAACCCTGAAGATGATGATTTGACGAAAGCCGCACCCCACTCTCCGTCCTCCTCGCCCTTGTGGCGGGGATCCAGCGACCCGACGTCTGTCGGGTCAAAAAACTCTTTCAGCTCAAGGACTTGAGCTGGCTGGATTCCTGTGACGGGCACAGGAATGACGGAGGATTTGGCAATCGCATAATTTCCAAAATGATCTACCAAATGCCGAGAGAATGACTTTATCAGCAGCCTGGAAAAGCGTTGGAAGGATCGATGGCCGCGTAACCTCAGCGGCCGTTGAACCGTTCAATATCTGACGCGATCAGCGCCCCGCCTCGACGATCGCCTTCAGCCGCTCCAGATCGGCTGCCTTCAGCGCATCGTCCTCCAGATCGCGCAGCGGCTTGAACCAAGCGGCGGCTTCGCTCAGCGGTTCGGCATAGGGTGCCGGGTATCCGCCGAGGCCAAGCACCCATTCGCGCACGGTTTCGCGCTCCATGCGGCCTGCCTTGTAGCGGTCGTGGATGCTGGTCACGGAAGCGATCAGGTCGTCTATCTTTTTCAAGTCATGTCCTCAAACGGCGTTGTGCGCGACAGCCATAACATGCCGGTGGCTGTGGCCAGAAACATCTTGCTCACGCCAGGAGCAGTGCCGTGCCGTACATGCCGGCGGCAAACACCGTGTGCGAGAGAAAATTCAGCAAACGCACCTTGTTGGCATTCGGCAGTTTCGAGGCGGCCCAGCCGATACCGAGGCCCGGCTGCAGCAGGAACCAGCCGGCGCCGATGGTGACGATGCCGACGATCCAGGCCGGCAGGAAGGTCGGTGCTGCCAGCCATAAAGGCCCGGTGAAGGCGACCAGCAGGATGCCATAGGCGATGCCGACGGCATAATGGCTGATCCAGCCGAGCGCCTGCTCGTGGGCATAGGGCTCGGCCGTGCCGATATCGTCGTGAAAGACTTTTCCGGTGCGCAAATGCCAGAACCAGCGCCCGACCGGCGCCCAGTTCGGCTTGCTCTGGCCAGCCACCAGAAACAGTAGCAAAGCCCAGACATCCATCAGCACGGTGCCGCCAACGCCGATTGCCACGCTGCGCCATAAAATATCGAACATCGCGGAAATTCCTGCTGAGAAGCCGGGTGACCGCCAGGACAGCGGGCGCGGGAGATGACGGGGGCTGCAACACTGCAGAGATCAGCCGTTGTAATTCACATTTCGTTTTTCGGTCAAGCAAGACTGCGGTCCGATACAGGAGAGAGCGCCGGTCCGGGGACGAGAGGCCGGATCCAGCCGCCTTGCCGGTGCAAACGCAGGTGCGCAGGTCATCAGCCGGTAACCATCTCTTTCATTTCCCGCCCTGACGGCGGTCGAAATACGGCGGATGCCGTATGTCCCTTGGACGCTGACCGGCCTAGGCACGGATTCTTCCTGCGCATGCAGCGAAGACACGCTCCGTTTGGAGCCTGTCAGCACTAAAGGAGACAGATCATGAAGTTCATTTTTGCCGTTGCGGTATCGTGCACCCTGGCCGGTACGGCATTTGCCGCCACCGCGCCCTCGCCCATGAAGAAGCTATCCGTTGTGACGAATCAGGCGGGGTTTGAAGTCGCTTACGGCGCCGCTCGGCAGAACGCATTCGGCACCTCCAAGGGCAAAGACGGCGGGCCCGGGAGCGGCAAGTCGCCCCATTGGGGCTGAACCAGCCCCTCCCCTCGGTCACAGGCTGGGGGGAGGACTTATCTGCGGTGGGGATGCTTCGCGCCCGCTTAGGGGTTCGGATTCCATTCGTTACTTGAATAAGGGTGTAAGCACCCTTCCAAGGTCAGGAGGCGAAAGACTGGCGACCCCTCTCAGGACGTTAGCAAGCTCGTATGCCTTTTTTCCTGTTGATCTCGCGGCTTCCTGCACATCGAAAGGATTTCCTTCGAAGTGGCTGACGTGCCGAGCATCAGCTGCTCTCGCCTCATACTCATTAAGAAAGCTCATCAACCGATAAGCGATCTTCGAATCAATTGAATTCCACTCGATGTCGTGCGGGTAAACCGGAGGCTCTGGCAGGCTGATGATAAGCGGAGATTTCGTTTGGCCATAATGAGCATCTGCCGCTTCAATTATCTCAGCGCACCTGATCGCGTAAGCTTCCAGCGCGGATGTCACCCTCATGCAGAGATAGGTCTTGTCGCGTTTTGAACGCGAGTTAAATCGGACGATGTCACCGATCCAAGTAAGCGCCGAAGATGCGAACGCGGAAATCACTCCTGTCCCTACCACCGCCGTCACGATCTCTCTTGTCGTCCAAATCGCGTCGACCATACGAACCCTTAAGTTATCTATGGGATGTTCCATGACGACGCGTCGCCGTCAACATAATCCGTCTCGACGCCACTTCGCGCCCTAGGGTTGAGTTGAAACTTCACAATCTAAGATCAAGAAAAGTACTATCCCTACAGCCGAAAAAAATATCTGTCGGGATTTCTGTCGGGTACTTGAGATTATTCTAATGTTAAGATCGGGAAATTCTTTCAGAACCCATGATTGTCGGGGGTTCAAGCTGGTCGGAGTGAGAGGATTCGAACCTCCGACCCCGTCGTCCCGAACGACGTGCGCTACCAGGCTGCGCTACACTCCGTGACCAGCGGCGCCTCTATAGAACAGCATTTTCCTTTCCACAAGGCGCAATTGTGAAAAATCGGCAAGCGGCCTGAAAACAACAGGATAAGTCGCGCGACAACACCGGAACCGGCACCGTCCGGCATCTTCCGCCAGCCCGTAATACGACCGCCCCGTCGCCGCTTTCACCGGATTTCCGCAGCCATCCGCCGCCGCTGCTGGGGCCTTTCGGCAACGCTTGCAAATTTATGCGCATGACCGCGCATATAAGTCGTTGCGCCGATTTTCTTTCAATCGGTTTAGCGCTAGAGGCTGAGGCGACAAGCCTTGGCTGCCAGCGCTTTGCGCCGCCGGGGCGACCGATGTTTCAGAACCAAAGCCAAAGGACGTGACCAGATGAATTTCCGCTTGATGACTGTGGCTGGCCTTGCGCTGGCGCTTGCCGGCTGCACCACCGTGGGCCCGGCCCGCAATGCCGTCGAAGCCCGCTGGAAGGGACAGCCCGCCGGCGTCTTCTTCGCCGCCTTCGGCCCGCCGCAGTCGGACGTCTCCAGCGGCGACATGACGGTCTATTCCTGGAAGGGCGGCTACAAGAAGCGGACGATCGCGGCGCAATATGCCGAAGGCGAAAACGGCAAGAAGGGCAAGAAGACCGCCTCAGCCCGCACCGAATTCCTCTCCTGCTCCGTCCAGCTCAACGTCTCCTCCGACTACGTCATCCGCTCGATCACGGTACTCGGCGACGTCAAGAAATCCTCCGGCCCGAGCTGGTGCGAGGAGTTTTTGGCGGGCGACCAGGCGAAGTAAGGTTTTTGGCCACGGACTGTGCTGATACAACAAAGCCCGCCGATCTTCACCGGCGGGCTTTGTTTTGAGGCATTTAATGAGATTCAGCTATTATCCTCAACGGGCGCAACGGGGCCATTTTTCTTGATCGAATCGATGGCATTCTGAGCACTCGCCTTGCTGGAATAACCTTCGGTCGCAAACATCACTTCGTTGTTGTATTTGAAGCGAACACGAAATTCGCCAGCCTTGTCTTTGTAGATTTCAAACTTGTGAGCCATGTGCTCCCCCTCTTATCAGCGTGAATCAAGCCAGCTTAACGTGGCAGCCGCGACCGGCGTTGGCAAGTTTGAACCTGATGTAAAGCGAACGGCGCGCCGGCGAAAATCGGCGAGTTTCTCTTTTTGGGCCGCCAGACCAACGCGCTATCTTCTGCAACGTTTCTAAGGGGCAGGCATAGCCCGCTCAATGTTCATCTAGAGGATCCACAAAGCGCTTCGCGCCGTTGCGCGCAATATCATCGAGGACGCTCAACAGCGCTTGGCGACAGCACGCAAGCTGGATCCTCACGCCTTCGCCCAGGTGCCTGACGACGTGCTCGATCAGCTTTATACGGCGACACAGACCGCCAAGGCTCTTGTCGATGTTCCCGGCACGAAGATCAGCTTCAGCTTTTCAAGCGAGGTGACTGTAAACGGGCTTCGCGTGCCGGACGCGGACGATTGAACACGCAGTATGATTAAATGATAAAGCCCGCCGATCATCTCGGCGGGCTTTTGTTGTGTCCGGACAGGCTGGCAAGCCTCTGTCCGGTTCCAATTCCTAGCTTAGCAGCAAAGCGGCGGGTGAAGTATCCAGCTCCAATCACCATGCCGAAGATTACGACAGCGCAACGCTTTGTTCAAGAACCGAAAACAGACGGGTCGGTAAAATCGGCGAGCTTCCCATTTGGCTACATTGCGATATGGATTCCAAGGAAGTTATCGAACCTGGGGGATTCATGCGGCACTACAGATTGAAGCAGATCACGTATTTCGACGGCGTTGCGCTTGGAATGTTCATTGCAACGCTTGGATTCTTGATCCTTTTTGCAATGCTAGATTTCCCTATGGAAAATTCCGCATGGATCGGAATGCTTGGAAGTTTTGTCGTCGCACTTTTTTCTATCGCAGCTGCGTTCCTCGCGCTGCGCGGCAACAGGCTCCAGATCATTCAATCAAACGACATTGAGAACGAACGTCGATACAATAAGCTGGTCGCCGCCCGTGCAGTATTGCCAGCGATCCTTTCCGAGCTATCGAATGTTGCCCGCAACAACTTAATGCTCCGATTTCATCCCGGCCATACTCCCATAGGCTTTCACACCCCGGCACCTACTGCATTCCAGCCATTGCCTGACTCCATTATACCTGGGCTCAAGGAGTGCATTGAACATGCCGATGGGGTCTCTCAAGAGCGACTCGCCAATATCCTCAAGCACTTTCAGGTGCAGCAGGCCCGTCAATCGAATGTGGGTGTAGGCACGATACATCCGTATGTGACTGGGTTCACGGCGACAACCCATGACGCAATATTCGATGCTATTGGTTGGGCGGTTGTCTATGGGCTCGTTGGTGAAGCATTTTCATACGCTAGAGGAACTGAAGCGTCTATTCCGCCTAGGCTCTCCCCGGATTCAGTGCAAGGCGCCCTTGCATCGGCAGGTGTGGTTACGGGCATGTATCCCAACTTAGATGCCATTCTGCTTCATCACATAACCGAAAATCGGTTAGAGCGACAATGGTGAAGAAATAACCTATGCATAAACCCGACCTGCAATCAATTACGACCAGTAGTTGCTAGGAGGCATCCGGGAGTGAGCCTGTAACTACTTTGTCGGGTTCTTGTAATACCTATTGGTCACGGAAAAAGCTTTTCGAGTAATAGCGAGATTATCTTCACAAGATCAGGGAAAGTGGAAAAGATTCCATACACGTAGATGACAAAAACCCAGCCCCCGGCGAATAGTAGAGAGGTGTTGAACATGAAACAAATACATCTAACTTCGAACTTCACTCGACGAGGTTTGTATTTTCCAGCTTCACTTTTATTTCTACGACGGAAAATATAGCGCTTGTAAAAAAGTTGGAAACCTCTCGGCCATCCTGCGCCGTAGAGTCGTAACCCGGTTAGAAAAACCGCCACGCCAAAGTATATTGCAAGGGCGCAAAACGCGCCGTTGATTAGGAATTGCTCTTTTAAATCGATGCTGATTCCAGCAACCGAAATTTTTCTTTCGGCGCTATCAATGATGCTTAGCACAGATGCGATGATTGAAAAGAGAACAGCCTTTTGGCCTTCCTTCTCAAAATCAGCCTCGAGTGACGCGGACAAAGCCGCATTTCTTTTTAGTCGATACATGAATCACCGAACAAACACTGGCGTTCTCGGATCGTCGTGAGCCGAGTAACCGATGAGAAGCCCATGCGTATCATCCACCAACATGTAACACTTAGAATCTTCTGATATAAGATAAGTATATGATAAACAAGGATAAATCAGATGTGGCTGGGGCGCCTGGATTCGAACCAGGGGTGCCGGTACCAAAAACCAGTGCCTTACCACTTGGCTACGCCCCAACGCTTGGCGCGAACACATTGCCCTGCCAAATCGAGAGCCGGTTTAGCAAAGCCGCACGTCTGCGACAATGTTTAAGTTTGAGTTTTGCGTGGATTTTTTTGCGTAATTGTGGAGGCTGAGGCTGGCATACCCCCTCTGTCCCTTCGGGACATCTCCCCCACAAGGGGGGAGATTGGCCGTGATCCCCCAGCTCCCCGTTCCATTGGCATTGGTGCGACGAGAGAAACGGATGATCTCCCCCCTTGTGGGGGAGATGTCACGCAGTGACAGAGGGGGGTGAAAGCGGCAAACACTGGGCAAGGTGATAAGCCAAGGCCCTTCACATCCCCCTTCCCGCCCTCTAGTCTCCATGCAAACCCGGAGACCCCCATGAGCATTTTTCGTGCCCGACCGCCTGCCAAGCCGACCGTTCTTCTCGATGACGATGTTGTCAGGATTACCCGCTGGGATTTCGAGCCGGGGGCGGATACCGGGCATCATGTGCATGGCATGGGCTATGTGGTCATCCCGATGACCGATTGCCGGTTTCTCCTGGAGGAGCCGGGCGGCGAGAGGCGGGTGGATATCGTCAAGGGGCAGGCCTACCGGCGCGAGGCCGGCGTCGAGCACAATGTCGTCAATGCCGGCAAGGACTTCATGTCGTTCATCGAAGTCGAGTACAAGTGAAGAGACGGCGCATGGACGGTCCGGATTTCGACCTCGACTTCAAGCCCGCCCATGGCGATGCGGTGACGGTGGCAGACGGCGTTCAACGCATCACCGTCAACAATCCCGGCCCCTTCACCTTCCACGGCACCAACAGCTACATCGTCGGCGGCCCATCGGTTGCGGTGATTGATCCGGGGCCGGAGGACGAAGCGCATTTCCAGGCGCTGCTGACGGCGCTGAAGGGCCGCAAGGTCACCCATATTGCCGTCAGCCACACCCACCGCGACCACTCGCCGCTCGCCCGGCGGCTGAAGGCGGAAACCGGCGCGCTGATCGTCGCCGAAGGGCCGCACCGGGCGGCGCGGCTGCTGCATTCAGGCGAGATCAATCCGTTCGCCGAAAGCTCGGACATGGATTTCATGCCCGACATCGCGCTTGCCGATGGCGACAGAGTCGAAGGCGACGGCTGGTCGCTGACCGCGCTTCTGACGCCCGGCCATACCGCAAACCATGCGGCTTTCGCGCTCAGTGGCCCTCAAGAGACCGGCATCGTCTTTTCCGCCGATCATGTCATGGCCTGGGCGACCTCGATCGTCGCGCCGCCGGATGGATCGATGACCGATTACATGGCCTCGCTGGAAAAGCTGCTTGGCCGCGACGACCGGCTCTACCTGCCCGGCCATGGCGGCCCGGTACAGCAACCCGCGGCATTTCTGCGCGGCCTGCGCGCCCACCGGCGGATGCGCGAGCGCGCCGTTCTGGAGCGGGTGCGGGCCGGCGACAGCCATATTGCGGAGATGGTCAAGGTGATCTACGCAACCACCGATCCAAGACTGCATGGCGCTGCCGCTTTGTCGGTGTTTGCCCATCTGGAAGACCTGATCGAGCGTGGCCAGGTCGAGACCGATGGAGCGCCTTCGCTCACCGGCGCTTTTCGCCTTGCACCCGGCGGGGCAAGCTGATGCAGCCGAGACCGGCCTATAGTTACCGCAGCGATCCGTCCGTGCGCGATTTTGCCGACGATCATCCGATCATCGTCTTCGATGGCGAATGTATCTTCTGCTCGGGCTGGGTGAATTTCGTTCTGCGCCATGACCGGCAGGGCCGTTACCGTTTCATCACCGCGCAATCGGCGCTCGGCGCGGCGCTCTACCGGCACTATGGCCTCGACAGCCGCGACTACGAAACCAATATCCTGATCGAGGGCGGCATCGCCTATCTGAAATCCGAGGGGTCGTTGCGCATGGCGGCCGGGCTCGGCTTTCCGTGGAGGCTTGCAAGCGCCCTGCGCATCATTCCGAAAAGCATCCGCGATCCGCTCTACGAACTGGTGGCGCGCAACCGCTACCGGATCGCCGGCCGCCGCAACACCTGCTTCGTGCCGAAGCCGGAGCACCGCGCCCGGTTCATCGCATGAGTTGCCGGCGTCTTCGGCTTTCGCATCGAGATCACCAGTCCACCGGCTGGCCGGATCGTTTGCCATAGCGGCTGGCTTCGTCCGGGCTCCGGCTGAACCGCTCGGCGCTGCCGTCCAGAAATGTCCGGGGCCGGGCGCCGTACTGGAAGGTTACGAGCAGAATGACGTCCAACCAGAATCTGAGGAGCGTCGTCATTGTCATCGTCCTTTTCAAATCCAACGATGGCTGAGTATGATCCCGCTTGCCGGCCGGCGACAAACGAGCTTAATGTCGCCTTCGAATGACTTGAGGTTATGCGATGAAGCGCGGACGTTTACCCCTGACCGCCCTGCGCAGTTTCGAAGCGGCGGGAAGGCTGGAGAGTTTTACGCTGGCGGCGGACGAACTGTTCGTCTCGCAAGCGGCCATCAGCCGCCAAGTGCGCGAACTGGAGGCGCTGCTTGGTACTGCCTTGTTCACGCGGCATCATCGCCAAGTGCGCCTGAGCACTGAGGGTGCCAGGCTGCTCGAAACGCTGGCTTCCGCCTTTGACGGCATCGATGCGCGGCTGGAGGAAATCCGGGCGTCGAAGGCTCCTGCGCTTTTGACCATCGATGCCGAACCGGCATTTGCCAGTTGCTGGCTGGTGCCACATCTCGCCGGTTTTCGGGCGCTGCATCCGCAAATCGATGTTTCGGTGGAATCCGAGGCCCGGCTCGTCGAGTTTCGGGGCAGTGCGACGGAACTCGCTATCCGCCACAGCGCCAAGGCAACCGCCTGGCCACGTTCCGAGGCCCGCAAGCTGTGTGAGGTCGCGATGATACCGGTCCTGTCGCCAGCAATCCTGACCGGGCAGCCGCTTCTGACACCGCAGGACCTTTTATCCTACGCCCTGCTACACGAGGAAAACCGTGATGTCTGGACCCGCTGGTTTGCGGCAGCCGGGCTGACACCCGGCACAGAGGCGATGCGCGGCCCGATCTTTGCCGATTGTGCGCTTGCCCTGCAGGCAGCGATGCGCGGCCATGGGATTGCACTGGTCGATACCATTCTGGCGCAGGACGACCTTGACGCCGGGCGCGCCGTGCAGCCGTTCGATCTATCGATTCCGCACGGAGCCTATTTTCTGGTGGCGCGCGACTTCGCCCAGCTTTCGCCGGAAGCTCTGGCTTTTGTCGCGTGGATTACCGATTGCTTTGCCCAGGCGTCCGGCTGACGGCACGGGATCAATCCCCGGCGATCCCGAGCAATTCCGCATCGAGCGCATGCAAAAACTGGTCGGCGAAGCCGGCACCCAGGCCGAGATCGTGGGCGCCGTAACGCGAGGCGACGCGCATGTCGACGAAGGTGGTTTCAGCCTCTTCGCGCAGCCGGATCAGCACATCAAAACGCAAGCCGACGATCAGCGTGCGCCATTCGCCCTGAAGCAGGATATCGGAGGACCGCCGGCCCGGCGGCATTTCGCCCGTGACCACCTCCGGACGCGACAGCGGGATCGGCACATCATCGGGGTCGCTGTCGGCCGGGGCCGCGTCCGCAGGCTTGACCGCCATGTCTTCAAGGTCGGCCTCGGCATTTTCGACGCCTTCCTGCGCGACGATGGTGATGCCATTCTGCTCCGCCACGATCTTCACGCCCTGAAATACCCGGTCGAGCGCGCCATCGTAGCGGCGGCCGGTCAACCCCGGATAGGCGATGATCTGTGCTTCCCGGTCGGCCGGCGTCACTTCGGGTGACCGCTTCAGCCAGCCCTGTGCCGCATCCGGCGGCTTGATCCAGGGTGGCGGCGTGACAGTGTCGGTGCTGACATCATAGATTGCCGGCTTGGAGAAATATTCTCCGACCACAAAGACGGCGGCAGCGATCGGAACAGTTGCGTAGACAAGCGCCGCGAACGCGGCAATGCCGCCGACGGCAGCGACCTGCCAGAACCGGACGAAGCCGGCGATCGCCAGTATCACCGCAAGAACCGCCAGCCCCGCCGACAGCACAACAAGCGCCACGAAATGCGGCGTAACCAGCGGGCCGAACCGATGCGCCAGCAAGGCGCCGATAAACAGACCGAAGGCCAAGCGGGCGATCCGCCGCGCCCAGCGGGCGGCAACAGATGTCGGGCGCTCATACTTGATCATCATCTGGCAGAATCAATCCCTTGGCCGGACACGGCAACCATCTCCTGTTTAGAGCATCATGACGAAAGCTGTGAAGTGGTTTTCGCCGCGATCGCCGGGAGGGGCGCCGAGATCGCCGGGGAGGCGCGGATCCGCGCCGGGCAGGACGGCAAACAGCAGCAATTCCGGCCATGCCGCAAATTCGCCATTCTCCTTGATCATGTCTTAACGATGGGGATCAGCCGTGTTTTCCCGGTTCATGCGGCGTTGGACCGGTTTGCACACACATCGGAATTTCCAGGTGCGCAGGAAGACCTCTCTTCCTGCGGCTTGAAAGGAGAGTGAGCATGCTATCATCCAACATGGCCGCACCGGCCACCCAAACAGTGATACCGGCGTCCGACACCGGACTGACCATGGAACTGCTCGAACTCGAACTGTCGCTGGACGGCTTCACGACCGGGCCTGACGGCTTCGCCGCCCATGTCCGTGCGGCCGCCGCCGCGATCGACGGCGCCCTCCTGTTCGAATTGCCCGCCTCCGGCCTGGTCGCCGATTGCGACCGCATCGCAGTGCTGCGCATTCCCAAGGATGGCGGTGCCGTGATGGCAACGATCTTTGCCTGCCTGGAAACCGGCGGCAATACGATCCGCATCGAGACCCCCGACGAGACGACGGCGGATCTGAAGAATTTTGCCGAAGCCTTTGTGGATGTGTTGCAACGTATCTGATAGACAGATGCAAATCTGCAATCGATTCAAGGTCTCAGCATGCATATCCGGACGGTCCTGCCGCTTATCGCCCTTGGCGCAATCCTTGGCGGTTGCACCACGTTGACGCCGCAGGAACGCCGTGCCGCAGACGAGAAAACTTGCCTGTCCTACGGTTTTCGCCGTGGCACCGATGCGCTTGCCACCTGCCTGCAGCGCATCGATCTCGACCGCCGTGCCGAGTCGCGTTCGCTCCGATATGACAACGACCCAATGCTGTGGGGCTGGAACCGGCCGGTCATCGTCCGGTAATACTCTCACGTAACGCCGATATCGCCGGTAACGGCAAGGCTGCTTGCAAGAAAATTCCCTATCCGGTGCCAAATGGCGCAGGCTTTTGCTTTGGCAAAGCCGATTGGCACCTATGATGTGCGTGTAACCGATCGGGAGATTTTTCCATGAAAGCCGTGCTGAAAATACTCTGCGCCCTCTTCCTTCTTTCCGCCATGCCGGCCCTGGCCATCGAGCGATGGCAGCAACTGCCCGACCCCGTGCCCCTGCCGAAAGCGGACAAGACCGGCACCGCCCCGGTCAACGGCATCAACATGTATTATGCCGTCTACGGCTCCGGCCCGCCGGTTCTCCTGATCCATGGCGGCCTTGGCTATGCCGATGTCTGGGGCGCCCAGGTGACCGATCTTTCCAGGGATCACACCGTCATCGTCGCCGAAAGCCGTGGCCATGGCCGCTCGACCCGCAATGCCGAGCCCTATAGCTACGACCTGATGTCGTCGGACTATCTGGCTCTGCTCGACTATCTGAAGATCGACAAGACGGCGATCGTCGGCTGGAGCGACGGTGGCATTATCGGCCTCGACATCGCCATCCATCACCCGGAACGGTTGACCAGACTGTTTGCCCAGGCCGCCAATTCCAAGGTCGATGGCGTGATCCCGACGGTGATGGAAAACAACACTTTCGCCAGCTACATCGAGAAGGCCGGCGAGGTTTACAAGAAGATTTCGCCGACCCCCACCGAATACAATGCCTTCGTCACCCAGATCAGCGGCATGTGGGCAAGCCAGCCGAACTGGAGCGACGGCGATCTGAAGAAAATCACCACGCCGACCGCCATCGTTCTCGGCGACCATGACGAAGCGATCAGCCGCGACCATACCGACTATCTGGCCAAGACCATCCCGGGGGCTGAACTGATCATCCTCAAGGACGCCAGCCATTTCGCCATGCTGCAGGACCCGCAAGGGTACAACAAGGCGGTACGGGATTTCATCGACAAGTAGGGACCCATAACAGCTATCAGGCCGGCGTCGATTGTCCGGAGCTTAGAAAGCCTTCGGCAAGCCGGCCTGCTTCAGCGTCTCGTTGGCGGTATGACGTGATTTCACACCGTGATCGACGGTAAAATGCCGCTGTGAAACAGGACTGAACCAGATTTCATGATCCCCCTTGCCCGGCCTCACATAATGACACCCGGCCTTGGCCAACAGCTCCTTGAGATCACGCAGATAGCTGGACATCGTTGATCAGAAATGTGGGTTCGCAACTCTGGTCAGGTGCTCGGACATGATGTGAACGGGAATTTCACGCAAGTCCGAAGATATGTCGTTGAGTTCGAGAAGATCGGAAATCGCCGCCAAAATCTTCGGCTCCAGAAGTTCCATCGTATCCGCTTCAACGGCGAGACCGTCAATGTCCGTGCTGGTCGCCACCCATACGCCAGCCTCGTCGTCCCACAGGGCGCGAACGATGATTGAGACATGCTTCACGAAAGTCTCCCTGAAAAGTTGAACGCCGATATCAGCATCGACAGGTAAGATATAGCGTTTCCCGTGTCAATTTTCAGTCCCCTCACCCCTTGCCATTAATCGCTGCCTGGGCGGCAGCCAACCGTGCGATCGGCACGCGGAAGGGCGAGCAGGAAACGTAGTCGAGGCCGGTTTCCTCGCAGAAGCGGATGGATGCGGGATCGCCGCCGTGTTCGCCGCAGATGCCGAGTTTCAGGCCGTTCTTGGTGCGGCGGCCGCGTTCGGCGGCGATCTGGATGAGTTCGCCGACCCCATCGAAATCGAGCGAGACGAACGGGTCCTTCTCGACGATGCCTTTCTGGATATAGGTATTGAGGAACTGGGCCGCATCATCGCGCGAGATGCCGAAGGTGGTCTGCGTCAGGTCGTTGGTGCCGAAGGAGAAGAAATCGGCGCTCTCGGCAATCACATGGGCGCGAAGAGCGGCGCGCGGCAGCTCGATCATCGTGCCGACCAGATACTCGATCTCGATGCCGGCCTCGCCGATGACTTCCTTCGCCACCGCGTCGATGCAGGCCTTGACATAGTCGAGCTCGGATTTCAGCCCGACCAGCGGCACCATGATTTCGGGGACGACGGGAGCGCCGGTTTCGCGGGCGGCCTCGACCGCGGCCTCGAAGATGGCGCGGGCCTGCATCTCGCAGATTTCCGGATAGGAAATCGCCAGCCGGCAGCCGCGATGGCCGAGCATCGGGTTGAACTCGTGCAGCGCATCGACGCGCTGGCGCAGGTCGGCCGGATTCATGCCGAGCACGGCCGCGACATCGGCGATCTCCTCGTCGGTCTTCGGCAGGAATTCGTGCAGCGGCGGATCGAGCAGGCGGATCGTCACCGGCAGGCCGTGCATGATCGAGAACAGTTCGGTAAAATCGGAACGCTGCATCGGCAGGAGCTTGGCAAGCGAGAGCCGCCGTCCGGCCTCGTCTGCCGCCAGGATCATTTCGCGCATGACATTGATGCGCTCGCCCTCGAAGAACATGTGCTCGGTGCGGCAGAGACCGATACCCTCGGCACCGAAGGAACGGGCCGCCCGCGCATCGGCCGGGGTCTCGGCATTGGTGCGCACGGTCATGCGGCGGCTGGCATCGGCCCAGGCCATGATCTTGCCAAAATCACCCGACAGTTCCGGCTGCAGCATCGGGATTTCGCCCTTCAGCACCTGGCCGGACGAACCGTCGATGGTGATCACGTCGCCTTTGTTCAGCGTCATGCCGGCGCAGATCAGCAGTTCGTTGCGGGCATCGACGCGCAGGTTGCCGGCACCGGAGACGCAAGGGATGCCCATGCCGCGCGCGACCACGGCCGCATGGCTGGTCATGCCGCCGCGACAGGTGAGAATGCCTTCGGCCGCGTGCATGCCGTGAATATCTTCCGGGCTGGTCTCGACCCGGACCAGAATGACCTTGCGGCCTTCCTTTTCGGCCAGTACCGCCTCTTCGGAGGTGAAGACGATCTCGCCGGTCGCAGCGCCCGGCGAGGCCGGCAGGCCCGAGCCGATGATATCGCGGCGGGCGCGCGGGTCGATCGTCGGGTGCAGCAGCTGGTCGAGGGAGGCCGGATCGATACGGGTGACGGCCTGATCTTTGGTGATCGTGCCGCCTTCGGCCATGTCGACCGCAATCCGCAGCGCTGCCTTGGCGGTGCGCTTGCCGGACCGGGTCTGCAGCATCCAGAGCGTTCCGCGTTCGATGGTGAATTCGAGGTCCTGCATGTCGCGGTAATGGCCTTCCAGCCGGTTGCAGATCGCCTGGAATTCCTCAAACGCCTCCGGCATCAGCTTTTCCAGCGACGGCTTGTCGGAACCCGACGCGATGCGGGCGGCCTCGGTGATATTCTGCGGCGTGCGGATCCCGGCAACGACATCCTCGCCCTGCGCATTGACGAGGAATTCGCCGTAAAGCTCGTTCTCGCCGGTCGAAGGATTGCGGGTGAAGGCAACGCCGGTGGCGGACGTATTACCGAGATTGCCGAACACCATGGCCTGGACGTTGACGGCGGTGCCCCAGGCGGCGGGGATATTGTGCAGATGGCGGTAGGTGATGGCGCGCGGGTTCATCCAGCTGGAAAAGACGGCGCCGATCGCCCCCCAGAGCTGCACTTCCGGGTCCTGCGGAAAGGCGTTGCCGAGTTCCTCCTCGATCACCCGCTTGTAGAGCGAAATGATATGCTGCCATTCGACGGCGGAAAGCTCGGTATCCTGCTCATGGCCGAGACGGCCCTTTTCATCTTCGAGAATTTCCTCGAAAACCTCGTGGTCGAGCCCCATGACCACATCGGCATACATCTGGATGAATCGGCGGTAGCTGTCCCAGGCGAACCGGGCGTCGCCGGCATCATGGCCGAGCGCCTGCACGGTTGCGTCATTGAGACCGAGGTTGAGCACGGTATCCATCATCCCCGGCATCGAGGCCCGGGCACCGGAGCGCACCGACAGCAGCAGAGGACGCTCGGTATCGCCGAACACGCGGCCGGTGATCGCCTGCATCTTCTCAAGACCGGCCGAGACCTGCGCCTTCAATTCATCGGGAATGCGGCGGCCATCGGCATAATATTTGCCGCAGGCTTCGGTGATGATCGTCAGGCCGGGCGGCACCGGCAGGCCGAGATTGCACATCTCCGCCAGATTGGCGCCCTTGCCGCCCAGGAGATCACGATCGCCCGCATTTCCCTCGGCTTCTCCCCCACCGAAGGTATAAACCCACTTCGTCATGCCATTTCTCCACCCATACGGCTCCCGCCGGAGGTTACAGTATCCTTTTCGGCTTTAAAATGCACCGGGGGCGGAATTATGCTGCGTTGCAGCAAAATCACAGCCAAACCTGTCACAAAAAAGGAAATTGAGGGTCAATCAGCCGTGCGGCTGCGGCGCCAGGTGCTCTTGCCGGAGGCCTTTGCCTGATAGAGGGCCGTGTCGGCGGCACTCATCAACTCATCGGGGTCGAAACCATTTTCGGGAGACACTGCAATGCCGATGCTGACGCTGATGCCGATCTGACTATTGGCGATCCCAAACGGTTTTCCAAGCGCCAGAATGCAGCGGTCGGCGATATCGGCCACCGCCGACGCGGAGGCATGCTGAAGAATGGCAAATTCATCGCCGCCGAGCCGTGCCACCAGATCGCCGTTCACCAGGACCGATTTCAGCCGTTCGGCAACCTGCTTCAACAGCATGTCGCCGGCGGCATGGCCAAACGTGTCGTTGACCGGCTTGAAGCCGTCGAGATCGAGGTAGTGTACCGCCAGTTCCTGTCCGTCGCGCGCCGCCTTTTCCAGCGCGGATTCAAGCTTCTGGCGAAACTGCATGCGGTTCGGCAGCCCTGTCAGCGGATCGTGATGGGCCAGATGGGTGGCGTGGGCCTCGGCGCGGATGCGGTCGCTGACATCGGCGATCGTCAGAAGCAACCGCCGCGACGGTCCCTCGTGGATGATCCGCACATAGATCAGCACATGATGTTCCGCTCCGTCTGCCGCCTTCTGGTGCCAGACGGTGCGCGCCTCGCAATCCCCTTCCAGCCCCCGCAGCATGGTGCCCAGCCGCTCGCCTTCGCCGCCCGCATGAAAATCGGTAACGCTCTTTTGCCGCATCGCTTCGGCAGGAAAGCCGTAGAGCCGCACCGCCGCGTTGTTGACCGCCAGGATGTCCAGCGTCACGGCATCGCAGACCATCATCGGCATCGGATTGGCATCGAACAGCAGCCGGAACGATTCCTCGCGGCGCTTGAGATCGGTTATATCGATGCGCATGCCGATGGCGCCGCCGTCGGGCGTCCGGCGATCGTCGTGGCGCAGCCAGCGCCCGTCCCGCAGCATCTGCTCTTCCTGCGAGACGGGGAGCCGATGCTTCTTCATCCGTTCCTCGATCCAGTGTTGCGGATCCGTGACCAGTTCGGGCATTTCGCCACTGGCCAGGCTGATCTCGAGAATCTCGCGGAACGGCATTCCGGGGCGCAGATGGTCCGCGATCTCAGGATAAAGCGCTGCATATTTCTCGTTCCAGAGGATGTAGCGATCCTCGGCATCGAACACGCAGGCTGCCTGCGGCAGCATGTCGATGAAAAAACCGAGGCGCCGGTGGGCTGCCCTCGCCTCCAACAGTGCCTCATCATTCTGCCGCTCAAGCTCAAGCCGCATCGATTCCATCGAACGTTCATCGATGAGATCGCGGATGACGACACCCGTCAAACCATCGCCGAACCGCACGACGGAGAGTTCTACGGGAATGACACTGCCATCGCCGCGCAGAAGCAGCGTTTCGCGGCGGAAAGAGTTGGCGGACGCGTTCGAGACACCGTGCCATTCCGGCAGGAGCCGCGACACCGGGGTTCTCACCAGAGCCGAGCCGCCACCGGACATCGCCGTCACGGCCTCATTGGCGAAGACGATGATACCGCCCGCATTGACGCACAGCGACGCCACGGGAGCGGCTCCCAACAGCAGCAATGCATCTGCGCCCGTGAAATCCGTCAAGCTTCATACCCTCCGGCGGCCCGGCGCCGCACTTTAAAGGCTATAGGCGAAAGTGTGCGCCCAGATATGAAAGATATCCTTACCGGCCTGGCACGCCAATGGATTGTGGCCGAGCAGCCTCTCTACCATCTTTGCGCATCACTTAACCAATGCTAATATTTATGACCAAGCGGGGATATATCGAGGCTGACAACCGCCTCCCCGCTGAGTGCGTCGAATTCTTCCTCCACACCACGCGTGCCAATCTGTGACAGCCGGGGAGTGATCACGATGAGACTGTGCCTGCTGTGGCTGTATTTGCTGGTTTTTGCTTTTGCCGCGCCGCTCGGCGCAACCGCAGCGGAGACGGGAAAACGGCTCGCACTCGTCATCGGCAACGGCCAATACGAGGCCGCCGGCACTTTGCCCAACGCAGTCAGCGATGCGCGCGATTTCGGAGCGTTTCTGTCAGCCCGGGGGTTTGAGGCCGATGTGGTGACCGATGCGGATCGCAGTCACCTGGCCGAAGCGATGTCGCGCTTTGTCCGCAAGGTAGGCAAGGACGACACGGCGCTGTTTTATTTCGCCGGTCACGGCATGCAGCTTCGCGGCGAAAACTATCTGGTCGCCACGGATGCGCGGCTGGCCAGCGAATTCGATGTCGCAGCCGAGACGCTGGCGCTTGCGGACGTCATCGAAGCCATTGAGAAAAAAGCGAAGATCGCTCTCGTCTTCGTGGATGCATGCCGCAACAATCCGCTCGCCAACCGTCTCAACCAGGAGATCGAAGGCGCCACCAGAAGCATCGCGACCCGCGGACTGGCGCCGGTCGAAACAGACAGCGCCGGCACCATGGTTGCGTTCGCTGCGGCACCCGGGCAGGTCGCATCAGACGGCAGCGGCAAGAATTCGCCCTTCACCACGGCCCTGATCAGCCATCTCGCAGGCCCCGGCCTTGAAATCGGCACCGCCTTCAAGCGGGTCATCCGCGACGTTCGAAAGGCGACGGATGGCAAACAATCGCCGCAGATCCTGTCGTCGCTGGCCTTGGAATTCTATTTCGATCCTTCTTTGCCGGAGGTGGAGCAATCGCGGGTCGATACGCCGGCGATCGATCAGAAGACGATCGTGGTGGAGGCGGATTTTCGCAAGGCATTGCGGATCAATACACCGCGCATCTGTACGCTTTTCCTCGGGCAACACCAGACGGGCGAGCAGGCGATACTGGCGCGGCAGATCTTGAACCAGCTGCAACCAAACCCGGCACTGGGCAGCGGCGCAAACGCTGAAACGCGGGAAACCGGGCTGGGACTGAGCAAGACCCAGCGGCACGATATCCAGGTGGCGTTGATCGGCCGGGGTTTTGCGGCCGGCCAGCCGGACGGCGCTTTCGGCCAGCAGACCCGGCGGGCGCTCGCCGACTATCAAAAGTTTATAGGCATCGGCAATTCCGGCTATTTCGACGAGCAGACAGCCAAAAGCCTCGGAATGGCGGTGCAAGCCTATGGAAACGGCCTTTATTCCTCGCCGCTGGCACGTGTCTATAATCCAAAGGATTTCGAAGGCCTCGAAACCGATCCGCGCGTTCTGAAAGCGGTTGCCTGCAGTCCCTATTATGAAAGGATCTACGGCTCCTTCGACGGACATCTCTACGTCCTCATGCGCGCCGGCCTCATCACACGGAAATCTGCAGCATCGATTTCGAAACGCTGCGGCGGCTATCTCGCGACAATCACCTCGGAAGCGGAAAACAGCTTCATCGCATCCCTTCTCAACAAGGACCCGCGACTGTTCCTGATGGGCTACGACCCGAAAGGGCCTGTGTCCTACAAGATGGGCGCTTGGATTGGCCTCATCCAGGATCCGTCGGGCAAGGAACCACGCGGCGGCTGGAAATGGGAGAATGGCGAACCGATGACATATTCGAAGTGGTACACGAACATGCCGAACGAAAATAAACCCGGCGATGATTATGCCATGTACTATGCCCACAAGCAGGGAAAAGCGGATACCAAGACACAATATGTCGATACCTGGGATGATATGGGGGAAAGCGACGGGGGCTATTCCTTTGTCATGGAATTGCAGTGAGAACTACACCGCTTCACGCAACTGCTCGGCCGTCTGCAGATCGACGGAGACGAGCTGGGAGACGCCCTGTTCGGCCATGGTGACGCCGAACAGGCGGTTCATGCGGGCCATGGTGATCGGGTTGTGGGTGATGATGACGAAGCGCGTCTCGGTCGAGGCGGCCATTTCGTCCATCAGGTTGCAGTAACGCTCGACATTGTGGTCGTCGAGCGGCGCATCGACTTCGTCGAGCACGCAGATCGGCGCCGGATTGGTGAGGAAGACCGCAAAGATCAGCGCCATCGCCGTCAGCGCCTGTTCGCCACCGGACAAAAGCGTCATCGTCTGCGGCTTCTTACCCGGCGGACGGGCGAGGATTTCAAGGCCGGCGTCGAGCGGATCGTCGCTCTCGATCAGCTGCAGCTCGGCCGTGCCGCCGCCGAACAGGTGGGTAAACAGCCGCTGGAACTGGACGTTGACGACATCGAATGCGGCCAAGAGCCGTTCGCGGCCTTCGCGGTTGAGGTTCTGGATCGCCGAGCGCAGCTTGCGGATCGCGTCGATGATGTCCTCGCGCTCCTTCAGCATAGCGTCGAGCTTGTCGGACAGTTCCTTCTGCTCTTCCTCGGCCCGCAGGTTGACGGCGCCCAGCCGCTCGCGCTCGATCTTCAGGCGGTCGAGTTCGCGCTCGATCTGGCGGACATCCGGAAGCTCGGCATCGACGGCAAGGCCGGTCAGCCGCATCACCTCGTGCGGGGCGCAGTTGAGCACCTCGCGGATACGGGCTTCGCTCTCGATCCGCTTTTCGCGGGCGGAAACAAGCCGTTCCTCGGCGCGGCCGCGCTTTTCGCGGGTCTCTGCCAGTTCCGACAAGGCGGTGACGGCGATCCGGTCGGCATCGCGCTGGCGCGTCTCGGCGACGGTCAGCACGTCCGCTGCCTGGCGGCGCGCCTCCTCGGCCTTCGACAGTTCGCTCATCAGCGCCCGGCGCTTCTCGTCGAATTCGTCGGGGGCTTCAAGCAGTTCCTCGACTTCCTCGCGGGCTTCGCTTTCGCGCTCGCGCAGGGTCTCGATATGTTCCTGCGCGCTCGCCGCCCTGGAGTTCCAGGTCTGCCGCTCCGCCGCGATGGCGCGAATGCGGCGTTCGCGGGCTTCGTTTTCGCGGGCAAGGCCATCATTGATGGCACGGGCTTCGGCGACCAGCGCCCGGTCTGTGGCAACCGTGGTCATCTGGCTGTTGAGTTTCTGCTCCAGCCCGGCAACGTCTGGGGCATTTTCCAGCGCCTCGCGGCCGGCTTCCATCTGCTCGCCGATTTCCTCGACCTGCAGCGCCAGCTGGCTCGAGGTTTCGGAAAGAACGGCGCGGCGGCGGACGAGATCGCCGGATGCACGCTCGGCTTGCGCCAGCGCATCGCGGGCTTCGGCGAGCTTGCGCGCCACCATGCGCTGGGTCTCGCGCGACAGCCGCAGGCGTTCGTCTTCAGTGCGGATGCGAGCCGCAGCGGCGGCAAGCTCGGCTTCGCGCGCGGCCAGCTGATCGCGGGCATCCGTGAGTTCGCCTTCGAGTTCGGCAAGGCGGTTCTTCTGGGCCAGACGCAGCGCTGCGGCACTTGGCGCATCCGCACCGGTGACATGACCGTCCCAGCGCCAGACGGCCCCGTCGCGCGTCACCAGCCTTTGTCCCGCCTTCAACAGCGGCAGCAGGCGCTCTGCCGTGGCGTCGTTTTCAACGATGCCGATCTGGCGCAGGCCGCGATCCAGCGTTTTTGGCGCACGCACGTGTTGCGTCAGAGGAATGGCATCACCCGGCAATTGCGGATCATCCGAGGCATTGCCGGGCGCACGCCAATGGGCGGGCGCACCGGGGTCGAGCGGCGATTCCAGATCTTCGCCAAGTGCGGCGCCAAGCGCCGTCTCGAAACCGCGATCGACCTTCATGTCATCAACGACGGGCGGCGCTGCCCCCTGCACGGCCGACGCATCCAGCATGCGCCGGATGGTGCGGGCTTCGGTCTCGATGCCGTTGACCCTTGAGCGGGCGGCATCGACGGAAGGGCGGGCCGCGACTTCGGCTTGCCGGGCAACAGCCAGCGCCTCTTCGATATCGGCAACGGCATTTTCCGCCTGCTCAAGCGCGGATTCGGCAGCCTCGACCTCTTCCTGCTTTTCGGCCGGATCCGGCAGCGTTTTAATCTGCCGGTCGAGTTCGTCGAGATCGCGGTTCTGGTCGGACAGCTGACGGGCAAGACGCGCCTGCCGCTCGCTCAGATCGCGGATGGTCTTGTCAAGCTGGTTGCGCGACGCCTGGGCCTCGGCCTTTTCAGCCGTCAGCAGGCCAAGCTGGCGTTCGCTTTCGGACAATCTCTCGCTTGCATCGGCAAGCCGCTCGCGGGCTTCCTCGGCCCGCTCGCCGGCTTCGGCCAGCATATCGGCAAGCTCGCTCTCTTCTTCGTCCAGACGGGACAGAATACCGGCATTGTCGGCCACCATCCGCTCCTCGCGAACAATATCCTCGCGCAGCTGCGACAGGCGGCGCTGCAACTCGTCGCGGCGGCGCAGAATGCGGCCGGCGTCTTCCTCCAGCTGCGACTTGGCGATCTGCAGGCGCTGCAAGGCGGCTGCCGCCCTGGCTTCGCCTTCGCGCAATTCCGGCAGTTTCAGGCTGGCAACCGCCTGCGCTTTGGCCGCCTCCATCTGCGCCTGCGCCTTTTCGGCCACCAGCGAGGTCGCCTGGTTCAGCTGGCTGTCGGCTTCGCCCTCGGCTTGCTTGGCCTGGACCCAGCGGATATGCAGAAGCATCGCCTCGTGGCGGCGGATATCGGCCGACAGCATCTTGAAGCGATTGGCCTGGCGCGACTGGCGTTTCAGGCTTTCGATCTGGCTTTCGAGCTGCGAGGTCACATCCTCCAGCCGCTCAAGATTGGTTTCCGCCCCTTTCAGCCGCAGCTCGGCCTCATGGCGGCGCGAATGCAGCCCGGAAATGCCGGCGGCCTCTTCGAGCAGCTGGCGCCGTGCCTGCGGCTTGGCGGCAATCAGCTCGCCGATCCGGCCTTGGCCCACCATCGAGGGCGAACGCGCGCCGGTCGAGGCATCGGCGAACAGAAGCTGCACATCCTTGGCGCGGGCTTCCTTGCCGTTGATCCGGTAGACCGAGCCGTTCTCCCGCTCGATCCGCCGCGTCACCTGGATCTCGTCGCTATCGTTGAAGGCGGCGGGCGCGGTGCGATCGGAATTGTCGAGATAGAGGCCGACTTCCGCCGTGTTGCGGGCTGGACGATTGCCGGAGCCGGAAAAGATCACGTCGTCCATGCCGGACGCCCGCATGTTCTTGTAGGAATTCTCCCCCATCACCCAGCGCAGCGCTTCGACCAGATTGGACTTGCCACAGCCATTCGGCCCGACAACACCGGTCAGCCCGCGCTCGATGACGAATTCGGAGGGCTCGACGAAGGACTTGAAGCCGAGAAGGCGCAGTTTGGTGAATTTCATGCGGCTTGCCTCGCATTTGAGGCAAGAGCCCCCCCTCTGTCACTCCGTGACATCTCCCCCTCAAGGGGGGAGATCAGCCACAAGCATTTTTCACGACTTACGAAAGAGGCATCAAGGGAAAAGAATGATCTCCCCCCTTGAGGGGGAGATGTCACGGAGTGACAGAGGGGGGTATGCGGCATCCTCGTCACTTGAACGCCCCCACTCCGACAATACGAACAATATGCTGGCAAACATTGTCGATGTCGCGAAGGACATCGTCGTTCCAGAACCGCAGAACAGTCCAACCATTCTGCTCGAGACGAGCACTCCGTTGCTTGTCGTAATCCACAGCGTCGCCATTTGCGTGCTGCGACCCGTCGAGCTCCACAACGATCTTGTGTTCAGGGCAAGCGAAATCGACGATATAGCCGCCGATCGGTAACTGGCGCCGGAAACCCAGCCCCATCAGACGATGCGCACGAAGCTCATTCCAGAGCTTCAACTCTGCGTCGGTCATGGACCTGCGCATCGTTCGGGCATTTTTTCGCAGAACGGGTTTAACTTCAGAATGGGGCAAGATACCCCCCTCTGTCACTCCGTGACATCTCCCCCTCAAGGGGGGAGATCGGCCGCGGGCATTTTGCTCGACTTACGAAAGAGGCAACAAGGGAAAAGAATGATCTCCCCCCTTGAGCGGGAGATGTCACGAAGTGACAGAGGCGGGTAATTCTCCGCACATCCGGACCATAAAAAACGGGCGCACTGAGGCGCCCGCTGGCCGTTTTGTCCAAACGCTGGGGATCAGAGCATCGAGTCGATAAGGGCCGACATGGTGTCAACCGACATTTCTCCGGAATACTTCTTGCCATTGACGAAGAAGGTGGGGGTGGCCTTGACGCCGAAATCCTTGTCGCCCTTCTGCATCGTTGCCTGCACATCATCCAGAAGTTTCTGGTTCGTCAAGCAGGCCTCGAAGCTCTCCTGTGTAAAACCGGCGAGTTTCGACATCTGCAGCAGCGCATCGCGGCCGTTCGGCGCCGCAGCCCAGGTTTCCTGCTGCTTGAACAGCATCGAGATCATCGGGAAATACTGGCCTTCCGGGGCGCAGCGCGCCAGCATGAAGGCGGCGGCCGCACGCGGATCGAACGGGAATTCGCGCAAGACGAAGCGGACCTGGCCGCTATCGACATACTTGGTCTTGATGGCATCATAGGTTTCGTTGTGGAAACGGGCGCAATGCGGGCAGGTCATCGACATGTATTCGACGATCGTCACCTTGGCGTCGGCCTTGCCGACCGACATTTCCGGCAGCGGGCCTGGCGCCATCAGCTTGGCAATATCGACTTCGCCTTCCGACTGCGGAACCTCGACCTTGGCTGCGGGCGCTGCGGCCTGCGCCACCTGCGTCTGGCCGGCCTGCGCCGTTGCCGGCGTTGCAGCCGAAGACATGGTGGAGGATGTCGTCGTGCCATCCACCGGCTTGGCTGTGTTGGCAGCCATCATCGAGCCACCCTCGGCCGGCTTCATCGCAGACGTTGACGACATCATCGAGCCGCCATCAACCGGCTTGACTTCGGTCTTGGCGGCCGTGCCGGTGCTTTCCGTCGCAGGCGCGTTTGCAGCCGCATCCTTCTTCTCGTCGCTGCAGGCGGCGAGCGTCACAGCGATGGCAGCCACGGCAACGCCGCTCAGGAGGCGCTTGAAAGGGCTCAGTTCAGAAAGGGACATGGTTTCACCTGTGTAAGGGGATAAACGAAAACGGTCGAAAATTCGATAACTTGCCTTGTTCAAGGCGACAAGGGGCTGTTGCTCACCAACGTTCAAACAATTGTGACCGGCTGATGGTCGCATTCATTTTTTTCGCGGCGCAAGCACCGCCGTGCCAAGCCGCGTCAGCGCCGCCTTCAGGGCATCGTTTTCGATGCCATCGACCAGCGTCTCAAGATGCCGCGCCCGCTCGCCGGTCAGCGGTCTGGGTTTGCGATAGGGTTTTGGCGGGGCAGAGACCGGTTTCTGCACGATGCGCATCTGGTTGATCGCCGGAAAACCGAAGAAACCGTTAATCCGCTGGATCAGTTCGCCCTGCGCATGGGTGAGGAACAGGGCGCGCGCGCCTTCGCAGGCAATGGTCAGCACACCCGGCTGGTAGCCGCCCTCGCCGGTCATTTCCGAGGCGCGGCGCGGCCAGGCGATCTTTTCCGGCCGGGTGCAATCGGCAAAGTCCTCGCCGGCGATCTCATCCCAGGAACCGAGCAACAGCGTGTTGATACCGGCCCGCTTGGCAAGCACCGGATCGATCATGCCATTGGCGATCTCGCTGATCTGACGGCCGCCCTTGCGGGTATAAGGTTGTTTCAACAGATATCTTTCGGGTTGCGAATCCGCCTTGAAGGATGGCGAACACTCCGCCAAGTATAGGAGCCAATCAACCTTCCGGCAAATGATGCAGCAGACAATGAAATCGGCCGATGCGGCCAATACGGCCAAACGGCTTCTCTCCTGGTACGACCGGCACCATCGCGACCTGCCCTGGCGGGTGTCGCCGCCGATGGCACGCGATGGCGTGGTCGCAGACCCCTATCACGTCTGGCTGTCGGAAGTGATGCTGCAGCAGACCACCGTGCAGGCGGTCAAACCCTATTTCCACAAATTCCTGGCGCTCTGGCCGAAGGTGACCGACCTTGCGTCTGCCGATACCGAGGAAGTGATGAAGGCGTGGGCGGGCCTTGGCTACTATGCCCGCGCGAGAAACCTGAAGAAATGCGCCGAGGCGGTGGCGCGCGAGCATTCCGGTATCTTTCCCGACACCGAGGACGGATTGAAGGCGCTGCCGGGGATCGGCGACTATACAGCCGCAGCCGTCTCCGCCATCGCCTTCAACCGGCAAAGCGCCGTCTTGGACGGCAATGTCGAGCGGGTGATTTCGCGGTTGCACGCGATCGAGACGCCGCTTCCATCAGCAAAGCCGCAAATGCGGGCGCTGGTGGCCGAGATGACGCCGGCGGACCGGCCCGGCGATTTCGCGCAAGGGATGATGGATCTCGGCGCGACGATCTGCACGCCGAAACGGCCGGCCTGTGCGCTCTGTCCGCTGAACGAAAACTGTCTGGCCTTGAAAAGGGCCGATCCCGAGACCTTTCCGCGCAAAGCGCCGAAAAAGGAAAAACCGCTGCGGGTTGGCGCCGCCTTCGTCGCCAGCGGCATCGATGGGGCGGTCTATCTGCAAAAGCGCGGCGACACCGGGCTGCTCGGCGGCATGACGGAGGTTCCGGGCACGCCCTGGACCTCGCGCGTCGACGGCGACAATACGATTTCCGCCCAGCCTTTCGCCGCGCCATGGGAACCCTGCGGGACAATCTCTCATGTTTTCACGCATTTTGAGTTGCGCTTGTCGATCTATCGGGCCAAGGTCGGCACCCAGAACAAAACAGGAAACGGCTGGTGGGAACCGCTTGCCTCACTTCGGGCCCAGGCGCTGCCGACCGTCATGAAAAAAGCAATCGCCCAGGCTATACCGGACGCTTTCAAAGACGGTCCGGACAGCCTTGGAAACTGAGGAATACCCGATGAGCAGCGTCGAAATCCGCCACATCGTCTTCGACATCGGCAGGGTGCTGATCCATTACGATCCGCATATCCCGTTCTCACGAATTATTCCCGACGATGCGGAGCGCAAGTGGTTCTTCGCCAATGTCTGCACCCATGACTGGAACATCGAGCAGGATCGCGGCCGCGATTGGCGCGAGGCGGAAGAGCTTTTGATCGCGCAGCATCCTGATCATGCCGACAGCATCCGGGCCTTTCGCAAATACTGGCACGAGATGGTGCCGCATGCCTATGTCGAATGCGTCTCGATCATGGAAAGCCTGATCGCCAAGGGCTATGACGTCACCATGCTGACCAATTTCGCCTCCGACACATTCAAGGAAGCGCAGAAACTGTTCCCGTTTCTCACCCTGCCGCGCGGCGTGACGGTGTCGGGCGACATCCGTCTGATCAAGCCGGACGTGGCGATCTATCAGACGCATACGAAGGCGTTCGGTCTTGATCCTGCGGCAACGCTGTTCATCGATGACAGCATGCCCAATGTCGAAGGTGCTCGCGCGGCCGGATGGCATGCCGTTCACTTCACCGATCCGCAGACGCTGCAATCCGACCTCTCGGCTTATGGGCTTGCAGTATGACGATGGAAACCAGCATGCCCTTCGATCCCGTGGCTGCCGCCGCGCGCTTTCATGCCGTGATCGGCGATCTCGATTTTGAAGCCATCGACGATTTCTTCGCCGATGATGCAACCTATTCCTCCGGCAAGGTCGGGGGCCTCAAGGGCCGCGCCGATATCATGGCAGCGTTCCGGCGCTATTTTGCCGAATATCCGGACCAGGTGGCCGAAGACAGCCTGATCGAACAGGTCTCCGCGCGCGCGGCCCGGGCCGTCTGGAGCCTCAGGGCCACTAGCGCGACCACCGGATGTCCTCTTGTCCGCCAGGGTGAGGAAACCATCACTTTCAATGATCAGGGCAAGGTCACCAATGTCGATGTCACTGATTTCTAAGGCTCGTTTCCCGATGCCCGTTGCCGGCGCAGGATGAGCCCTCGGAATCCAGCATGGAACGAGGCTCGCATGCCAAAAAGCAGCAATGACGGCACGGCCAGCGGAGGCTTCGTCTCTCGGGCATCGTGCCAACAGCACGGGAGATAAGCCTGGCGGAAGAGAGCATCGGAACTTTCCGGTGCCGGAAACAGAAACGCCCAGGACCATCGCGGATCCTGGGCGTTTAAGTCTTCTTCCGGGACTGAAGGTACTAAACCGGTCGAAAACTATCTGTGAACGGAATGGCTTCGATGCCGCGCCGCCAAGCAATTTACGGGCCTGCCCGCGCGCCTCGCGTGGTTGATCACGCGGTCGTCCTTGCTCGTGGTCAAACTATCCGTGAGATGGTTAAATTGTTCTAAAAGACGGCTTCGTCTTCGCGGAAATCAGGTCCGGATTGTCTGGATTTTTTTGACGGCAACAGGCACGGTCGGCACCATCACGCCGACTCACAGCGCGAAAAATCCGCCACTTCCGCCACTGTGGTGAAACTCGTCTTTTCAGGAACTCGTTCCCGTCCGCAGACGGGAAAGGCAGGCCATATGAACGAGACTACCGAGATTTCGAACAGACCCAAAGACAGGCAACACGGCCCGGAGAACAATTCCGAAAGCCCTGCCCGATGGGTGATTCACTGTATCTGCTGCGAAGAGCCGGTCGAGCCGTGGCAGACCAGCGGCTATCAATTCGGCTATTGCGCCCACTGTTTCGATGTCCTGATGGAACCGGCGGGGAAATCCTGAGGCGCAGCTTTATGGGCTGAATTAACATGCAAACGCCGCGCGACCTCAAGGTGCGCGGCGTTTGGTTTTCAGTGGGCGCGGTTGATCAGTTGACCTTGGCCATGCCGCTGCGGATGACGGCGCGCAGGTCGTCGATCGGCCTGAGCGCCGTGCCGTCTTCATAATGCCAGAAGGTCCAGCCGTTGCAGGCGTCCAACCCTTGCACCTTGGCGCCGAGGCGGTGGATCGAGCCGGCGTCGCTGCCGCTGGCCACTGTTCCGTCCGCACGCACGATGGCGCTGTAACGGCGCTTGGCGTCGGTCAGCACCGTGCCGGGCTTGATCATGCCGCTTTCGATCAGCGTGTTGAAGGCAACGCGCGGTTCGGCCTTCTTGCCGGTCATCACCGACAGGGTCGCCTTGCCGAGCGGCTCGACGGCCGCAATCCGCTCGGATGCCGCATCGATATAGGCCTGCTCGCGTTCGATACCGACGAAATGGCGGCCGAGGCGCTTGGCAACGGCACCGGTGGTGCCGGAGCCGAAGAACGGGTCGAGCACGATGTCGCCCGGCTTGGTCGAGGCCATCAGGATCCGGGCCAGCAGGGCTTCCGGCTTCTGGGTCGGATGCGCCTTCTTGCCGTCGTCGCCCTTCAGGCGCTCGCCGCCCGAGCAGATCGGAAACAGCCAGTCGGAGCGCATCTGCACGTCGTCGTTCGAGGCCTTGAGGGCATCGTAATTGAACGTGTAGCCCTTGCCCTTCGCGCTCGGGCTTGCCCAGATCAACGTCTCATGCGCGTTCTGGAACCGGCGGCCCTTGAAATTCGGCATCGGGTTGGTCTTGCGCCAGATGATGTCGTTGAGGATCCAGAAATTCAGGTCCTGCAGGGTCGCGCCGACGCGAAAGATATTGTGATAGGAGCCGATGACCCAGAGCGTTCCGGTCGGTTTGAGGACGCGGCGGCAGGCGAGCAGCCAGGCGCGGGTAAAGGCATCGTAGGCCTCGAAGGACACGAACTGGTCCCATTCGTCATCGACGGCATCGACCAGCGACTGGTCGGGCCGGTGTAGCGAACCGCCAAGCTGGAGGTTGTATGGCGGGTCGGCGAAGACGACATCGACGGAGTTGTCGGGAAGCGCCTCAAGAGCGGCGACGCAATCGCCTTTGATGATGGAATCGAGCCAGCCTGCAGGGCTGACGCCGCGGGAGATTTCGGCCAACGAAACAACTGATGACATGGACACTCGCACCTACGCTTACTCGGAACTGATTGGCCCTTATGGTTACCGAACTTGGTTACCAAATGCTGAAGGGGGCGGAAAATTTGCGAAATGATACAGCAGGATGGAAACTCCGGTGCCGATGCGGTATCCTATTTTTATGGACAGAAGCCACGCCATAGCCAGACTGCAGGAGCAGGCCGATACCGTTCGCGGCATGGGTGCCACGGCGCTTTTTCTGTTCGGCTCGACGGCTCGAGACGCCGCATCGACTGCCAGTGATCTCGACCTGTTCATCGACTACGATCAGGCCAGCCGATTTAACGCCTTCGACCTGATCGGCATTAAACTTTTCCTGGAAACGCAGCTATCTATGCCGGTTGACATCACCACCCGGGACGGGCTGCATCCGGTGCTGAAATCAGGGATCGAACAATCCGCCGTACAGGTTTTTTGATGGCGCGGGAGTTCGTCATGCACTTGGCGATATGCTGGAAGCGATCGCAGGCAGCGGGCTATCGAAATCGTCTCCGAAGCTAGCCGCGCCGTTCCCGACGACGTTAAGGCAATCCGGCCAGAAGTACCCTGGCCGCAGGTTCGAACGATCGGCAATGTTCTACGGCATGAGTATCACGGACTGTCGGACAGGATTATCTGGGGCGTCGTGACAGACGAACTGCCTGCTCTGAAACGGCACTCCTGGCGCTGAACGAGCAATTCGACGCACCCTTGTGCCCACTATTGAGCTAGCAGTGCCATCTTGCCAGAAGAGGCAACTTTCAAGGCTGCCTCTTCCGAAAATTCCCAGCTGGCATGTCTATCGCACCTGGGTTTTCGGCACGTCATGAAACACCCGGCTATCGGCCGGTGCCTCGTCCCTCTCTGTCATGCCATAGTCGCGGATGACGCCGGCGATGCGCAGGCGGTAGTCGGCGAAGGTGCTGTTGCGGCCGGCATGCTGGGCCGCCCGATGCTCGGGACCGTTGCGCCAGGTGGCGATCGCCGCCTCGTCGCGCCAGAACGACAGAGACAGGATCTTGCCGGGTATCTTCATGCTCTCGAACCGCTCGATCGACAGGAAGCCGTCGATCTCGTTGAGCCGGGTGTGAAGTTGCGCGGCCAGATCGAGATAGGCGCTGCGCCGGTCATCGGCCGGCGTCACCTCGAAGATGACGGCGATCAAAACGACACTGCCTTTGCATGCGGGCCGGAGACGTTCTGTAGGAAAATCCGGTCTTCCCTATGGATGAACCGTTCTTTCCTGGCAAACTGATAGTTTTCGATGCCGAGCGGATCGGCAGCCAGCCGCGTGCGATAGGCTTCGTAGGCGGCCAGGCTCTCGATGTGATAGGCGGCATAGGCCGTGGTGGCCGAACCTTCGTGCGGGGCGAAATAACCGATCAGGTCGGCGCCGTTGCGCGGAATTGCCTGTCCCCAGTTGCGGGCGTAGGCGGCGAATTCCTCGCGCTTGAACGGATCGATTTCGTAGCGGATGAAACAGGTGATCATGGGTCTCTCCTTGGTTTGCGGATGCCCCGTTGTGCCATTTTACAGCGACCGGATGCTTCGATGACGATCGAAGTGTCGGGCCTTGCCGGGGTTGCGGGCTGCGGTTAACATCCGCGCATGAAAGAAGGTCCAGATATCGCCCTCATCGGGTCGCTGATCGGCGATCCCGCCCGCGCCAACATGCTGACAGCGCTGACCAGCGGCAAGGCACTGACGGCCACGGAGCTTGCCGGGACGGCGGGGATCACCCTGCAGACCGCCAGTTCGCACCTGTCGAAGCTGGAAGTGGGCGGCCTGATCTCGCAACGCAAACAGGGGCGGCACCGCTATTTCACCCTTGCCGACGACGATGTCGGACTGATGATCGAGGGGCTGATGGGCTTTGCCGCCTATCGCGGTTTCACCCGCCATCGCACCGGCCCCAAGGACCCGGCCTTGCGCAAGGCCCGCGTCTGCTACAATCACCTGGCGGGCGATTACGGCGTGCGCATGCTGGACAGCCTGGTGGCGGAAGAGGTGATCGCCGGAGCCGGCGACACGCTGCATCTGACGCCATCCGGCAAAGACAAAATGACCTCGCTCGGCATCGATCTTGCGGCTTTGACGCGACTGCGCCGGCCGCTCTGCCGGGCCTGCCTCGACTGGAGCGAACGCCGCTCGCATCTTTCCGGCTCGCTTGGCCAGGCGCTTTTGACGCTGTTTCTCGACAAGGGCTGGGCCAGGCGCGAGCCCGACAGCCGCGCCATCCGCTTCACCGGCACCGGCGAAACGGAATTTGCAACACTCTTCCCCCTGCCCGCGCCATCGACGGCCGATCCCCGTCACCAGCACACCCTCGAAGCGTGACCAAAAGCCCGTTGCCGGGCTGGGGTTTTGCCGGAAGACTGTTTATAGGTCGGATCACCCCTTCAACGCGATACGGCCAATGACATCCTCGACCAGTTTTCGCGAGCGCATCGCGCTCTATGCCTGCCTGACCTCGCTGACCTCCATCAGCATCGATGCGCTTTTGCCGGGGCTGCGCCAGATCGGGGCCGATGTCGGCGCCGCACCTCCACTCTCCACCCAACACGTCATCTCCCTATTCATCCTCGGCATGGCGTGCGGAGAATTGCTGCTCGGGCCGCTGTCCGACGCGCTCGGACGAAAGAAGGCGCTTGTTCTCGGCCTTTGCGTCTATGCGCTGGGAACAGTGGTCGCCATGACAGCGGGATCGCTGGAAATGGTCATCCTTGGCCGGTTTGTTCAAGGCATCGGCGTCTCCGGCCCGAAGATCGCCACGCGGGCGATGATCCGCGACCAGTTCGAGGGCGATGCAATGGCCCGCGTCATGTCGTTGATGTTCACGCTGTTCATTCTCGTGCCGATGCTGGCGCCGGCCTTAGCGCAGGGCATCATCGCTGTTGGCGGCTGGCGCAGCGTCTTTGCTGTTTATCTCGGGCTGGCTGGCCTGCTCGGCCTCTGGCTGGTGATGCGGCAACCCGAAACACTGCCGCCTGCCAAGCGCATTGCCTTTCGTCCCCGGCTTCTGGTGTCGAACGGATGGCGCATCCTGTCGAACCGGCGCGTGACGCTGCTGATCATCGCGACTGGGCTCGTTTTCGGCGCCCAGCTGCTCTATCTCAGCACCGCCGCCGAGCTGTTTTTCGATGCCTATGGAATCGCTGAGACTTTTCCGTTCTATTTCGCGGCGCTGGCCACCGGGATCGGGCTCGCCTCGTTCCTCAACGCCAAGCTGGTGCAACGTTTCGGTTCGGACACGATGGCGCGCTGCGGCTTCACCGGCCTCGCAATGGCAGGCCTGGCGATGCTGGCAGTCTCCGCGTTCTGGGGCGGAAGGCCGCCCCTGCCCGTGCTGATGGTGCTCGCCTTTTCGGCATTCTTTGCCATCGGCGTGCTGTTCGGCAACCTCAACGCCATGGCCATGCGCTCGCTGGGACAGGTTGCGGGGCTCGGCGCATCGTTGATCGCTTCCGGCTCAAGCCTGGTCGCAACGCTGTTCGCCATCGGATTGGGCACCCTTTATGACGGCACGACGTTTGCGCTGTCGGCCGGCTTCCTCATCGCCGGCGTCAGCGCGCTGGTGCTGGCCGAGCTTGCAGCGCGGGGAGATGCCGCACCCGTGGAAGCCCTACGGTAGACAGCCAGCAGTAATTCGGGCCGTCTTCGTAACTGGTGGCGGTGGACATGGCGGCACCCCTGCAACCGCGTCAGCCTGGGTCACACGGTGGTGGGCCAGCCGTTGCCACGACCAGCACATCATCGAAACCGGAAATGGCAATGCCGGTGCAGAGCGGCGACCATTCGCAGCGCTCACAGGCGTCGCGGATCGAGCCTTGAGCAAAGGCCGCACGCATCCGCTGCAGGAAATCGATGCTGGGCCGGATCGACGAACCGGGACCAGCGGATACCCCGAGCAAAGCCTCAACCGCATCGCTCGCCTTCAAATCGCGATCGGTCACACTCTCGCTCAGACAGTGCATGCCCGGTTCGCCAAGCATCGGCCCACAGACATCGTCCGGCCCCTCGACCACCACAATATCCTCGCCCGCAGAAAGACGGGCGGCGATGCGGATGTAATTTTCGGTGAAAGCCTCAGTGTAGCCCTTGCCGACGAAGGTCAGCATGCAGAGCAGATGATGCGGGCGCAGGCGGACGGTCATGGTGGGCCTTGGCGGGGTCAAAATCGGGTTTTACCCGGCAATTCCACCAGCGGCAACCGGTGGCCAATGTAGACCTTCGGCCTTCGACACGCAGCACTTTGCTCCGCCACGGGTAAAAGTGGCGGAGCGGATGACGGACGATGACCGGGTCCCGTCAGGCGGCGGTATTGCCCACCTGATCCAGTTCCTTGACGACGTCCTCAGCCAGAACAAGGTCTGCTGCGGCAAGGTTTTCGCGGAGATGGCCGACGGACGAGGTGCCGGGGATGAGCAGGATGTTCGGCGAACGGCGCAGCAGCCAGGCGAGCGCCACCTGCATCGGCGTGGCGTCCAGCCGTGTTGCGACGTCCGACAGCGTCGACGACTGCAGCGGGCTGAAGCCGCCGAGCGGGAAGAACGGCACATAGGCGATGCCGTCGCGGGCAAGATCGCCGATCAGGGCATCGTCGTCCCGATGGGCCAGATTATACTGGTTCTGGACGCAGACGATTTTGGCGATGCCACGCCCTTCGGCGATCTGCGTCGCGGTGGCATTGCTCAGCCCGATATGACGGATCAAGCCCTGCCGCTGCAGGTCCGCGAGCACGGTGAGCGGTGCCTCCAGCGATCCTTCGGCCGGACCGTGCACGCCGAACATCAGGCGAAGATTGACGACATCGATGACGTCCAGGCCGAGATTGCGCAGATTGTCGTGAATGGCACTGGTCAGTTCTTCGCGGGAAAAAGCCGGGGCCCACGACTTATCCGCCCCACGCCGGGCACCGACCTTGGTGACGATGACCAGATCGTCACGATAGGGATGCAATGCTTCGCGGATAAGCTGGTTGGTGACGTGCGGGCCGTAGAAATCGCTGGTATCGATATGATCCACGCCGCTTTCAACAGCCTCGCGCAGCACGGCGAGTGCTGCATCATGATCCTTCGGCGGGCCGAACACACCGGGGCCAGCAAGTTGCATGGCACCGTAGCCAAGCCTTTTTACCCTGCGGTCGCCGAGGGTGAACGTTCCGGACTGATCGACAGTTGACATGATCTGGTTCCTTTCAAGAGACGATCTCAAGATAGGCGGTGGCGGCACGCATGAAAACGGGGCATAATCCGCACAGTGTGTGCGGGGTGGCGAACAATGAAGACCGATCTGGGTGATCTGAACGCGTTTGTGGCAGTGGCGCGTGCCGGTGGTTTTCGCGAAGGCGCGCGTACGATTGGCAGCAGCGCCTCCTTTCTCAGCGAAGCAGTGCGCCGCCTTGAGGCTCAACTGGGCGTCAGGCTGCTCAACCGGACGACGCGAAGCGTGGTGCCGACCGAAGCCGGCAAGGGTCTGCTGGAACGGCTGGGCCCGGCATTGACCGAGGTGGAGGCGGCGCTCGACGTGGTCAACGGCTTTCGCGACCGGCCGGCAGGCACGCTGCGCCTCAATGTGCCGGTCAGCGCGGCGCGGCTGGTGCTGCCGGCGATCATACCGCCGTTCCTGGCCGCCTATCCCGATATCCGGCTGGAGATCATGGCCGACGACAGCTTTGTCGATATGCTTGCGGCCGGCTGCGACGCCGGCATCCGCTATGACGAAAAGCTGGAGCAGGACATGATCGCAGTGCCGATCGGGCCGCGTGTCCAGCGTTTTGCCACGGCAGCCTCCCCCGCCTATCTCGACCGCTGCGGCCGGCCCCGGCATCCGCGCGAACTGCTCGGCCATGCCTGTCTGCTCGGCCGCTTTGCAAGCGGCAGGACGACGGCACCGTGGGAGTTCGAGCTTGATGGCGAGGTGGTGCGGGTCGATCCCGCGGGGCCGCTGATCGTCAGTGTCGGCGGATCGATCGATCTCGCCGTCGATGCCGCCATTGCCGGAACAGGGATCATTTCCCTGTTCGAAGACTGGCTGCGCCCGCATCTGGACACAGGCGCGCTGGAGCCGGTTCTGGAACCCTGGTGGCAATCCTTTTCGGGGCCGTTCCTTTACTATCCCGGACGGCGCCTGGTGCCCGCACCGCTCAGGGCTTTCATCGACTTCGTCAAGGCGCTGCCCAACCGGACCTGACGCTTGGCTGCGACAGATCCGCAGTTCCATGTCCGATGAAACTTGGGCCGCTCCGCCCTTGGCGCATGGCAGGTTTCCGTTCCGCGCGGTTGAGCTTTCCGGGCGCATCGTGTAAACGGCCAGCATCTCCCAAAGGATTATTTCGGCATGACCAGCATTGATCTCATCATCTTCGACTGCGACGGCGTTCTCGTCGATTCGGAAATCATCGCAAGCGAAGTCGAGGCCGAGCTTCTGACGGAATCGGGCTACCCGATCAGCACCGAGGAAATGGCCGAGCGCTTTGCCGGCATGACCTGGCACAACACGCTGCTTGCCATCGAGAAGGAAGCGGACATCCCGTTTTCGGCGTCGATACTGGGCAAGTCCGAAGCCATTCTCGACAAGCGCCTGGCAAACGATCTCAACATCATTGACGGCGTCAAGCCGATGCTGGCGCAGATCAAGCTGCCGCATTGCATCTGCTCGAACTCGACTTCGGCGCGGCTCTCCTCGATGCTGGCCAAGGTCGGTATCAAGGATCATTTCGGCAAGCATATCTATTCGGCCCGCGATCTCGGCGAAGACAAGGTCAAGCCGAAGCCTGACATCTTCCTGCACGGCGCAAAGCAGTTCGGCGTTGATCCGTCGCGCGTTCTGGTGATCGAGGATTCCGTCCACGGCATCCATGGCGCCATCGCCGCCGGCATGCGCGTCGTCGGCTTCACCGGCGCTTCGCATACCTATCCCTCGCATGCCGACAAGCTGACCGAAGCCGGCGCCGAAACGGTGATTTCACGCATGAGCGCACTTCCGGGCGTCATTGCGGCGCTGTCGGAATGGTCGGAAACGCTGACGGCGTAACTATCCCACATCGCTTGCATAGGATGGGCAATTGCCTCGCGCGGCGGTCGCCCATCCACCGCCGAGTGTCACTTGACACGATATCGCATGTGATATCAGGATAGGCATGATCGTCGTTGATGCTAATGTCTTGCTTTCGGCTTTCCGCTCATCGAACGGAGCATCGCATTTTCTTCTTCGCAGGATGATCAGCGGAGGCGTTTCATTTTCCATTTCACCCGCAGTTGCGCTTGAATATGAAGATGTTTTGAAACAGCCTGGGATTTTAGGCGATAAGGCCTGGCTCAGTCATCGCGAAATTGATGTCGTTCTCGATGCTGTTTTTTCTCAAGCCAAATTGGTGTCTCCATGGTTTCGTTTCAGGCCATTTCTGAACGACCCAAAAGACGACCTATATATAGAATGCGCTCTTGCCGCCAATGCGGATGCCATAGTGAGCAGCGACAGGCATTTTCAGCATCCAGCGGTCGAAGCCTTCGGGTTGAAGGTCATCAAAGCAGGAGAGTTCGTCGCTGGGTTGACGAGAAGGAGATGAACATGAGCACATACCCTTTGCGGCTTGCAGATCATGTGATGGAAGAAGCAAAACAAGTCGCGGCTGAAGACAATGTATCGCTAAACCAATTGCTATCGGCGTTCATCGCCGATGGAATCGGACATCGCCGCGCGATCATGAAACTGAAGAAACGCGCTGATCGCGGAAACGCGGGCGCTGCTCTGGCCATCCTAGATCGCACTCCGAATGTAAAGCCCGATGCTGGCGATGAACTCATCGCGGATTCCGGGCCGAAGACGTAGGAAGGTCATCCTAAAAGGCAGCTTTCCCCGCTGCCGATTTCACCGAACAAAAACGCCGGCACGATTTTCTCGCGCCGGCTTTCCAGATCAAGCAGAAAATACCGCTTATTTCTTCTTCTTGCCTGCAGCCGGACCTTCGTCGAAGCCGACATAGATCTTGGCGAAATCGCCGGCGCCGCCAGGCAGAGCGATGTTGGTCTTGGTGAAGATGAACTGGGCAGAGCCGGTGCCGGTCTGGACATCGACCGGATACTGCGTCAATTCCGAATAGAGCGTGTTCTTGCCGTCGGTCGCAGCAACGCGGATCGGCAGGTTGACGGTACCAGCACCTCCGGCCGGGCCGGAAACGACGCGGCCCTGGACGACGACGGTCATCACCAGCTGGCTTTCGTTCTGGACGCACTGGCGCGTCGTATCGGCCAGCGACGCTTGGTAGACGATCTTGGTCGGATCATCCTTGGCGCCCTTGGCGTAGGTCCGGTAGTTGGCGGTGCCGTCGAGCAGGTAGACCTGCGGGCAAGCGCCCTGGATGACCGCCGGTGTCGGTGCAGCGGCGCTGCCGCCTGCGTCGATCGCGCCGCCCGTGTCCGTTTTGTTGCAGCCCGCGACGACCACGAGAAGTGAAATTCCGAGAAGACGGATGGAAACTTTACCAAACACCTGACTTGACCCCCTGCCTTGCACAAATTGATGCCGCAGGCGTGACTGACCGCAAAATAAGGTATTTTTCGGTTTTCAGCCCTGCAACTTGAGCCTTTCAAGACCCTTGGCGATGGTCTATAGCAGCGACGCATTGAAAAATCGATTGGAGTCTGATGCCGGAACGCCAATTTTTCAGGACTCACTGAACCGGCCGGGTATAGACGAAAATCCGATATTTCCGTCAGCTTTGCCAAGGGTTGACGCAAAAAGAACCGCGGTTCGCACCGGGTTCGACTACTGCATATTCTATCCCTCGATCGGAATCGATTTGGGAAAGACTATGCAGTGGACTTGAAATGCTGCAGCGACCTTTGCGCGCCATGAGATGGCGCGCGGCGCTGCAGGGTGCCGGTCAATTCCCGCCGCAACGTCTGCGGCAGCAAACAGACGACGAAGGATGGTCAAGGTGAAGTATATCTCGACGCGGGGCGAAGCCCCTTCGCTGGGTTTTTGCGATGCGCTTCTGGCCGGTCTCGGCCGCGATGGTGGTCTCTATGTGCCTGAGGAATGGCCAAGCTTCACCAAGAAGGAAATCCGGGCGATGCGTGGAAAATCCTACCAGGACATCGCGTTTACGGTTTTAAGCCCCTTCATCGACGGAGAAATCCCCGGCGACAAGTTCCGCGCGATGATCGACGAGGCCTATGCGACCTTCCGCCATCCGGCGATTGCCCCGATTGTCCAGACGGGTCCGAATGCCTTCATCATGGAGCTCTTCCATGGCTCGACGCTGGCTTTCAAGGACGTGGCGATGCAGCTGCTCGGGCGGCTGATGGACCATGTGCTGACGACACGTAACGAGCGCGCCACCATCGTCGGCGCCACCTCGGGCGATACCGGCGGGGCTGCCATCGATGCCTTTGCCGGACGCGACCGTACCGACATCTTCATCCTCTTCCCGCATGGCAAGGTCTCGCCGGTTCAGCAGCGCCAGATGACCACCTCGACGGAAAGCAATGTCCACGCGGTGGCGATCAACGGCAATTTCGACGACTGCCAGAGCCTCGTCAAGGAAATGTTCAACGACATCGCCTTCCGCGACAGCGTCGCGCTCTCCGGCGTCAATTCGATCAACTGGGCCCGCATCATGGCCCAGATCGTCTATTATTTCACCACCGCGCTGGCCCTCGGCGGCCCGGACCGGATGGTCTCCTTCACCGTCCCGACCGGCAATTTCGGCGATATCTTTGCCGGTTACGTGGCGCGCCAGATGGGCCTGCCGATCGACAAGCTGGTGGTTGCCACCAACGAGAACGACATTCTTGCCCGCACGCTGGATACAGGCCGATACGAGATGCGCGACGTCAAGGCCACCACCTCGCCGTCGATGGACATCCAGATCTCTTCCAATTTCGAACGGCTGCTGTTCGAGGTCTATGATCGCGACGCCTCCAAGGTGCGCGGCGCCATGGCCAACCTGAAGCAGTCCGGCTCCTTCGAAATCGAGGACGATGCGCTGAAATCGATGCGCAAGGTGTTCCGGGCAGGCCGGGCAACCGAGAAGGATGTGGCGAAGACCATCGCCAAGACGCTGGAGACCACCGGCTATCTTCTCGACCCGCATACGGCCATCGGCGTCTTCGTCGCCAACAAGCATGAAACCACGAGCGTGCCGATGGTGACGCTTGCCACCGCGCATCCGGCGAAATTCCCGGCTGCAGTAAAATCGGCCAGTGGTATTGACCCGGCGCTTCCAACGTGGCTTGCTAATCTGATGGTCAGGGAGGAGCGTTTCGACGTTCTTGACGCCGAGCTAAAAGCTGTTGAAACCTATATCAACGAGCGGGCCCGCATCCGGAAATAAGGACGCAGAAAGACGTATGATGAAAGTTGAGTGCACCCGGCTGCAATCCGGGTTGACGGTCGTCACCGAGAACATGCCGCATCTTGAAAGCGTCGCGCTCGGGGTCTGGATCAAATCCGGTTCACGCGATGAAACCACGGACGAGCACGGCATTGCCCATCTGCTGGAACATATGGCGTTCAAGGGCACCGCGCGGCGAACAGCCCGCGATATCGCCGAGCAGATCGAAAATGTCGGCGGCGAAGTCAACGCCGCGACATCCACGGAAACCACCTCCTACTATGCCCGTATTCTAGAGGGCGATGTGCCGCTCGCTGTCGATATTCTCGCCGACATCCTGACGGAATCCTCCTTCGACGAGGACGAGCTGCAGCGCGAAAAGCAGGTCATCCTGCAGGAAATCGGCGCTGCCAACGACACGCCCGACGATGTCGTCTTTGATAAATTCGCCGAAACCGCCTTTGCCAACCAGACGATCGGCCGCCCGATCCTCGGCACGCCGGACACGGTCTTGTCCTTCACGCCTCAGCAGATCCGCACCTATCTCGACCGCAACTACACCACCGACCGGATGTTCGTCGTCGGTGCCGGTGCTGTCGATCATGATAGTTTTGTGCGACAGGTTGAAGACCGCTTTTCCAGCCTGCCGCAAAAGCCGGTGGCTTCTCCGGTCGCCGATGTCGCCCACTATACCGGCGGCGATGTCCGCGAAAGCCGCGACCTGATGGACGCGCAGGTGCTGCTCGGCTTCGAGGGCAAGGCCTATCACGCCCGCGATTTCTACTGTTCGCAGATCCTTGCCAATATTCTCGGCGGCGGCATGTCGTCCCGCCTGTTCCAGGAAGTCCGCGAACATCGCGGCCTGTGCTATTCGGTCTACGCCTTCCACTGGGGCTTTTCCGATACCGGCATCTTCGGCGTTCATGCGGCAACCGGCGGCGAAAACCTGCCGGAACTGATGCCGGTCATCATCGATGAACTGCGCAAGTCGTCGATGAACATCGAACAGCAGGAAATCGACCGTGCCCGGGCGCAGATCCGTGCCCAGCTTTTGATGGGCCAGGAAAGCCCGGCGGCGCGTGCCGGCCAGATCGCCCGCCAGATGATGCTCTACGGCCGCCCGATCCCGAACGAAGAATTGATGGAGCGCCTGTCCGGCATCACCGTCGAACGCCTGACGGATCTTGCCGGCCGGCTGTTCTTCGATACCATTCCGACGCTCTCGGCGATCGGCCCGGTCGAGAAGCTGGCGCCGATGGACGATATTCTTGGCGCACTTTCCAACAAGCCTGTCCGCGCCCGGGCTGCCAACGGCTAGCTTTTTTCTGATGAGCGACCTCCGGGCGTTCGTCGAGCGCCCGGCACTCTCGCATATGGTCTCAACCCATCCGCTGCGGAGGCTTCCATGACACGATCGGTCTTTCGGTTTCTGTCACGGCAGCCGGGCCCGGTCGAGATTGGCAACGCGACGCATATGCTGCGCCTGCCGAAATCAACCGATTACCGCCAATGGTATCAGCTGCGCAGCGAAAGCCGCGACTTTCTCGAGCCCTGGGAGCCGACCTGGCGGGCCGACGAGATGACCGAGAGCGCCTTTCGCTCCCGCGTCATCCGCAACGAACAGGAATTTTCCTCTGGCCAGGCCGTGCCGCTGTTCATCATTTCACGCGGCGGCGACCAGCTGATCGGTGGCTTGACCATCGGTTATATCCGCAGGGGTGCCGCCCAATGCTGCATGATCGGCTATTGGATGGGCGAACGATATGCCGGCATGGGGCATATGGCGCAGGCCGTCAAACTGGCTATTCCCTACATCTTTTCGAGCCTTCAGTTGCACCGTATTGAAGCAGCCTGTATTCCCGAGAACCACAGAAGCATCCGGCTCCTTGAAAACGCCGGGTTTCAGCGCGAAGGCTACTTGCGGGAATACCTGAAAATCAACGGGCAATGGCGGGATCATCTGATGTTCTCGCTGCTCTCGCAGGACAGCATGCAACATAAGAATTCGAGTGATTGATGTTTTTGACCCGCCTGCCACTTTCCCCGTCAGCACGAAGGCTCTTGGCGCTTCTCACCGCCATGATGATCGCGTTCTGGCTGATCGGCAACGGCGCGGCTTTTGCCACCGAACCCGTCAAGATTTCCCGCGAGGACACGGCACTCGACCTGACGGCGACGACGGAAATCTACACCGGCCGTGGCGAAGCCTTCCAGGTCTCGACGGCGCCGGGCACCGACGGCATCGTGCGGCGCATCGAGGTGCGCTCCAGCGCCGAAAACCACCAGGGCGACTGGGCCGTGTTTGCGCTTGCCAACGTTTCGGAAGAGCAGTTGGAGCGCGTCATCGTCGCACCGCATTTCCGTCTGGTAAATTCGAAACTGTTCTGGCCCGATCTCGGATCGCAGCGCATCCTGTCGATTACCCCGAGCGAAGGCTTTGCGCTCGACCGCCAGCCGAGCGACGAGGCCGACGTGTTCCGCATCACGCTCAACCCCGGCTCGGTCATCACCTTCGTCGCCGAACTCGCCGGTCCCGACCTGCCGCAGATCTACCTCTGGGAGCCGGACGCCTACAAGGACACGGTTAACGCTTTCACACTCTATCGCGGCATCGTGCTGGGCATTGCCGGCCTGCTTGCGGTGTTCCTGACCATTTTGTTCGTCGTCAAGGGAACCTCGATGCTGCCGGCGACGGCAGCGCTCGCCTGGGCGGTGCTGGCCTATATCTGCGTCGATTTCGGCTTCCTGTCGAAACTGATCTCGATTACCGCCGGCGATGAGCGCATATGGCGCGCCGGCAGCGAGGTGTTTCTCGCCGCAGGCCTTGTGATCTTTCTGTTCACCTATCTCAACCTCAATCGCTGGCACCAGCACCTGAGCTACGCGACGCTCGCCTGGATCCTCGGCCTTGGCCTCTTGTTCGGCGTGGCGATCTATGACCCTGCCATCGCCTCCGGTATCGCCCGCCTCTCCTTCGCGCTGACCGGCACGGCCGGGATCGTGCTGATCGCCTATCTCGGTTTCAACCGCTACGACCGCGCCATCCTGCTTGTACCGGCCTGGCTGCTGATCCTCGTCTGGCTGTTTGGGGCATGGCTGACCGTCACCGGCCAGCTCGCCAATGACATCGTCCAGCCGGCGCTCGGCGGCGGTCTCGTGCTGATCGTGCTTCTGATCGGCTTCACGGTGATGCAGCACGCCTTTGCCGGCGGTGCCTATAGCCAGGGGCTGTTTTCCGATCTGGAGCGCCAGTCGCTGGCGCTGACCGGCTCCGGCGATACCGTCTGGGACTGGGACGTGGCGCGCGACCGCGTCGTGACCATCCCCGACATTTCCGCCCAGCTTGGCCTGTCGCCCGGCACCATGCACGGCGCCGCCCGCAACTGGCTGCCGCGCCTGCATCCCGACGACCGCGACCGGTTTCGCGCGACGCTCGACGTGCTTCTGGAACATCGCAAGGGCCGCCTGAACCACGAGTTCCGTGTTCGCGCCGAAGACGGCCATTATCACTGGCTGTCGATCCGCGCCCGGCCGGTGCTCGGCGCCAACGGGGAAATTATCCGCTGCGTCGGCACCATCGTCGATATTACCGAGCAGAAGAATTCCATCGACCGGTTGCTGCACAATGCTCTCAACGACAATCTGACCGGATTGCCGAACCGGCAGATCTTCCTTGACCGGCTGCAATCGCTTCTGTCGCTGGCGCCCGGATCAAGCGCCGTGCGCCCCACCGTCATCACCATCGACATCGACCGCTATAAGCAGGTCAACGACATGCTGGGCATCGCTGCCGGCGACAATATCCTGATTGCGTTGACCCGCCGTCTGCGGCGTCTGGTCAAGCCGCAGGACACGCTGGCGCGTCTCGGCGGCGACGAATTCGGGCTGATCCTGATGTCGGAGCGCGATACCGCCAAGGTCGCCGATTTCGCCGATGCAGTGTCGAAGGCGATCATGGTGCCGCTCAATTTCGGCAATCGCGAAATTAACCTGACGGCCTCGATCGGCCTCGTCTCCTGGGTCGATCAGCAGGAAAATGCCGCAGGCCTGCTCGACGATGCCGAACTGGCGATGTTCCGCGCCAAGAAGGCCGGCGGCAATCGTGTCGAACCTTTCCGCCCGGCCTTCCGCGCTTCGGGCACCGACCGCCTGCAGCTGGAAACCGACCTGCGCCGCGCCATCGAGCGCAAGGAACTGAGCCTCGTCTACCAGCCGATCGTCCGCCTGGTCGATGCCGAGATCGCCGGTTTCGAGGCGCTGATGCGCTGGGAGCATCCCAAGCGCGGCAGCATTTCGCCGTCGGAATTCATCCCGATCGCGGAAAACTCCGATCTGATCAACGAACTGGGCATGTTCGCCTTTGAAAGGGCGACCAGCGACCTCATCGAATGGCAGATCCAGACCGGCGAACTGCCGATCTTCGTTTCCGTCAACCTGTCGAGCGCACAGCTGCTCAACAACGACCTCTATGACGACATCCGTGCGGTGCTGAACAAGAACCATTGCGATCCGCGCAAGGTGAAGGTGGAGCTGACCGAATCCGTCGTGATGGAAAATCCGGAACAGGCGCGGCTTGTGCTGGAGAAGCTGAAGGATGCAGGCCTAAAACTGGCGCTCGACGATTTCGGCACCGGCCATTCGTCGCTCGCCTACCTCACCCGCTTTCCGTTCGACACGATCAAGATCGACAAGTCGCTGGTCAGGGACCCCAGCGACAAGCGCTCGATCCTCCTGCGTTCGGTCATCACCATGGCCCGCGAACTCGAAATGCAGGTGGTTGCCGAGGGCATCGAATCCGAGGAAGACGCCATCCAGCTCGCCCAGATGGGCTGCGACTTCGGCCAAAGCTTCCTCTTCGGCCCCCCGATCGGCTCGGAATCGATACAGCGGTTGCTGAAGGAACGGTTTCCGCTGATGAAGCGGGCGTGAGTGAGTCGATTTTTATCTTGTGGGTAATTCGACGGGCGTCTGTTTTGGGAACTTTGCGGACATCAGACCGCTTCCAACGATTACGTTATTTTCGGGCAGCAAAATCTGATTGTCAGGCCGGATATTTTTGGTCGCAGAAACGTATGTGCCGCAGCGTAAAATCTTCATCCCTCTCCAATAATGCGAGAAGCTGGTTCACACGTTCTTTGTAAACCTCTTGGGCCTCCTGTTTGCTTCGACCAACACTTACAAATTCGTCCTCAGATCTTTTAGACAACCTATCGAATTTTTCTTTGTATGGTTTGGACTTTTCGGCCTGCGCCATATCTGCATATGCTTTGGCGATTATCGCAAACAATGCTCCGCATTGAATTACAGTGTCATCGTAAGGAGCCTTGTCATATGGAAGTCTCGTTTGCGAGTGCACAGGAAATGCGCTGACCGCGAAGGCAAAAAGTGCAAAAGAGGCATAATTTCGCATGCTTTGGATGTCCTGACACGGGGATTTTAGCTGCGATGGATAAGGACACACTTTCGTTAAACATTGGTTTTCGTTCACCATATGCGGTTGCCCGGAACGGTGTGAGTCAATCGCCGCTACGGGCGCAAAGCAGCCGGCAGCAATATCTTAAGCGCGGCCGGCCGCATCCGCGAAGGTAAATCAGAATTTTTTCGGCCGTTGCTCAACGAAGCCGATGACCACGCACTACTGCCCATACACAGCCCCGGCCTCCCGGATCAGCCTGTTGATGAAATCGAGTTTCTGCACCACCGGTGGCGAGAGCACGAAGGGGTAGCTGTCGGGCTGGCCCATGCTGCGCTGGATGCTGTTCAGCGCGACGCTGAGAGGAACCCAGGCATCGACCAGGGGCTGCGCACCCACCGCCCTGTAGGGATCGAAATCGACCTCGGCGGCCATGGCCTCGTGGCGGCGCGGTTCGGTGGACAGGCCGAACGAGCGGGCGGTTTCCAGCGTATCGACGATGTGGAAGAAATGCGCCCAGCATTCGGCGAAATCCTCGGCCGGATGGGCGCTGGCATAGGTGCTGATGAACCTCACCTGCCAGTCCGCCGGCGGCCCCTGTTCATAGTTGCGCTTCAGCGCCTCGGCATAGTCCTCCCGCTCATCGCCGAACAGGGCCCGCGCCTCGGCGAGCGTCTGCTCGTCGCGCACCAGCTGCGCCCAGTAGAAATGGCCGATCTCATGGCGAAAATGGCCAAGCAGCGTCCTGTAAGGCTCGTTCATCGATACCCGCACGCTTTCGCGCGTCGCATCATTGGCCTCTGCCGCCCGCAGGCTGATCAGGCCGTCCTCGTGGCCGGTCATGGCCGGCACGATATTGCCATTGGCATCGACTTCGTCGGCGAGGAAATCAAACACGAGGCCGCCCTGCGGATCGGCGTCGCGGCCGGGACGGGGCAGCTTCCAGCGCAGCAGCGAATAGAACAGGTGACGTTGCGCCTGGCCGATCTTCTGCCAGCGAGACAAGCCTTCGGCGTTGTCGGTCACCGGTACGATGCGGTTGTAGCGGCAGGCCTGGCAATAGACGTGGCCGTCATTGGCCGAGATCAGCCAGTTGCAGATGTCGTGCGCCGCATTGGCGCAGAAGCGGACGTCGGCTTGCGTGCGCGAAGACGCCTGCCACAGGTTTTCACCGGCGGGCGTCAGAGCCTCTACCGCCATCGCCTCGGGCAGGAAACCGAGCTGCGATCCGCAATTGATGCAGACGCGATTGTCGAAGTGAACGGGATTTCCGCAATTGCCGCATTCGTAAAGTCTCATGGCCCGCCCGATATGCTTGATGGAGTGGATTTCGGCGCAGCTGATGCCGGCCGTGATGTGGTCCCGTTCACAGAGAAATGCCCGCCGGCACAAGGCACAGCGGGCATCGGCGCTGAAATCTTCCATCCAGTTGAACCCGTCAGGACAGTCGATTCGCGCACTTTGGAGCCGCCGGGCCCTCTTTTCGAGGTCACCGGCGGCAAGCCGGATTAGAGGCGATCAACAGTGCCCTTGACAGCATCCTTGGCCTTGCCTGTCGCCGTCTGGACCTTGCCCTTGACTTCCTGGCCCTTGCCTTCGGCCTGCAGCTTGTCGCTACCGGTTGCCTTGCCGGCGGCCTGCTTGGCCTTGCCTGCAACCTGATTGGCGGCGCCGGAAATCTTGTCGGAAGTGCTACCCATGATCAGTCTCCTTGAGAGGTTGAGGACAACAACGGAGCGTCCTGTCCTTGCGACTGGAAAACGGGGAGCGGCCTAAATTGTTCCGGCGCTAGATCAAAAAGACGGAAAATAGATTGGCTAAGCGTGGCCTGCATCAACCGACAGCATTGCCGCCGCAACGCCCATCGATGCCAGCGCCCGGTCGTATTTATCGCCGAGATCGCGGTCGAAGATCAGTTCCTCGCTCGCCGGGCAATTCAGCCAGCCATTGTTGGCGATCTCGTTTTCGAGCTGGCCTGCGCCCCAGCCGGCATAGCCGAGCATCATCATCGCCTTTTCGGGCCCCTCGCCGCGCGAAATGGCCCGGACGATGTCGAGCGTCGCGGTCAGGCAGATGTCGTCGTTGACGGGAATGCTGGATTCGCTGAGATAATCGTCCGAATGCAGAACGAAGCCGCGCCCGGTTTCGACCGGCCCACCGGTCTGGATCTGGAAGTCACGGGTGACGCCGGGCAGCCGGATTGCCTGATCCTGATCGATGATGTGCAGATGCAGAAGAACGTCCGGAAATGTCAGCTGCTGCGGCCGGTTGAGAACGAACCCCATGGCACCGTCCTCCGAATGGGCGCAGACGAAGATGACGGTACGGGCAAAATTGCTGTCAAACATGCCGGGCATGGCGATCAGGAACTGACCGTCCAATACGCCGCGTTCGCGTTTTTTCTGAAACGTTGCCATCATGGTCTTAGCCTATCAACTCAGGTTCAAATGAAAGCGTTTCTACCCTGCTCTTTTGTTTTGAAGACCCCTGCCGGTCCTTGAGGCCGCGTGCCATCAAGAGAAAATGATCGCGGGGTGAAAGCCGGCATCTTTCAACCCTGCCCCAAAACCGATAAGCCTCAGCGTCATGAAACATCATCGCCTGTTAGAGAATGTGCCTCATTTGGCTGCGCTGGCAACCCTCCCGGCGTATTTTTTTATCACCCCTGCCGCCGATGCCGCGCAGAGCCGATGGGTACAGTCGGAGGGCGGCGAGGTGCGGATCGTCGCCGACAGGCCCGAGCCGGACGGCACGATCCCGGCCATTCTCGACATCCGGCTGAAGCCCGGCTGGAAAACCTATTGGATCGAGCCCGGTGCCAGCGGCATCCCGCCCCAGGTCACCATCGATCCGCGCGGCGGCATCTCCTTTTCCGGGCTGCGCTTTCCGGCGCCAAAAGCCTTTCACGACGGCATTGCCGGCTATACCGGCTATGACCATTCGGTGGCGTTCCCGCTGTCCCTGAAGCGGGAGAAGACTGGGGATCTCAGCCTGAAGATCTCCGTGTTCCTTGGCATCTGCAAGGACATCTGCATCCCGGTTCAGGCCGATCTTGATCTTTCCCTGCCGCAGGGGCTTGCGGAAAACCCGCTCGACCGGGCGCGGATCGACGATGCGGTCGCGGCGCTGCCGGCACTGCCGTCCGATACGTTCAAAGTGACGGCTGCCTCCTTCGATGCCGTTGAAAAACGCCTGCACCTGTCACTCGTCACGCCGCCGACGGCAACGCCTGCCGAACTGTTCCTGTCCGGCCCTCCCGGCTACAGTTTCGGCACGCCGGAGACTGTCGCGACGGACGACGGCAGGATCACGGCTGAAATCCCGGTGCGTGTTTCAGCAAAGAGCGGCGCATTGAAAAGCGGCTCGGTGAGGCTGGTCGCGCGCGCCGGCGATCAGAGCATCGAAACCCTGCTTGCCTTTGACTGAACCAAATCTATATTCCCATCCGACGCCACGGAGCCGCCGCGCTCCAGCCTTCCCGCAGAGACTTTTAGGAGTGAGACCGTGACCATTTCCGTCGGAGACAAGCTGCCCGCCGCCACCTTCAAGGAAAAGACCGCCGATGGCCCGGTCGAAATCACCACCGAGCAACTGTTTGCCGGCAAGAAGGTCGTTCTGTTCGCCGTTCCCGGCGCCTTCACCCCGACCTGTTCGCTCAACCACCTGCCGGGCTATCTCGAAAACCGCGACGCCATCCTTGCCCGCGGCATCGACGATATCGCCGTCGTTGCGGTCAACGACCTGCATGTTATGGGCGCCTGGGCGACAGCATCGGGTGGCATCGGCAAGATCCACTTCCTGTCCGACTGGAACGCCGCCTTCACCAAGGCACTCGGCATGGATATCGACCTGTCCGCGGGCACGCTCGGCCTGCGCTCGAAGCGCTATTCGATGCTGGTGGAAGACGGCGTGGTGAAGACGCTGAACGTCGAGGAAAGCCCAGGCCAGGCGACTGTTTCGGCCGCGGCCGCAATGCTTGAGCAGATCTGAAGGTTATCCGTCCGAATACTAGGTGATTGTCGCTGAGGAGGTCATTTTCTCCGCATTTTGTCGGATCACTTGGGAAATTCTGCGACTGTCCAATCTTCCGTCATCCCTGTGCTCGTCACAGGGATCCAGCCAGCCCAAGTCCTTGGGCTGGAAGGTCATTTGACCCGACGGACGTCGGGTCGCTGGATCCCCGCCACAAGGGCGAGGAAGACGGAGGGTGGGGTGCCGATTTCTCCAGAAAAGCCGTATCCAAGGTTTTCAGCAGTTCGAGCCTGCAGGCTTTCGCGTCTGTCACCACGGCCGCCTATTGCCCCCTCTGCTCAACCAGCCTTGCAAGCTGCCCGATGACCGTGCCCCAGCCGTCGTAGAAGCCCGCCTCTTCGTGACTGTCCCGGTCGGCATTGCTCTTGTGCATGACATGGGCGTGATAATCGGTGCCCTGTGGATGGTCTAGCAAGGTGATGATGGCCGTCATGAACGGCTGCTCGGCCGGCCGCCAACCGCCGGTCAGGGCATTGGTGAAGACAATCTTTTCGCCATCCTCGACGGCGAGGAAGCAGGCGGAGAGATGCGGCTGGAACGCGCCGCCGTTTTCGCTGATCTGCGTGGTGAAGGCGCCACCGGGGCTCAGATCCATCGCGACGACCTTGCATCTGGCCGGTTCGGGTACCCACCATTGCTCGAAGCGCGATGGATCTGTCCAGGCGCTCCAGACCAGCGATCGCGGCGCCTTGATGATGCGGGAAATCGTCAGGTCGAGTTCGGGATTGGGTGATGCGCTCATTTTCAATCTCCTTTTGCCTGTGCCTTGGTAACGAATTTTTCCAGCCTGCCGGTGCGGCCGTCCCAAAGCGCGCGTTGCGCCGACAACCAGGCTTCGACAGCGGCGAACTGCTGCTTCTCGAGGACGCAGGTCCGGACCCGGCCCTGCTTGCGGGTCTGGATCAGCCCACTGCCTTCGAGAAAATGAATGTGCTTCATGAACGACGGCAGGGCCATGTCGAATGGCTGCGCCAGGTCGCTGATGCTGGCCGGCCCCTCGCCCAATCGCGCCAGAACGGCGCGGCGGGTGGGGTCTGCGAGCGCCTGGAAAATGCCGTTGAGCTGCACTGAATGGTGATCCATAAGGCTAAGTATCAGCATCAGACAGTTAGCGCAACAGCTAAGTGTTAGACGCAAACGCCTCGGCGTTCTTGACTTGAGCGGGCAGCCTGTCAGGCTGAGACTACCGCGCTTTGCGGTTCCTTTCTGCTTCGAGCGCGCATTCGGGAGATCACGATGAAGACGTTTCTGGGTATTGTTGCCGCTTGTGCCGCCATGACAATTGCTGGGCAGGCAGTGGCCAAAATTCCGCTGGTCAATGCCACCTGCCCCGGCAAGATCGAGGTTCACGCCGATCAGGGCGGTCCGATCTACATCAATGGCAAGGAGGGCAAGCTCAAGGTCTTCAACGAGAACTATTACGAAGCCAAGGGCAGCGGCGTCACCATTTCGCTCAGCATCAACCCCGATGGATCGGCCGATGTCAGCTATACCGGCCAGGGCGGCGCAAACGGCGTTTGCACCGTAAAATAATCCACAGAGGTATCATGAACCAGAGCATTGCCCTGATCGCCCTTGTCGTTGCCGACTATGACGAGGCGATCGATTTCTACGTCAACAAATTGGGTTTCGTGCTCATCGAGGACAGCTACCAGCCGGAGCAGGACAAACGCTGGGTCGTCGTTAAACCACCCGGCGACGGAGGCACATCGCTGCTTTTGGCCCGCGCTTCCTCGCAGCATCAGGAAACATTCATCGGCAACCAGGCTGGCGGCCGGGTCTTCCTGTTCCTGCAGACCGATGATTTCTGGCGCGACCATGCGAAAATGGTCGAGACCGGCATCCGCTTTACCCGCGAGCCGAAAGAGGCCCCCTACGGCATCGTCGCCGTATTCGAGGACCTCTATGGTAACCTTTGGGATCTGGTTCAGTTCACCGACGGGCGATAGGGCTCAACGCTTCTTCTTGAACGGCTCCATGCCCTTGCGGGCCAGTTCGTCGGCGCGTTCGTTTTCCGGGTGGCCGGCATGGCCCTTGACCCAGTGCCAGGTGACCTTGTGGCTCTGGTTGGCGACGTCGAGCGCCTGCCAGAGTTCGCCGTTCTTTACCGGCTTCTTGTCGGCGGTCTTCCAGCCGTTTTTCTTCCAGCCGTGAATCCACTTGCCGATGCCGTCCATGACGTATTTCGAATCGGTATAGAGATCGACCTCGCACTGGGTCTTCAGGCTGGTGAGCGCGGTGATCGCCGCCAGGAGTTCCATGCGGTTGTTGGTGGTTTCCGCCTCGCCGCCGCACAGGTCTTTCTCGGTCTCGCCATAGCGCAGCACGGCGCCCCAGCCGCCCGGACCCGGATTTCCGGAGCAGGCGCCATCGGTAAAAATATCGACATGTTTCATGCGGGTATTGTCTCGTTAATCAGGCCGTATTCGGCAGCAGTTGCGATCGAGCGGTGGAATTGCAGCTTCTTCAGATATTCGAGCGGATCTTTCTTGACCACCAGCGCACCGGCCGGCGTCATCAGCCAGTCGTAGAGCCGGGTCAGGAAGAACCGCAGGGCAGAGCCGCGCGCAAGCAACGGCAGGGCTTCGATCTCGGCTGCCGTCAGCGGCCGCACGCCCTGATAGCCCGAGAGCAGCGCCATGCCCTTGGTGATGTTGAAGGCGCCGTCCTTTTCGAAGCACCAGGCGTTCAGGCAGACGGAGACGTCATAGGCGAGCAGGTCGTTGCAGGCGAAGTAGAAGTCGATCAGGCCGGACAGGCCGTCGCCGAGGAAGAAGACGTTGTCTGGAAAGAGGTCGGCATGGATGACGCCATGCGGCAGGTCCTTCGGCCAATGGGCTTCGAGGAAATCCAGCTCGGCGGCGATCTCGGCCGCAAGGCCCGGTTGAACCTCGTCGGCGCGGTCGCGCGCATTGTTCCAGAGCGGCCGCCAGCCGCCGACCGATAGCGCATTGGGGCGGCGGATTTCGAAGCCTTCGCCGGCCACATGCATGGCGGCGAGCGCCTTGCCGACTTCGCGGCAATGGCTGGCATCCGGCTTGCGCAGCCACATGCCTTCGAGAAACGAAATCACGGCAGCCGGGCGGCCGGACAGATGGCCCAGCAGTGCGCCATCGGCGCGCGGCAGAGGCAGCGGGCAGGACAGCCCCTTGTCAGCGAGGTGATGCATCAGGCCCAAAAAGAACGGCAGGTCGTTCTGGTCCACCCGCTTTTCATAAAGCGTCAGGATGTAGGCGCCCTTGGTGGTGTGCAGCAGGAAATTGGTGTTCTCGACGCCTTCGGCGATGCCCTTGTAGGATGTCAGCGTACCGACATCGTATTGCTGCAGGAAGCCGTTGAGATCGTCTTCGGTGATGTCGGTGTAAACTGCCAAGGTCTGATCTCGTGATTTGAGCGGAGGCGGATGGTCCTGAGTTCGAGGAGGCCTAACCCCCTCTGTCACTATCGTGACATCTCCCCCACAAGGGGGGAGATCATTCTTTTTCCTTACAGGCTTTCCGGTAAGGCGGGCAAAAGCTTGCGGTCAATCTCCCCCCTTGAGGGGGAGATGTCCCGGAGGGACAGAGGGGGGTACCCTCGGCAGAGCGACAACAGCGAAACCGTTATTCCCCATTCACAAACGCCATGTCCTGCGCCGTCAAAGGCACGTGGCGAAGCTCGCGGTTGACGAGGAAGTTTTCGGTTTCCTCGACCGTATCGGCAAGCTCCACCGCAGCATCATAGCGTTGGCGAAAAGCCTCGATGATCTCGTTGACGATGACTTCCGGTGCCGACGCGCCTGCCGACAGGCCGACTGTAGTGATATCGGCGAAATCATCCCAGTCGATTTCCGACGCGCGCTGGACAAGCACCGATTTTTTCGCACCGGCCCGCAGCGCCACTTCGACCAGGCGCTTGGAGTTCGACGAATTGGGTGCGCCGACGATGATGAAATGATCGCAGCCGGGGGCAGCCTGTTTCACAGCTTCCTGGCGGTTGGTCGTGGCGTAGCAGATCGAATCGGCGGCAGGTGCCGTAAGATTGGGAAAGCGCTCGTGCAGCCGCTTGATGACGCCGGCGGTGTCATCGACGGACAGCGTCGTCTGGGTGACGAAACCGAGGTTTTCCGTATCCGGCGGCATATAGATTTCGGCGTCCTCGACCGTCTCGACCAGCGACACGGCACCCTCCGGCAGCTGCCCCATCGTGCCGATGACTTCCGGATGTCCGGCATGGCCGATCAGCACCACGTGGCGGCCGAGCTTCTGGTGGCGCATGGCCTGCTTGTGGACCTTGGAAACCAGCGGGCATGTGGCGTCGAGATAGAAGAGATTACGCTCCGTCGCATCGGCCGGCACCGACTTCGGCACGCCATGCGCGGAAAAGACCACCGGCTGCTTGCGGTGCTCCGGCGGGATTTCGTCGAGTTCCTCGACGAAGATCGCACCCTTGGCTTCAAGGCCTTCGACGACGTAGCGATTGTGGACGATCTCGTGGCGGACATAGACCGGCGCGCCATATTCCTTCAGCGCCAGAACGACGATCTGGATCGCCCGGTCGACCCCGGCGCAAAAGCCGCGCGGGCCGCAGAGGCGCAAGGTGATCGGTGTCTTTGCTGGAAGGGACGTCGTCATTGATCAGAATGCCAGTAGGGTGAACACAAGGCCGAGAATTGCCGGCCCGCCCTGCACAAGCAGGATGCGCGGCTTGACCGACCATGCGCCATATATAGCGGCAACGATCACGCACACAAGGAAGAACAGCTTCAGCTGGACGGCAAATTCCGGCGGCGACGCGATCAGCGACCAGACAAGGCCAGCGGCGAGAAAGCCGTTATAGAGCCCCTGATTGGCCGCGAGAACCTTGGTCGCCTGCGCCTGTTCAGCCGTCATCCGGAAGACTTTTCGGCCCTGCGGTCCCGTCCAGAGAAACATTTCAAGCACGAGAAAACCGATATGCAGGAGAGCCGTCAGGGCGATCAGGATGTTTGCAACCATGGCCATTCGATTTTCCCCGCAGTGGTACTGCCTCGACCTTATGTCTTCCGCCGGAAGATGAAAATCCCGCTGATGACGACCAGCGCTCCGGCCAGCCCATACCAGGTCATTGCATATTGCAGATGGCTGTTGGGCAGGTCGAACTGGGTGACGCCGCCGATCGGCATGCCGCCTTCATGCGGCGTCGCGTCTGCATCGACGAAGAACGGCACGACCTTGGCGGGGTCAAGCCCGACGCTCGACGCCATGACATCGAGATCCTTCCAGTAAAAAATGTTCTTGGCGATATCATTGTCCGGCACGGCCCAGGACGGTTTTTCCCACAGCTTGGCGCGGGACAGGCCGGTGACGGTCTGCTCGCCGGTCAGCTGGCCCTGCTTGCGCATCTCCGGCTCCTTGGCCTCGAAGGTGACGAAGCCGCGATTGACGAGGACGATCTGACTGTTGGCCAGCTGCAGCGGCGTATAGACATAATAGCCGGTGCGGCCGCCGTAGGTGGCGAAGAAGTGCCGTTCCTTGTCGTTGAGATAGCTTCCGGTAATGCGCACGGTGCGATAATCGACATCCTCGCCGGCCTTGGCCAAAGCCTCGATTTCCGCCAGATCGACGGGCGGAGCTGCGCGGCGCTCGGCAATCGACGCCAGCAGCCCCTCTTTCCAGGCAAGCCGCTCCATCTGCCATGTGCCGAGCGCCAGGAGGATGGCCAGCGCCACCAGAACCAGCACGATGCCGGCGACGCGACCGATCAGCCCGCCGCTTTTCTTGCCCGACACGGTATCAGCCACGATCGATTTCGCCCTGGTGTGCATTGTTGCGGAATTGCAGCGTGATCAGCACGCCCTTGAGCATGCGCATGAGAACCAGGCTGAAGACGATGGCGAGCGGTATCCACAACAGGAAATGCACCCAGAGCGGCGGATTGATATTGACCTCCATCCACAGCGCTGCCCCGACGACGATGAAGCCGACGATCAGGATGACGAAGACGACCGGACCATCGCCGGCATCGGCAAATGAGTAATCCAGGCCGCAACTCGCACAGGCAGGCTTCATCGTCAGGAAGCCGTCAAACAGCTTGCCCTCACCACATCGCGGGCAAAGCCCCCTGATCCCGGCCCTGACCGGCTCGACCGGCGGGAAATGTGCACTGTCTTGGTTCATTCGGATCTTCCAAACTGTTCGCCACGGCATGGCGCGGGATATTCAACCGACTACGTAACGCCCGCTCTGCTCGTCGTCCAATGGCAAAGCCTGCGACAAAGACGCCTTTTGAAGGGGGAATGACGGCCTCCTCAAGAAGCAGCGCGATCCGCTACGATCGTCATCTTCAACCCCAGCGTATTGACGATCTTGTGAAGCGTTTCAAACCGGGCCTTGGATCCGCCCCGAAGAGATTTGTAGAGACTTTCGCGCCCCAGCCCCGAAGCCTTGGCAATCTCTGCCATTCCCCGCGCTTTGGCGACATCTCCAAGTGCCGCGATGAAGACATCAGGATTTTCATCCTCCATGGCAGCGGTCAAATATTCTGCGACAAGCTCGTCGTCGTCCAGAAATTCGGATGCGTCGAATCTTGCGATGGTTGTCATGATTGATCCTTCCGAAGATGTTTCGCCATCTTCAAGGCCGCCGCGATATCCCGCTTCTGATCGGATTTGTCGCCACCGATCAACAGCAGATAGACGACATCGCCGGTCCGACGCCGATCGGTGCGCAGTCCCCAAGATTACCGAACTCGGCGGAGCGGACCCGTGCAAGAATTCTAGCCTTCGCCCTCTGGTCCCGCAGTGAAAGCAGCCAATCCCTGAAAACATCGGTTGTTTCAAATACGAGCATGACCATTTGTATCCGAATAGATACATCTCGTCAATCTCAGCATGAGGGCTGAAACAGAAACGGCCGCATCGCTGCGGCCGTTCGGAAGTCTTGCGTTCAGTCGATCACATATGAGCGATCGGGGCACCCCAGCCGCCCCAGACGTAGATCGAGAAGAACAGGAACAGCCAGACCACGTCGACGAAGTGCCAGTACCAGGCGGCGGCTTCGAAGCCGAAATGCTGCTTCGGAGTAAAGTCGCCCTTCAGCGCGCGGATCAGGCAGATGCCCAGGAAGATCGTGCCGACCAGAACGTGGAAGCCGTGGAAACCGGTCGCCATGAAGAAGGTCGCGCCGTAGATCGAATCCTTGAAGGCGAACGGTGCGTGAGCATATTCGTAGGCCTGAACGCCCGAGAACAGGATGCCGAGCAGAACCGTCAGCGTCAGGCCGTTGATCAGACCCTTGCGGTCGCCGTGCAGCAGCGCATGGTGCGCCCAGGTGACCGTCGTGCCGGAGAGCAAAAGGATGACGGTGTTGTAGAGCGGCAGGTGCCAGGGATCGAGAACTTCGATGCCCTTCGGCGGCCATACACCGCCGGTAAAGACCGAGCGCGTTGCCTGGATTGCCTCGCCCGGGAACAGGCTGGCATCGAAATAGGCCCAGAACCAGGCAACGAAGAACATCACTTCCGAAGCGATGAACATGATCATGCCGTAACGCAGGTGCAGCGACACGACGCGGGTATGGTGGCCCTCGTGCGCTTCCTTGATCGTATCAGCCCACCAGCCGTACATCGTGTAGAGCACGACGGCGAGACCGATGAAGAAGAACCACGGATGCGCCCAGTTCAGGCCGAACAGGTGCAGCGTGCCGCCCGACAGGTATCGCATGTAGCCGACGCCGCCGAAGGCCATGACGAAGGCGCCGATCGAGGCGATCAGCGGCCAAGGGCTTGGATCGATGATGTGGTAGTCGTGGTTTTTCTGGTGCGCATCGGCCATGTGGACTATCCCCGAAAAGTCTTTCTCATGTCGTCATTTCCGGCATAGCCGAAAACTGTGATCTGTCAAAGTTTGTTGTCAGTTTCGCCCGGCTTTACCGTCAGCGCCGCAACCGGCTTCGACGGCTCGCGGGCGTAGAACGTGTACGACAGGGTCAGCGTGTTGATCCCCTTGGTCTCAACCGCCTTGACGATTTCCGGATCGACGAAGAATACCACGGGCATCTTCATGTCTTCACCCGGCTGCAGCGTCGTCTCGGTAAAGCAGAAGCACTCCACCTTGTTGAAATAGGCCCCGGCCGCCATCGGCGTGACGTTGAAGACCGCCTGACCGGTCGTCGCCTTCTTCGCCATGTTGGTTGCTTCGAACTCGATCTGCACGGTTTCGCCGATCTTCAGTTCGATCTCGCGCTGCACCGGCTTGAACACCCACGGCAGGTCGGAGGCGATATTGGCATCGAACGTCACCTTGATCTTCTTGTCGAGAATGACGTCGGAGGCCTGCTCGACGCGCTTGGTCGTGCCGTTATAGCCGGTCACCCGGCAGAACATGTCGTAGAGCGGCACGGCTGCATAGGCCATGCCGGTCATGCCGACGACGAAGGCGAGACAGGAGGCGACGATGACGCCGTTTGCCCGCTCCTTCTTCTGCTCTGGCGTTTTGATCGGGGCCATGGTCGTTTCCCTACTGAACCATGCCGTTGCTGAACTTGATCAGCGTCACGACATAGAAAATGGCAACGAGGCCGAAGAGCACGATACCGAGTGCGATATTGCGGCCGCGGCGCGATTTCTTCTGGGCGTCCGTGAGTGTCACGAGTTCCATCAGGCAACCTTTCCGGCGGTAAGCCACAGCGTGGCAATCAGATGATCGGCCATCAGCGCGGAGAAGATCGCGAAGAGATAGACGATCGAAAATGCAAACAGCTTCTTGGCAGGCACCATCTTTTCGTCGCCCTCCGGCATGCGGTGCACGCCGATCGAGTACCAGATGAACCCGAGACCGAGGGCTGCGGCGAAAGCGCCGTAACCAATGCTCGAAAAGCCGAGTATGGTCGGCACGACGCCGATGATTGCGGTCAGGACGGCGTAGATGACGATCTGCGTCTTGGTGGTCGCCTCGCCAGAAACATTCGGCAGCATCGGCACGCCGACGGCGCCGTAATCGCGCATCTTGAACAGAGCCAGCGCCCAGAAATGGGCCGGCGTCCAGAGAAACGTGATGAGGAAGAGCACGATGCTCTCGATGGCGATGCCATTGGTAACGCAGGCCCAGCCGATCATTGGCGGGAAGGCACCGGCAGCGCCGCCGATGACGATGTTCTGCGGCGTCGAGCGCTTCAGCCACATCGTGTAGATCACCACGTAGAAGAAGATCGTAAACGCAAGCAGACCGGCCGACAGCCAATTGACGACGATGCCGAGAATGCAGACGGAAAACGCCGAGAGCGTCATGCCGAAGGACAGCGCCTCATTCGCGGTGATCTTACCAGCCGGAATAGGCCGCTTTGCCGTGCGGGTCATGATCGCGTCGATATCAGCGTCGTACCACATGTTGAGGGCACCGGAAGCTCCAGCACCCACGGCGATACAGAGGATGGCAATGAAACCGATGAAAGGATTGATGTGGCCCGGAGCCATGACCATGCCGGCCAGCCCCGTAAACACCACCAGCGACATGACGCGCGGCTTCAGCAGCTCGAAGTAATCGCGCGCAGAGGCTTCGGAGAGACGAACGCCGCCTTCCGTGCCGATCGCCTCGTGATTGTCGATAACCTGCATGTCGTCCAGTCCTTGGAATCGTCCGGCGCGTCCATGGCGCCGTGTTGCCGGGCATTCCCGGCGTTGCGAGAAGCCGCCGTTTCCGGCGGCTTCGGATCACATGCGGCGCTTACTTGATGCGCGGCAGCTGTTCCCACTGGTGGAACGGCGGCGGCGATGTCAGCTGCCATTCGAGCGTGTTTGCACCCTCGCCCCATGGGTTGTCGCCGGCAACGCGCTTCTTGGAGAAGGCTTCGAAGACGCCGAACAGGAAGATCAGCACGGCGAAGGCCGAGATGTACGAACCGTAGGACGACACGGCGTTCCAGCCGGCATAGGCATCCGGATAGTCGATGTAACGGCGCGGCATGCCGGCAAGGCCGAGGAAATGCTGCGGGAAGAACACCAGGTTCACGCCGACGAACATCACCCAGAAGTGCAGCTTGCCGATGAACTCCGAATACATGTAGCCGGTCATCTTCGGGAACCAGTAGTACCAGCCGGCGAAGATCGCGAACACGGCGCCGAGCGACAGAACGTAGTGGAAGTGGGCAACCACGTAATAGGTGTCGTGCAGCGAACGGTCGAGGCCGGCATTGGCGAGCTGAACGCCGGTGACGCCGCCGACGGTGAACAGGAAGATGAAGCCGATCGCCCAGACCATCGGCGTGGTGAAGCGGATCGAACCGCCCCACATCGTCGCAATCCAGGAGAAGATCTTCACGCCGGTCGGCACCGCGATGACCATCGTCGCGAAGACGAAATAGCGCTGCGTGTCGAGCGACATGCCGACGGTGTACATGTGGTGCGCCCAGACGATGAAGCCGACGGCGCCGATGGCGACCATGGCATAGGCCATGCCGAGGTAACCGAAGATCGGCTTCCTCGAGAAGGTCGAGACGATGTGGCTGACAATGCCGAAGCCGGGCAGGATCAGGATGTACACTTCCGGGTGACCGAAGAACCAGAACAGGTGCTGGAACAGGATCGGGTCGCCGCCGCCTTCAGGCGCGAAGAACGACGTGCCGAAGTTGCGGTCGGTGAGCAGCATGGTGATGCCGCCTGCCAGAACCGGCAGCGAGAGAAGCAGAAGGAAAGCGGTGATCAGCACCGACCAGGCAAACAGCGGCATCTTGTGCAGCGTCATGCCGGGAGCGCGCATGTTGAGGATCGTGGTGATGAAGTTAATCGCACCAAGGATCGACGAGGCACCGGCAATGTGCAGGCCAAGAATCACGAGGTCCATGGAAGGCCCTGGCGTTCCCGCCGTCGATAAAGGCGGATAGACCGTCCAGCCCCCTCCCGAGCCATAACCGCCGGCCGGGCCTTCGACGAACATCGACAGAAGCACGAGCAGGAAGGCCGGGATGATCAGCCAGAAGGAAATGTTGTTCATGCGCGGGAACGCCATGTCCGGCGCGCCGATCATGATCGGAACCATCCAGTTGGCAAAGCCGCCGATCAGCGCCGGCATGACCATGAAGAAGATCATGATCAGCGCATGCGCTGTGGTGAAGACGTTGAACATCTGCTTGCCGCCGTCGATGGCAGCATCGCCCTCGAAGCCGTAGACCATGGAAGCCAGACCGTGGAAGATCTGGATACCCGGCTCCTGCAGCTCGGCGCGCATGAAGACCGACAGCGTGCCGCCGATGATGCCCGCGAAAATCGCGAAGATCAGGTACAGCGTGCCGATGTCCTTGTGGTTGGTCGAGAGGAACCAGCGCTGAAAGAAGGTCAGCGGCTTGTGGGCGTGGTCATCATGCGCATGGTCATGCGCGTGATCATGACGGTGATCGTGGGTAGTGGTAGTTCCGGCCATCGGCCTGTCCCCCTTCGAAATACTTTTCGGGCGAATTACTGTGCGGCGTTTTCAGCGACGTCTACGGTCTTGGCCGCGCCGTCGATGGAAGCCATGAGTGCCTTGTTCGCCTCACCAACATTGGTGGCGGCGGCAGCGAGCCAAGTGTTGTACTTGTCTTCGCTGACCACACGGATGGCGATCGGCATATAGGCATGGTCCTTGCCGCAGAGCTCGGAACACTGGCCGTAGTAGAGACCTTCGCGCTCAGCCTTGAACCAGGTTTCGTTGAGACGGCCAGGAACGGCGTCGATCTTCACGCCGAAGGCCGGCATGGCGAAGGCGTGGATGACGTCGGCTGCAGTCACCAGAACGCGGACGGTCTTGCCGACGGGAACGACGACTTCGTTATCGACGGCAAGAAGACGCGGATATTCGTGCTTGTCTTCCTTGCCGAGCGTCGCGCGGTCTTCTTCCTTCATCATCAGGCTATCGAAGGAGAGCGGGGTTTCGCCGACCTCGTATTCGTAGGACCAGTACCACTGGTTGCCTGTCGCCTTCAGCGTGATGTCCGGATTTTCCGGCGGCGTCAGCTGCGCGGTCAGAAGCTGGAAGGACGGGATCGCCAGGAACAGGAGAACGACGACCGGGCCAAGCGTCCAGACGATTTCGATTGCCGTGTTATGGCTGGTCTTGGACGGAACCGGATTCTTGCTTTCGCGAAACCGGAACACGATCCAGATCAGCAGCGCCAGGACGAAAAGCGTGATCGGAATGATGAACCAGAGCGTGTAATGCTCGAACCATGTAATTTCTTCCATGATTCCGGTTGCTGCGGTCTGAAAGTTGGTCTGCCATGCGACCGGCTTGTCAGCCAAAGCATTCGAAGCAAAGAGCAGACAGGCAATCGATGCCAAAACTGCAAAAGCCTTGTTTTTCACTATAGTGTCTCCCTGGGCGCTTGATCAGGATCAAACCGTAACGCAGAATCCTTAGCCATACTGAAGCGCTTCAAACCACAGTTTGATGAACGCCGCAACATCTGTCCATTCAAGCCCATGCGGCATTTTGCGCAAACGACGCTTTTCACACAAACTGTTAAGGCCCTGCGGGCCTTACGAATACCGCCAGCGCGAGAAGTGGCGCTGTTGGGCTTGAGCATTTACGCCAGTCGCCCCGTCCCTATACCATATATAAGGAGCGACAGGCACTCTCACGGCAGCGTCTTACAGCCTGTATCGGAGCCGACTTGCCGTTTTAGGCCTGTTCAGGAGCCCCATTTCCGCCACACCGGGCTGGAATGTACCGCGCAGGGCTTTTCATTTGCGGCTACGCCCTTCAAGAATAGCCAGACTGATTCTTAAGTTTGAGGTTTACATGGGCCTGTCCCTCCTTTCCCGGCTGCCGATCGCGGCGTTCGGACTTGCTGCCACACTCTTTTCCTACACGGCAGCAGCCCAACAGCCCGGAGCACAACAGCCAGGTACACCCGGCACCGTGAAATCCAACCACGGCGCGTGGTCGATCGTCTGCGACCAGCCGGCGGGGGCAACCGCAGAGCAGTGCGCGCTGATGCAGAACGTCATTGCCGAGGACCGGCCCGAAGTCGGCCTCTCGGTCGTCGTCCTGAAGACGGCGGACCGCAAGGCGAAGATTCTTCGCGTTTTGGCCCCGCTCGGCGTGCTTCTGCCGAACGGCCTTGGCCTCAATGTCGATGGCAAGGATATCGGCCGCGCCTATTTCGTCCGCTGCTTCTCCGACGGCTGCTATGCCGAAGTGGTTCTGGAAGACGAACTGTTGAAAACCTTCCGGTCCGGCGCACAGGCGACCTTCATCGTCTTCCAGTCCCCCGAAGAAGGCATCGGCATCCCCGTCGATCTGAAGGGTTTTGGCGAAGGCTACGACGCGCTGCCGTAAGGCATTCAGGCAAATCCGAGGAATACGGCCAGCAGGCGGTTGACCGAAACCATCGTCTCCGCGTTGAGCTTGCCGAACGGCGCGCCGACTTTGTCCCTGCGCATCGTCATCACCTTGTCGACCATAATCTGCGACGGCTTGCGCAAACCGTTTTCGTCGTCGGGCTCGACGGAAAGGCGCAGAAGCGGCGTATCCTGCAGTGTTCCCGAAATAAGCAATACGGTCACTGTCGGCGCTTGGTCGAAGAGATCGGATTGAATGATCAGCGCGGGACGCGGTTTGCCGAAATCCCCTGGCAAAGCGATGGTCACAAGATCGCCCCGCTTCATTCATCGATCTCGCTCAGATCGGCAAAAGCGGCATCCATAAATCCCGCAAGGTCATCATCTGCGGCCTCGGCCTGGGCAATGATCATGGATTGGCGCCGGCACTCGGCTGCAAAACCCGCCTTTCGGGAATCCGGCACCCAAATCTGCAGCGGCCGAAGACCGGCCGCCCGCATGGCGTCCCTTCTCTGCTGAACACGCTCGCTCAAAGCCTTTGCCATCTGCGTCAGCTCCTATTCGTTACATGTAACATAATCTCCCGAACCGGCCTGTCAATAATAACGGCTGACCCCGCACTCAAAACTTGCGGCCATGGTGACGCGTCTCTACATGGGAACAATCATACACGTTGCGGAGCTTCGCCCATGAACACCGATCTGATCAAACTGTTCGACAGCGACGAGGCTGCCATTCGCGAGGTATTGGCGCAGACATTGGCGGGCGCCGATGATGGGGAACTGTTCATCGAGCATAGCCAGTCGGAATCGCTGTCCTTCGACAATGGCCGTCTGAAGGGCGGCAGCTTCAACACCGACCAGGGGTTTGGTCTGCGCGCAGTCGCCGGCGAAGCGGTCGGCTATGCGCATGCGGGCGATCTGTCGCTTTCGGCGCTCAAGCGTGCGGCAGATGCGGTCGGCGCCGTCACGCGCGGTTATTCCGGCACGTACGCCGCAGCCCCCCAGCGCACCAACAAGAAACTCTATGGCGACGAGAATCCGATCGGCGAACCGAGCTTCGAGGCCAAGGTTTCGCTGTTGCAGGAGATCGACGCCTATCTGCGCGCCAAGGATCCGAAGGTCCGGCAGGTCACCGCCTCGATCGCCGCCAGCTGGCAGGTGGTCGATATCCTGCGCGCCGACGGCGAGCGCATGCACGATATCCGCCCGATGACGCGTCTCAACATCTCCGTCGTGGTTGGCGAAGGCGACCGGCAGGAAGCCGGCTCCTACGGCGTCGGCGGCCGTCGCGGCTTTGGCGATTTTGTCGCTGTCGACAACTGGCAGCGCGGCGCCGACGAAGCCCTGCGCCAGGCCTTGGTCAATCTTGAAGCCATCGATGCGCCGGCCGGCACCATGGATGTGGTGCTGTCCTCCGGCTGGCCGGGTGTCATGCTGCATGAGGCGGTCGGGCACGGGCTGGAAGGCGATTTCAATCGCAAGAAGACCTCGGCCTTCGCCGGGCTGCTCGGTCAACAGGTCGCGGCCAAGGGCGTGACCGTCGTCGATGACGGCACGATCGAGAGCCGCCGGGGCTCGCTGACCATCGATGACGAGGGAACGCCTTCCGCCTATAACGTGCTGATCGACGACGGCAAGCTGGTGGGCTACATGCAGGACCGCCAGAACGCCCGGCTGATGGGCATGAAGGCGACCGGCAACGGACGGCGCGAATCCTACGCGCATGTGCCGATGCCGCGCATGACCAACACCTATATGCTCGGCGGCGACAAGAGCCCGGAAGAGATCATCGCTTCGGTCAAGAAGGGCATCTATGCCGTCTCGTTCGGCGGCGGCCAGGTGGATATCACCTCCGGCAAGTTCGTCTTCGGCTGCACCGAAGCCTACCTGATCGACAATGGCAAGATCGGCGCGCCGGTCAAGGGCGCCATGCTGATCGGCAACGGGCCGGATGCGATGCAGCGGATCACCATGATCGGCAACGACATGAAGCTCGATACCGGCATGGGCAATTGCGGCAAAGGCGGCCAGTGGGTGCCGGTCGGCGTCGGCCAGCCGCATCTGCGCATGAACGACACAACCGTTGGCGGCACGCAGGCCTGATTGGTTTTTTGGCGAAACCCGGCGGCGATGAGCGCCGGGCGCCGACCTTCAGATTACCCTCCCCTCAGCCGCGCGCCGGCAAAAGCATGCAGTCGTAGGAGTGCCGCTTCAACCAGTCGCAGGCAGCATCGGCCTCGTCGCGGCTATCGAACCCGACGAACCGGGCGCGGTAGATGGTGCTGGCGCCGTTACCGACAGCCTCCGTATAGGGCGAGGCTGATTTAAGCGTCTTTCCCGCAACCGACCTTGCCTGCGCCAGCAGCGCACGCGCTGCCTCTTGCGTCGGTGCGGCCGAAATCTGGATTTGCCAGGTGCCTGCAGGCAAGACGTCTGCGGTATTCTCAAGCTCGTCGATGACCGCTGGACGCTCGGCCGGGATTGTCGCGTGCGACGCGGCGATCAGCGCCGCAACGGCATCGCCGCCCTGGCGCGTGGGCGCGGTAAAGGGCAATGGGACATCGGATGCGCCAAGCGCTGCCACCTCCACGGTGCCACGGGTCTTGGCCGCAGCCACCAGCGCGCGATTGCCCGTGTTCGAAGCCTTGCGTAGATGGCGGTCCAGAAGGGTTGCCATCCTGTTGTCTCGGCTTTTGGCGGTACGGCCGCCGAGCACCACGCCGACCACGCGCCGGTTGCCGTGGCGCACGGCGCTGACCAGGTTGAAGCCCGAGGCATTGGTATAGCCGGTCTTGATTCCGTCCATGCCGTCATAGCGATACATCAGGTTGTTGTGGCCACGCACCTTGCGGCCACGGAAGACGAAGCTCTGTGTGGCAAACAGCTTGTACTCCTTGGGAAAGTCGCGCATTAGCGCGATCGCCAGTGTCGACATGTCGCGTGCCGTCGTCACCTGGGCGCCGGCCGGCAGGCCCGAAGCGTTGATGAAGACGGTCCGGCTCATGCCCAGCTGGCGCGCCTTCCGCGTCATCGCCTTGGCGAAATTGGCTTCCGTGCCCCCGAGCTTCTCCGCCATGGCGGCCGCCGCGTCGTTGCCGGAGCGGACGATCATGCCGAGCACCGCCTCGCGAACGGTCAGCGACGTGCCGGCCTTGAGCCCCAGCCGCATCGGCGGCTTGGCCGCCGCCGTCTTCGACACCTTGATCGGGGTATCCCATCTGATCTTTCCACTGCGCAGGGCCTCGAAGGTGAGGTAGAGCGACATCATCTTGGTCAGCGAGGCCGGATGGTTGAGCGTGTCGGGATTTTCCGCAGACAGCACTTTGCCGGTGCGGGCGTCGATGATGATCGCGGCGCTGCCCGCCCACGCCATGGCCGGTCCGAATGCAAACGCCAGGATCGCCAAAAGCAGGCATCGGAAAGTCGTCATGTCGGCCCCCATTTCGAAGGCACCCGCACCCGGGCGCGCACTTGTATCGTTTTGCGACAGAGCCGTGGCTTTGCTGCAACTTTGCGGCGGATTGCGGTTTTACGCGACGACTTTTACCGCAGTGGTAAACGAAGATTTAACGTTGAGCCCGTTCGGCAGGCCTTGAGCGATCAGGAACTGCCGGACAGGACCTTTTCTCCCGCGACCGCGCCATTTTGCGATTTTCATCGGTCGCGGAACCAAACTCACTTGTCCGCGTTAACCGGGCACGCCGCATAACCGTCTGAAATTGCGGCCTGTTCAATGCAAGTGGAGATACATCATGGGACGCGGAATTTTGCTCTGGCTGCTGGGGATTCCGATCCCTATTATCATTCTTCTCGCTCTGTTCTTCCGATAGGTGGCGCGATGACAATCCCGGTTTCAACGGTACCAGCCGGCACCACCATCGAATCATCGGATTCCGCCGTGAGCTGGGGTGCAATTATCGCAGGCGCCGTGGGTGCGGCTGCGATCACGATCGTTCTGACGCTACTCGGCTCCGGCATCGGCCTCAGCATGGTCTCACCCTTCTCATCGCAAGGCGCGTCCTTGACGACCTTTGCCATAACCACGGCGATCTGGCTGATCATCGTGCAATGGGCGTCTGCCGGTTTCGGTGGCTATATCGCCGGCCGTCTGCGGACGAAATGGACGGGTGTCAACCGCGATGAAGTGTTCTTTCGCGACACTGCGCACGGCGTCCTTGCCTGGGCCTTGGCGACATTGATCGTCGCCGGTGCGCTGGGTTCAGCCATCTCCGCGACAGTCGGTGCCGGCGTGCAGGCAACTGCAACCGTGACCGCCGGTGCTACGGCCGCAGGTGCTGCGGCAGCTTCGTCGGATGCGGGCAGCAATGCGACGTCCTACTTTGTCGACAGCCTGTTGCGACCGGTCACCCCGGCCACTGCACCTGCCGGTACCGCTGCCGACGACACGGCAGGCCAGATCTCGCGCATCCTTTTCACCAGCGCCGCAAACGGTGAAATGTCGGCTGGTGACCGGACCTATCTCGATCAGCTTGTCGCAGCCAAGACCGGTCTTCCGGAAGCGGAAGCCAAAGCCCGTGTCGATGGCGTCTTGAAAAACATCGATGATGCCAAGGCGGCGGCGACCGAAGCTGCGGAGACGGCACGCAAGGCCAGCGCGTCCATCGCCCTGTTCGGCGCCCTCTCCCTGCTGATCGGCGGTTTTGTTGCCGCTGTTGGCGCAGCCCTTGGTGGTCGCCAGCGTGATGAAGTTGATGGCGTCCTGGCTCGTTAACAGCACGCAGTTCCAACAATAATGGAAGGCGGATCGTTAAAGCGGTCCGCCTTCTTCCTTTTCCAACGGCCCGCCACTCTGCCATTCAGCCGGTGTTAACGCCGCCGCCGCTAAGGTTCCTTCTCGACATTTACGCCGGGGAACACTCTTGAAAACCATGCTGCGACAGGCTGCCAAACGTTCGGCCATTACCGGCGGCCTGACGATCGCCGGGCTGTTGCATTCCCTTGGATTGATGCGGCAGGCGCGCGGGCGCGGCGCGATCTTCACGCTCCATCACGTCCGACCGAAACAAGCCCGTGCCTTTGATCCCAATGCCCATCTGGAGATCACGCCGGAATTTCTGGATATGACCATCGCGGTGTTGAAACGCGACGGATACCGGTTCATCGCCCTGGATGCCTTGCCGGACCATCTCGCTTCCGGCGACCGCCGGCCGGTTGCGATTTTCACGCTGGATGACGGCTATCGCAACAATCTCGACCATGCCGCCCCGATTTTCTCCAAGCACGGTGTGCCCTTTACCGTGTTTGTCGCCGGCGGCTTTATCGATCGCACCCATACGCTCTGGTGGGAAACACTCGCCGATCTGCTGGAGGGGCAATCGCAGCTGAGTTTCGACTTCGGCGCAGGCAAAGAAACTGTCGCGCTCGGCAGCCTGCATGAGAAACAGGCAGCCTTCGACAGGTTCGCCGCCTTCGTTCATTCGATCGACGAAGCCACCGCGATCGCCCGCTTGAACCAGACGGCCCAGACACTCGGAATCGATGCCATCAAAATAACCGCCACCTTGACGCTGGACGAGGCCGGCCTCAAGGCGCTGATCGAAAATCCGCTTGCCAGCCTTGGCGCGCATACGATCAGCCATCGTTCGGTGACGCGCCTGAGCGACGAAACGGCGCGCGCGGAAATGGATCTTTCGGCCCGGAGGGTGGAACAGATCACCGGATACCGGCCAAAATCGCTTGCCTATCCCTATGGCTTTGCCAGCGCGGTCTCGGCCCGCGACCACCGGCTGGCCGCCAACCTTGGCTTCACCACCGCCCTGACGACGCAACCGGGAACGCTGTCCGATACAGTCAACACCGCGGCCCTGCCGCGCATCTCGCTCAACGGCCATTTTCAGAAGGCGGGCTATGTCAGCGCACTGGCATCGGGCATCGCCTTCAAGCTGATGGGAATGCGCTAAGGGGGCGCTGCGGTCAGGGATACATCCGCACCTTGTTCCAATCGCCTTCCGCTCCGTCGCGGCGGAATTCGATCCGGTCGTGCAGACGGAAAGCCCCGTCCTTCCAGAACTCGATCGAGGTCGGCTTGATGCGGAAACCCGACCAGTGGGCGGGACGCGGAATCTCGCCGATGGCATATTTCAGCGTGTATTCGGCAACGGCTTTCTCCAGCGCAAACCGGCTTTCGAGCGGCCGCGACTGTTTTGACGCCCAGGCACCGATGCGGCTGCCGCGCGCCCGCGTCTTGTAATATTCGTCGGCCTCTTCATTGCTGACGATCTCCACCGGCCCGCGCACGCGCACCTGCCGGCGCAGCGTTTTCCAGTGGAAACACATGGCTGCCTTCATGCTGCCGAGAATTTCCTGTCCCTTCTGGCTTTCGAAATTGGTGTAGAAGACGAAACCACGCTGGTCGAAGTCCTTCAAGAGCACCATGCGTACATCCGGCAGGCCATCAGCGTCCACGGTCGCGAGCGCCAAGGCATTGGGATCGTTGATTTCTGCGGCCTGCGCTTCCTTCAGCCACGTGCCAAAAAGAGAAAAAGGCTCATTCTCTTGCGTGAAGTCACCAGTTGTTAACCCAGTCTCACTCATATTGCCATCCAATGCCGTAACGTGTGGCGGGGACGCGGTCCCGCCCGCCGAACAATAAATGTCAGAGCTTGCACGTTGCGTCTTAGGACCTTGAAGCCGCTCTTTCCAGTCTGACAGGTATGCCATTGCAAGACATAGCAAAGTGGATAGAGGACACAAAGGTTTTATCCCGATTGAGCGGGATTGCCGCAGTGTGCCTGGCCACGACAACCCTTTCGGGATGCCTCGGCGGTCTTGATTTTTCCGGAACTCCCGATGTCGACAGAACCGTCGCGACCAATTCCGTGCCCTCCGTCCGCAACGGCGAAGACAATTCCGACGCGCTCACCGTCAGGAACGCCGTGTCATCCGCCGATGTGACGAGGATTGCCGGAAACCCCATTCCATGGGCGAATTCGAGCTCCGGCAGCGCGGGGGTGATCAGCAGCATTTCCGAGGAGCAGGTCAACGGCACCACCTGCCGCCGGTTCACCACCACCCGCCATTCCTATCAGGGCATCGCCAAATTCGACGGCAATACCTGCCTGCTCGGCAACGGCGAATGGTATCTGACCAGTTTTGGCCCGCGCAGCTGACGGCGGGGTGGGTGCCCTTCGCTACCGTGCATTAACCACGCTGCAACAAAGACGCGGCCCGGGGCCATTTACACAACCGGCGCAGGCCCGCAGCTAACCGGAATTTAAGCAGCAGCTTCTCATCATCACCGGCAAAGGGACAAGACCGTCAGAACGCGGCTTTCCGATTGTTTCAACAGGCTGAAAGAACCGCTGGACGCGGCATCGGCTTTCAAGGGCGGTGAGATAGATGCGTGATCCCTATTCAGTGCTCGGCGTCAGACGCAATGCCGGTCCGGACGAGATCAAGGCCGCCTGGCGGTCCGTGGCAAAAGCCGTGCATCCCGACCAGAACCAGGACGATCCGCTGGCCACCCAGCGTTTTGCCGAGGCCGGCCGCGCCTACGAGGTGCTGAAGGATCCGAAGCTGCGCAACCGCTACGACTATGCCCGCCGCGAGGCCGAACTGCGCCGCATGGAAGAGATGAAGCGCAAGGCGCGCGGCACGGATGAAGAAACCATCGATCCGGAAACCGCCGAAGACATGATCTCGCGCATTTTCGGTGCAGACGACCGGGCAAAGGCACAGAACGCCCGCCCGCAAGAGAAGAAACCGGCAGCGGCGGCACCGCAGGCGGAAGCGAAGCCGGAACCCAGGCCCGAACCAAGACCCGAGCCAAGACCCGAGCCAAGGGCAGAGGCGGCGGCCGAGCCCGAAGCCAGCACGGAAGCGAAGTCCGAGCCGGCCGACAAGATGCCCATCTTCGGCGGCTTTCCGCGCGCCGCAGCCCCAGCCGCAGAACTGGTCTCGGCCATCGTCCGGCGGATCCGCGGCGCTGCCGGCAAACCAGCGGCTGACAAGGTGCCGGACATCTTCTGCGACGTCACGGTCTCGATCGAGGATATTTTCCGCCGCGAAAAGGCAACGGCAACGCTGCCCGACGGACAGACACTCAAGGTCGCCCTGCCCGCCGGCACCACCGACGGCAGCATCGTGCGCCTCAAGGAGATGGGGTACCGGTTGAACGGCATGCAACGCGGCGATGTCGTCGTTGCGGTGCGCGTCCTCCAGGACGGCCGCTTCCGCACCGATGGGACAGACCTGCGCACCACCCTGCCCGTCAATATCCAGGACGCGATCCTTGGATGCGACATGACAGTGGAGACCCTGACCGGCCCGGTCAGCGTGACCATTCCGGCCTGGTCCGGTTCCGACCATGTGATCCGGCTTGCGGGCCACGGCCTGCCGGCAGCAGACGGCAAACGCGGCGACCTTCTGGTGGAACTGCGGCTGATGCTGTGGGAAAAGCCGGATGAAAAGGTTACCGACCTGATGCGCAGCCTGCGCAACGGCTTGTTCCTGTAAGGGTTTTGCGGCAAACTGCGTGGACGGCTGCGGACGCATTGACCGCTGACCCAATATTACGGGGACTAACAGTTCCTGATCTCCCCCGCGCTTGAACCACCGGGACGGCTATGTCATAGCCAATGCTCGAAAAATTCAGAGCCGACGCGACCGCAATGGGCGCGAAGGTTCCGGCAGGTTCAACATATGCGAATTCCAGTCGGCCAATGCCTGACTGATGAAAGCATAGGCTTTATTGGGGGCATAACATCATGTCGCAAACATCCGGTCTGATGACAGGCAAACGCGGCCTCATCATGGGGGTCGCAAACAACCGGTCGATCGCATGGGGCATTGCCAAGGCAATTCACGCGCAGGGCGGCGAACTGGCATTCACCTATCAGGGCGACGCCCTGAAGAAGCGGGTCGAACCGCTGGCCGAGGAACTGGGTGCCATCATGGCCGGCCATTGCGACGTCAGCGATGAATCCACCATCGACGCGGTGTTCGAACACCTGGAGAAAACCTGGGGCAAGATCGACTTCCTCGTGCACGCCATCGGCTTTTCCGACAAGGACGAACTGACCGGCCGCTACGTCGATACCTCGGCGGCAAACTTCGCCCTGACGATGAACATCTCGGTCTATTCCTTCACCGCCGTCGCTCGGCGGGCTGAAAAACTGATGACCGATGGCGGCTCGATGCTGACCATGACCTATTACGGCGCCGAGAAGGTGATGCCGAACTACAACGTCATGGGCGTCGCAAAGGCTGCACTCGAAGCCAGCGTCAAGTATCTGGCCGTCGATCTCGGCCCGAAGAACATCCGCGTCAACGCGATCTCGGCCGGCCCGATCAAAACGCTGGCAGCCTCCGGCATCGGCGACTTCCGCTATATCCTCAAGTGGAACGAGTACAACGCGCCGCTGCGCCGCACCGTCACCATCGAGGAAGTCGGCGATGTCGGCCTCTACATGCTGTCGGATCTGTCGCGCTCGGTCACCGGTGAAATCCATCATGCCGACAGCGGCTACCATGTCGTCGGCATGAAGGCCGTCGACGCGCCGGATATCGCCGTCGTCAAGGACTGATCCGCCTGCAAAAAACTCCGGGGCTCTCTAACAGACGGGTGCCCCGGCTCCTCGCGTCGGGCTTTTCAGCCCCCTGCCCCGGAGTGTCTCCGTGACCATCTACATGATCCGCCACGGCCAGACCGACTGGAATGCGCAAATCCGCATGCAGGGTCAGAAGGATATTCCGCTCAACGATACCGGCCGGCGGCAAGCCAGCGGCAACGGCCGCGCGCTTCTGGCTGTTCTCGGCGATGAGGCGGAAAAATTCGATTTCGTCGCAAGTCCCCTTCACCGCACCCGCGAGACGATGGAACTCATGCGCGAGGCGATGGGGCTTGCCCGCGCCGGCTACCGGATGGACGACCGGCTGAAGGAAGTTTCTTTCGGCGATTGGGAAGGCTACACGATGGCCGAACTCGAGCGGGAAATGCCCGAGCGGGTGGCGGAACGCGAACTGTCGAAATGGGATTTCATCCCGCCGGGTCCGGATGCCGAAAGCTACGAGATCCTCTCCTGGCGCGTCGGCGCATGGCTGTCCAGCGTTTCGGCGCCAACCGTCTGCGTCAGCCATGGCGGCGTCATCCGCACGCTGTTCAAGCTCTGCGGCGCCATGGACGCGGAAGAGGCAGCCCTTGGGGCTATTCCTCAGGACAGGATTTTGAAGATCGACAATGGAACGATCGGCTGGCTCTAAGCTTCGCCTTCGCCCAAGAAGGGAAGCGGCCGACTTTCAGATCAGCCCCACCGCCCAAAAGACCCGACACTTGGCCAGTGCCGCGCATGCGGTTTCATTGCACGACTTCCAGATCATTGATGACGCGCTTGCCATCCACTTCAGTATAGAAGACCAGGACCTTGACCCCGGCCTTCAGGCCGTCGAAGTTGAATTCCTCGGGCGCCTGATAATTCTTGCCGTCGTCCAGCGACAGGCTCAATTTGTCGGTATCGACGCCGGTGATCACGGCTTCGACATCGGCACTTTCGGCAAACGCGGCGAGCGGCGAAAAGAAACCGGCCGCGGCCATCAATGCAGCAACGATGAAACGCATCTGTCGTGCCCTCTTCAGTAATTCATTCAATTTTGTTGTGCTCACTGTTTGACCTCCGATTGTGGCAAAAATCGCCCGTTGCCGTGTCATTTAAAATTTTATCGAATTTCGGTCACGTATGGTTAACCAAATTCTCAGCGACGGTGCCCCTCGCGCTGAAGTGCGAATTTGATAGCAGGAACAGCGTCTAAAGCCAATCTTAAGACTCCCTCACTAGCGTGAGGCCTGGGAATATGAGGTGCATGGCAGTTGAGTAAAAGCGCTACAATCCGTCATCGCGTCTGGACGCTTGCCAGACTGGCGAAACCGTCTCTTATTCCCGCGTTCATCGCCGCCGCCGTCGTCTTTACCGGCGGCTATCTGTTCAAGGAACAGAACCGCCAAAACTTTCGAAACGAGTTGAAGAGCAACGTCCAAAACGAGCTCAATCTTGTCTCCATTCGTCTGCAGAGCGAGATCAACAACAACATCACGGCACTGCGCGGATTTGCCAACAACTTCTCCGTCGATCCGACGATAGCGCAATCGCAATTTGACCAGTTGGCCACCAAGCTGCTCATTCAGAATCCCCAGATGGTGCGCGTCAGCGCAGCGCCGGACGCCGTCATTCGCACGACCTTCCCGCTGAAGGGGAACGAGCGGATGATCGGTACCGACTTCAAGAAATTCCGCTCATCGAGGATCGCCATCGACCGTGCCGAATCGAAGGCCAAACCTATCCTGGCCGGCCCGGTCAGGCTGCCAAGCGGCCGGACCGGCTTCAACCTGTTTTCTCCTGTCTTCACCCGAAGTGACGACGGCCTGACCTTTTGGGGCTTCATGGAAGCCGTCGTCGATGAGCGCGACATTTATGCCAGTGCCGGCCTGCTCGGCGGAGACAAGCATAATGACGAAGCCGACGGCGGCCACCGGCACATCAATATCCAGCTGGCCATCCGCGACGTTTCGATCAAGACCAGCGTCCAGGATGCCTTTTACGGCGACACCGACCTTTTCGAGAAATCGCCCGTCATCCGCCGTTTGCAACTGCCCGGCGGAACCTGGGAACTGGCGGCGATCCCGGCAGACGGCTGGGCGCAGGAGCCCGCCAACAGCAGATGGCTCGAGATGGCGATCGTGGTCGCCGCAGCAGTCATCATCATTCCGATCTTCCTCACCGGCGGGTTCGTCAACGAACGTCAGCGCAATATCGCCAAGCTTCGCTCGCGTGAGCGGGAACTGCTGACCGTCTCGCACCGGCTGAACCTGGCGCTCGAATCCTCCAAGATCGGCATCTGGGAAATCGACCTCGACACGCAGGAACGCTCCTGGGATGAGCGCATGTACCATCTGCATGGTCTGCCACCGGGCGGCGGAGCGCCAAGCTACGCGGAATGGCGCAGCACCGTGCATCACGACGATATCGGCGCGGCATCGCTGACCCTGTTCAGGGCGCTGGACGAAGATCTGGAATACCGTTCGCAGTATCGCATCGTCATGCAGGACGACAGCGTCCGCCACGTCCGCAATGCCGGATCCACCCATGTTGGCGCCGATGGCAAGGCCAAGATCACCGGCATCAGCTGGGATGTGACCGACGACGTGATGATGACGGAGCAATTGCGAACGGCCAAAGCCATTGCCGACCAGAAGAACGCCGAGCTGGAAGAGGCGTTGACCGGCCTGTCGGAACGGGAGCAGCAGCTGGAGGCCATGACCAGACGCCTCGATCTTGCGCTCGGTTCCTACCAGTGCGGCATGTGGGAAGCCGATCTCGTCACGGGCATCACCTATTGGGACGAGCGCATGCACCAGCTCTATGGGCTGACCTATAGCGACGGCGTCACAACGAACGAAACCTGGATCAACGCACTGCATACGGACGACCGCGAAGAGGCGCTTTCAAGCGTCAGCCGAACCATTTCGCAAAATGTTCCCCATGTTCAGGCCTTCCGGGTGGTCCTGCCGGACGGCACGATCCGGCATGTCCGCTCCGTCGGCAAAATCCACGAGACACCGGGCGGCGGCCGAAAACTGATCGGCATCGCCTTCGATATCAGCGAAGACGTGCTGTTGACGGATGAGCTGCGCAGCGCAAAGGCGATGGCGGAGGCCAAGAACGACGAACTGGCTGACGCCAAGGACCGCATCGAACACAACGCCTTGCACGATCCGCTGACAGGCCTTGGCAACCGGCGCATGCTCGACAAGGCGCTTGAAACGCTGTCGAACGAACGCCAGGACGGCCTGCAGAACATCGCCATCCTGCACATCGATCTCGACCGCTTCAAGCAGATCAACGACACGCTCGGCCATGCGGCCGGCGACGCGATGCTGGTGCACGCATCGAAAATCCTGCGCTCCAGCGCCCGGCCCGGCGATATGGTGGCGCGCATCGGCGGCGACGAGTTCGTCGTGCTGGTCGCCAATCCGCCGAGCAAGGCCTTCCTGTCCGGTCTTTCCGAACGCATCATCGTCCAAATGCGCCAGCCTGTCGATTACAACGGCTTTCCCTGCCGTTTCGGCGTCAGCATCGGCATCGCCTGTGCCGGCGACATGGCGATCGATGAGCGCCAGTTGCTGGTCAATGCCGATATCGCGCTCTACCGGGCCAAGGAAAGCGGCCGCAACCGCCACGAATTCTTCACCGACGCGCTGCAGGCCGAAATCATCACGACGAAGCGCATCGCCGACGAAATTCTCGAAGGCATCGAGAAGAACCAGTTCGTCGCCTGGTATCAACCGCAATTCGACGCGGGCACGCTGCGTTTGTCCGGCGTCGAGGCTTTGGTACGCTGGAATCATCCGCGCGAGGGCATTTTGACACCGGACAAGTTCCTGCACATCGCCGAGGAGCTGGATGTGGTGGCAACGATCGACCGCATCGTGCTCGACCGGTCATTGATGGATGCAATGCGCTGGGCTGCCATGGGTATCGACGTGCCGAAGATTTCCGTCAACGTTTCGGCCAAACGCCTGAGCGACGAGACGCTGCTCAACTCCCTGAAGGGCCTGTCGTTCAAGCCTGGCCAACTGTCGTTCGAACTGGTGGAATCGATCTTCCTCGACGAGAGCGACGATATCGTCACCGCCAATATCGACGGCATCAAGAAGCTCGGTATCGACATCGAGATCGACGATTTCGGCACCGGCCATACCTCGATCGTCAGCCTGTTGAAGATCAAGCCGAAACGGTTGAAGATCGACCGCCAGCTGGTCGCCCCCATCCTCAACTCCCGCAACGAACAGGCGCTGATCCGCTCGATCATCGAAATCGGCCGGTCGCTCGGCATCGAGACGGTGGCCGAAGGCGTGGAGACCATGGCGCATGCGGAAATGCTGGGCCTGCTCGGCTGCGACCTGTTGCAGGGCTATGCCTTTGCCAAGCCTTTGAGCTTCGACAAGTTCGTGGCTTTTGCCAGCAAGGAAGCCTTGCAGCTGGCGTCCTGATTGGCCTTTGCGGCGAGACAGACTGTTCACGCGGCAATCGTCATATTTCGCCAGAAAGGTTTTCCCTTTCCGGCGTTTTCCACTATGAGTCTGCGCCTACTGAATGGCGCAGCGGCTCGCCCGGATGCGCTTGGCCTCATATCCGGTTGCCTGATCCATGTCGCACAATACTTTCGGTCATCTTTTCCGCGTCACCACCTGGGGCGAAAGCCACGGGCCCGCGCTCGGCTGCGTCATAGACGGCTGCCCTCCCGGCATCCGTTTCACCCTGCCCGAACTGCAGGCCTGGCTCGACAAGCGCAAGCCCGGCCAGTCGCGTTTCGTCACCCAGCGCCGCGAGGACGATCTGGTCAAGATTCTCTCCGGCGTCATGCTGGATGCAGACGGCGAGACGATGATCACCACTGGCACGCCGGTCTCGATGATGATCGAGAACACCGACCAGCGCTCCAAGGACTATTCCGAGATTTCCAAGAGCTACCGGCCGGGCCATGCCGACTATACCTATGACGTCAAATACGGCATCCGCGACTATCGCGGCGGCGGCCGCTCGTCGGCGCGCGAGACCGCAGCCCGTGTTGCCGCCGGCGGCCTTGCCCGCAAGGTGGTTCCGGGACTTCTGGTGCGCGGCGCGCTGGTGCAGATCGGCAAGCACAGGATCAACCGCAACAACTGGGACTGGAACGAGGTCGGCAACAACCCGTTCTTTGCGCCGGACCCGGCCATCGTCCCCGTCTGGGAAGAATATCTCGACAGCATCCGCAAATCCGGCTCCTCGGTCGGCGCGGTCGTCGAAGTCATTGCCGAAGGTGTTCCGGCCGGGATCGGCGCGCCGATCTATGCCAAGCTTGACCAGGACATCGCCTCCAACCTGATGTCGATCAACGCCGTCAAGGGCGTCGAGATCGGCAACGGTTTTGGCGCCGCCGAAATCACCGGCGAGGAAAATGCCGACGAAATGCGGATGGGCAATGACGGCCAGCCGATCTTTCTGTCCAACCATGCCGGCGGTATTCTCGGCGGCATCTCGACCGGCCAGCCGGTGATCGCCCGCTTCGCCATCAAGCCGACCTCCTCGATCCTGACCGAGCGCCAGTCGATCGACAGTGACGGCAACAATGTCGATATCCGTACCAAGGGCCGCCATGACCCCTGCGTCGGCATCCGCGCCGTGCCGATCGGCGAGGCGATGCTTGCCTGCACCATTGCCGATCATTACCTGCGTGACCGTGGCCAGACCGGCCGGTTGAAGTAACATCCAAGGAAGAACATCATGCCCTTTGACCAGAAGCGCGTTGCCGATGCCATCCGGGCCTTCGAGGCCGGCGAAATCGTTGTCGTCACCGATGACGACGGCCGCGAGAACGAAGGCGACCTGATCGTCGCAGCCGTCCACTGCACGCCGGAAAAGATGGCCTTCATCGTGCGCCACACATCCGGCATCGTCTGCACGCCGATGCCGAAGGAAGAGGCCAAGCGCCTCAACCTCAACGCCATGGTGGCGGAAAACGATTCGGCCCACACGACGGCCTTTACCGTGACCGTCGATTTCAAGCACGGCACCACAACCGGCATTTCGGCCGAAGACCGGACATTGACGGTGCGCAATCTTGCCAACCCGAATGTCGGTGCCGCCGATTTCACCCGTCCCGGCCACATCTTCCCGCTGGTTGCCCGCGAAGGCGGCGTCCTGATGCGGTCCGGCCATACGGAAGCGGCCGTCGATCTCTGCCGCCTTGCCAGCCTGCCGCCGATCGGCGTCATCTGCGAGCTGGTCAACGACGACGGCACCGTTACACGCGGCCCGCAGGTGACTGATTTCGCCGAAAAGCATGGTCTGAAGCAGGTCTCCGTTGCCGATCTCATCGCCTACCGCCAGCGCAAGGAAACGCTGATCAACCTTGAGGCGACCTTCGACGTCGACACCCCCTATGGCAAGGCCAAGGCGCATGCCTATTCCCTGCCCTGGGATCCGATGCAGCATCTCGCCGTCACCTTCGGTGATATCCGCGACGGCGTCGATATCCCCGTCCGCCTGCATCTGGAAAATGTCGCCGCCGACGTCTTCGGCCGCGATTGCCAGCTCGATCCGATCATGAAGCGCATGTCCGAACAGGGCCGCGGCGTCATCGTTTACCTGCGCGAAGGCTCGGTCGGCGTCGGCGTCTCGACAACGGCACGCGCCGGCAAGCATGAGCGCGAAGATCACAGTGAGGCGCAGGCCCGCGAAAGCGAATGGCTGGAAATCGGGCTGGGCGCCCAGATCCTCAAAGACCTCGGCATCACCTCGATCCGCCTGCTCTCCTCACGCGAACGCCATTATGTCGGCCTCGAAGGTTTCGGCATCGAGATCGCGGCGACGGAAATCATCTGAGAGGCGGACGAACAATATGTGAAAGGCCACCGGTCAGCACACGACCGGTGGCCTTTTGCGTTTTACCAGTCCGCTCACCCGGGACGATGGCATTCCTTCCAATATAGGAGTCATCAACGGCGAAGGGGCAGCAACGTTTTTCGCTGTCAGCGTAAGGTTTGGTCCAGCTTTTCCCGGAACTGGCGTTTTTCATCGCGTGAATGGGCAGGCGCGGCGGAAGCAATGTCCTCCGTCTTGGTGGTCACTGCTTTTCCGAGGATACGATGTAGCGTGGACATGAGCGTCGTATAGTCGTTGTCGAAATCACCGTGGTGCCGCGCCTTGCTGGTGTCACCGGGAGACAGATGTTTCTTCCGGCTGGCAGGCTTCCAGAAGGCTGCGGGCAGATTTTCCTCGCTGTGGTCCCGGTCAAGACCAAGCAGCGGCACACCGTCTTTGATGACCGGTATGTGCGCCCATTTTTCAAAGGCATTGCTGACCAGATACGGCAGAGACTTGTGGTAGATGCCGGCGCAATCGTCGTCCCGCTCTGTGGCATCGTCCATGACGAACAGATCGAACGCCTCGATGGTCCCCTTCTCGATTAGAGGTTTATAGGCCTTGTTGAAAAGCTCCATCGTGCAGGCCGGAGCCCATAGGGTGAGGCTGGCAATCTTGACCTTGCCTGCAACCAGGCGTTCGACCAGAGGTGCGAGGAAAATCGAACCGGCACTGTGGCCGACGAGATGGATCTCATCGATCTTGCCAGAGGTATAAAGACCGATCAGATGATCCGCCGTCAGCCTTGCCGCGCCCGCCCTGTTGCTCGTTGCCCGCTCGGCATTCTCCTTCATCTCGTCCCAGAGTGCCTTTCCGCCCAGATTGCGCGCCACGACCTCGAGCGTATCGTCGAGCCGGTCCAGCATGAAATCCTTGGCCTTGTCGAGGATACCTTCGTCGCGCCGCCGTGACAGGGCATCCTTCAGGATATTGCCGATGGTGCTCCAGGCATCGGAGCGCCAGATGAAGGATAATGGATAAACCTGCGAGTTCAAAAGTGGGGCAAGATTGTTGGACACGGTCTGCACCGCGCCATCCTGCGAGACGAGGCCGCCATGGGCGTAGAGTAACACCCGCTTCTTGTCCCAGCTCGCCATCGATGCGGGCATCCGCTCAGTGACGAGGGTCTTCAAAGCGGCCGGTGTCAGTCCGTAGGTTCCCTTCTCATCGAGAACGCCGTCATTCTTCGAGGTGATGATATAGGGCCGCAGATCGGCATAGACCTGGCTTTCATAGCTGCGCGGCGCATCGGCACGCATCGCCGCCGAAGCCATCGGGGATGTCAAATCCACGGGAGCTCCGAGCGCAGCAACCCAGATATCCGACCCGTTTGCCAGCCAGTCGACATAGGACAGGTTGGCGAGGCCGCCGGAACCCCATTTTGGCCCCCAGCTGTTCTGAATCCAGAAGCCGCGCCGGTCGTAACCGACTACCGCAAAAGCGTGGCCGCCGATGACGGTATCCTGCCGGTACTCGATCAGTTCGTCGCCTTGGCCGACGCGTTGCCATCCTTCGTGCACGGCAGCCGTGGCGTAGAGCATGCCAACCTCATTGATGGCGGCGTGCATCGCCACAAGGTCCTTGTGATTGACCCGGAAATAGGCGCCGAGCGGCCTGCCCAGCGCGTCGGCCGACCGTTTCTCCTCCAGCGTCGGATCCGGGTCGCGATCCTTCCAGAGATCCAGTGCACACAGGCCATGCTTGAACCAGCCCTTCATTGCACCGCGGGCGCTTGATCCATCATAGTCTTCGCCCGGCCACTCATCGTAGCGCTTGGCCATGGCATAGAGCATCCAGGCGCTGACTTCGTCGGCGGTCGGATTCTGGCCGCGGATCCGCAACAGATAATTCGCGACCGTCGCCAGTCCGAAGCCGGTGCAAGCGCCCTCTTTGCCTTGATTGAGGACCGGTATCTCGAGCGCGCGGTAACCGGCGAGATCGGACACAGCAGGAACCCGGATAAGGGTCGGCACGAATGTCGCATCCCGAAAATCCACGGTGTCGGGGAGCGCATCGAATGTTCTTTTAGGGGGATTGCGCGGCTTGCTCGGCTTCTTGACCATGGCTCTCTCCTGCCAGCTCAAATCGACGGGTCGCGTTCTTCTACCTCAACTCTTCAACCGCCACCCAAGAACTACACGTATATCGCGTATTCACAGTTTATGCAATCCACACGTTTTCGATATGGCGATTGGGGCATCACCAGTTGATGAACCTAGTTGCCCTCCCACCCCTCCAGAAACACCACCTTCTCGACGCCGGCGAACTTTGCCACGCGGGCCAACTCCGCCTCCAGCCGCTCCATCCGGCCGGACGATGAGCGGATGCCCTTTTCCCACCAGAGCCGCTTGACGTTCAGCGAGCCGGTCTTGCGCTCCGCCTTCATATCGATGCGGCCGACGATGCGGTCGCCTTCGAGCAGCGGGAAGACGTAATAGCCGTATTCCCGTTTCGGCTCGGGCACGAAAATTTCGATGCGGTAGTAGAAGCCGAACAGGCGTTCGGTGCGGTTGCGGTCGCGGATCAGCGGATCGAAGGGGCTGAGAACCCGAAGACGTGCCGGAGGATCGGCGAGGTCGCCGAGATTGTCGGGGAAGCCGGTGAAGGCATAGGAGAGGCGCGGCTTGTCGCCGTCGGCCGGTTCGATCATCACCTCGCACAGTTCATCGCGATGATCGCTGACCCAGGCCTTGGCTTCCTCCGGCGAGATCAGTGCAAAAAAGGCCGAGAGTTCGCCGTGGGTGGCAAAGCCGAGCCGGGTCAGTGCCGCGCGGCAGCACCAGTCGACGAACTCCTCGTGACTGACATCCGGTTCGTGATGATGGCCGGGGATGACCCGCTCGGTCAGATCGTAGACTTTTTGGAAATTATCCCGCCGGGCGATCGCCACTTTGCCGGTGCGCCAGAGATATTCGAGCGCCGTCTTGGACGGATGCCAGTTCCACCAGCCGCCGGACACCCGGCCCTCGAACTTGAAATCGCGCGCCATGACGGCGCCCTCGGCATGAATTTTCGCGTAGATTTCGTCGAAAGCCTCTTCGAAACCTTCCTCGCGCCATTTGCGCCAGCGCTCGATGATGGTTTCGCCTTCGCGCCGGAAGCGGTGTTTCCAGTAGACGAAAAAGCGGCTCGGGATGATTGAGGCGTCGTGCGTCCAGTGTTCGAACAGGGCTCCGTCCTTTTCCAGAAGCTCGGTCAGGTGCTCGCGCTTGTAGGTCTGGTTGCGGGAAAACAGGATCTGGTGATGGGCGCGCTCGACGGTCGAGATACTGTCCACCTGGACGAAGCCGATCTCGTGGATGAGATCGAGCAGCCCCTGCTTGCCGAGCGCCCGGTTGGGCGAGGCGGCCAGACCCTGCTTGTTCAGGAAGATGCGCCGGGCATCGCGGTTGGAAACGAGAATCGCCATGAAACAATCTAGGCAAATGTTCACACTTTGTTCAAGCCCAAACCGGAAGCCTATTTCCATCCGCCCAGAAATCGTCCTATAGAGCCTCGACATTCGAACGCGGGGGACGCGGATTGGACATACGCTTTTCCGGCGTGTCCGTCAGTTTTGGCGGACGGACGGTTCTTCAGCCGCTGACGCTGACGCTGTCGCTGACCGAGCGGCGCATCGGCATTATCGGGCTGAACGGCTCGGGCAAGACCACGTTCGCACGGCTGATCAACGGACTGGTCAAGCCAACCACCGGCAGCGTGACGGTCAACGGCCTCGATACCGTGCAGGACGCCAGTGCTACGCTGGCTGCGGCCGGCTTCATCTTTCAAAACCCGCAGCATCAGATCATCATGCCGATCGTGCACGAGGATATCGCCTTCGGGCTGAAGAACCGGGGATTGAAGGCCGACGAGATCGAACGCCGCACAGCCGCCGTTCTTGAGCGCTTCGGCATCACGCATCTGGCCAGGCGCCGCGTCCACGAGCTTTCCGGCGGCGAGACGCAGCTGGTCGCCATTGCCAGCGTGCTGGTCACGGGCCCCGGCATTCTCATTCTCGACGAGCCGACCAACCAGCTCGACCTGAAAAACCGGCGTCTGGTGGAAGATACCATTGCCGGGCTTACCGAGCACACCATCGTCATCAGCCACGACCTGCCGCTGATCGAACGTTTCGACCGGGTGCTTCTGTTCAATGATGGCCGGCTGATTGCCGATGGTCCGGCGTCTGAAAGCATTCGCACCTATCACGCGGTGGCCGGATGCTGAACGGGCTGAATGTCGAGGGCACGACGCCGCTGCACCGGATGTCCGTACGGGCAAAACTCGCCATTCTTCTGGTCTGCGGGCTGGCGCTCTATGCCGTTTCCTCGCTGTTCATTCTCGTCCCGGCCTTCGTCACTGCCGCCTGCATTTATTTCACCACGGGCCTTTCCTTTCGCGAGGGCGTGTCGCGGCTGAAACCGATCCTTTTCACCATCCTCATCCTTCTGATCGCCACCGCCTATCTCACCTCGATGCGCGAGGCGGCCGAAAGCTTTTTCCGGCTGATGGCGATCGTGCTGTTTGCCGGTGCGGTGACCGCGACGACGGCGACCGGCGCATTCATCGACGAGATCACCCGTCTGCTGCAGCCACTCGACCGGCTCGGCCTGGTGCGGGCCGCCGATGTCGGGCTCGCCTTCGGGCTGGTGCTGCGCTTCGTGCCGGATATCTTCAACCATTACCAGTCGATCCGCGAGGCGCACCGGGCACGCGGGCTGAAGGTGCGGCCGTTGACGATCCTTGCGCCATTGATCATCCTGACCCTGAAAGATGCCGACACCATCGCCATGGCAATCGACGCACGCGGCTTCCGGCGGCCGAGGGAGATACAGAGTTGAGGTTTGCCGCGCCTTGAACTTCTTTTCCGGCTTGGCCGGACGCATGTGAAAAAAACACCAATCGACAAAGGACCTGCCATGACCACCAGAGACCTCGTTCTCATTGCCCTCTTCACCGCGATCATCGTCGTTCTCGGCCTCATTCCGCCGGTAACGCTCGGCTTCATTCCGGTGCCGATCACCGCCCAGTCGATGGGCGTGATGCTGGCCGGCTGCATCATCGGCGCCAAGCGCGGCGCGCTCGCCTATGTGCTCCTGGTGCTCTTGGTGGCGATCGGGCTTCCGGTTCTGTCCGGCGGCCGTGGCGGACTGGCCGTCATCCAGGGCCCGACCGGCGGCTTCGTAATCGGCTGGATCGTTGCTACCTTCGTCACCGGCCTGATCGCCGAGCGGCTGGTCAAGGAAGGCCAGAGTGAGATCAGGCAATTTGCCGGTTTCTTCATCGCCTCCGTCGTCGGCGGCATCGGCGTGCTCTATGCCATCGGCATGCCATGGGTCGCCGCAGTGACGGGTACGCCGCTGTCTGCCGTTGCGATGGGCTCGCTCGCCTTCATCCCGGGCGATCTCGTCAAGGCCGTGATTGCAACGCTGGCGGCGCGTGCCGTTCTCGCCGGCTATCCGCTTCTGCACGCACGCGCCTGAGCGCCTCATCATCGTCAAATAGCCCGGGCGCTACGTCCGGGCTATTTGCATTGGCGCACCGCTGTTGAAAACACCGCAAACGCCCTACCTAACGCATGGACCTCGAACCCCTGAAGCCATAGGTTCCCGCCATGACCACGATCCTGTTCGAAAACCCGATCTTCCTGGAACACAAGGTTCCCGAAGGCCATCCGGAACGGCCCGACCGGCTGAAGGCGCTCAACCTTGCGCTGGAGCATGAGCGGTTCTCACCGCTGTCGCGGCTTGAAGCGCCGCAGGGCAACGAGGATCTGGTGCTGCTTGCCCACCCGGAACAGCATTTGCGGACGGTGATGTCGGCGATTCCCGAAGAGGGCATCGAGGCGCTCGAGGCCGACACCTATGCGAGCCCTGCCAGTCTGCAGGCCGCCTTGACCGGCATTGGCGGCGCTGTTGCGGCCGTCGATGCGGTGTTTTCCGGCAAGGCCGACAATGCCTTCGTCGCCTCGCGCCCGCCCGGCCACCACGCCGAGAAGAACAAGGCGATGGGCTTCTGCTTCTTCAACAATATCGCCATTGCCGCCCGCCATGCCCAGCAGAAATACGGCGTCGAACGGGTCGCCATCGTCGACTGGGACGTGCACCACGGCAACGGCACGCAGGATATCTTCTGGGACGATCCGTCGGTGCTGTTCTGTTCGACGCACCAGATGCCGCTTTATCCCGGCAGCGGCGCCAAGACCGAGACGGGGGCCGGCAATATCGTCAACGCGCCACTGTCACCCGACACCGGCAGCGACCATTTTCGCGAAGCCTTCAAATCGCGCATCCTGACGGCGCTCGACGATTTTCGCCCGGATTTCATCCTGATCTCGGCCGGCTTCGACGCCCATCACCGCGACCCCTTAGCGCAGATCAATCTGGTTGCCGAGGATTTCGATTGGGCGACCGGGCGACTGCTCGACGTCGCAGGGAAAACCGCCAACAACCGCATCGTCAGCCTGCTCGAAGGCGGCTACGATCTTCAAGGGCTGGCCGAATCGGCCGGAACCCACATCTACCGCCTGATGAGAGGATGACCATGACCACCACCGCGCAAACGGGCGCCGCCCCGATCGACGTATCCGCCCTCTCCTTCGAAAAAGCCGTCGAGGAACTCGAAGCCATCGTTTCGGCGCTGGAGCGTGGCGATGTGGCGCTCGACAAGTCGATCGAGATCTACGAACGCGGCGAAGCGCTGAAGAAACATTGCGAAGCGCTGTTGGGTGCCGCCGAAAACCGCATTGAGAAGATCAGGCTCGACCGCTCCGGAAAGCCGCAGGGCGTTGAGCCGCTCGACGGGGAGTGAGTGGCCCCCGATCTACAGGGCTATGGTCGTTCTGATTTCATCATAGCCTGCATGCAGGCCGGAGGCATCGTGTTCGATTAATCCGGCCTTGGATAAGATTTCCACGTCCTCGTGAACACGCCGGTAGTCGCGACCCAAGCTGCGCGCCAACGCGGCGATGCTGGCCTGCGGGTGGCGGCGCAGATGGCGCAGCAATTCAAGCCGCTTTGTCGTCATCGTCTGCGACAGCGCATCCCAATTCACGAAGGTCAGATGGTCCTCGGAAACAGCTTCGCCCTTTTCAGCGCGATGCCATGCGTCGGCGACCCTTTTTTCCAAATCGTCAAAAGAACCGCCAATATGAAGCTGAACATCCTTGCTCATATTCGCTCTCCTCTTACTTTCTCGACATCCAGCCGGAAATCGGCCAGCAGCTTTTCAATGGAGACAAATCCGTACTCTTCTTCGCGGTCGCCATAATGGCGATGATCGCCCTTGCCGCGTTCATTGTCATATCCAACAATTCTCTCGCCCGGGCGGCCGTAAAACAGAGAATATTTGAGAAAGTGGGACGCTGGCGGAACGGATGCCGGCACGCGCCAAACCTTGACCTCAAGGATCGCACCATCCTGAAAAATCAGGCGATCACGAATGATCAGTGTCGCTTTCATCACTTAAAATATGTCATGTGACGCCATATGGCGTCAAGCGCCATAAATTGGGGAAAGGACACTGGTAGTTTTGTTGCTGCGAGCCTACCTTAGTCTCGATTTGAACCGACGAGGATCCCCCCATGTCCTTCTTTCCCGGAAACGACCCCGAGGCCGGTGATGCGCCGGCGTGCGATGCGATCGAGCATCTGATCATTCCGCGCACCAGCGATATCGGCAATCTGCAGGTGCGCCGGGCGCTGCCGTCGGTCAAGCGGCGGCTGGTCGGGCCGTTCATCTTCTTTGACCGGATGGGGCCAGCACTGCTCAAGGCCGGGCAGGCACTGGACGTGCGGCCGCATCCGCATATCGGGCTTTCGACCGTCACCTATCTGTTCGACGGCGAGATCAAGCATCGCGACAGTCTCGGCACCGAAATGGTCATCTCGCCCGGCGATCTCAACCTGATGACGGCGGGGCGCGGCATCGTGCATTCGGAACGGTCGCCGGAGAACCTGCGCGGCAAACCGCAATCGATCTCCGGACTTCAGACCTGGCTGGCGCTGCCCGATCAATATGAGGAGATCGACCCGATCTTTGCTCATACGGAAAAGCGCGACCTGCCCTCCTTCACCGTGGACGGGCTGGAAGGCCGGGTCGTCATCGGCCAGTTTGAGGGCATGAAATCGCCGGTCTCGGTGTTTTCAGATACGATCTATGTCGATCTGAGGATCGATCCTGGCAAGAGCGCGCCGTTTCCAGCCGAATGGGAAGAACGGGCGCTTTACATCCTTGAGGGCGAGGCGATCATCGCAGGCGATCATTTTGCCGGCAATCAACTGCTGATTTTCCGGGCGGGCGACCCGATCACCGTCACCGCCGGCCCACTGGGCTGTCATATCATGCTGTTCGGCGGAGCCGCCCTTGGCTCGGCCCGGCATATCTGGTGGAACTTCGTTTCGTCATCCAAGGAACGGATCGAGCAGGCCAAGGAGGAATGGCGAACCGGCCGTTTCGACATCGTTCCGGGCGACGAGGAAGAGTTTATCCCTTTGCCGGAACGGTAATATTGGTTAAACTCGCAACTGTGCCGCAAGAAAACCGGTTTTTGCAATCCATAACGAAACTGTTTAAAGACGCGGCTCCCAGCGGACACCAACACCAGACATCGCGGCTCCCTTGAAGCCGCGAGAACGAAGGCCTTAGCGTGACACAATTGCCAGTCCATCCAATGCCGGCGACCCCCCTTCTCGATCAGGTTGTTTATCCCGACGATTTGAAGAGGATCGACGACAAGGACTTGCCGCAACTGGCAGCCGAACTGCGCACCGAGATGATAGACGCGGTGTCGCGCACCGGCGGGCATCTGGGTGCCGGTCTCGGCGTCGTCGAACTGACCATCGCCATCCACAAGGTCTTCAACACCCCGCATGACCGATTGATCTTCGACGTCGGCCATCAATGTTATCCGCACAAGATTCTCACCGGCCGCCGCGACCGCATCCGCACGCTGCGCCAGGAAGACGGCCTGTCCGGCTTCACCCGCCGCGCCGAAAGCGAATACGATCCCTTCGGTGCCGCTCATTCCTCGACCTCTATTTCCGCCGGCCTCGGCATGGCGGTAGCGGCCGATCTCTCCGGCGAAAACCGCAACGTCATTTCCGTCATCGGCGATGGCGCCATGTCGGCCGGCATGGCCTATGAGGCGCTCAACAATGCCGGCGCGCTCGATGCGCGGCTGATCGTCATCCTCAACGACAACGACATGTCGATCGCGCGGCCAACCGGCGCGATGAGCGCTTATCTCGCCCGTCTCGCCTCCGGCCGCACCTATATGGGCTTTCGCGATCTCGGCAAGAAACTGACCGCCTATCTTGGCAAGACGGTCGACCGGGCGATCACCCGCGCCGTCGAACATGCGCGCGGCTATGTCACCGGCGGCACGCTGTTCGAGGAGATGGGCTTTTACCATATCGGCCCGATCGACGGTCATTCCTTCGAGCATCTGTTGCCGGTGCTGCGCAATGTGCGCGACAATTCCAAGGGCCCGGTGCTGATCCATGTGGTGACGCAGAAGGGCAAGGGCTATCCGCCGGCGGAAGCGGCGGCCGACAAGTATCACGGCGTCAACACGTTCGACGTCATCACCGGGGCACAGGCGAAAGCCAAGCCGAATGCGCCGGCCTATACGTCCGTCTTTGCCGAAGCACTGACGCAGGAAGCCGGCTATGACGACAAGATCGTCGCCGTCACCGCCGCCATGCCGTCCGGCACCGGGCTCGACAAGTTCGCGCTGGCCCACCCGTCGCGCTGCTTCGATGTCGGCATTGCCGAGCAACATGCGGTAACCTTTGCAGCCGGTCTGGCGTCTGAAGGCTACAAGCCGTTCTGCGCGCTCTATTCGACCTTCCTGCAGCGCGGTTACGACCAGGTGGTGCACGACGTGGCAATCCAGGGATTGCCGGTGCGCTTCCCGATCGACCGGGCCGGTTTCGTCGGTGCCGACGGCCCGACGCATGCCGGTTCGTTCGACACCACCTATCTTGCCACCCTGCCTGGCTTCGTCGTCATGGCAGCGGCCGACGAGGCGGAACTGAAGCACATGGTGCGCACTGCGGCGGCCTATGACCAGGGCCCGATTTCGTTCCGCTATCCGCGCGGCGAAGGTGTCGGCGTGGAGATGCCGGAGCGCGGCCAGATTCTTGAAATCGGTAAGGGCCGGGTGATGAAACAGGGCTCGAAGGTGGCGCTGTTGTCGTTCGGCACGAGGCTGGCCGATTGCCTGCTCGCTGCCGAAGATCTCGATGCCGCGGGGCTTTCGACGACGGTCGTCGATGCCCGTTTTGCCAAGCCGCTCGACCACGACCTGATCCGCCAGCTGGCCAAGCATCACGAGGTGCTGATCACCATCGAAGAGGGTGCTGTCGGCGGCTTCGGAAGCCATGTGCTGCAATTCCTTGCCCATGAGGGCCTGCTCGACAACGGCTTGAAAATCCGGCCGCTGGTTCTGCCGGATATCTGGATGGAACAGGCCAAGCCCGAGGCGATGTATGCCAAGGCGGGCCTCGACCGCGCCGGCATCGTTTCGACGGTGTTCAAGACGCTCGGCCAGAAGCAGCAGATCGGCTCCAGCGTCGCCGGCTGAAGCTGTCGGCGTTCATCAACTCTGCCAATTCCACGCGGCACATGCAGGGTTGGCCGACCGTTATAAGCTCATCAGACCACGGATGTTCTCCCGCTCGCCGTTCATCTCTGGTTTCCAAGGTTGCCACCGTCGCGGCATGCGCCATCCAGCCCGTCCTGGAGCAAAACCGTTCCTTTCCCGCCTGATGCTGCCGATACAATTTTAGCAATCGGCCATTTCGGCTGAGCCTTCGCGCGGCGCTCGCTTATTCGGCCTTCGCTGCAGGATCAGGACAGCCATGAGCCTGTTTCGGCACTATTTGAACGCGCCCGGCCGCATGGCCCTTGCCATCCCGGGCCTGACGCGCCATGAGAACCCATGTCAAACGAACCAAAAACCTCCGTCCGCCTCGACCAGCTGCTTTTGAACCTGGGGCTTGTCGCCAGCCGTTCGCGCGCCCGCGATGCGATCCAGCGTGGCACCGTCACCGTCAACGGCAAAGTCGTCACCAAGGCAAGCTCGACCTTTCCCGAGGATGTGACGATCGCCATCGACGATCCCGTCCAGCCCTATGTTTCGCGCGCGGCGCTGAAACTGAAGGCGGGCCTCGAGCATTTCAAGCTGTCGCCCGAAGGACTGGACTGTCTGGATATCGGCGCCTCGACCGGCGGTTTCACCGAAATCCTGCTGCACAATGGTGCTGCCCATGTCATTTCCGTCGATGTCGGCCACGGCCAGTTCCATCCGCGCTTGGAGGCCGATCCGCGCGTTACCAATATCGAGGGTCTGAATGCCCGCGTGCTGGACGAGGACAATCTTGATGGCCGCTCGATTTCCTTCATCGTGTCCGACGTCTCGTTCATTTCGCTGAAACTGGCGCTGCCGCCGGCCCTGGATCTTGCCGAGCCCGGCGCCCATTGCATTCTTCTCGTCAAGCCGCAGTTCGAAGCCGGCCGCGAGGCGATCAGCAAGGCGGGCCTGCTGAAAGATCCTTCAACTGCGCCTGCGGTGGCGGCCGAACTGGAACGCTGGCTTGTTGAGGACATGGGCTGGACAAGCCTCGGCCTCATCCCCTCGCCGATCGCAGGCGGTGACGGCAACGAGGAATATCTGCTGGCCGGCCACAAGCCGCTGGATGAAAACGATGCCTCGGACGACGATGCCGCTGAGGACGAAGGCGAATGAGCACCGAGACGCTGACCATCGAGAAGATCGGCCAATCCGGTGACGGCATCACCCGTGGCCCGTACGGCCCGGTCTATGTGCCCTTCACGCTGCCTGGCGAAACAGTCGCTTTGGCGGTCAACAAGGACAAGGGCACGGTCATGTCGATGACCGACGTCTCGCCCGAGCGGGTCGCGCCGAAATGCCGGCATTTCGGACCGGACGGCGAGAACGGCACCTGCGGCGGCTGCAGCCTGCAGCATGCCAGCGACAGCCTTTACCAGGGTTTCAAGCGGCAGCTGGTTCTCGATGCCCTGAAATCAAAGGCGTTGCAGGCCGACGTAGGCCCCCTCGTGCTTGCCCATCCCGGCGAGCGCCGGCGCACGGTGTTTACCGCGCGGCGGACCGAGAAAGAGCTGCTGCTCGGCTATAACCAGCCCGAAACCCATCACATCGTCGCCATATCGGAATGTCCCATCGCAAGCCCCGGCATCGTGTCGCGGCTTGCAATCATCCGCACGGTCGCCAACGCCATGGCGGTCAATGCCGAACCGTTCCGCATCACCGTGCTGGAAACACTGTCCGGCCTCGATCTCTCGTTCGAGGGCATCAAGGCGATGGACGACCGGCAGCGGCGGATGGCGGTCGAAACCGTTCTTAGCCAGAAAAGCGTTGCCCGTCTCAGCCTCAACGGCGAAATCCTGGTCGAACCGATCAAACCGGTGATCGATTTCGGCGGCGTCTCCGTTTCGCCGCCGCCCGGCAGCTTCGCGCAGGCAACGAAGCCTGGCGAGGAGGCGATGGCCGAACTGGTGATGGCGCATCTCGGCAAGGCCAAGCGCGTCATCGACCTCTTTGCAGGGTCGGGCACCTTCTCGCTGCGCATCGCCCGCAAGGCGCGCGTGCATGCCGTGGAAAGCGAAGACAAGCCGCTGAAGGCGCTGGATTTTGCCGCGCGCAACACGCAAGGCCTGAAGCCAGTCACCGTCGAGAAACGCGATCTCTTCCGCCGGCCGATGATGGCTTCGGAACTGAAGGTCTATGACGCCATCGTCTTCGACCCTCCGCGCGCCGGTGCCGAAGTCCAGACCAGGGAAATGGTCCGCTCCGGCGTCAAGAAGATCGTCGCGGTGTCCTGCAATCCGGTGACTTTGGTACGCGACCTGCGCATCCTCGTCGACGCCGGTTACCGGATCACTTCGGTCACCCCGATCGACCAGTTTCTGTGGTCGTCGCATGTGGAAGTCGTCGCGACGCTGGAGAAGTGAATTTTCAGCCGGCCGATCCGGAGGCTTCAGGTCTTCGGATTGCGTCGCGTATCCAGCACCTTGCGCAGGCTTTCGACGGCCGGAAGCGCTGCAGTAATCCCCGGCATTGCGATTTCACCGGCAATGCCGCGCAATTCCGGCCCAAGAGCCTCGATTGCAGCATCCCGGGCAGCCCTGCCCTCCGCCGTCAGCGAAACCCGCTTCGAGCGGCCGTCATGCGGATCGGGGGCGATGGCGATGAACTGCTTGCCCTCGAGATGGCCGAGCGTATTGGTCATCGCACCCTTGGTCACCTGCATCGCCTGCGCGATCGACAAAGGCGTGCGCCCATCCCCCAGCCGGACCAGATGATTGAGCACGACGAATTGCGGCAAGGTCATGCCCTCCGGCATGACCTTCTCGAACGCATTGGCTGACAATTGCGCGACGATGCCGACTTCGTTGAGGAACCGGAACAGCGTTTGCAGGTCGTTTTCGCTCGCCGTCATGCGCTCCTGATCCGGGTGTCCAAGGGCCAGCGGGGTGCGCCCTCAATAGCCGGACCGTAGCCGAGACGAACGAACATTTGAAGCGTTTCATTCTCTTCGACCGCAAGCGCTTCACGCATGGCGAGAAAGTGCGGGCGCATTTCGGTAAACTCCTGCAGCGCCTGGCTGAATGGGTGCATCGAGACGCCCGCCGCCGTGGCGGCGAGATTGAGGCGGATATAATCGCGCCCGGCGGCGATCTGGTCGGCGCGGCTATTGCCTGCGGTCTTCAACCAAAGGAAAGCCATTGCCGTATCGACCGGCTCTTTGAGGATCGGAATCTGCTGCTGGAACGTCGATGACGTCTGGTCGAGCATGGCATCGCGCGACAACAGACCGGCCATCGACAATCCCTCGATGAACGGGCCGGACAGATCGATACCGTCTGGATTGGCCTCGATCTCGGCGCGGCCGACGCGGATGAGGTCGATGCTCTCCTTCAATGTGTGCGGCGTGGTGATCTCCGTGAAATAGGCCTGCCAGGCGCGCTGTCGCAGCGTCTCGACGCGGGCGGGATCGTTGGTACGGCCAATGGCAGAGATGCGGGCGGCGGCGGCAATTTCGGCAAGTTTGTCCGCCTCGACCGGCCGGGCAAGATCATAGGGCTCCTTGTTCGAGCGGCGCGACAGGACATGCGCAAAAAGCGGATCAGCGCCGATCGTCGCGTCCTGAACGAGCCGGATATCGGCGACCGGCCGGTCATCCAGCCGTGGTTGCGGCTCTCCCTTTGGAAACAGCACGATGTCCGCCCTGTATCCCTCCTCGGCCGCCGCTTGTGCCAACAGTTCGAGGAAGCAGCCAAGGCCGATGGTGATCTGCCGGTCGTGCGGATCGGTCTGCGGCAGGCGGCGATCAGCCTGGCAATAGAGCGTGATTTCGTTTTCCGCGAGATCGGCAAGCCAGGGCTGCCGGTTGTGCGGGTTGGGCGCCAGGATCGCGAAGGACAATATCCGGCGCCGGAGATCGGCGTCCCGGCGGCCGGCATCCTGCCATGGCCTTCTTGCCGAGACAGGATCGCGGGTGGAAACCCAAAGAGCGCCAGCGGTTGCCGCCAGTACCACACCGCCTGCAACGATGCCCATAAACATCCGCCGTGTCGCTGCCATGCCATGCTCCATTTGGTTTAATGAAGAACTATATAGTTTAATGCTAAACTATATGCAACCCCCATCGGGACGAGCGATGGAAACGAAAACACCCGCGCCGGAGATCCGGCGCGGGTGTTTGGGATGCGAGGCTGATGTTATCAGGCGGCGCGGCGGGCGTAGTTGCTCTGCCTTGCAGCCGGCGCCGACGACTGGGTGTCGCCGATGTTGAACTGGGCGAGCAGGTCGTTGAGGGCGGCGGCTTCCGAGGCGAGGCCGTGGCTGGCGGCGGTCTGTTCCTCGACCATGGCAGCGTTCTGCTGGGTGCCCTGGTCCATGGTGTTGACGGCCGTGTTGATCTCCTGCAGTCCGACTGACTGTTCGCGCGTTGCGGTGACGATCGCACCGATATGCCCGTTGATCTCCTGGACTTCCGCGACGATCGCCTGCAGCGACTGGCCGGTTTCACCGACCAGCGTCACACCGGCACGGACCTGATCGCCCGAGGTGGTGATCAGCGCCTTGATTTCCTTGGCGGCGTTGGCCGAGCGCTGGGCAAGTTCGCGCACTTCCTGGGCAACGACGGCAAAACCCTTGCCGGCATCACCCGCGCGGGCAGCCTCGACGCCTGCGTTCAGCGCCAAGAGGTTGGTCTGGAAGGCAATGTCGTCGATGACGCCGATGATGTTGGAAATCTCGCCGGAGGATTTTTCGATCCCCTGCATGGCGTTGACGGCATTGCGAACGACTTCACCGGACTTTTCAGCACCGGCGCGGGTGCGGGCCACCAGTTGGCCGACTTCTTCGGCGCGGCGGGCGCTGTCCTTGACCGTCGTGGTGATCTGCTCGAGAGCTGCGGCCGTTTCTTCGACGGAGGCTGCCTGCTGCTCGGTGCGGCGGGCAAGATCGTCGGCGGCGGTGCGGATTTCGGTGGCGCCGGCATCGATGGCACGGGCATTGGCGCCAACGGCCTGCAGCGTCTGGTGCAGCTTGGTCACCGAATTGTTGAAGTCGGCACGCAGGCGGTCCAAGTGCATGACGAACGGCACCGAGATGCGGTAGCCAAGATCGCCGTCGGCAAGACGGCCAAGGCCGGTCGCCAAGGCTTCGACCGCCTGCTGGATATCGGCGGTTTCCTTGGCTTTGAGCGTTTCGCGCTCGCGGCGCTCCTGCTCGGACAGCGAACGGCCGGTCTCGGCTTCGCTTTCGAGGCGGGCACGCTCGATGGCATTGGTGCGGAACACAGCGACGGCGGCGGCCATCGAGCCGATCTGGTCGCGGCGTTCCTGGCCGGGGATTTCAGCCTTGAGATCGCCGGCAGCCAGGCGTTCCATGGCGCCGGTCATATCGGTGACCGGGCGGATGACGAGACGGCTGAGCAGCGTTGCGAGGAAGGCGATCATCACGCCGACCGCCAGAAGCGTGGCGATGGTGGCAGCGATCCGGAACTGGCCGATGGCGGAATAGGCAAGATCGGCATCGACGACGAAACCGACATACCATTCGACCGAAGGAAGACCGGCGACCGGCACGAAGCTGACGAGCATCGGCTTACCGTCCAGTTCGGTCTGCATGATCGTCGAACCGATCGACGGCGTCTCGGCCGGGAAAGCGTCGGAAAGCGTCTTGGTGACCAGCTTGGCATCCGGATGCACGAGGATCTGGCCCGACTTGTTGACGAGGAAGGCAAAGCCCTCGCCGCCGACATCGATGTCCTTGACCATCGACACCAGCGTCTTCAGCGAGAAATCGCTACCGGCAACGCCGACCAGCTTGCCGTCCTTCTTCACCGGCGCTGCTGCGCTGATGATCAGTTCGCCAAGCGAAGCATCGATGTAGGGATCGGTCAATACGGTTCCATCAGCCTTGACCACATCCTGATACCAAGGGCGCTTGCGCGGATCGTAGGTCTCCGGCATGGCCTGGACCGGCCAGTTGGTGAATTTTCCGGTTTCCTCACCGACATAGGTGCTGATGAACTCCTTGATCAGAACATCGTTTTTCATGATGCCGAGGAGGCCCGCCTGGTCGGTGGCACCGCCAGCGGCATTGGCGACCATGGCCGTCAGCGTGACGCGGCCGTTCAGCCAGTTGGCGACGCTCTGGGCGGCCTGCTTGCCGGAGGAGGAAATATTCTCCTCGACGGCGCGGGTCGTCACGTCATGCTGGAGGCTGTCGATATAGACGGAAAAGCCGGCAAAGGCGGCAACGACGACAAAGGACGCGGCAACAAGAATGCGCGTCATGAGATTGGATCTTTTCAAGGCTGACTTCCCTAATGCGGACCGGCTGTGGCGCCGGGCGGAGGCTCGAACGGGTCCGCGCACGGGACCGGCGGGCGGCGTTGCCGCGCCAAACCGTTCCGGATTGCGGGTATGGGATGACATGCCACGGAGGCGCAGACGGCGCGCCTCATGCGCCCGACAAAGACCGGCAGACCGGACCTGTGATTGTCAGGACCATACGGGCGGCCGCTTAAGGCAGGGTTAAATTTTCATTGCCGGAAAAGTGAGGACTTGAAGGGCTTTCCGCCTGGGCCACCTCCGCCTGCCTTTAAAATCGCAAAAACGGTCCAGCTTTTTTGTTTACGCAAGGGCGGACGCGATGCCCACTTTTTGCTGGAACGGCTCTATTCGGCCGCCTGTTTCAGCGCGGTAAGCAGCGGCCGCTTCTTCAGGCCCCAGGCGGTCGCCAGATGCATGGACGAGGAAATGCCGGCATCGAGCATGTAGGGGCCGGGCGTATCGGCCTTGACCCGCGATGCCGGCCTCGGCTTCAGCGGCGTCCCGTGGCCCATGCCGTCGATCAGGTAAAGTTCGACGGCGATCTTGCCTGACGCGTCCTTCCAGACGCGGTGGAGATGGCCATCGACTTCGTTCTGCGCATAGGTATCGCTGTCAAGACCGTGCACATCAAGCCATTGCTGGACGAGCGCATCCGCATTGTTCATGGACACCGTATGATCCTTCGTGCCGTGCCAGATCGATACCACCGGGAAATCGCGCGTTACCGGCGATGCCGCCCGCACCAGATCGCCCCATTCCCCGGCTGCACGTTCCGGCGCCGACTTCATCGCAGACAGCGCGCGCTGAACGTCACGGGCGGCACCATAGGGCAGCCCGGCGATCACGCCGCCGCCGCGAAAGACGTCGGGATAGGTTGCGAGCATGGCCGCCGCCATCGCGCCGCCTGCGGATAGGCCGGTGACGAAGACACGGCTGCGGTCGATGCCGTGCGAAGACGCCATCTTGGCGACCATCTGGCGGATCGACATGACCTCGCCGCGATCACGCGTGACGTTGCTCGGGCGAAACCAGTTGAAACAGAGATTGCCGTTGTTGGAGCGCTTCTGTTCGGCATAGACGACGGCAAAGCCGCGCTCACGCGCCAAGATCGACCAGCCGCTGCCCTTATCATAGGCTTCAGCACTCTGGTGGCAGCCATGCAGGACAACGACGAGAGGCGACTTTTTCGGCAGGTCCGCAGGGACATAACGGAACATCCGCAGGCGGCCGGGATTGCTGCCGAACGCCTTGACCTCCTGCAGCCCCGCAGCCGGTTTTGCCGCCGGCCGGGGCTTTGCCGCCGGTTTCGATGCCGATGTCTTTGGCGAAGCCGTGGAGGCGAGCGCCTTGCGCGTCGCCTTGGCGGCCTTTGCGATGGTCTTTTCCCAACGCCGGTGCTGCTTGAAAATATCGGACAGGGAAAAACCGAAACGAGACCGCATGGACGAATCCTTGGTTGGCGGCATGCCTCCAATGCCGAAATTCCTCCACACACCCGACGCTATATGGGTCTCTCCGGCGTTCCGGCAAGGTCGGATTGGACTATTCTACGGTCAGCTTCGGAGCCCGGTGGCCCCCTCTGTCACTTCGTGACATCTCCCCCACAAGGGGGAGATCATTCTTGTCCCTTATTACCATCAAGTAAGTGACGCACCGAGCAAACGGCCAATCTCCCCCCTTGTGGGGGAGATGTCGGCGTCGCCGACAGAGGGGGGTGTGGCCGCAGGCTCTCAACTCATGTCAAGCAAACGGCCGCCAATCAGCGGCGCATGAAGGCCTCGAAGGCGGCGCGGGCTTCGGCGCTTTTCAATTGCGCGGCGAAATGTTTTGCCTCCTCGTCGATGCGCGCGAGCACGTCGGAGCGGTCGCCGCGAATGAGGTCGCGGGCGATGCGCAGGGCTTCCGGGGGCTTCCTTGCCAGGCTTGCGGCCAGCGACAGCACCTCTTCCTCGATGGCGTCGGCACCGGCGATCTTCCAGATCAGCCCGGCCTCCTGCGCCTCAGCGGCCGTAAATGGTTCGCCGGCAGCCAGAAGCGCAAAGGCGCGCTGATGACCGGCGATGCGCGGGACGATCAGGCTGGAGGCCGCTTCAGGAACCAATGCCAGATCGACGAAGGGCGTCTTGAAGATCGAACGGTCCGAGGCGATCGTCAGGTCGCAATGCAGGTGGATGGTCGTGCCGATGCCGATCGCCAGACCGTCAACGCCGGAAACGATGGGCTTTGCCGCACGCGCCAGCGCCTTGAGGAAATCGATCACTTCCTGCCCCATCGATCCGCCCATGGCGAAGGCCATGAAATCGGCCATGTCGTTGCCGGCCGAAAAGCAGCCTTCGGTTCCGAGAAAGGCCGTGACGCGGATGGCATCATCGGTTCCGGCGACCGTCAGCGCATTGGCCATCTTGGCGTACATGGCTCTTGTGATGGCATTCTTCTTGGCCGGCCGGTTGAAGCGGATCACCTGAACGCCGGGATAGGCTTCGGGGCGCTCGATCAGAACATCGTCGGTCATGGTCGTCTCCTTTAAGCCCGCGTCGATCAGGCCAGTGTTCAATCAAGCAAGTGGTCCATCAAGCAAGTGCGATCCGGGCGCCGGCAAGGCTTGCCGCGCCGGTGACAATGCCGGTCTTCAGCGCCGCCGTTTCGGCCAACAGGTTTTCGGCGGCGAAACGGCAAAGCGCGATGCGGACATCGCGGCCGCCATCACCCACATCCGCCAACCCGCCCTTGGCGAGATAGACGCCCGTCAGGGTCAGGCCGAACAGCCGCTGATAGGCGGTCGCACCGGCAAGGGCATCTGCGGACTTGCCTTCGGCCAACCGAGCCAGAAGCCATTCGGTGGTTTCTTCCAAATCGGCGATCGCATCGTCGAGCCGGCTGCCGGTTTCGCCGAAATCGGCAAGGTTGGATGAACCGACCTCTTCGGCCACGGCCTTCAATTCGGCGATGAAGCCGCGCACATGGCCGCCGTCGGACAGAGGCAGCTTGCGGGTGACGAGATCGATCGCCTGGATACCGTTGGTGCCTTCATAGATCGGTGCAATCCGGGCGTCGCGCAGATAGCGCGCGGCACCGGTCTCCTCGATGAAGCCCATGCCGCCATGGACCTGGATGCCCATCGAGGCGGCGTCGACACCGACGTCGGTGCCGAAGGATTTGGCGATCGGCGTCAAAAGACTGGAGCGCTCCTGCCAGTGGCGGGCCTCGTCGCCTTGCGACACATGCGCCCGGTCGACGGCACGGGCGCAGGTCAGCGCGATGGCGCGGGCGCCCTGGGTCAGCGCCTTCATGGTCAGCAGCGTGCGGGCGATGTCCGGGTGCTCGATGATCGGGCTCATGCCCGTGCCCTTCCAGCCCGGTGCCTTGCCCTGCGTGCGTTCGCGGGCATAGTTGAGCGCATGCTGGGTGGCGGCATCGGCCATCGCCACGCCCTGTATGCCGACGGCGAGGCGGGCATTGTTCATCATCGTGAACATGCAGTTGAGGCCCTTGTTCTCCTCGCCGACAAGATAGCCGACGGCGCCCTTCTCATCGCCGAACCGGCCGTCGCCATAGACCATGGTGCAGGTCGGCGAAGCATGGATGCCGAGCTTGTGTTCGAGCGAATGGCAGAACAGATCGTTGCGGGCCCCGAGCGAACCGTCGGCGTTGACAAGGAATTTCGGCACCAGGAACAACGAGATGCCGCGCGTTCCTTCCGGCGCACCGGCAATCCGCGCCAGCACCAGATGAACGATATTACCGGTGACCTCGTGGTCGCCCCAGGTGATGAAGATCTTCTGGCCGAAAATCCGGTAGGTGCCATCGTCGCGGCGCTCGGCGCGGGTCTTCAAGACGCCGAGATCGGAGCCGGCATGCGGTTCCGTCAGGTTCATCGTCCCGGTCCATTCGCCGGAAATCATTTTGGCGAGGAAGGTTGATTTCAGGGCTGGGGAGCCGTGCTTTTCCAGCGCATCGACAGCGCCCATGGTCAGCATCGGCGCCAGCGCAAAGGCCATCGAGCCGGCATTCCAGAATTCCATGGCGGCGATATGCAGCATATGCGGCAGCGCCTGGCCGCCGAATTCCTCCGGCGCCGTCAGGCTGTTCCAGCCGCCGGCCGCCCAGTTGCGATAGAGATCGGCCCAGCCTTCCGGAATCTGCACCTTGCCATCGACGAGCTTCGATCCCTGCCGGTCGCCGATATCGGCCAGCGGTGCGACTTCCTCCGTGGCAAAGCGGCCCGCTTCACCGACGATCGCATCGACCAGATCCTCATCGAGATCGCCGAAAATGCCGGCGGCAAGATCTTCACCGAGCCCGGCCACATGCTTCAGCGTGAACAGAATTTCCTCAACCGGTGCCTTGTACATCGTCGTCTCCTCCTGCAATCACCTGACAACATTGCCGCTCATCCGTCCAGCAATGGCGTGTTCGTTGGTGCCGAAATTATTGATTTTTACGTAAACGTCAATATTCGATCCGTGGCAGTTATCACGGCTGGCGGCCAGGCCTGTAACAAAACTGTCATGAAACCCGCATACAGCGAAGTCTGGCCTCTCCCGGGACAATGCCGCATGAATCTGATCTCGACCGAAATACCGGGGCTCGTCTGGGCCTATCGCTTCCTGCCGGGCGAAAGCCGTTGCGTGCGGATCGCTGCCGATTCGTCCATCGATGCGCTGCTGGAAGGCGACGGCTGGGTCTGGCTGCATCTGGCGCTCAGCGATGCGCGCACCCCTGCCCTGATCGAACGCATCACCACATTGCCGCAGAATGCGCTGTCGACCCTGACCAGCCATGACACGCAGGCCGCCGTGACCATTTCCGACGACATCGTCTATGGCACGCTGGTCGATTTCGAACGCACCTTCGATGCGGAGACGAAGACCATCGGCTGGCTGCATTTCACCGTGACCGAAAAGATCATCATCACCACGCGGCTGCATCCGCTGCGCAGCATCGACCGGGTCAAGGCGGCGGTGGAGAAGAATGCCCGCTGCGCCCGGCCGATCGATCTGTTCGAGATGATGGTGGTGGAATTCCAGCGCACGTTGATCAGCCTGGTGCTGGAACTGACCGAAGATCTCAACGTCATCGAGGACGATGTCTATGGCGAGGCGGGACACAACCACCAGCCGCGGCTGGCACCGCTCCGGCGAACCGCCGTTCGTCTGCACCGGCATCTGCGCACGTTGCTGGCGCTGTTGCGGCGAGCCGGCACCTCGGAGGAGGACGAAGTGCCGGAGGGCTTTATCGACGTTGCCGAACGACTGTCGGACAGGCTCGAAGCGGTCGACCGGGATGTGTTCGCGCTGCAGGAACGCGCCCGCCTGCTGCATGAAGAGATCGACAGCAAGCTCTCCTCGGAAACCAACCGCCACCTTTACATTCTCTCGCTGATGACCGCTTTCCTCTTGCCGCCCACCCTTGTCACCGGCTTTTTCGGCATGAACACCAGCGGCCTGCCTTTTGCCGAAGGCATTCATGGCACCTTGCTCGCAGGTTTTCTGATCATGATGTCGATGGGCGTCGCCTGGACGATCCTGAAGCGGATCGGAATTCTATGACGACATGAAAATGGCCGGAGATAAATCCCCGGCCTGAGTTTGTGCTGATCAGATCGTCGAATCAGTAGGGCGAGTTGCACTGCCTGCGCGGGCCGTTGTTCGGCTGATAGGTATTGTCGTAGGCGCGGTAGCTGCGATAGCGGTTGGCGCACCATTCGACATGGCTGCCACCATAGCGTACCGGTGGCTGGGCGACCGCACCGCCGATGATCGCGCCGGCCGCAAAGGCGCCAAGCGGGAACCACACCCCATTATATTCGCGGTAACCGGGGCGGTAGTAATTATAACCCCGATGGCCGTTGTAGTAGGAATAGCTCCCCCGGCGATAATAGCCATTTCTATTGTTATAGACGCGCCGGTTGGTGTAGCGCGGCCGGTACTGACCATCGCCTCGGCGGGTGTATTGGACGGGCTCGACATTCGCCCGTTCAGCCGCGACCGGGACGGGAACCTGGGTGACGGCCTGCGAAGGCGTAAATGACGTGGCCAGCAACACAGCGGACAGTGCCAGCGATGCCACCCTTAATTTGAAAACACCCATTGGGGCTCCTCCATCAATTGCTATCGGACGATATTGTCGTGCCGATGGAACGATTTGCGGCGGTCTTTGTTCCACGGCACACTGCAACTAAACACGTTCACGGAATACGCGCCAGACGTGTTAATGCTCGGTTAACCATCTTTCCGCACCCTCGTGACATGGAAAAGCGCCGGACCACACGCTTGGGCAAGTTTTTCCGCCTCGCCGCTTGTCTCGGCGTCGCGCTGCTTTCCGGTGGCGGCCTGATCCCGGACACATCGGCACGCGATCTGATGCCATGGAAATCACCTGACCACGCGCTTGTCATCGATGCCTATGAACTCAACATCATCGACTGGGACGCGATGCTGAAGGACAAGCGCATTGCCGGGTTCATCTCCAAGGCATCCGACGGACTGCCGGAGAGTTTTGACTGTACCGGCGATCACGCCGGCGATACCGTGGCCCACTGCAAGACGATGTGGCGCAAATACGCCGTCAGCCGCGAGCTCTACCAGACACGCCGGCTCATCGCCCGCGCAAGCGGCCTGCTCTGGGGGGCATACCACCTTGCCCGGCCCGGAAATCCGGTCGACCAGGCCAATCACTTCCTCGATTATGCCCAGCCGCGCGACGACGAACTGATGGCGCTCGACATCGAGGGCATCGATCCTGAAAAATACATGTCGCTGGAAGATGCCGCGATTTTTGCCGGCCATATCATGACCCGCACCGGCCGCTATCCGATACTTTATACCAATCACACCACCGCCAGATACATCGCTGCCAATCGCGACCGGTTCCCGATCCTGTCGCGGCTACCGCTGTGGTATGCCCGCTACAAGCCCGGCATCCGCAATGTCTTCCCGATGGGAAACTGGAACGATTACGCGCTCTGGCAGTTCTCCGCCGGTCCGAACTGCGGCAAGCAGCGCTGCCCTTACCGCGTCGCCGGAACCCTCCCGGATATCGACGTCAATGTCGCGGCCATGGATGCCAAGGCGCTGAAGGCGATCTGGGCCAAAGGCGAACTGCTGCCGGAGAAACCGTTCGACAAGCCTGTGCTGATCGCCTCGGGCAAAGCGGAATCCTTCTCCGGCGCCGGCATAAGCATTGATATGACCATGACGGGATCGATCGCCAAAATATCGATTCCGCTGGGCCTTCGCTAGCCATCGCCAATGCGGTGCAACTGACATTACACTACGAGCCGAAACGCAGCGTCCGGGGTGACCCTGTCCGCCCTTTTTTTTAACGAACCGTCGCTGACGCTCCCGTCAGGCTGCGCCGCTGAGCTGTTCAGCCTGACTTTTCTCTTCGGATTTGCAGGCGTTTTCAGCCGAAACAGCCGGGCCCCAACGTTCAGCCTCCTGTCAGCAGACGAGCGCAAAAAAGGGGATCGCCACCCTCCCTGCCCTGATTGCCGGAGCCTGCCTTGAATTTTCGCTCACTGAAGCGGCCCGTCATGGGCAGCATCCCGCTCAGCCTGTCGGCCGCCTTTTTCATTCTCCTTTTCCAGAACCTGACATTCTGGAACGAAGCGTTCTATGTGTTCGGCGGCTTCCACCTCGGCTTCTATACGTTCGTCGCGGCGATCACCCTGCTTGTCATTGCTGGCGTCGTGCTGTTCTCGGTCAAGTACCTGATCAAGCCGTTTCTGGTCTTCCTTCTCATCGCCGGGGCGATGTCCTCCTACTATACCGATTTCTTCGGCGTGGTGATCGACAAGGACATGATCCGCAACGCCGTGGTGACGACACCGCAGGAAGCCGGTCCGCTGATCACCGGCACGTTTCTCCTGCACATCCTCCTCTACGGCATCCTGCCATCGGCGCTGGTCTGCCTGATCCGGATCAGACATCGTCCCTTCATCGGCAAGTTCTTCGTGAACGTCGCGGTTATTTCGCTCTGCCTGTCGCTGTGCGTCGGGCTGATCGTGTCGAACTATTCGGGGATATCCTCGAATATCCGAGAACATCGCGACATGATGGCCAAGCTGACGCCGTTTGCGGCCATCACCTCGGCGATTGGCCTCGGGGTCAGCACCTATCGCGAGATCGGTATCGTCCGCGCCCCGCTCGGCACAGACGCCAAGCTCGGCCCGATCTACGCACAAGCGAAGAAACCCGTCGTCACCATCATCGTCGCCGGTGAAACTGCGCGCGCCATGAACTTTTCGCTGAATGGCTATGACAGGGAGACCAACCCGGAACTGAAAGCCCTTGGCGTCACCAACTTCACCAAAACCACCAGCTGCGGAACCGCGACGGCCGTCTCATTGCCCTGCATGTTTTCGGTCTATGGCAGAAAAGACTATTCCGACCGCAAGGCCCGGTCCACCGACACGCTGATGGACGTTTTGCGCCGCGCCGGCGTTGACGGCTATTGGTGGGACAACAATACCGGCAGCAAGGGTATCGCCGACCTCATCAGCTTTGCCAGCCTGACCAAACAGAAAAACAGCCCGCTCTGCAGGGATGACGGCTGCCTGGACGACATTTTCCTGAGCAAGCTCGATGAAAAGCTTGGCGGCATCACCAGGAATACCGTCATCGTGCTGCACCAGCTCGGCAGTCACGGTCCGGCCTATTATCAGCGGTATCCGGAAGAATTCCGGCGCTTCACGCCCGACTGCCGCACGCCCCAGCTCTCCGATTGCTCGCGCGAGGAGATCGTCAACGCCTATGACAATTCGATCCTCTATACCGACCATAACCTCGCCGAGGTGATCAAGCTTCTGAAGAAACACCAGGACAGCGTCGATGGGGCGATGATCTACATGTCGGATCATGGCGAATCGCTCGGCGAGAACGGATTGTTCCTGCATGGCGCGCCGTACATGTTTGCCCCTGCGGAGCAGACGCATGTGCCCTTCATCGCCTGGTTTTCCGACCGGTATGCCCAGCTGACGGGCCTCAACCGCAGATGCCTTCAGACCTATGCGGATGCGCCGACCTCGCACGACAACCTGTTCCACACCGTGCTGGGGATGATGAACGTCGTCACCAAGGTCTACAATCCGGCGCTCGACGTGTTTGCAGCCTGCCGCTCGACGGCGGTAGCAAGCCCGGCCGTTCCGGAATCGTAGAACCGCGATTGTAGCAATCCGGCCAGTTTCATGTATTTCCGACGTCGATACGCGATTTTCCCGATCGGGGTATCTGGGGAATATGGACCGGGTGGGTGCGCTTGATATCGATGGCCGGCGGCATGGATAGTTCCGCTTCCAGCAGTGCCATCTCGATCAGGAACACAAGCATCTTCTTGTCGCTGCGTTCGGCGCTCATCTTCGAGGCCTGGAGAAGCTCATAGGTCAGATCTTTGGTTCGCATATGTCACGCCCCGTATCGATTGCCCCTTGAGGCTAGGCCCCGCAACTTACGCGAAGCTTGCCACCGCGAAACACCCTATGATGGTTTTTCAAGGCTGCCGCCTGCAGGCGGCGAGGCCGGGCAGGTTCTCACAGTAAACGACATATTTTCTCGCTAGGTTGTCCCGCACAACGGGCGTTATGCCTCGATCTGTACGTCGCCGATCGGCCGTGAACAGCATGCCAAAATGTAGCCTTCGTCGATTTCGTCGTCCAGAATACCGCCATTGTGGTTCATCTCGACTTCTCCGGAAATCTTCATCACCCGGCAGGTCCCGCACAAACCACCCTCGCAGGCAGCACCGATGCGCACGCCGGCCAAGCGCGCCGTCTGCAGGATGGTCTGGCCGGGCTGACACTTGGCGTCCTTGCCGGCCATGGTAAAAGTGACGGTGGAGACGGCTGCCGCATCCGCTTCGCCTGCCCCGGCGCGAATGGCAAGCTCTGCCGGATCCGGCGCATTGGCCGGCTGAAAGCTCTCCTCGTGGTAGCGGTTCATGTCGAAGCCGACGCTTTCCAGCATCGATTTGACGCCGCGCATGAACGGCTCCGGGCCGCAGCAAAACACGGTGCGTTCGCGGAAATCCGGTGCCAGCAAGGCGAGTTTGGAGGTCTCGATACGGCCACGCAGCCCGTGCCAGCTGTGGCGCGGCGCATGGGTCTCGACGATGAAGCCGAGATTGAGGTTCGGCATATTGCGGGAAATGTTCTCCAGCTCGTCACGGAACAAGAGATCATCCGGCTGGCGGGCGCAGGACAGAAAAGAGACGTCCGTCTGCGGGGCGCAATCGGCCATCCAGCGGGTCATCGACATCATCGGCGTGATGCCGGACCCGGCCGAGATGAACAGGTATTTTTCGCCGGGATGACGCACGAAGGAGAAGTCGCCGAGCGGTCCGAAGGCCTTCAGCTTCATGCCCGGCTTGAGGGTTTCGAACATCCAGCGCGTGCCGATGCTCGACGCCTGCGCCTTGACGGTGACGGCGACCGAAAACGGCCGCGACGGCGTCGAGGACAGGGTGTAGGTGCGCATCACCGGATCGTCCGCCTTAACCGGCAGCTCGAGCGTGACGAACTGGCCCGGCAGATAGCGGAACCAGCTGTCCTTGTCGGCCTTGAAGCCGAACGTCATCACGTCCGGCCCTTCGGCGGTGACGGAGATGCATTCCAGGAGCTGCTGCCGGTCGTTGAACGGCTGCAACTCGTCAAAGTGCCGGAAGGATGAGGCAATCGTCATGTCAGGCGACCCGAACCAGAGGGGTGGAGATGGAGCTGCCCTGCAGGCGGTCCGCCAGGAAGTTGGTGTACCATTCGACGAACTGCATCACGCCGCCTTCATGCTCCGGCGAATAGGGACCGGGCTGATAGGCGGGCGAGCGGATGCCGAAGGCGTTTTCCTCGACGATCTGGCGGTCCTGGTCGTTGGTCTCGGTCCAGACATGCGTCAGCTCGTCGATGCTGTAATCGACGCCCTCGACGGCATCCTTGTGCACCAGCCATTTGGTGGTGACCTGGGTGAGTTCGGGCCCAAGCGGCAGGACGCGAAAGGTGATGGCGTGATCGGCCAGCACATGGTTCCAGGTGCTCGGATAGTGGAACAGCAACAGCGTGCCGATATGGTTCTGGCTGACATCATCGGACAGCTGGCGCTTGACGGCGCGCTTGCCGGACATGGTGTAGCTTTCAGCGCCCTCGATCAGCGGCATGCGGGCGACGCGGAACTGGCCCTTGTGATCGATCTTGAACTCGCTCGGCAGGCCGGAGGCTTCGCAATGTGCCCAATGGGCGGCGATGACCGGATCGTCCTTGGCGCCCTGCACGCCGGTTGCCGTCGGGGCTTCCGGATAGGTGCGGCAAAGCTCCGGGTGGTTGGCGGCGCAGTGATAGCATTCCCGGTTGTTTTCCCAGACGAGCTTCCAGTTGCCCTTCTCGATGATCGTGCTTTCAAACGCGACCTTGGTGTCTTTCAGATTGTGCGGTGTCACATAGGACGAGACCATGTCGCGCACCGGCTGGAAATCCATCGCCTCTTCGGCCAAGCAAATGAAGATATAGCCGCCGATGGTTTCGCAATGGATCGGTTTCAGGCCATGCTGGTTCTTGTCGAAATCCTCGCCCATCTGGCGGGCGAACAAAAGCTTGCCATCCAGCTCGTAAGTCCACTGGTGATAGGGACAGACAAGCTTGGCGGACGAGCCCTTGGCACCGGCGCAGACGCGCGAGCCGCGATGGCGGCAGGAATTGTGCAGCGCCCGCACGGTGCCTGTGCGATCGCGGACGATGACGACCGGATACTCGCCGACCTGCACGGTGAAATAATTGCCGGATTTCGGGATTTCGCAGTCATGACCGATGAACAGCCAGTCCTTGTACCAGATTTCCTCCATATCGAGCCGGTAGAGATCGGGATCGGTGTAGAAGGCCTGCTCAAGACTGTGCGTGCCGCGCCGGTTCTTCAATGTGCGGAGGACTTCGCTGCGGAGATCCATGGTCATTTCCTTGTGCTCGCCAACTTTTTGAACGTTGCAGCAGACAGGAAAGGAACCGCCGGCGCGCCGGGAGAGCGCGTGGCTACAGTGGTTCTCCTTCCGGCTGCCCGCCGCAACCCAGATATCAATTTCATCACAAGGCTGGTTTCCGGGCTCTGGAGCTGTCCTTGCGGACGATCCCGGCGCCTTCCCGGATTTCTCCAGTGGCCTTTTGCCGAGGTTTCGCTCCACCACCGTTGCGGGGGCAGCGCCGGATTTCGACCGGCTTCCCAATTCTCCGCCCTTCCCTATAAAGACGGCACCTTGAGTGTCTTCATCTAATCCGCACGCCCGGAAAAACAGCCGCCAGTTTACGACATCCGATTCCAGAAAGACGACACGGAAGAGATTGCATGCAGCCACGGCCCATGTGGCTATTTTATAAGCATAAACAACGTGATCTGCTGAATTTTCAGCAAAAGGCCGGTTTTCCGCGCAACGCTTCGGCAATCGGCTGCGAAGCGGCCTCTTTGCGACATCGCGCGGCACCAGTGCTGGCGCCGCCATGTGCATACTGCGCGGCAAAAGGTTGATGCCTGGAAAGACTGCATTAACCATAACACGTTAGCTTCATCTCGTGAGCGATTACGCCCCGGAGTGCTTTGTCTGCATTCCGCGCATTCTGGTACAGGCCGATGTCAAACTTGAGATATTTCGATGCCGCCGCAGTCAAGAAGCCGGCTCCATCGCCGAAGGCGGCGATCTATACCGAATTCCTGCGCACAGGGCGGATCAACCGGCACCAGCAGGAATGGAGTGCCACAGAAAAACGCTATCTGACCCATCAGGAAGTCGCCACCCGCACCGGCAAGAAGCTCGAAGCGGCCGGTACCGCGACGCATGAGCGGATCAACGGCTTCCACCGGTCGATCCGGTTTCCCAGACTGCTTTTCCACCGCACGCTCGCCGATAGCCCGCATCTCGGTTACTGCCATGTGACGGCCGCACGGACGAAATTTGCCAAGTTCGAGGACGTCCGCTGGTCGTTCTACATTGCCAATTTCTTTTCCGATATCGGCGACGACCAGCATTTTTTCGAAAAGATCAAGCTCGGCTATGCACGGATGTATTTCGCTGTGGCAACCGAGATGGACGCCGAGGCCGGCAAGCTGACGGTCAATCGCGCGGTGCATGACAACGGGCTGTTGTTTCGCACCCGCGACCCCAAGGAAGCCCTGAAGAACGTGCTTCTGCTTGGCGCCCGCAACGAACAGCTTCGCAAGATCATCGGCAGCCTCTGATCACTGCTTGTAGATCAGCCAATCGCGCCCGGGCGGCTGCTCGCCTTCGGCGCCATGAACGATGGTCTGGTCGCCGCCCTTGCCCTGCGCCCTGGCAAGCGCCTTTTCCGCCGTACCGACAAGATCGAAGGCGTTGCTGGCATCATCCGACATGCAGATGCCCACCGAAAGCGTCACGCAGCCGAGATCGCGCCCGGTTTTCGGATGTGTGAAATGCGTGCCGCGCAAGGCCGAGCGCAACAGCGCCACAAGCCGCACCACCTCCCGCTCCTCGCCCGCATTGACCAGAAAACCGAAACGGGTGCCGTCGAAACGGGCGACGAGTTCGCTTGACGGAAACGCCTGCTGGATGATGCCGCCGATATGCCGGGCCAGCGGCTCGGCCAATGCCGCCGCCTGCTCTCCCGATAGGCGGCGGCTGGTATCGGGTTCGGCGATGGCGATGCCGCAGGCAAGCGGCAGATCCGGATCGGCATAGACCTTGGCCAGCGCCTTGTTGAAGGCGCGGCGATTGGCAAGCCCGGTGACTGCATCCGAAAATTTCCGCGCTTCGAAGTCGGCAAGATCCTTCTGGACGCCGGCAATGACGGTCGATTGCGCCGTGACGCTCTGCTCCATTTCGGCATTGTGCGACACCTGCCGCTCGGTGGCCCGCTTCAGCGCCTGGATGGAATTGGCAAGCGCCGCCTGGCTCGCGTCACCGGACACCACCAGCGCCTTTGTCGCCTCGCTGATCAGCTTGCCATAATCATCAAGCTGGTCTTTTTCGCGCGACAGGAGGTTCATGAAATTGCTCATCTCGTCGCGCACGATCGTCGTCGATCGCGCCAGCACGCTCGCCTCGTGGTGATGCGGCAGATATTTGCGGCCCAGTTCATCGAGCGCCGTTTGCGACTTGTACTTGCCGAGCGCGATGAACTCGCGAACCAGGTCCGGATTGGCCCCGCCATAAGCCTCGTAGACGAGTTCGTAATTCCTTGGGATGGCATCGATGCCCATCTGATGCATGGCGGTGGCGATGCGCAGCGCAAGGTCGTTCGGCATGGATTTCTTGTTGGCCATAAGGGCTCCGGCTGAGTGCAGAATCCGACAGCTAGCATGGGCAACTTTCCCCGCTGCTAACCGGACCTGTCGCATTTTAAGAAACCCGAATTCCGGCTGTCGCGAAAAGGCACAATCGGCGCCAGCCTTCACATCGCCAGCGAATGCGCTTGGCAACGTCCAGCTTCGCCCTGTAAAGGAAACGCCGGAGCGCCTGCCTGGGTTTTTAAGGACTGGCGCATTGACGTTTGGAAGTTTGATGGCGCTGATCATAGACACACGGACCGAGCCGGACCGCGCCTTGGCGGCCGCCTGCGAAACGCTTGGCGAAGGCCTGCCTGTGGCGATTCCGACAGAGACGGTCTACGGGCTGGCGGCCGACGCCACCAATCCGGACGCGATCAGCCGAATCTATGAAATGAAAGGCCGTCCGCGCTTCAATCCGCTGATCTGCCATGTCGCCGATTTTGCCATGGCGGAAGCCCATGTCGCCTTCGATCCCCTATCGCGGAAGCTGGCCGAAGCCTTCTGGCCGGGACCGCTGACGCTGATCCTGCCGATCAAGCCGGACAGCAGCGTCCATCCGCTCGCCTCCGCCGGCCTCGATACGCTGGGCATCCGCATGCCGGACGGTTTTTCACGGGAGGTCATCAAGCGCTTTGGCAGCCCCCTGGCAGCGCCCAGCGCCAATACTTCCGGCAAGATCAGTCCGACCAGCGCCGCCCATGTCGAAGCCGATCTCGGCGACAAACTGGCACTGATCCTTGATGCCGGCGCTGCGGAAATCGGCCTGGAATCGACCATCGTCAAGGTCGAGGGCGATGAAATCCGGCTGCTGCGTCCAGGCGGTCTGGACGTCGCCGATATCGAGGCGCTGGCCGGCAGGAGGGTCGCGAGACCGGACACAGCCGGAGCTGCAATCGAAGCGCCGGGCATGCTGGCTTCCCATTATGCGCCGGGCGCTGCCGTGCGGCTGAACGCAACGGATGTGAAAGCCGGGGAAGCGCTGATACGGTTCGGCGGCAAGCCCTTGCCGGGCGAGGAAAACGCCGTCGTCGTTTTGGATCTCAGCCCGTCCGAAAACCTGCGCGAAGCCGCTGCCAATCTGTTTGCCTTCATGAAACGGGCCGATGCCTCCGGCGCCCAAACCATTGCCTTCGGCGTCATCCCCAATGAGGGGCTTGGCGAGGCAATCCTCGACCGGATCGAACGGGCTGCTGCCCCACGGGAATGACCCTATGACCAACGCCCTGCCCTCTGCCGATCTCATTGCCCGCTTCGCTGCCATTGTCGGCAACGGGAATGCACTGACGGATCAGGCCGACATCGCGCCTTATCTCATTGAATCCCGCGGCCTCTACAAGGGCAATGCGCCGCTGGTGCTGAGGCCCGGCAGCGTTCAGGAAATCTCGCAGATCCTCAAGCTTGCCAGCGAAACCGGCGTCGCGATCGTGCCGCAGGGTGGCAATACCGGCCATGTGGCGGGACAGATCCCGCGCACCGGGGCCGCCGATATCGTCCTGTCGTTGCAGCGGCTGAACCGCATCCGCGATATCGATCCGGTCGGCAATGTCATCGTCGCCGATGCCGGCTGCATTCTCGCCGATATCCAGAAGGCGGCGGAAGCGCATGACCGGCTGTTTCCGTTGTCGCTCGGCTCGGAAGGATCCTGCCGGATCGGCGGCAATCTCTCCACCAATGCCGGTGGGACTGCGGTTCTGGCTTATGGCAACATGCGGCAACTCTGCCTCGGCCTCGAAGTCGTTCTGCCGACCGGCGAGGTCTGGGACGGGCTGCGGCGGCTGAAGAAGGACAATACCGGCTACGACCTGCGCGACCTGTTCATCGGCGCCGAAGGCACGCTCGGGATCATCACCGGCGCGGTGCTGAAACTGTTTCCGCGGCCGCGCGGCCATCAGGTCGCTTTTGCCGGCCTGAAGAGCGTCGATGATGCGCTCAGCCTGTTCGACAAGGCCTCCAGCCTCTGCGGCACGGCCCTGACCGGTTTCGAACTGATGCCGCGCCTCGGCGTCGAATTCACCGCAAAACACATTCCCGGCGTGCGCGATCCGATGGACACCGTGCATGCCTGGTACGCGCTGATCGACATCTCGACCTCGGATTCGGCCGAAAGTGCGGAACGGATGATGTCAGCGCTGCTCGAAACCGAAATCTCCAGCGGCCTCGTCGAGAATGCCGTCGTTGCCGCGAGCGAGGCGCAGCGCAAGAGCCTCTGGCACATGCGCGAAAGCATGTCGCCGGCGCAAAAGCCCGAAGGTGGATCGATCAAGCACGACGTATCCGTGCCGGTCTCCAACATTCCGGCGTTCATGGCGGAGGCCGACGCTGCGGTAATGAAAGCCATTCCAGGCGCCCGCATCTGCTCGTTCGGGCACATGGGCGACGGCAATATTCACTACAATATTTCGCAGCCGGTCGGTGCCGACAAGGATCAGTTCATAGGCCGCTGGCGCGAGATGAACGCCATCGTCCATGGCATCGTCCTGAAATACAACGGTTCGATCTCCGCCGAGCATGGCATCGGCCAGCTGAAGCGCGACGAACTTGCCGAAGTCCGCGCGCCGATCGAGATCGACCTGATGCAGCGCATCAAGCATGCCTTCGACCCGGCCGGGATCATGAACCCCGGCAAGGTCCTCAAGGCCTGACGAGCAGAAGGTCAGTAGCCACCCATGCGCAATTGCGACAGGCTGAACAACGTGTCGGCACTGATGCCGCCGCCGCCGCCCGACAGGATCAATTGGGCGCCGGACACATCGACATTGTTCTCGACATCGTAGAGTGCGGTGAAGCGACGCAGCAGCTTTTCCAGTTTTTCCGGATCCTGCAGATCCTTCACATCGAGCACGCGGTTGATATAGGCATATTGGATATCGACATCGGCGCTCGACATCCCGTCGGGGATGCTGAACGCCGTCCGGATGACTTGCATCAGCGCGCCGTCGGCCAGGAGATCATAGGCGGTGTTGACGCCTGTCGCCTGACGCCGGAAATAGAGCGCAAGCCGCACGCCGGCATTGTCCTCGCCCTTTTGCTGCTCAAGCGTCTGGTTGAGGTAGAGATCCTCGGTCTCCAGCAGCCCGCGCTTGGTCTGTATGCCGATTTCCGGCCGGGCCAGATTGCCCTTGCTGTCGAAATTGTAGGAGGCGACCAGCTCCTTGTAGATCGTCGTGTTCGGCTCCGTGTTGATGAAGCTGTCCGGATCGTTGACATCGGATTCGAACATTTTGCGGAGGTAGTCCGTCGTCACCGTTTCCGGGTCCAGCTTCGCGGCGACTAGCACGAAATCGACCAGGCGCCGGTTGGACAGGAGATCGTCGAGCGATTTGATCTTTTCGACTTCGGCGCTGTAATATTTCGCTTCGGCGGTCGCCTTGGTTTTGTCATCGTCCGTGGCAAAGCGGCTCTTTTCGATGACATAGGATTTGGCGGTGTTGAGAATTTCGGATTCGGCCTGCGCCAGCATCGGAATGCCGGCCGACCCGTCCGCATTGAAATTGAACGCCTTCGCCAGCTGAAGATAGCGGTCGTCCTTCAGCGTATAGACATAGCTCTTCGGATCGGTGAGATCGCTGGTCAGCACCTTCTTCATCTTGCGCACCGTGTCGCCCTCGTTTTCGAGGCCGACGGCGGTCAGTGCCAGTTTCATGATCTTGGCATCGGAGAGCAGGTCGTCGACATTGGAGACGACCTTCATCAGGTTCTTGAAGGAATTGATCAGGGTCTGGTCGGCGGCTTCGTCGGCGTCGTTGTAGCGGACCATGTAGTAATCGGACGTCACCTTGGTTTGCGCCGCCGTCTGCGGTTTATCGCCGGCTGCAAGCGTACCGTCGGCCTTGAAATTGAACGCCGCCCTCAATTCCTTATAATTGGCGTTGTACTCGCCCCCCTTGGTGTTGACGAAGCTCGTCGGGTCGTTCGGATCGCTGGTCAGAATGCTTTCGAGCGTCGCTACCGTCGAGCTGGACGGCAGGCCGAAGGCTGTGAGGATGTAGGAATAGAGCCGGCTGTCACCCTTGATCTGTGCAACCGTGGTAATGGTTCCGATCTTGTCCTCGTAATAGGACTTGTGCAGCAGGGCGACCGATGTCGTGGCGCGCGGTGCCTTGTAGGCATACACTTCCATAGTCGCCTTACGGCTGTCTGCCGCCTGCGCCGTTCCGCCAGATGGCACCGAACCATCGGCTGCGAAATCGTACATCAAGGCCAGATCCTTGAAGACGGCGAGCCGCGCGATCGTCGAGGAACTCTCTGCAACCTTGGCATTCAAATCGGCAGAATAGAAGCTGGTGCCTTTCATGGTCTTGAGCGCAGTCTGGCGCTGCTCGATCTGCGCCTGAAACGCGGCCCGTTCTGCCTCGGTGATATCCGGCTGAGCCATCTGCGTTTTCAAACCGGCGATTTCGGCCTCGACGCCGGCATAGGCATCGATATTGCCGGTCATTTCCGGGAAAGCGGTATTGATCGTGGTAATGTTGTTCTGCAGGGTCGTTTTTTCGGCCTGCAACGTCACCTTGTCTGCTTCCGGTGTCTCGGGCAGCGCCAGCAGGGCGTCGATCTTGGTTATGCGTGCCTGCGACAGGCCCCGGCTCGTCAGGGCGGAAAGCGCCTGGGTCGATGAAGCCTTGGTCGCCTCTGCGGCCGCCAGCGCGGGTGCAAAGTTTTTGTTGTAGTAGCTGTTCGGATCGCTGGGATCGCTGACCAGCGCGCCGCGCACCTGCTCATAATTGAAATATTTCTCGTCAACGCCGAACACCCGGAACGTATAGGATCGTAACCTATCGTTTTGCAGGAACTGATCCACGTTGGTGATTTTGTCCATCATTGTGTCGTAGTAGCGCGTCTCCTGCGCCATCTTGGAATCGACGTTGGCGACAGACCGGGTATAGAGGCCGATCAACGCGTCCTCCTGTGCATCACTTTGGACCACCTCTGTCGACTGGGAAAAGCTGAACGCCCTGGCGAAATTTCCATAGCGCTCGTCCGTCAGCATATTGGCGTAGCTGCTGTCGTCGTTGAGGTCGCTCTCCAGCACCTTGCGCATGAAGGCCTTGGCATAAGTCATGTCTTCCAGGCCATGCGCCTTCATGGCATAGGCATAGAGCCGGTAGTCGCCGAGGAACTCTTCGATCGAAGTGACTTTGCCGATATTGGCCTTGTAATACTCGGTTTCGCGGGCGACCAGCGTCTGCTGCGACGTGCGCTGAAGGCTCGTCTTCATGTCGCGCGTGAGGAGATTGTAGTCGATATATGTGGAAACCATTGCCGCTCTGCCGATCGCCTGAAATTGCTCGACGCTAAGACGTCCGGATGGACGCAATGCCGCGCAGTGCGGCCATGATCCGCACTACAATCGCTGGTCATGCTTGTGCGTGGCTTTTCCTCAACCCGGAGGCACGGGATCGGCGGGTCGGAAAAATGCGGCCGATTTTCTTCAGATTTCAGAAACCCTGCTGCGTTGGCCTTTGCTAACCATCAGGAAATGCAAAGTTTTTTAACTGCGATTTTTAAGTGGTCTCAAACCCGGCCCGCCTATCCTTGGCCCACAGAGGACGAAAAGTCCCGACGAGAAGACCGGGAACCGGCTCTCAAGGAAAACAAGGGCGATTGAAATGCTGAAGACACTTTCACAACCGGCTTGGGTTGAAACCACACTACGCATGGATCCGAAACGCTTTCCCCAGCAGGCAAGCTACACCTTGCACGGACAGTCCAGCAATGTCACCATAAGCCTGGACGAACGTGGAGCGGTGCTGCGCAAGGTTTTGCCGTCCAGCGGCTTGCCGCTGTCGATCGCGCTGCCGGCCCGCGCCTTCAAAGGGGTGGCCGCCCGCGCCATAGACCACGGAGACGGAGAAGTGACCGTGACGCTTGAACTGCATCATGATGACCCGGATCTCTGCATCCCGCTTCTGGTTGCCCACGATCTTGCCGACATTGCCGCCGATTGGCGCACATGGTCGGAAGCCTACCGGATCCCGATGCTGATGGTCGAAGCCGACGGCGTCGCCCGCCCGTTGGAAGATCATCTTGGCGAAGTCCGGACCCGCGATATCAAGCCGCGCCGCCGCCATTCGCTGTTCAACGACCGCCGCCCGCGCTTCCTGATGCGCCGCGCAACCGGCAGCCTGGGCGTCAACTTGAAGATCGACGGCCGGGAAATCATCGCCCGCAACTGATTTTCGACACAATCTCCAAGCCTCCTCCAGTGCAAAAGACCGGCTGTCCCTGCAGCCGGTTTTTTGTTTTTCTTTTCAGACCCTTATCGAGCCTTTGGAAAACCTTGGAAGCGCCTTTTTGATGCCACAGGCAGACGGCACATTGCCGCAACGAGAAGGAGACAAATCATGCGCACATTCATCTTCGCGGCGATTGCCGCCTTTTCCACCCGCTTTGCCCGGACGAAGAAGAACCGGAACAAGGAATTGAGCTGGGCTTGAGGCTTTAAAGCCCAGCTCCCTTGGCGCTGCAAGCGCTGCCCGGTGAATATTTCCTGACGCGACCCCTGCCCTCCGGCCAACCGGAGGGCTTTTTCATGCCAGCCGAACCAGCAGCGCGGCGCAAAGGCCGGCAAAGACGATCATTCCAACAACATGGTTGAACCTGAACAAAACCATGCATTGCTTGGCATCGTGAATATCGAGCACGAGAATCTGGTAAAACAGCAGGACGGCTGCAATCAACAGGCCGATATAGGCCAGCAGCCCTGCACCCGCGAGCGCAAACGAAACGAACAGCAGCAGGGTCGTCAGCCCATAAAGAGCAAAGAGCCACGGGCGCGGGCGTTCGCCGAACCGCCGCGCGGTCGAGCGCACGCCGATCAGTTCGTCGTCCTCCCTGTCCTGATAGGCGTAGATCGTGTCATAACCGACCGTCCAGGCGATGGCTGCGGCATATAGCACGACCGATGCCCATCCGATCGTTCCGAATTCCGCCGACCAGCCCATGATCGCGCCCCAGGAAAAGGCAAGGCCGAGGAAGAACTGCGGCCAGTCGGTGAAACGCTTGGCGAAAGGATAGACGGCGACGAAGACCAGAGAGAAAACGCCGAGGAAAATGGAAAAACCATTGAACTGCAGCAGCACGATCAGACCGGCGAGCGCCTGCAGCACCATGAAGATCTTGGCCTGCAACCGGGTGACGCGCCCGGACGGCAAAGGCCGCGAGCGGGTACGCGCCACTTCCATGTCGATATCATGATCGACAATATCGTTGTAGGTGCAGCCGGCGCCGCGCATGGCGACAGCGCCGATAAAAAACAGGATCAGGTGCAGGACGAAACGGCCGGGCGAAAACGTGCCCAGCGCCGCCGCCGTATTGGCCGCCAGCGCTGCAGACCAGAAGCAGGGCCACATCAGCAGCTGCCAGCCGATCGGCCTGTCCCAGCGGGCAAGCTGCGCATAGGGCCAGAGCGGCCTTGGCAGCACGCGGTAGACCCAGTTGTTGGACGGCGCATCTTGGACGCGCCCGGAATCGGCAGGACGTGTGTTCATGCCGTTTGTTTGCAGCGCCGGCGGCCGCCGGTCAAGCCGACAGGCCGCCTGCCGGCAAAGCCGGCGGCTATTCCAGTGTGAAATCGAAACGGTAGGTGGCCGAGAGACCGACCAGGAACTGGTTGCGGCTACCGCCCTCGTTGACGATGCTCGAATCCGCCGCCGGGCCCATCAGCCGTTTATATTCGGCAAAGGCGCTGGTTTCGAGCTTTTCGGTTGCCTGCCAGGTGATGGCAGCGCCCGCTCCAATGGAGTTCAGGCCCCCCGAAGGGCTATATGTCGAATAGCCCGACTTTGCCGATTCCGAAGAGTTGACGCCGTAATAGGCATCAAAATAGTCGCTGGTGGCCGCCGACAGGCGTGGACCGGCCGAGATACGCACATTATCGCTGACATCGACGAACCCGTCGGCAGCGACATCGGCAACGAGACCGTGATGGCTGCGGATGCCCTGGCGCAACTCGGCGCGGACGCGCAGCCAGTCGGTCGGATAGACCTCGGCAAAACCGCCGAGTTCGCCGCCGAAGCGGACGGGATCGAGCCCCTTGAGATCGGACGAGGTATCGTCATCGCGTTCGAAGATCAGCTTGCCGACGACACCGGCGCGAAAGGCGCCCTTGTCGACGAAGGCGAAAGCCGGATTGTCGTTGCGCGAGGAAAACCGCACCGTGCTGCCGGCCCGGCCAAGCGAAATCAGCGGCGCAGCCTGGAAAAGGCGATCGGACGAGCCGTCGTATTTCGGTCCGATAAAGCCGGTCGCGCCGACTTTCAGGTACCAGTCTCCGGACCAGAAATGCTGGCGCTCCTGCGCCTGGGCGCAGACGGACGTGGCGAGGAACAACCCTGCGGAAAGGGCAAACAAGGATCGGTGGAACACGTCGCAACTCCAGACACAAAACGCTTCGTTCAGCGGCTTATAGGCTTTGCCTCACTACCATCGCGTTAACCAACCGATTTCAGCGTTTATTTTCCATATGCAGTACAATCGCTCCCGTTTAGTCGCCATTTTGCCATAGCCGATGTCACGTCAGCGTGCGCGATTTCAGGTAGGTGCTGGGTGAACTCCCCAGCATCCGCCGGAACATCGTGGTGAAGGCGGCGATGTTTTCATAACCGGCATCGAGCGCGACATTGGTCACCGGTTCGCCTTCGGCCAGCCCCGGCAGCGAGGCGAAAATGCAGGCCTGCTGGCGCCAGGTGACGAAACTGACGCCGGTTTCGGCACGAAACAGCCGGGTGAAGGAGCGGCGGCTCATTCCAAGACCACTCGCCCATTGGTCGATGCCGGCATTGGCGTCGGGTGACTTCAGGAAATGCCGGCACAGCCGGCCAAGCCGTGCGTCACTGGGAAATGGCAGGCCGAGCGGCCGCTCCGGCAATAGGCTGATTTCATCCAGCAAAAGCTCGATGATCAGCCGGTTGCGGCGCGGCGTCAGCGGCTTATCCTCCGCAAGTACCAATTCTTCCATCAGGCTGGATGCCAGCGGCGTCACTGCCAGAACGCGGGGCTGAGCGGCGGATATCACCGAGGGATCGGCGTAGATGGAGTGCATTTCGACATCGCTGATCATCTCGCTGAAATGTTCGAGACCGGCAGGAATGAGCAGGCCATGACCGGGCGGGATCATCCAGCGCCCACCGGCGGTATTGACCAGCACGACACCCCGGCGGGCACACCAAAGCTGCGTCTTGGTATGGCTGTGCGGCAGCCCGCGAGAGCCGGCCAGATACTGGCGGCCGAGCGCCGTGATCGGATCATCGTTCAGGTCGATCCATAAAAGGTTCTCACGATGGACATCATCGGCTGCAGGATCCCCCGATTTCATGTCGTATTTCTGCATTTGGCCCACTCTCGAAAGAATGCGACCAGAGCACAAAAGCAGGCCATACTCAAGCGATGTAGAGACAGCACATATTCGTGGTTACAATCTCCGTCCGGCGAGGAAGACAGCATGGCGAGCATTACATCCCCCACAGGCATCAGCCCGGAAAAGACAGCGGTCTCCGTCATCGTGGCGGTCAGCTTCTGCCACATGCTGAACGACATCATGCAGTCGCTGCTGACCTCGCTTTATCCGCTGCTGAAGGAGAACTACGCGCTCGATTTCGTACAGATCGGCCTTTTGACCTTCGCATTCCAGGTTACCGCCTCCCTGCTGCAGCCCGCAGTCGGCGTCGTCACCGACCGCTGGCCGATGCCGTTTTCGCTGCCGGCTGCGATGCTGTCGACCTGCGCCGGCCTGATCACGCTTGCCAATGCCCACCAATTCTATGTGCTGGTCATCGGCGCCTGCCTGATCGGCATCGGTTCGGCGATCTTCCATCCCGAAGCATCGCGCGTCGCACGGCTTGCCTCCGGCGGGCGCCATGGCCTTGCCCAGTCGCTGTTCCAGGTCGGCGGCAATACCGGCACGGCAATCGGCCCGTTGCTGGCTGCCTTCATCGTCATTCCGCAGGGCCAGGGAAGCCTGAGCTGGTTCTCCGTCATTGCCCTGGCCGGTTTCATGGTCCTGTCCTGGGTCAGTGTCTGGTATACCCGTCATCGCCGTAGCTCGGCCGGCCGCAAGACCGTCAGCCGCGCCTTACCGCTGCCGCGCAACCAGGTGATCTGGACGCTGATCGTTCTCGTCATCCTGACGGCGACGAAAAACGCCTATCTTTCCAGCCTGTCCAGCTACTTCACCTTCTTCACCATCGAGAAGTTCGGCGTCGGCGTCCAGCAAGCCCAGATGCTGCTGTTCCTGTTCCTCGGCGCATCGGCTGCAGGCGTGATCTTCGGCGGACCGATCGGCGACCGTTTCGGCGCCCGCTTCGTCATCTGGTTCTCGATCCTCGGCGTCATTCCCTTCGCGCTGCTGCTGCCCTATGCCAACCTGTTCTGGACGGCGGCACTGGTCGTTATCATCGGCTTCATCTTCTCGTCGGCGTTCTCGGCCATCGTGGTGTTCGCGCAGGAACTGGTGCCTGGCCGCGTCGGCCTGATTGCCGGCATGTTCTTCGGTTTTGCCTTCGGTTTCGGCGGCATCGGCGCTGCGGTCCTCGGCGTCTTTGCCGATCGCAACGGTATCGAGTTCGTCTACAGGGTCTGCTCCTACCTGCCGTTGCTGGGCCTGCTGACGGTGCTGCTGCCGAAGCTTCCGGGCCACCGGTAAGACGCGACGGTTTGTTGAGGGGCGGATAAGCCCCTCAATTCCGCAGCGGCGAAAAGCCTTTCGACCACAAGGGATTGGGTCAGTGGCATCTCAACCCAATTGCAACCCCCGCATTCTATTGTAAGTATTCATCAAGCATTGAGCGTTAAGGTTCTGCCCGGGGACTATCGGGGTGAATTCGATGCGCAATACGTTAATTGCCGCTTCCACTGCGCTCGGCGTATCGATCGCGCCGGCGCCTGCGCATGCGGAAACGCTGAACCTGTTGATCTGGGAATCCTATATCGATCAGAAGATTCTTGATCGATGGACCGAGAAGACCGGCGTTGACGTGCACCAAATCTATTACGACAGCGGCGATGCACGCGACGAAGTGCTTTCGGATCCCGGCAGCAATATCGACATTGCCGTCATCGGCGAGAATGGGGCAGACCTGTTTGGCAAGCGCGGCATGCTGGAGCCGTTGTCGGACAAGAACGTCACCTCGATGAAAGACTACAAGCCCGAGTGGAAATCCCGGTGCGCCGGCTACGCCATGCCCTACCTCTGGGGCACGATGGGCATCGTCTACCGGTCCGACATGGTCAAGACCACACCGACCTCGTGGTACGACCTGATGTCGCCGGATCCGGTCCTGGCAAAACATATCGCCATGTATGACGATCACAACGAGGCATTCGTCGCGCCGCTGGCCATGCTGGGCAAATCCATCAATGCCAATGACAGCGAGACGCTGAAAGCCGCGTTCGAGGTCATGAAGAAGCAGGCACCCTTCGTTCTCACTTACGATTACGTGATCACTTCGATCCAAAGCTCTGAAAACGGCAAGAATATCTATATGGCGCTGGCCTATAGCGGCGATCAGCACGTGCTCAACGACAAGGCCGGCACGCCGGGAATCTGGCGCTACGCGGTGCCGAAGGAGGGCACCCTCTCCTGGCTCGACTGCATGGCGGTCACCGCCGCCTCGCCCCGCAAGGCGCTTGCGCTGCAATTGGTTGACTTCATCGGCTCGCCGCAAAGTGCTGCAGATAACGCCGTGGCCCTGACCATGCCGACCGCCAGCGAAAAGGCGCTCGAACTGATCCCGGCCGAAATGCGGTCCAACCAGGAAATATATCCGCCCGCCGACATCCTGGCCAAGAGCCAGTACCAGAAGGAACTATCGATCCAGTCGATCCAGACTCGCCGGCGCATCATCAGCTCGATGGCAAATTTCCAGTGACACTTGGCAAACGCGCATTCTTCCTGATCTTTCCGGTCGTTCTGGCAGGCTACCTGCTGGCCGCCCTCTCGGTCTATTTTGTCCAGGGACGGTCCGTTCTGGCACTCGAGCGGACACGGCTTTCACAACAGCTCGACCATATGGCCGCGCTGTTTCGCAACGAGGTCAGCCAGAGCAGAAGCTTTCTCTATTCCATCCTGGAAGGCAACGCCGTTCGCCTGTTCGTCTCTGAACCGGACGAGGCCTACCGCAACAATGCGCTCGGCCTGCGGTTGCAGCAGAGTGTGCGTTCGCTGTCTGATGATCCGAAGAAATTCATCTCCTTCGCCATTCTCAATCCCGACCTGACCCAGGGTTACTATTTCGAAAACAGCGATGATCCGTTCGCCGAGATCGGTGCGCCGCAATTTGCGCTGGCAAGCCGGCTTGCCGGCGGCAGCCAGCTGCGGGATTGGAGTTTTCTCCACGACGCCGGCGCACGCCAGTTGATCGTCTACTCGGAGTTCATCGACCCCGTCACCTTCAGCCGCCCGCTGCCGAGCGGAAAAGCCGATGCGCTTCTGGTGCAGGTGGCGATCGAGCCGACGCAGTTCCTGAGCATGCAGCGCACGCTGCAGCACGAGTATGAAACCGAGATCACGTTCGAGACCGCGCCTCAGACGCCTGCACCCGGCGACCTGACCGCATCCGTTCGCATGGCGCCCTCGTTGTTTGTAACGCTGACGGTCCCGCCGTCCCACGGTTCCGGCAATATGGGGCAGTTGAAACTGCTGCTGATTTTTGGCGCGCTGGTGATGAGCTTCGTCTCCGTCGGCCTGATGATCGCGCTGATCCGCCGGTTCATCACCAACCCGATCTCGGTTCTCGACCGTCAAGTGACGGCGGTGATGAGCGGCGAGAACGAAGACATCAGGCAAACCGGTGCCGAGGGGGAAATCGGCCGGCTGACCGGTAATATCAAGCAATTGCACGATCAATCGCAGCGCGCGTTGAAGCTGGTGCAGCAGACGTCCTGGACCGATACGCTGACCGGCATCAGCAACCGCGCCCATTTCAACATGCTCGCCGCCGAGGTCATCGAAACGGTCACAACGCAGGCCGGCCATTGCAGCCTGCTGTTCATCGACATCGACCACTTCAAGTTCGTCAACGACAAATATGGACATGAGGTCGGCGACGACCTGCTGAAGACGCTGGCGCTGCGGATCGCCGCAGAAATCAGCGGGATCACTGCCCGGCGGCGGATGGCGCGGGCTCTTTTTGCCCGCCTGTCCGGTGACGAATTTGCGGTTCTGGTGCAATCAAAGCCCGGTGACGGCACGATCAGGGAAATGTGCGCCGCAATCCTGGCGCTGTTTTCCAATGGTTTCGAAGTCCGCGGCAAATATTATCCGGTGACGGCCAGCATCGGCGTCGCCATCTGCCCGACGGATGCCACAAACCTTGCCGAACTGATCTCCAATGCCGATGCGGCGATGTACCAGGCAAAGACCAACGGCAAGAACCGCTCCTCGCGCTTTTCGCGGGCGCTGCAGGACAAACGCGACCGCATCCGCCATATCCAGGAGGAATTGCGGCTGGTCGATCCCGACGAGCAGTTTCATCTCGTCTACATGCCGATCGTCGATACCGGTGGCAAGGTGATCGGCTGCGAAGCGCTGTTGCGCTGGTTGTCGCCGACGCTCGGCAACATCACGCCCGATGAGTTCGTGCCGATCGCCGAAAGCACCGGCCTGTTCACCAAAATCGACTGGTGGGTGATCAACCGGGCGATGTCGGAACACAACCGTCTGAAGCAGCTGTTCGGGCCGGACGCCATTCTTGCGATCAACATCTCGTCGGCGGAACTGCACTCCAAATCGATCAGCGATTATTTCTCCGACTGCGTGGCCCGGCACGGCCTCGATCCGCGCACCATCGAGATCGAACTGACGGAAACCTATGCCGTCAAGCTTGGCGACCAGCTGCGCCGCAACATCGAGACCCTGCGCCAACGCGGTTTCCGTATCTCCATCGACGATTTCGGCGCCGGTTATACCTCCGTGCAGCAGATCATCGAATATACCGCCGATACCATCAAGCTCGACCGGGCCATGGTGCAGAACCTGGCCAACGAGGCATCGTTACCGGCCTTGAAGGCGATGATCGCACTTTGCCATGCGCAAAACATGTCGGTGGTCGGCGAAGGCGTCGATACCTGCGAGAAGCTGGCCATGCTGACTGCGGCCGGCTGCGACTATTTCCAGGGTTATCTCATCAGCAAGCCGCAGGCGCTGACCGAACTCAGCATCTGGGCGTTGAAACAGACCGTGAGAATTGCCGGCCTTTCAGACGACCGCCTGCCGTTCGATGAACACCGCCGCCAATCCGGACCCTCTGGCCTGCTGTAGCGCCTGTATCGCAGCCGTTGTGCCGATTTTGCCTTGACCTTGAAGCCCCCTCGCCTTAACCGCACCTCAACACTGCGGATTGCGGGAGTAGGCGATGAAAGTTCTGTTGATCGGGTCGGGCGGGCGCGAGCATGCGCTGGCATGGAAACTGGCGCAATCGCCACACTTGGCGGCCCTCTATGCCGCGCCCGGCAATCCCGGCATCGCCGAAGAGGCGATCATCGCCGATATCGATACGGCAGACGATGCCGCCGTTCTTGCCTTCTGCCGCAAGCAAGCGATCGATTTCGTCGTCGTCGGCCCTGAAGCGCCGCTGGTCGCCGGTCTTGCCGACACGTTGCGCAACGCCGGTATTGCGGTTTTCGGCCCTTCGGCCGCCGCCGCCCAGCTTGAAGGCTCCAAGGGTTTTACCAAGGACATCTGCGCCAAATACAACATCCCGACCGGTGCATATCAGCGCTTCACATCGGCCGAACCGGCAAAAGCCTATATCCGTGAACAGGGCGCGCCGATCGTCATCAAGGCCGACGGCCTTGCCGCAGGCAAAGGCGTGACCGTTGCCATGAGGCTGGACGAAGCGCTTGAGGCGGTCGACAGCTGCTTTTCCGGCACGTTCGGCGCGGCCGGTGCAGAAGTGGTGGTCGAAGCCTTCCTTGACGGCGAGGAAGCGAGCTTCTTTTGCCTTTGCGACGGCAGGACCGCTCTCGCTCTCGCCTCGGCGCAGGACCACAAGCGCGTCGGCGATGGCGATACCGGCCCGAATACCGGCGGCATGGGTGCCTATTCGCCAGCACCGGTGATGACGCCTGAGATGGTCGAGCGCACGATGCGCGAGATCATCGAGCCGACGATATCCGGCATGGCCGATAGCGGCCACCCGTTCACCGGCGTGTTGTTCGCCGGCCTGATGATCACTGCCAAAGGCCCGGAACTGATCGAATACAATGTCCGCTTCGGCGATCCGGAATGCCAGGTACTGATGATGCGGCTGAAAAGCGACCTGCTGCCGCTGCTCCATGCTGCAGCCACCGGGACGCTCGCCTCGGTTACCGCCGAATGGCGCGACGAGGCGGCCTTGACCGTGGTAATGGCGTCCAAGGGCTATCCGGGTGCCTACGCGAAGGACACACCTATTGGGAACATCCCGCAGGGGGACGCCGGGACCAAGGTGTTTCATGCCGGAACAGCGCTGAAGGACGGGCAACTGGTGGCAACCGGCGGCCGGGTGCTCAACGTCACCGCAATGGGCAGCACCGTCGGCGCGGCCAAGGACAGCGCCTATGCGGCGCTTGACCTTGTGGAATGGGACAACGGCTTTTGCCGCCGCGATATCGGCTGGCAGGCGGTCGAGCGCGAAAAGGCCTGACCGGCGCAAGAGCTCGGCCAACTGGGAAACTCATTCAATTTTTACCAATTCTCCTGACGGGAACGTAACGGAGAACAGATATTTTCCTCTTCTGGATAAGTGCTACAGCGACCTTTGCGCGTCATGCGCGGCGCTGTATCGATCTTAGAGGAGAAAGCCGATGCGCGCCCTTTTGTTCACGTTCGCCAGCCTGGCTGCGGCCAGCACAGCCGGTGCGTCTTCGCTTGAAAACGTCATTTCCGGGGAAAAGGTCAACAGCAGCATCTCGCAGCTTTCCTGCGGCCAGTGCCCGCCTTTGGTGGTCAAGAAGAAGACCGGCTATATCGTTCCGGACGTCGCGCCCGGGACGGAACGGGTCGAACTGAAGACGATAAACGGCGAGATGAAACTGGTGCGCACGGAAGCCTGGCTTGGCGGCTCGCCGGTCGTCTTCATCAGCAAGGCGTCGGACGAAGACATCAGGCAGGCGCAGGCCGATACTCCGGCCTCGTTCGATCTGGCCAAGGCTGCAACAGGGGACGCGCCGCCGGTGGAAGCCGAGGCAAAGGCTACGGTTGAAATTGTCGATATGGCGGCCAAAACCAGCTCTCTCGACCTTGCATCGATGGCCGGACCAGCCGCAGTCACGCCGCAAGACAGCCGTTCACAAGAAGTTGATCTTAAAAATTTCCAACTTCGGCTAAATTGACACTGAACTCCCTGTCCCTGCCCCAACCAGCCGCACATAAAAGGCTGACCGGGCATTCGCCCTCCAGGCGAAAGATTGCGCCCCTGAGAGAAGCAGGGGCGCAATTTTTTGTGTGGGACTGAAGCTCCCCGGCGGCGGCCCTTGACAGCGGCGCCTGCAACATCATCAGATTTGGCAGCACACACAGCACAAAATACCCCCGCAACCCGGCGAGCGATCAGGGATATCATGGACGTCTTCAACATCGCGAAGTCCATCGAGAAGTTCATCTTCGAGCTGCTGATGTGGCTGATCTTTTATCCCTACACGCTGTTCCGGGTGATCTTCCAGCCCAACGCGATGATGGAATATGCCCGGCACGAGACCGTGCGCGACGAGGCGGTCTCCTTCGAAAGCGGAATGAAACCAGCCATCTTCCTGTTCCTGTCGATCGTGATCGCCGCCTATATCGCGCCGGTCCACAAGGACGAGCTCGCGGCGATGAACAGTACCCAGGCAGAGCAATATATTTCGGCGTCCTTGGTCAACCTGCTGTTCTTCCGGATGCTGGTCTACTCGATCTTCCCGATCGTCGCTGCGCTGATCTACGATCTGGCCACCCCCGGCCAAGTGACCCGGAAATCGCTGCAGATCCCCTTCAACCAGCAATGCTACATCTGCGCGCCGTTTACGCTCGCGACGTCCTCGACATTCGTTCTCTTCCAGCACACCGAAAAACCCGTTTATCTCGGCATCTTCGTCCTGGCCCAGCTGTGGCTGCTCGGGTCGAATTTCTTCTTCTTCAGGAGACAGCTCGGAAGAGCGATCCTCCCGTCCGCTGCCATCTCGCTTGCGGTTTTCGTGATCGCCTGGACGGTCTTTCTCGGCGTCACTGTTCTGGCTGTCGACTATAACGGCACGGCTTGAGACGCAGGCCGGTCAGCCATCAGCACCCGTCGATGAGCACCGCCAGCGTTTCGATCTCCTTGCCGGAGAAGACGCGGATGCCGTTTGCGCGCAGCAGAGCTGCGGTGACGCCCTCCCCGGCCAGACGGCGGCCGGTGAAACTGCCGTCATAGATGAAGCCGGAACCGCAGGACGGGCTGCCATCGATCAGCAACGCGTAAGCGCAGCCGGTTTCGCGGGCCAGCGCCAGCGCATTCTCGGCCGCCTGGCGAAACCCATCCGTGACATCGCCGCCCTGGCTTTCCAGCACGCGTGCCGCCCCGGACAGGACGTCGGCGCCCGCCTTCCCCTTCGCGATTTCCGCCGGCAGACGCGGCACCGGCATGCCGGCCGACATTTCCGGACAGATCGTCACCAGCCGCCCCTCTTCGCGCCAACGATCAAGGACCGGATGCACAAGCGGCCTGGCCTGCCCGTCATAACGGACGGCATGGCCCATGAGACAGGCGCTGACGAGGATTTTTTCGGTCATGAGTTTTGGCGTTACGCCGCAGCGACGGCGAGGTGAACGCCGGTTTCTTCCTGAAGCTGTCTGATCACATGGAACAGGTTTTCCGCGCGCGGATTTCCCTTCGGTCCGAACATCCGCATCAGGCTTTTGGCGGGCGTTCCCACCTTTTCAGCGAGGCGTTCGAAGCCCACGGTGGCGTTGATGAAATCCCGCAGAACCGCCTTACCGGTTTCCACATCACCCGACAGCAGAAGCTCGACAGCATCCGACAGCAGTGCCGCCCTGAAGCTCGCATCAGTGCTGGCGCGCGCCTGAACCGTCGTCTTGAAGTCCCGCGTCAATGGCATATCAGCTTCCTTTGCGGCGCTTGTAGTCACGCCAGCGCTCCTGTGCGGTATCGATGTCGTTTTGCTGCCGCTTTTTTGTACCACCGGCGAGCAGAATGATGATCTCCTCGCCATCCCGGCCGAAATAGATGCGGTAGCCAGGCCCGTAGTCGAGGCAATATTCGAGCAAACCGTGTCCAACGCCCTTGACGTTGGACAGATTGCCGGACGAGACGCGCGCCAAGGCAATCGTCGCTTTCGAGGCGGCTCTCGCTTCGATCGACCCGAACCATTCAGCAAAAGGACTTCTGCCCGTCTGATCCAGATATTCAAGGATCTTCATATGTCAATGGTAACATATACGCCACCATTGACAAGCGTTGCATCAGCCCGAAATCTTCGAGAAGTCCGCAACCGTTCCTGTTGCCGCACGGATCAGGCCGAGCAAAGCGAGGCGGTTGGCGCGGATGGCCGGGTCTTCGTCATTGACGAGGACATCGGCGAAGAACTGATCGACCGGGCCGCGCAGTTTCGACAGGGCTTCCATGGCCGAGCGGAAATCTTCGCCGGCGATGGCGGCACTTGCCTCGGTGGAGGCCTGCGTCACGGCGGCATAAAGCGCCTTTTCGGCATCGAGCTTGAGGAGCGCCGGATCGACGGTTGCTGCGACCTGCGTACCCTTCTTTTCCTCGGCGGCCAGAAGCTGCGTGGCGCGCTTGGTGCCGGCCAGCAGGTTGAGGCCCTCTTCCGAGGTGACGAAGGCGGTCAGCGCTTCGACACGGCGGGCGACCATCAGCAGATCGTCATTGGCTGCGCCCCCCTCATCCGCCCTTCGGGCACCTTCTCCCCGCTGGGGAGAAGAGGTCTCTGCCGCTGCCCCTTGCTCCACCTTCTCCCCAGCGGGGAGAAGGTGGCCCGCAGGGCCGGATGAGGGGGGCGCAACCAGAACCGCATCGATCAGGTCGTGGCGGGCGCCGAGATCGCGGAGGTAGACTTTGAGACGGTCTTGGAAGAACGAGAGGAGGTCGTAAGCGATCTTCTCTGCCTGAATTTGCACAGAAGTTTTTGGCAAATCGTCCACATCGCCGAACGGGATAGAGAGTATTTCCTTACTGAAGGAACCGCTCGCGTTGCCAGTCGGAAATTCCAATGCATATGCCTCTTCCTTTGACGTACCAGCTGTGCGCTCAAGGTCGAACTTCAGGTAATTTAGTATGTGCTTCTCAACTACACTGGCAATCGGAACCCGCACCTTCCGCTCCAACAGAATCCGTACAACACCCAAAGCGGCGCGCCTCAGCGCGTACGGATCCTTCGAACCCGTTGGCTTCTCATCGATGGCCCAGAAGCCCACCAGCGTATCCAGCTTGTCGGCCAGCGCCAAAGTAAGGCCAACAGCATCGGCAGGCAGACGATCGGACGGTCCCTGCGGCTTCCAGTGGTCTTCGATCGCGGCGGCGACGGAGGCGTCTTCGCCCTGCAAACTGGCATATTTGCGGCCCATGATGCCCTGAAGCTCGGGGAATTCGCCGACGGCTTCGGTGCGCAGGTCGGCTTTTGCGAGCACCACCGCGCGGTCAACCAGCGTCGGGTCGGCACCGGTGACCTTGGCCAGTTCGGTGGCCAGGGTGCGGATGCGCTGGACGCGTTCGCCCTGCGTGCCGAGCTTGGCATGGAAAGTGACGTTCAGCGCGTCGAGCTTGGCCATGCGCTGGTCGAGCGGCTTTTTCAGGTCGAGATCGAATTTTGCAGCAGAGGCTTCGAGCGTTTCGAGGTCCGGCAGGTTGCCCTGATCGCGGGTCCAGAAGTGCTTCGCATCCGAGAGACGCGCCCGAACGACCTTGCCGTTGCCGTGGACGATTTCCTTGCCGCCGTCCTTCGCCTCGATATTGGCAACGAGGATGAACTTGTTCGACAGGGTCTCCTCGCCCGGCCGGCGGGTGACGAAACACTTTTGGTTGGTCTTGATGGTCAGCCGGATGATTTCCGACGGGATGGCCAGATAGTCTTCCTCGAACGAGCCCATCAGCACCTGTGGCCATTCGACGAGGCCGCAGACTTCCTCGAGCAGACCTTCGTCCTCGACCAGTTCGAGGCCATTGGCAAAGGCGATATTGGCAGCGTCGGCGGCGATGATCTGCTTGCGGCGCTCGGCATCGAGAATGACCTTGGCCTTTTCGAGCTTCTCGATGTAATCGGCAAAGCGGCGCACGGTGATGGCTTCCGGCGCGTGGAAGCGGTGTCCATAGGTGATGTTCGATGCGGTGATATCACCGACCGTAAACGGGATGACGCGGGTTTCCTCGTGTTCCGGGCCGAACAGGCAGACGATCGACTGCAACGGCCGCACCCAGCGCAGCGCGCCGGGCTTCGCCGACGCAGCGCCCGAGCGCATCGGATTGCCCCAAGGGAAATTGCGGATGATGCCGGGCATCACCTCGGCGATGATCTCTTCTGCAGGACGGCCGGGCTTGACGATATGGGCGACGTAGAAGTCGCCCTTCTTCGGATCGCTATGCACATGCGCCTGATCGATCGAGGTGAGACCGGCGCCGCGCAAAAAGCCTTCGATCGCCTTTTCATTGGCATCGGTGCGCGGCCCCTTGCGGTCTTCACGCACATCGGCGGAACGGGTGTTGAGGCCGCGAATATCGAGCGTCAGCCGGCGCGGCGTCCAGTATTCCCGCGCCCCCTCATAGGTCAGCCCCGCCTCGACCAGCGCATCGGTCAACAGCTTCTTCAGATCACCGGCAGCCTTGCGCTGCATACGGGCCGGGATTTCCTCGGAGCGGAGTTCAAGCAGAAGATCGGGCATGGAATGGATGCTTTTCTAAGGGATCGATTGACTGCGGGGGATTTAGCAAGCCCGGCGGCAAAAGTCATCCATTCAATGGCGGAAAAGTCAGTGCTCAGGCGGCATCGCGAACCGGGATTCGTTCAATCTCGGCGCGTTTGCGTTCTGCTTCGATCTTGAGATCATAACTTACCTGCAGATTCATCCAGAGTTCCGGCGTGGTATCGAAGAATCTCGCAAGGCGCAGGGCGGTGTCCGAAGTTACCCCGGTTTTGCCCGTGACGATGCGTTCGATGCGGGTTCTTGGAACATTCAACTGCTTGGCAAGCGTTCCGGCGCTCATTTCCAGCGGGTCAAGATAGAGATCTTTCAGAATTTCACCAGGATGGATGGCCGGCAGGCCGATATCACTCATCTGATCAGTCCTTGCTCAATGGTAATCGGCGATTTCCACGTCATCGGCGCCGCCGTTTGACCATCGGAAACAGATACGCCACTGTTGGTTGATGCGGATCGAATACTGACCTTCCCGATCTCCCGACAATTTCTCCAATCGATTGCCCGGCGGCGAGCGCAAATCCTTCACGTCGGACGCCGCATTCAACAGAACCAGCAATTGCTGCGCCCGGCGAATGAGATCGACCGGAAAACCCTTTTTCACGCTGCCGTCTGCAACGGACGGAGACAGTTTTCCCTTGAAGGAACGGATCACCTCTCATCTCCAGAGCCGTATCATATGATGATACATTGCGCTCACGCCGTCAAGTATCACTACATGATACAATCATTACAGTTTGAGGAGATAAAAGAGCTACCACCCGCCTCCGCCGCCACCACCTCCGCCGCCGCCCGAAAAGCCGCCGCCGGTGGAAAAGCCGGAGGATGAGGAGCTGGGTGGTGGCGGTAGCGAAGAGGACATGGTGCTGGCCATCGAGCCTGCGAACCCGCCCATGCGATCACCGAAGGAGCCGGCGGCGAAATTATTGCCGCTGTACCAGGCCGGCTGGTAGGCGGCAGCCCCTGCGGCTGCGGCCAGGAGCCAGCGGTCGAACGTTTCCGACCAGGGTTTTTCGACGCCCAGCGCCACCGCATAGGGCAGGAGCTTTTCGAAATGCTGCGGCGACATCTCCGGTGCGCCGGCCATGTTCATCCGCTCTTTTTCGGCGAGCGTCAGATATTGCCGCAGGCCATCGATGCCATCCATCATCTTCGAGCCGATCGGCGTCGGCGCGCCCATCAGATGGAAGAACAGCATGTTGACCAGCACGATGCCGCCGACGCCGATCAAAAGCGGCACCTGATGCGCCTCCAGCGCCATGCTGATGACAACCGCCAAAACGCTGAGCGCGGACGCGACGACAAAAAAGGTCAGAAGGGCGGCGACGATCAGTAAGCCGATGCGCGCAAACAGGCTGCCGCGCTTATTGAAAGCCTTGCCGATGGCGACCGAAAACACCGAGATGACCACAGAGGCAAACACCGGCACGATCACCAGTGCCACGGTCGCACCGTCGAGAAGGCCGAAGATGAAGATGGCGAGCAGAAACAGCGCCGAGATCGCGATGCCCCCGACCACATAGGCCGTGTTGGCATGGTAGTATTTGTTGCGATGTTCCTTTTCCATGGCCGTGCGGAAATCTGCCCCGGCCTTCTGCACTGCCGGGCCATTGTCCTTGTCGATCGTCAGCTCGCCGCCATTGCGCTGCACCGCCGCGAGCACGGCCGCCTCGCCGGTCGGCAGCGAAGGCGGCTTTGGCTTGTCCGTGCGGGTGATGACCAGCGAGTTCTTGAAGTCCTTCAGCACGACATAGCCTTCGACCGCGAGATTGAGGGCTGCGGCGGAGAGCGCCGTCCAGCCCTGTCCGGAAAACCCCCTATTGTCGATATAGTTGACCAGTGCCGGGGAGATCCCGTCCGGCGCATCCCAGCGCGGCACGATGACGCCGCGGGCCGGATCGCGGCCGACCTTCAGCCACATGCGCGAATAATACAGCGCGGCGATCACGAAGCCCGCGATGGCCAGAATCGGCGGCAGATGATCGTAAAACCACCAGGTCCTTTCCTGTGCTACCGATGGCGGGTCGATGCTGCCCTTCGGCATCTTGACGGCGATGGTCAGCCCTTCGTGGGCCTCGAGACGGCGCGTCGTGGTGAAGACCAGCCGGTCGCCATCCTCAAGCGCGCCGGCGTTCTTGCCGGTCGCGCCCTGGCTGCCGGTAAAGACATCCAACGCTTCGGCTTTCACGCCGGCAGGCAAGGTAACCGTCGCGGACGCCTCCTCGATCGGAAATGCCCATTCGTTGCCGGTGACATTCCAATAGAGCTCGTCATGATCGGGAAAGAAGCGGATCTGGCGGGCGGTCTCGTAGGTGAACTGAAAGGTATGTTCGCCGTCGGCCAAGAATACATCCTTGTCGCCGGTATAGATGCGGATGCCGCCGCTGATGCTTTCGGTGCGATAGGGCTCCTGCGCACCATCCCGCTCGACGGAAATCAGCTTGAAATCGACCTTGACGACACGGCCGTTTGCATCGGTCACCGTCAGCGGAAAATCACGGTAGATGCCGCGCCTGATGCGGTTTCCCTCGACATTGGCGGTGATCGTTTCGGTGACACCGAGCACGCCGCTCTCGGCGACGTCGATGACCGAGCGATAGGCGGTAAAAATCTCCTCGGCCCGCGCAAGTCCTGCCGTGGACAACAGGACGGCAAGGAAAAAGGGGATCCATCCCAGCGCCGCGAAAACACGTTTCATGCGATCGATCCCTCCCCGGCGCGTTGGCCGTAATTTTCTCGCCCGGTTAAGGCCGGTCGCCCTCGAGCCCGACGCCGAGCGAAGCAAGTTCATCCCAATAGCGCGGATAGGTTTTTGCGACGCAGCCGGGGTCGAGAATGGTGATGCCGCTGATCTTCAGGCCGGCCAGCGCAAAGCTCATGGCAATGCGGTGATCGGCGAACGTGTCGATGTCGGCCGGCAGCGTCTGGCCGGCAAGGGCCGGATCGGAGGCAACGAGCAGATCGTCGCCCTCCTCGATGGCGAGACCGGGGCGAATATTGGACAGGCCGGTGGACAGAGCGCGCACACGGTCGCACTCCTTGACGCGCAGGTTTTCGATGCCGACGAAACGCACCGGTGTCTCGTTGAAGGCGGCAAGCACGGCAAGTGTCGGAATGGCATCCTGCATCTGCGAACCATCGATGATCGCCGGCATATGCGGGAACGTGGCGATCACGTCATAGGCTTTCGCATCCGGCTGCGAGAAGGATGTTGCAACAACCCCCAGATCGATCCGGCCGCCGGTCAAGACTTCCGCCGCCCAAAGATAGGTTGCAGCCGAGGCATCGGGCTCGATCAGATAGTCGGCGGCGTGGTAGCCGGTCGGGGCCACCTGCCAGATCGACGGGCTGACCTGAGTGACTTCGGCGCCGAAGGCGCGCATCGCCGCAACAGTGAGATCAATATAACCACGCGCACCGATCTCTTCACCGGCAAGCTCGATATTGACCGGGCGGGAAGCGCCGGCGGCGGCCATCAGCAGGGCGGAGACATATTGGCTGGAAAGGCCGGCATCGATGGTGACGTGATCCCTGGCGAAATCGCCTGTGCCTGAAACAGTTACCGGTGGGCATCCGGTTTCGGCTTCCACCGCCACGCCGAGCGAGCGCAGCGCGGTCACCAGCGGAGCAATCGGCCGCTTGCGCATATGCTGATCGCCATCAACGATCACGGTGCCATCGACAAGAGCCGCAGCGGCCGTCAGAAAGCGCGTCGCAGTGCCGGCATTGCCCAGGAAAAGCGGCTTTTCCGGCGGCAGAAGCTTGCCGGTTCCGGTGACGACGAATGTCGTGCCGTCAGGCTCGGAAATCTCCACGCCCATGGCGCGCAGGGCATCGGCCATGTAGCGAGTGTCGTCGCTCTTCAGCGCACCTGTCAGGCGGCTGGTGCCCTTGGCGAGACCGGCCAGAAGCAGCGCCCGGTTGGTGATCGATTTCGAACCGGGCGGACTGACGCGGCCTTCAAGCGGATGGCCGGGCGGAAGGATGGTCAGTTTCTGGTCTGCGGCGTTCATGCTCTTGTCTCTTCATGCCTTCAGCACCGCCAGTCCGTGGCTGTGTGCGCTCTCTCGATTGTGGATAGCCGTCTACGACGGAATGCCCGACCGGGCTAGATCAAAACTTCACCACCGGGACAGTGCGGTCGGCCTCGTTGGTGATTTCGAAAAAGGCCGCCTTGGTGAAACCAAAGGGGCCTGCGATGAAATTCGACGGGAAGCTTTCGACCTTGACGTTCAAGTCGCGCGCAGCACCGTTATAGTAGCGGCGGGCCATCTGCACTTCGCTTTCGATGCTTTCCAGCGACTGCTGCAGCTCGGAAAAGTTCTGGTTGGCCTTGAGGTCGGGATAGGCTTCGGCCAGGGCGAACAGCTTGCCGAGCGCCTGGCTCAACATGCCTTCTGCTGCTGCCCGGCCGGCGACATCGCCTGCCGGCAGCGCCTGCGCCTTGTTTCGAAGTGCGACCACCTCTTCCAGCGTGCCCTTTTCGTGGGCGGCATAGCCTTTAACGGTTTCTATCAGATTGGGGATGAGATCGGCGCGGCGCTTCAGCTGCACGTCGATACCCGACCAGGCTTCCTCCTTCACCTGCCGCGCCTTGACCAGGCCGTTATAGACGAAGATCAGGTAGAGGATCACGACCGCAGCAATGGCCAGAGTAATCATCGGGGTTCCTTCCGCGCTCGATTTTTCCGCAGCTTAGGGATCGAACGCCGCCGTTGAAAGACAAATTTCAACCGCTCGCTCCGCGCTCTCTGTTTTCCCGCTTGCTCCGCACAAGCCTGTTCCGCCGGGAACCGCGCGATGGCGGCGCTTGATCGATAGTTGCGGCATCAGATCAACGTCGAACCCGCAAAGTGCCGCCCAATGAAAACGCTCGCAGCCCTCATCAACGTCATCGCCTTTTCGGCCTTGTTTTTTGCCTATACGAGCGTGGGTACTCTTGAAAAACCAGTAGGCGTTCGCCGTGCATTGCAGACCTATGCCAGCCAGCTTTCGACCGGTGCGTTTGCGACCGAGAAACCGGCATGGCAGGTTGGCGCTGATGAGCGCGGTCTGATTTGAGTATTGTTTTCTGCGCCAGACGTTTAGCCGTATTCGCCGACATGTACGCGCATAAGAGCGCCAAAGCTTTTGTACTTCCCTTTTAGGAGCGGCCTAATTTTCCCCATTCCACCGAGTCTTCCGGGGAAAGGACTTCTTCCAGGATCTGCCCGAAACAGACGACGGCGACGCGCTGTTCGCTGGTCTTGGCGATATACATGTATTCGTCTGCCCGGCGGACGAAGGATGCGACGGTATCGTCCGGCTGCAGGAAGGTAACGCCGACGGCAGCACCGGTATAGGTCACTTTGCCCTCTATGGCGATCGGCTTGAAAACCCGCTCCATCGCGTCCTGGACATTTTGCTGCACGTCGGCCGCCAGTTTCAGGTCGATATCGAGCAGGACGACGAATTCGTCGCCGCCAATTCTGGCGATGAAATCGGTGGCGCGAAAGCTTTCGCGCAGGCGGCTGGCGATGGTTCTCAAGACCTCGTCTCCGGCGGCATGCCCCAACGTATCGTTGACCATCTTGAAGCCGTTGAGGTCGATGAAGGCCAGCGCCAGCTTGCGGTCGTTCAACATGCTGCGCGCCACGGCTTCGACAATCACCTCGTCGAAACAGGCCCGGTTGGGAAGACCCGACAGGGCGTCGGTGCGTGCCGATGCCCGCAAGGCGTTCTCGATTTCGCGCTGCTGCCTGACACGCGCCGATACGTCGACGATGACTTCGACATCGAAGGAGACGCCATCGACAAGGGTTCGCTGCGCCGAGATCAGCGTCGGGATGATCGTGCCGTCGGCATAGACGAGATCGACCTCTTCAAGCTCGTAGGACCCCACTTCCGCCAGCAGCCGGTGGCGGCGATCGCGGGCCGGGTTATCGATCGCGGCGCCATCCGACGTCAGCTTCCTGCCGCGGATATTTTCCCATTTCAAACCCGTCAGCTTGAGATAGGCGTCGTTGACCTTGGCGTAGCTCGACGTCTTCGTATCACTGGTGGTAATCGCCATCGCGATCGGTGCGAACTCGAACATTCGCATCAACATCGAAGCCAAAACTTCCGGGGGTAGAATATCCTCGTCGTCCATTGCGCGTCCTGAACTCAATCACTCGACAAAGCTTAGAACAAACTCCTTAAACGCTTACTGAACAACACGATGCACTGAGGGAATTGATTACACCCCCATAAGGAGAGCTCCGGCAAAAATCATCCAATGATTGTATTTTTACTGCAGTTCGATGATTACAGGTGTCAAGGAGGCCGCTGCGCTCTGACAGATTGCACCCCATGCCCGCGCTTTTGTGCAGAGGCCCGGGTGAGCCTGGTGCTGTGGTCAACGGTTAGGCAGCGTCTTTTGCCAGATTGATGCCGCCGGCGTCCGTCAGCAGGAAGGCCTCGCCGCAGGCCGTCGCCAGCGTGCGAACGCGCTGGATATAGCTCGCTCTTTCCGTCACGGAGATCACGCCGCGGGCATCCAGCAGGTTGAAGAGGTGGCTGGCCTTGATGCACTGGTCATAGGCAGGGAAGACACATTTGTGCAGGATCGCATTGGCGCCGGTATCGGGTGCTCCGGCTGCCAGAAGCGCCATGCACTCCTTCTCGGCATCGACGAAATGCTGCTGCAGCATCGCCGTGTTGGCATATTCGAAATTGTGCCGGGAATATTCCTGTTCCGCCTGCAGGAAGACATCGCCATAGCTGATCTTCTCGTCTCCCTCGCGGCCGTTGAAGTTCAGGTCGTAGACATTGTCGACACCCTGGACATACATGGCGAGACGTTCGAGACCATAGGTGAGTTCGCCCGAGACAGGCGAGCATTCGATGCCGCAGACCTGCTGGAAATAGGTGAACTGCGAGACTTCCATGCCGTCACACCAGCATTCCCAGCCGAGACCCCAGGCGCCCAGCGTCGGGCTTGCCCAGTCGTCTTCGACGAAGCGGATGTCGTGCAACAGCGGATCGAGGCCGATGGCCGCCAGCGAACCGAGATACAGCTCCTGCAGGTTCGGCGGATTGGGCTTCAGGATGACCTGGTACTGGTAGTAATGCTGCAACCGGTTGGGGTTTTCGCCGTAACGCCCATCGGACGGGCGGCGTGATGGCTGCACATAAGCTGCCCGCCAGGGTTTGGGGCCAAGCGCCCGCAATGTCGTTGCCGGATGGAAGGTACCGGCGCCGACTTCCATGTCATAGGGCTGCAGAACCGCGCATCCCTTGTCTGCCCAGTAGGCGTGCAGCGTCAGGATCAGCGCCTGAAAGGAGCGCTTGGGGTTCATATGGTCCGGGAGAGCGGCGGCGGTCATGGCATCAGTCCAGGTTGAAGGTATCTGGCTGTCTGGTGCCATGATGGGCGAGGAGGGTCAAGGGGCGTGCCCGGCTGGCGAAACAGAAGGAGCACCGTGCATACCCTTGTCTCGTTGCGGACAATTCGCCGTTTATGATAGGCTGGCCTTGAAACAAGGGATCGGCACATGACCGTCAAGATCGCGATTGAACTGGACGAAACCCACCGGGAATTTGCGGAAAAAATGGTGGCGGATGGCTTCTATCCGTCCGTCTCCAGCGTCATCCAGGCGGGGATCGAGCAGATGATGCAGAATGATACCGTTGCTGCCGATCCGTTGGCGGGAATGGCGGACGAGATCCGCAGGCGGATGGAACTGCCGAAAGATCAGTGGATACCACTGGAGGGCGACACCATGTTCGATGACATACGCGCCCTTATCCGGGCAAAAAGGGGCTGAGCGGCGGAATGCGCTACAAGGTTGTTCGCCACCCGCTTGTCCGTGACGACCTTTCCACGATGACCATTTTTATCGGCGAATACGCGGGATATGATGTCGCCGAGAAGAAGATCAACGATATCGAAGCCACATTGCTTTCGCTGCGTGACTTCCCGCATGTCGGCACGGTCCGCAACGAAATTTATCCGGGGCTCCGCATCATCCCAGCGGCAGGCAAGGCAGTCGTGTGTTTCACGGTCTCTGACGATCGCCGCGAAGCCTACGTTATTTGTGTCAGCTATGGCGGGGCAGATTGGGAATCTCGGGTGAAGGAACGGGCTTAACCGCGCCAGTGTCTCGGATATTGGCCACATCACGATCGAAGACCCGGCCAGCCGGAAGTTTGAGCTGGGATTTTTCAATCTTTTCCAAGAGCAATGTCAGTCGTCATCACTCCGGCTTCTTCAGCCGATACTCCCCCGTCACCGGGTCCTTGACCAGCGTGCCTTGCGTGCCGGTTTCCTGCTGGCGGCGGGTTTCCTGCTGGCGCCGGCTCAGTTTTTCGGCGTCGGCCACGAATTTGCGGTAGCCCACCCAGGCGATGGCTGCAAACACCAGCAGTATAATCAGTTGCGGCATGCGCCCTCCCCCGTTTCCGTCAGACTATCAAAGCCCGAAGCGGCCCCATAATGCCTTTTCTTCCGCAACCTCGGCAAGGCCGGAAACGGCGGAGACCGCAAAACGCTCGGCCATGCCGCTTGCCAGCGCCGCACCGGGCTGGCGGCGGCCGAACAGGCCGCGCGAGGCGGAGACCAGTTGCAGCTGGGTCTTTGCGCCAAACCGCTTCTTCAGCTCGCCGCGCATGTCGCCAAGGCTATCGACCAGTCCGAGCTCCTGTCCACGTTTGCCGGTCCAGAACAGGCCTGAGAAAATGTCGGGCGTATCGGCCAAAAGATGACCGCGCCGCGCCTTGACCATGCCGATGAAGATGTCGTGGATTTCGAGCTGCAGCCCCTTGAGGAACTCGATATCCTTCTCCTTTTCCGGCTGGAACGGATCAAGCATCACCTTGTTGGAGCCGGCGGTATAGACACGACGCTCTACGCCGATCTTCTTCAACAGTTCCGGAAAACCGAAACCGCCGGACACGACGCCGATGGAACCGACGATCGAGGTCGGGTCGGCAATGATCTCGTCGCCGGCCAGCGCGATCATATAGCCGCCGGAAGCCGCCACATCCTCGACGAAGATGATGACGCGCTTCTTCTTGTCCTCCGCCAGATCGCGGATGCGCTGATAGATCAGCCGCGACTGGACGGGCGAGCCGCCGGGAGAATTGATCGAGATGGCAACGGCCGGTGCGTCCTTCATCGAAAAGGCTTTTTCAAGCACCGGCGCGATCGTCGCCAGATTGAGTGCCGGGCGAAACTGGCTGCCGCCCGCCATGATCGCACCATGCAGCCGGACGACCGGGATCGTCACGCCGTCCTTGCGAAAACGCTTCGGCAACAGTTTCCTGAACAGTCCGGCCATCTGAACTCCCTGCATTCATTGTACGCATTTGGCAATCATTATGCGTGTTGGCATGTATGCATTGGCGCGGCAAACACAATGGCACATGATGAAAATCATCGATTGCGGTGATAGGCGGTACGGCCGTTGTTCATGTCATCGACAACGGCGGCAAACTTGTGCGTCTCTGCCTCATGCACGATCAGTGGCGCCCGCAGCGTCAGCCGCGCGCGGCTCTGCTTGATCGCCGTGACCAGGATGCGAACGGCATTTTCACCGGCGCGCGGGTGCACGGGCGTGATCTCGATGCCGCCGAAACGGCGGCCGCAGGCGGAGATGATCTCGGCGATCGATTCCGGCCGCGCGATCAAAGACAGTTGTCCGCCGGGCCGTGCTATAGAGCAGGCCATCTTGATCCAGGTGTCGAACAGGCCATCGGTCATCGCATGCGCCTCAGCCTTCAATGCATCCGGCGTCTTGCGGTCCGACGCATCGTTGAAGGGTGGGTTCATGATGACGTGATCGAAACTGTTGTCGGCAAGACCGGCTGCAACCCTTGCCCGGCCGGTCAGCGATACGTCGGCTTCGAGAACGGATATCCGGCTGCCAAAACGGGCGTTTTCCGCAAGTGCCAGGCTTCGCCGGGCAAAATCCGCCATCAACGGCGACCGCTCGACCAGTAGCACTTCGGCATTGTCCAGCCGCGAGGCAACGGCAAAGCCGGCTGCACCGGCACCGGCACCGAGATCGGCGACACGACAGGGCCTTGCCGAAGCGACCAGCGAGGCCAACAGCATCGCATCCATGCCGGAGCGGTGTCCCTGCCCCAGCGGCTGGATCACCTGAAATTGACCGCGGTGAAAGCTGTCGATGGTTTCGGTGGTCATAGGGGAAGCATCCGGAGACGTTTGCATTCTTGGTAGCAATACCCCCCTCTGTCCCTCCGGGACATCTCCCCCTCAAAGGGGGAGATCGCAAAAAACCTCAAGCCCGCCTCACCCTGCCTGATTTCCAGATTGCTGCGGGAAAAGAATGATCTCCCCCCTTGAGGGGGAGATGTCAGCAAAGCTGACAGAGGGGGGTGACTGGACGCGAGTGACATGATTGCGCTTAATCTCGCAATTCCGCCTCGAGTCCGGCATCGATCAAGACCTGCCGTGCCTCCTCGGCATCGTCCTCATCGACCAGAAAACGCCGGGGCAACAGGCCGAGCGAACCTTCAAGGATGCTCATGCCCTGATCGGCGATGAAGCAGCCGATGCCGGCATCCTTCATCAGACTTTCGGCAAACGAGAGCACGACGACGTCGTTGGTACGGATCAATTCCTTCATTCCGGGTCGTTTTCCTGCCTTATTTGAGCAAGCGGGACAATTCGCCTCTTGCCGCCACAAGCCCCCCTTTCTATTGTCCGAACTGGAATTTGAACAGGAGTCCCTTGTGTTGGGCGTAGTGATACCGCTGGAAGACAGCAAAAACAAACAGGCATCGGTCAAGCCGCTCGTCGATCTGACGAAGGCGGACATGGAGCGCGTTAATCAGCTGATCCTGTCCAAGGCGGGATCCGACGTCCAGATGATCCCGGAGGTGGCCAACCACCTGATCTCTTCCGGCGGCAAGCGCCTGCGCCCGATGCTGACGCTGGCCTCGGCCGCCATGTTCGGCTTTACCGGCGACGCCCATGTCAAGCTCGCGACCGCAGTCGAGTTCATGCACACGGCCACCCTTCTGCATGACGACGTGGTCGACGAAAGCGATCTGCGGCGCGGCAAATCGACGGCACGGATGATCTGGGGCAACCAGGCCAGCGTTCTCGTCGGTGACTTCCTGCTTGGCCAGGCATTCCGCATGATGGTCGATGTCGGCTCGCTGGATGCACTCGACGTGCTGTCCACCGCCGCGTCCGTCATCGCCGAAGGCGAGGTGCTGCAGCTGTCCGTCGCCAAGAACATGGAAACGACGGAGGACGACTATCTGTCCGTCATCCGCGCCAAGACTGCCGCCCTGTTTGCAGCCGCGTCCGAAGTCGGCCCGATCGTCGCCAAGACCGACAAGGCCAGCCGCAACGCGTTGAAATCCTATGGGATGAACCTCGGCCTTGCCTTCCAGCTGGTCGATGACGTGCTCGACTATGGCGGCAAGGCGGCCGATCTCGGCAAGAATACCGGCGACGATTTCCGCGAAGGCAAGATCACCCTGCCCGTCATTCTCTCCTATCGCCGAGGCACGGCCGAAGAGCGCAGTTTCTGGCGCCAGGCAATCGAGGGCGGCGAGAGCAACGACCAGAACCTGGAAAAGGCATTAGGCCTGATCACCCGCTACGGCGGCCTGACCGACACCATCGCCCGGGCCCAGCATTACGGTACGATTGCCCGCGATGCGCTGGCACCGCTGCCCGAATCACCCTGGAAGGACGCGCTTCTCGAGGTTATCGATTTCTGCATCGACCGCGTCAGCTGACGCGCCGTTGCAAGGATCGGCCGCACGGTTTAAGGAATTTCTTGCCGCACTGCGCCAAAAAAGCCATTCTATCCGTCCATGTTCCGGCTGCCGTCGAGCGGCGCTCACGATCGAGTGAGCCGAAGTTGACGGCGGTATGTCGAATTGCGTTTTGCCTTGCGTTCAAACCGATTCCGGTTTGCCGGGTTATGCGTTATTGATTTGGGACTGATTCCGCGCGAATCCGGTGTCGGCGCCAAGGGGCGCCGCTCGTAACGAAAGGCTTGTCATGCGGCAAAAACACCTTCTTCGCCTGCTCAGCGGCGCTGCCTTCCTGGCCCTGGCGTCGTTTTCCGGCGTGGCCACGAGCTTTGCCGAGGAAAAGCCTGCGGTCGAAGAAAGCAAGCCATTCGATCTGAATTCGGTCAACAGCTTCTCCGGCGCGTTTCTCGCTGCCCGCACGGCCGATGTCGATCACGATCTCGATACGGCAACCAAGCTCTATCGCACGGCGCTCGAATTCGAACCTGACAATGTCGACGTCAAGCAGCGCCTGATGATCACCTCGCTGATGAACGGCGATTTCGACGGCGGCGCCAAAATTGCCGAAGAGTTGAAGACCGACAGTTCCGTCGAGCGCATCACCACGATCACCCGTGCCGTCGAGGCGATCCGAAAGCGCGAATATCGCCACGCGCAGAAAATCCTCAATTATGAAGGCCCGAACGATCTCGACCGGCTGATGAACGGCCTGTTGCTCGGCTGGGCGAAGGCCGGCGAAGGCAAGCCGAAGGACGCGATCGCCGAGATCGAGGCGATGGAGGGGCCGGAATGGTTCCGGATCTTCAAATCGTACCATCAGGGCGCCATTGCGCTGGCCGCCGGCGACAAGTCCACGGCCCGCTCCAAGCTGAATGATGCCGTTCTCGACCGCGAAGGCGGCAGCGCTGCCCCCGACACCTTCATGCGCGCCGTCGTTGCGCTGGCAAAACTCGAGGCCCGCGACGGCAACAAGCAGAAGGCGCTCGATGCGGTTTCGGTCGGCGAAGGCTTCATCAGCAATTATGCACCGCTGAAGGCGCTGCGCACCAGCATCGAAGAAGGCAAGCCGCAGGAACAGCAGGTCCGCAGCGCCACCCAGGGTGCGGCCGCCGTGCTGTTTTCGATCGGTGCGGCGCTGAACCGCGACGGCGCGGAAGACATCGTCTCGCTCTACCTGCAGACGGCCCGGGCGCTGGATCCGGAAAGCGCCGATATCCTCGTCATGCTCGGCGGCATCGCCGAAAACCTGAAGAAGCCCGAGCGGGCCATCGCGCTCTACAAGAGCGTGCCGGAAAATTCGCCGATGCGGCGCCTGTCGGAAATGCAGCTGGGGCTCAGCCTCGCCTCGATCGGCAAGGTCGATGAGGCCAAGCAGCATCTGAAGGAATTGATCGAGCTCGATCCGAAGGACGTGCGCAGCTACCTCGCCTATGGCAGCGTGCTGTCGGATGCCAAGGACTACAAGGAAATGGGTCTGGTCTACGACCGCGCCGTGGAGGCGATCGGCCCGGTTCCGCAGCGCAGCGACTGGACGATCTTCTTCCAGCGCGGCATTGCCTATGAGCGCCAGAAAATGTGGGACAAGGCCGAGCCGAGCTTCAAGAAGGCGCTGGACCTCAACCCCGACCAGCCGCAGGTCTTGAACTATCTCGGCTATTCCTGGGTCGATATGAACATCAACCTTGAACAAGGCCTCGGCATGATCCGCAAGGCGGTCGATCTGAAGCCGGATGACGGTTACATCGTCGATTCGCTCGGCTGGGCCTATTTCCGGATGGGCCGTTTCGATGACGCCGTTGGCGAACTGGAGCGTGCGGTCGAACTGATGGCCGGCGATGCCACCATCAATGATCATCTGGGCGATGCTTACTGGCGTGTCGGCCGCAAGCTGGAAGCGGTGTTCCAGTGGAACCAGACGCTGGCGCTGAAGCCCGAAGAAGCGGAAATTCCGAAGATCAAGGCGAAGATCGAAAGCGGCCTGCCGCCGGTCGAAGTCAAGGTTCCGGCTGCCGCCGAAGCCGGCGATACTCAGCCGAAGAAGGTGGCGCCGGACGTTGCTGCCGGCAAGAAATCCTGATCCTGCCTCTCCATGGCACATGAGGATGGTATTGTGGGTTTTTCGCTGACGCGCATAGCGCCGGCGAAAATCAATCTGGCTCTGCATGTGGTCGGCCAGCGCGCCGATGGTTACCATCTGCTGGAAAGCCTCGTGACCTTTGCCGATGCGGGAGACCGCGTCGGCTTTTCCGTTTCCAATGAAGACCGCTTCACCCTCTCCGGCCGCTTTGCCGCCGATCTGCCGAACACGGGGGAAGCGTCGTATGGAAACCTGGTGCTGAAGGCGCGTGACCTGTTGCGCGCGCATCTCCACGAAAAGGGCATCAAGGCCGCGCCGGTCCATCTGCACCTCGAAAAGAACCTGCCGGTCGCCTCCGGCATCGGCGGCGGCTCGGCGGATGCGGCGGCGGCACTTCTTGGCTTGCTCGATCTCTGGCAGGCTTCCATCGATCGCAGCAGCCTGCAGCAAATAGCGCTGAAACTGGGCGCCGACGTGCCGATGTGCCTTTATGGCCGGCCGCTGGTTGCGCGCGGCATAGGTGAAGACATCCGGACGGTGATGGATTTTCCATCTTTTCCGATGCTGATCGTCAATCCGCTGAAGGCCGTTTCGACCCCGGTGATTTTCAAATCGCTGACGGACAAGACCAGGCCGCCGCTCTCGATGCCTCCGGGCAAGCCGCCGCGTGATGGCTGGATCGATGTTCTGAAAGACCTGCGCAACGATCTGGAGCCGCCTGCCCGCGCTCTTGAGCCGGAGATCGGAGCGGTCTCCGAGGCGCTTGGTCTGACGGGCGCCTCCTTTGTGCGGATGTCCGGATCGGGCGCTTCTTGCTTTGGCCTTTATGCAAGCGCTGAAGCCCGCGACGCGGCGGCGGCTGTTCTTTCCAGGCAGAACCCGAACTGGTACGTTCTGCCCTGCCACAGCGTCCATGGAGAGGAAGACCACGATGACCGAGAGTAAGGAGACAAGACCCTTCGTTCCGGTCGGCATCGCGGTCCTGACGGTTTCCGATACCCGCACGCTGGCGGACGACCGGTCCGGCGACACGCTGGCCGCCCGCATCACCGAGGCAGGACACCGGCTTGAGGCCCGTGCCATCGTACCGGATGACACGCAGAGAATTGCGGCACAGGTAAAGGCCTGGACGCTCACCGACACGATCGACGTGGTGATCACCACCGGCGGCACGGGCTTTACCGGACGTGACGTGACGCCGGAAGCGCTGGAGCCCTTGTTCGAAAAGCGCATGGACGGCTTTTCCGAGGTCTTCCACCGGATCTCCTATGACAAGATCGGCACCTCGACGATCCAGTCGCGCGCCACCGGCGGCGTCGCCAACGCCACCTTCATCTTCGTGCTGCCCGGCTCCCCCGGTGCCTGCAAGGATGCCTGGGACGGCATCCTGAAGCAGCAACTCGACTACCGGCACATGCCCTGCAATTTCGTCGAGATCATGCCAAGGCTGGACGAACACCTGAAGCGCGGCTGACCTCTCCGTTTCAGATAAACCCGATCTTCCCTGTTCCTTTCGTAACAGCGCGCCACGATGCGGCAGTGTAAAACCAACTCATCGAAAGACGGAACGAGGATGACAGGATGCAGGCTTATCTATCGACGGCGTCCGGTTTCCAGATCAATCCAGACAGCATGAACGAGGCGGATTTCACGCACTGAAAACCGCCTCGCCAAGCGATACGACGCGGTGGCTGGGTTTTACGCGGCAAGACATTTTCACGGTCGATTTTTCAATGACGTCAGGGCAGGTTCGAAAGGGCCTGCTCTTTTTGCGGCGAGTTGCAGCTACAGCGTTTCGGCGCCCGGACGGTTGGCGATCGCCACCCAGGCCGGCACGAGTTCGCTTCCAAGCTTGCGTATTGCTCGCCCGTTGGCAAAATCGCCAAGCTGCATGGACGTTTTGGCGATCACCGCTGCCTGTTGCTTCGACAGCAGCAGCCCCAGCTCGAGCGCCGCCGGGCGGGTGACGATGCGCTGCAGGAACGGCCGGCGATACTGCCGGGAGGGCGAAAAGCGTGCCGGCATCTTGTTCAGCGACATATACTCCGCCACGTCGTCGATCCATCGCCCTACCGGCCGCGCACCTGCTTCAAGCAAGAGCAGCCAATCGCCGCGCGCGGAACGGACGATATCCGTCATGTCCCAGCTGGTGCAAAACCGGGCTCCGGCGGCGTCTGCCACCCGGCTGGAGCCATCCTGCGATGCGTGATCGAGTACGATCACGTCGCTCACCAGACCTTCCACGGCACCCGCCACAAGCGCCGACAGCGTCTGCGCAAGTTCGGCCTCGTTATCGCGGGTTTCGGTGATGATCGTCAGCATCGCCGTCCATACCGCATTGCACACAGAATTTCTACACGCCCTTCGTTTCCGGCCGATTAACATTTGATTCATGATGAATGCGCGCGCCCCCAAAGCAGGATGCGGCACTCGGGAGAACGAGAGCAACAGCAGTTTCCGATTTTTTGTTCTTGCATTGTTCTCGTTTTCGCGATAGGAAAATAATCAGAGGATACTAAAACGTCTGCAAGGATATTCCTCCGGAGAAACCCATGAACGAGCTGTCTCAGATCAGGCAGGGTGCTTTGGCGCCTGCCAATACGGCAGATATGGCCGAAGCAATGATTGCCGGCTCCGGGCTGCGCATCGAGATCGACCGGCGGCGCGGCCGGGGTGCTGCGATCAATTCGTCCGGGCGGTTCGAACCCCTATCGCGGCAACTCGAGGATGACGGCTGGGATTCCCTGGAGGATCTGCCGGTCTTCAAGACCGAAGTTCAGATCGAAAAGCCCCGCTCGATCATCAGCCGCAACGATTCGCCCGACATTCCCTTCGACCGTTCCGTAAATCCTTACCGGGGATGCGAGCACGGCTGCATCTATTGCTTCGCCCGCCCGACCCACGCCTATATGGGACTGTCGCCGGGGCTCGATTTCGAGGCAAAGCTGTTTGCCAAGCCGGATGCCGCAAAGCTTCTGGAGCGGGAGCTGGCCAAGCCCGGCTACAAGGTGCGCCCGATCGCCATCGGCACCAATACCGACCCCTACCAGCCGATCGAGAAGGAATGGCGGATCATGCGCCAGATCCTTGAGGTTCTCAAAGGCGCAGATCATCCTGTCATGATCGTCACCAAATCGGCGATGGTCATGCGCGATATCGATATCCTGGCGCCGATGGCCGAGAAGGGTCTCGCCAAGGTCGGCCTGTCGGTGACGACGCTCGACCGAAAGCTTGCCCGGCTGATGGAACCACGGGCCTCGACACCGTCCAAGCGGCTGGAAGCGATCAAGGCGCTGACAGAGGCCGGCATTCCCGCAACGGTGATGATGGCACCGGTCATCCCGGCCCTCAACGACCATGAGATCGAACGGGTGCTGGACGCGGGCAAGACGGCCGGTGCGACGCATGCGAGCTACGTGCTGCTGCGCCTGCCGCTCGAAGTCAGCCCGCTGTTTCGCGACTGGCTGCTGCGTAACTATCCGGATCGCTACCGCCACGTCATGTCGCTGGTCCGCTCGATGCGCGGCGGCAAGGATTACGATGCCGAGTTCGGCAAGCGCATGAAAGGTGCCGGTCCCTATGCCTGGCAGATCGGCCGCCGTTTCGAGCTGGCGGCAAAGCGGCTGGAACTGAATGTCACGAGGCGCCCGCTGAACTGCGATCTTTTCGTTCCGCCACTCGGGACCGGCGTTCAGCTGTCGCTGCTCTAACGCAACGCTCAAGGGTTTTTCCGGGATCGATCCCGGAAATCGCTATACCGATGCTGTTTCCTGCCCCGAGGCAGCAGCGGTCATCCTCCGGCAACCGCCTCATTGCCGAAGGACTTGCAGGGAATCGGGCTTGTGTGCGAGTTTCGCCGCATGTCACGACGCACACCGCCCGATTCCCCCTTTCTTTTCGACACTATTGAAGGCCCCGACTTCAGCTTCGAGCTGGCCGGGCGCCGCGATGGGCTTTGGCCGGTCGCAGGCACCGATGAGGCCGGACGCGGCCCGTTGGCCGGCCCCGTCGTTGCCGCTGCCGTCATTCTCGATCCCGACAACATTCCGGACGGCTTGAACGACAGCAAGCAGCTGTCGATCGCCCGGCGCGAGGAATTGTTCGATCTCATCCTCTCGTCCTCCATCGTCTCCATCGCCTCGTCTGCTGCCGGCAGGATCGATGACACGGATATCCGCAAGGCGAGCCTCGATGCCATGCGGCGGGCAGTCTTTGGCCTTTCCATGGCTCCGGCTCTGGTGCTGGCGGATGGCCGCGACATACCCCCCGGGCTTGCCTGTGTAGGCAAGGCGGTCGTCAAGGGCGATGCCCGCTCGCTGTCGATCGCGGCGGCCTCGATCATTGCCAAGGTTTCGCGCGACCGGATGATGAGCCGCGCCCATCTGGTTTTTCCCGCCTATGGGTTTTCCACCCATGCCGGCTATGCGACGCGGCGCCACCGCAACGCCATCGACGATCATGGCCCCTGCCCGCTGCACCGGATGAGCTTCCGGCCATTGCGGCAGGACGGCGTTGAAACAACGGACGAGGAATTGCCGGGCTGAGCCTTGAGACGACTGGCGCAGTCTTGGAGCAAGGGCTTGGAACAAGGGCCTGCGCCCTGCGTTCCCTTTTTGTCATTGACGTCAAAAGCACAGCTGAGGTTTTTCTTGTGCGCGGCGTGCCCCCGGTAACAAACAGCCAGGCGGACGGGTTATAGAATCAAAATCAACATGCACCCGCGATTCCCTCGAAAGGTTTTAAACCGTGTTTTTTGGCTTGATCTTCCTCGCCGCCACAACAGCGACCAGCGTTCCCGCTGCGCAAGAGCCGACCGCGGACGCATTGCAATCGGATCTTCAGACCGCCTATAGCTGCAAGGATATCGATGGCCGAAAGGTCTGGAAGGGCGGGCTTGCCTATTACATCCAGTCGTTCGTCTACGACGACGGGACGCCGGATGATGCGGGCAATATGGCAACCGACGCAGTCCTGCCCGGCGATAACAGCGCAGAGACGATGCTGGAGTTCGAACAGGCCTGCCTGACCATGGCGCCGACGGCAAGCACCAGCAACTAAAAAGCTGGGCGCATCCGGCTGCCGATGGCTTTTGCTGGACGAGAGACACATACCGGCTCTCTTCAGCCCACCGTCACAGGCACACCTCTCCCGGCAGGCGGCTTCGCAATAACAAAAATGCAGGCACAAAAAAGGCCGGCGCGAGCCAGCCTTTTCAAATCTTCATGATGCAGTCGTTCAGTTCAGGCGCGTCTTCACGTCGCCGATCGCCTTGGCGAACAGGGCGGCCTGGGTTGCCGCATCCGACTTTGCCGTGATGACGCTTTCGGCGGCAGCGATGGCGATGTCGACGGCGGTGGCGCGCACCGAGTTGATGGCGTCGGTTTCGGCCTGCTTGATCTTCTGTTCCGACAGAGCCGTGCGGCGGGCGACGAATTCGTCGGTCTTCTGCTTGGCTTCGGCAGTCAGCATTTCAGCTTCGCGTTCAGCAGCGGCAACGATGTTGGCAGCTTCAGCTTCGGCTTCCTTGCGCTTGCGCTGGTATTCGACGAGCAGCGCTTGCGCTTCGGCGCGCAGGCGCTTGGCTTCGGCCAGTTCGTTGGTGATGCGGCCAGCGCGCTCGTCGAGCGACTTTGCCAGCATGCCCGGAACCTTCAGGTACACGATGAGAGCGAGGAAAAGCACCAAGCCGACTGTGGCCCAGAATGTGGCCAGTGAGGTCAAATCCATGATGCTCTCCTTACTTCGCCGCTTTGACCGCGGATGCGATCTCGGCCTTCGATACCTTGCCGCCGATCAACTGCTCGACGACGGCGGCCGCAGTTTCCTCGGCGATCGCACCAACGTCGGCCAGGGCCTTCGTCTTGATATCGGCGATACGGGCTTCGGCAGCGGAAATCTTGTTGTTCAGGCTGACTTCGACCGCAGTGCGATCGGCAGTAGCCTTTGCCTTTGCAGCTTCGCGCGCAGTCGATGCGATCGCGTTGCCCTTGGCCTTGGCAGCGGCCAGTTCCTGTTCGTAGGCAGCAATGGCTGCATCCGCCTCTGCCTTCGAGCGGGCGGCATCGTCGAGGTCGCGTGCGATCGTGTCGTTACGCGTCTCAAGAATGCTGCCGATGCGCGGCATGACGACCTTCGACATCAGAAGGTAGAAAAGACCGAAGGTAATCGCCAGCCAGAGAAGCTGCGATGCGAATGTCGAAGTATCGAAGGGCGGGAACACTCCCGAGCCATGTCCGCCTTCATGGGCTACACCGGTTTCGGTGTGGACCTCGCCGGCAGCGGCGTCGTGGGTCTCTGCGCCTTCGGTGGTGGTTGACTGGGCGTATGCCGCGGTCACAAACATGCTCACCTCCAGGTGCACTCAGAAAAGATGCGGGCCGCGACTTGAAACCGCGGCCCTGCCTTCAAGCCGAACTTAGACGGCGAAAAGGAGAAGCAGAGCTACGAGCAGCGAGAAGATGCCCAGAGCTTCCGTAACGGCGAAGCCGAATACGAGACGGCCGAACTGGCTGTCCGCTGCCGACGGGTTGCGCAGGGCGCCCGAAAGGTAGCTACCGAAAATGTTGCCGAGGCCGAGAGCCGTGCCGGCCATACCGAGGCAAGCGAGACCTGCGCCGATGTACTTTGCTGCTTCCGCTTCCATGATTTTCTCCTTCGAAATGGTTGTTGCGGCTAATTTTGATGCCTTGGCCGGTCGAAACCGGCCAGGCCCACGACTTTATTCCTTAGTGCCCGCCCGGATGCACTGCGTCGTTGAGGTACATGCAAGTCAGCACCGCAAAGACATAGGCCTGGAGGAAGGACACGAGGAATTCGAGACCCGTAAGGGCCACGGTCATGATGAGCGGAAGGATCGCACCACCGATGCCCAGCGCGCCGAGGGTTCCGAGCGAGGCGACGAAGCCTGCGAACACTTTCAGCGTGATGTGGCCGGCCAGCATGTTCGCAAAGAGACGAACCGAAAGGCTGATCGGACGGGACAGGAAGGAGATCACTTCGATTGCAATAACCAAAGGCAGAAGGATACCGGGTACGCCAGAGGGCACGAACACATTGAGGAAGCCAAGGCCGTGCTTATAGAAACCGTAGACCAGAACAGTGCCGATGACGAAGAGCGCAAGCGCAAAGGTCACGACGATCTGGCTGGTGACGGTGAAAAAGTAGGGAACCATGCCGAGCATGTTCGCTGTCAGGATGAACATGAACAGCGAGAACACCATCGGGAAGAATTTCATGCCGTGGGAGCCCGCACCTTCGCGCAGCATCGAGGCGATGAACTCATAGGAAATCTCGGAGACGGACTGCATGCGGCCGGGAACCAGGCTGCGCGTCGACGTCGTGAAATAGAGGAATGCCGTGGCCACGGCGAGCGTTGCCACCATGAACAGAGAGGCATTGGTGAAAGAGAAATCAATACCGCCAATTTCGATCGGAATGATCTTGTTGACCACAAACTGGTGTACCGGATCTACCTTATCGCCTGCCACAGCCGCTCTCTCTCGTTACAAACCGCCAAGGGGCGGATATTTCAACCTGCGACAACAGCGTGTTTACGCGTCGTCACTCTTGTTCTTGATGCCCTTGCCCAGCGTATCTGCCGGGTGAGGCGCTGCCACCATGCCCGCCGAACGCAGCACGTTCAGCACACCGGCACAAAAACCAAGCAGGAGAAGCACAATCATCCCCCACGGCGCTGTACCCGCAAAATGGTCCAAAAGATAGCCCAGAAGTGCACCGACAATGATCGCCGCCACAAATTCGCTCGAAAGCTTGATAGCGACCTGATAGCCCTTGCGGTTCTGCGCAGCGCGCGCTTCATCCGCAGCGTATTTCGGGTCTTCCTTGCGCTTTTCAGACAGCTCGGACCCGAGGCGTTTCAGCCGATCTTCCAGACCCTCTTTCCGGTTATCCGTCATGTGGCGTCCTCCCTTTTGCTACCGTCACGGTGATAAACCATGAGCTTGGTCACACAAAGGCCGGATTTGAAGCCACCGCTCGGCCCGTTCTGAAGTCGGCCGCAACATAGTTTTAGGGGCCTGCATAGTCAAGGCACCTGAAGCCCTTGTTAGGGCACAATATTATTGAATAAAAACATTGATTTAGTCGATGAAAGCGAAGACTTGGCCGGATTCGCCGGGAATCACTTGAGGCTTTGCCGGACCATCACAGGAATGCTGCGCCCGGCCCCAGCCGCTTGGCTGGCCATCAGCTCCAGCCGCCGCCATAGGTGCGGTAGAAGATATGCTTGCCGATCTTGGAGACCCGCTTCATCGTCGGGCCCCAGTCAGGCTTCACATAGGTCGCATGATAATGCGTCGCGGAGCCGACTTCGGGGAACCAGATTTTTCCGGCAGTCACAGCAAGGGCGATTTCCTTGGCGGTCGCCCAGGCGGAGCGCGACCAGACGATGTCGGGAATGCGATCGCAGGCAAACGAGAACTGGCAACGGTTGTACCAACCCTTGTTCTGATAGACGACACCGCAAACCGTCGATGGATAGGCCGGATTGCGGACGCGGTTGAGAATGACCTGGGCGACGGCCGCCTGGCCTTTCAGTGTTTCGCCGCGCGATTCGAAATAGATGCCCGAGGTCAGGCATTTCTGTTCGGCTTCCGAAAAGACCGAGGCAGGCAGCGGATTGGCAGCCCAGGCATGATCCTCAGGCGCGATATCGGGAATGAAACGGCCACCGGTCTTGTTTTCCCGCAGGATCGAATCGAACGGCGACTGGCGAGAATAGTCGGGCTCAGCGGGTGCGTAGGCGGTGGCAAGAATATCGGCCGACTGGTTGGTCACCAGGCTGGCCAGCATCGGCGACATGCCCGGATCGATCTTCGGAGCCTTCTTCTTGTAGAAGGCCGTGGCGATCTTGATTTCCTTGCCCTGGATCTTGGACTTGGAAAACACCATCCGCTCCGCCGCATCGAACAAAGGATCGGTCAGCGAGCTGGTACGCTGCAGGATCGAGCCTGCGGTAAAATCCTTCGGCGGCGTGACGGGCGCAACGGCAATGATGCGGCCCTTCTTGTCCTTGCGGTTGACCCGGTCTTCGTCGGTGCGCGGATCGGCCTGTTTCTGCTCGGCGCTCAGGGAGACCTTGCCACCATCCGGCATGTCGATCCCTGCCCCATCGCCGATCGCGCCGGCGACGACCGGATCGTTGAAGACCATCTCGACCTCGTGCAGCGAGCCTGCCGGCGAGCGGGTCATGTGCATGCGCCAGCGTTCGCCGCCGCGATTGATGCCGGAGAGGAAGGTGGCAAGATCGGAATGGGCAGCGACCGAGGGAAACCCGACGAACAGACCGATGCCCAGCATCAAGGGGGCAGTCCAGCGCGCGGACGGCAAACCGGACGGAAAACGCAACACTTTACTCTTACGCACCAACCGTACTCCACGCACTGACAGACGCGGGTCTCCATCCGGCAAAAATACCCGGACCGTCTATCCCCGCGGAAGTGAATCGGACGAGCGGTGACATCGCGTTCAATCACGTGTTTACCGCTTCAACTGCCCTGACAATGAAGCATTAACCTTGATGGTTGGTTAATGACGCCGGCCCGGAATGTGGGGGCTGAACGCAGAACGCCTCCCGGCCAAGGCGCAGGAGGCGTTTTGGAATTCTGCTTGCAATCAGATGATGACGTGCGAACCCAGTTCCACCACGCGATTGGTCGGCAGGCGGAAATAGTCGGATGGGTCGATGGCGGCATTGGCAAGGCCGATGAACAGCCTGTCCTGCCAGTGCGGCATGCCCGATTGCGCATCCGGAACCAGCTTGCGCCGTCCCAGATAGAACGAGGTCGACATGATATCGAACTTCAACCCGGTCTTGCGGAACAGGCCGAGCGCCTGCGAGACGTTCTGGGTTTCCATGTAGCCGAAGCGCATTTCCAGCAGGCTGAAGCGCTCCGACAGGCTGCTTGCCGTGACACGCTGGTCCTTGGGCACCACCGGTGTGTTCAAGGTGCGGATCGTCAGGATGAAGTTCTGCGCGTGCAGCACGTGGTTGTGCTTGATATTGTGTAAGAGCGCTGCCGGCGTCGATTCCGGATCGCTGGTCAGGAAGATCGCCGTTCCCGGCACCGACACAGGCGCATGTTCGCTCTTGCGCTCGATCGATTTGACGAAGGAGGCGAGCGGAATGTCGGTATGCCGCGTCTTGTCGTGCAGGATCTTGGTGCCGCGCCGCCATGTCCACATGATGACGATGATCGCTGCGGCGATCAGCACAGGCACGTAACCGCCGTCATGGATCTTCAACATGTTGGCGCCGAAGAAGACCAATTCCAGCATGAGCAGCGGCAGCAGGGTGCCGATCGCCAGATAGAGCGGCCACCGCCAGCGCACCCGCACGAACTCGTAGGCGAGGAACGTATCGACGACCATCGCGCCGGTGACGGAGATACCATAGGCGGTGGCGAGCGATTCGGACGAGCCGAAGACGAACACCAGCAGCATGACGCCGAACATCAGCAGCATGTTGACATTGGGCAGGTAGATCTGGCCGGTCTGGGTTTCCGACGTATGAAAGATCGCCATGCGCGGCAGGAAGCCGAGATGGATCGCCTGGCGGGTTAGCGAGAAGGCACCCGTGATGACGGCCTGGGCGGCGATGATCGTGGCACAGGTGGCAAGGATGACCACCGGCAGCAAGGCCCATTCCGGGAACATCAGGTAAAACGGATCAGACATCGCTTCCGGATGCTTTAGGACGAGAGCGCCCTGCCCCAGATAGTTCAATGCCAGCGCCGGAAAGACGAGGCCGATCCACGCCCACTGGATAGGCTTGCGGCCGAAATGGCCGAGATCGGCGTAAAGCGCCTCGGCACCCGTGACCGTCAGGAAGACGGCGCCGAGCACGACAATGCCGACATAACCGGCGTGAAACAGGAAATGAACGGCATAATAGGGATTGAACGCGGCGAGAATGCCGTAGTCGTCGGTAATGTGGCTGATGCCGGCAACCGCCAGCACGATGAACCACAAAGCCATGATCGGGCCGAAGAATTTCGAGACTGCCGCCGTGCCGCGCGATTGCACGGCAAAGAGCAGCAGCAGGATGACCACCGAGATCGGCACCACATAGGGCGACAGCGCCGGCGTCACCAGTTTCAGGCCTTCGACCGCCGAGAGTACGGACAGGGCGGGCGCGATGATCGCATCGCCGATGAACAGGGCAGCACCGGCGATGCCGAGGAAGAACAGCCGGTTTGCGCGCTTGCTGGAATATTTCATCAGTAGCGCCAGCAGCGACAGCGTACCGCCCTCGCCATTGTTGTCGGCCCGCAGCAGGAACAGCACGTATTTCAGGGTGACGATGATGGTCAGCGTCCAGATCATCAGCGAGATCAACCCGATGATCTCAAGACGGGTCACGCCATCAGCGGAAACCGGGCGCAGGGCTTCGCGAAACGCGTAAAGCGGGCTGGTACCAATATCGCCATAGACAACACCGATCGAACCAAGGGACAGAGCCAGAAGCTTCCGTATTGCCTTGTCGCGCGTCTCCGGTTGAGCTGCAGAATGAGACATCTGAATATTTCGGGCTCTCAGAGCCAGCCTTTCCAGCGAAAGAAATAGTAGGGGACGATGGCCGAAATCACCATGCCGATCACGGCCATGGGATAACCGAACGCCCATTTCAGTTCAGGCATGAAGTCGAAGTTCATGCCGTAGAGCGAAGCGACGAGGGTCGGCGGCAGAAAGACGACCGCTGCAATCGAGAAAATCTTGATGATGGCGTTCTGTTCGACGTTGATCAGCCCAAGGGATGCATCCAAGAGGAAAGTGATGTTTCCCGAAATGAACGAGGCATGCTCCGACAGCGACTGGATATCACGCGAAATTGTCCGACAAAGCTCCTTGGTCTCCTTGTTCTCCTGAACCGCCGGGACGGTATAGAGAAATGTCAGGACGCGGGAGAGCGACGCAAGGCTGTCGCGGGTCTTCGCCACCAGCCGGTGATGCGACGCCACGTCCATCAGCTTGGCTTCGAGATAATGCGGCGGCCGGCGCTTGCCGACGGGCCGATCACCGAACACCTGCAGTGACAAGCCATCGATCCGGGCAACGGCGATCTCGAGAATCTCGGCGGTGCGATCGACGATGGTTTCGAAAAGCCGCGTCACCAGGACCGTTCCGGTCGCGCACCCGCCGGGAATGCGGTGCATCGCGGCCGTGAACAGATCGAATGCCTTGGGCTCGTCATAACGGATGGTGATCAACAGGCCCTTGGTCAGAACGAAGGCGATATCGGCTAGCTCCGGATGTCCGCCTTCAGCCTTGCAAACCAGCGATGCCGTCATGAAAACAGCATCCTTGGCGGTGTAGAGACGGCTGGAGGGCTCGATGTCCTTCAGGTCGTCGCGGGTCGGCACGTCGATGCCGAGGAACCCCTCAACCAGAAGATCTTCGGCCTTGTCCGGACGCAGCATGTCGATCCAGACCACATCGGACGGCAGGGACGTGGGAGGCTGCGCCGCGCTGATAACCACGGCTTGCCCATTGTCACGATAGGCAGTGATCATGCTGCGGACCTTGTGCGGGCGCCATCGGCGCAGACGCAGGCTATCACCGCATCGCGGTGGCGACGGACGGTAACAGGAGCCGGACTATGGCGAACCGGAACCGGCCGGCCGTATAACATCAAAGCTGCGCGCGGCAGATCCATATGGAAACTCTCGTCGTTTACGACAAACCCTCAAACGGTCATCACAGTCATGCGGAGCCCGACGGAGGGCAGCACCGCTGGTGCAGCCTTGCGGATGCGGGGAGGCATATGGAACAAGGCACACTTAAAATCAATGCAGAAAGTGGCAAAGCGCCACAATGTCGCCTAAAGACTTAACGACGCTCGCCGCCCGAATGTCAACAGCCGCCCTTTTCGGTTCGGGTTTTCCGCAGCCCGCGCGGCAGATATCAGCGACTTTCCGCTTTCCTCGCCGGCTTACTCGAACACGATGTTCGGCATGGTGCGGGCCTTGTCTCCCTGATGGGCGCCGACCTGCTCCCAGACCTTCCTGGCGATCTCGCGATAGACGCGGGCGATCTCGCTGTCGGGCTCGGATGCAACAACGGGCGTGCCTGCATCGGACGTCTCGCGGATACCCATGGTCAAGGGCACTTCGCCAAGGAACGGCACGCCGATCCGCTCGGCCTCCTTGCGGGCGCCGCCATGGCCGAAGATATCGTAGCGATTGCCGGTATCGGGAGCGATGAAGTAGCTCATGTTCTCGACGATGCCGAGGACCGGAACCTCGACCTTGCGGAACATCGCCAGCCCCTTGCGCGCATCGATCAGCGCCAGGTCCTGCGGCGTCGAGACGATGACGGCACCGGCCAGCGGCACCTGCTGCGCCATGGTCAGCTGGGCGTCGCCCGTCCCCGGCGGCATGTCGACGACGAGCACGTCGAGATCGCCCCAGGCGACTTCGCGCAGCATCTGCAACAATGCCGACTGGATCATCGGCCCACGCCAGATCATCGCGACTTCCTCATCGACGAGGAAGCCCATCGACATGACCTTCAGACCGTAATTTTCCATCGGCCGGATCATCCGGCCTTCGATCTGCTGCGGCCGTCCGGAAATCTTCAACAGGCGCGGCATCGACGGGCCATAGATATCGGCGTCGAGAATGCCGACGCGCAGACCATTGGCCTTCAGCGCCAGGGCGAGGTTGACCGATGTGGTCGACTTGCCGACTCCGCCCTTGCCGGAGGCAACAGCGATGATCGCGCCCACGCCCGGAATCCCGGCTTTTGCCGCAGCCGTGGGTGTACGCGGAGCGGCCGCAGCGGCAGCGGGTGCGTGGCTGTGGCCTGCATGGGAATGGCCGGCGTGCGAATGGGCCGCCTGGGATGGTGCGGCAGCGGGCCGCTGGACCGGCGCGGAAGACGAGGCGCCTTTCTTGTCGGCCGTCAGCGCCACCATAGCGCCCTTGACGCCCGGGATATCCTTGACCACCCGTTCGGCGGCGGCACGCAAGGGATCGAGTTCGCGCGCCCGCTCGGCCGGGACGGTAATCGAGAAATAGACCTTGGAATCGGAAATGAAGACATCGGAGACCAGACCCATATCGACGATATTGCCGTCCATATCCGGTCCTCGAACGCCTCTGAGCTTGTCGAGAACCTGTTCCTTGGTCACGTCGGTCATGTCATTCACTCCTGCCGCCAGCGCGGCTGGTTTGCCCTGCTGTCTCTGCCATGCGTTTCTGCACTGTCATTCATACCAGTCCCGCCACTGGAAAACCGACCATCGGGACTGGCTATTAGATAATCGAGCCGGAGTGTTTCGCCAATGAGGCCGGTCAGAAAAACCGGAACAAAAGAAAAGGCCGCTCTCTGCCGTGTGGTGTCCGTACATCCGGGATCACCTTTTGGCTGAAAGCGGCCTTGTCTGTCGCGACCTTCTTGGGCGCAGTCCTTATTATAGTCCCCTCTGGACATGCCTTTTACAAAGCAGGAACCGTGCCAGTTTGGGAAAGCCGTTGAAAACCGGCGTTTGGCGATCGGCGCCAGTGCGGCGCAACATCAAATCCGGCTAGTTATTGTGCAGTTGCGTTGCACAGCTTGCGGCATTGCCGGATTTTGCGACAAGGACGTTGGCAGAAGGGCGCCAGCAGGCGCGCCCTTGTTCTTGCTCAAAATTCGTCCCAGCCGTCATTGGCCGGAGCAGCAGCAGCGCCGCCATGTCCCTGGAATGCACCGGCAAGTTTTTGGCCGAGCGAGCGGGCGGGCGACTGGACAGCCGGTGTCGTCACCGAGGCCGGCCGGATGCCCGGCTTTGACAGGGAGGAACTGCGGACGGGAGCGGCGGGTGCCCGGTGCGATCCGGTATCGGCCGCAGCACGGTGCAGGCTCGCCTGTGACACCTCGCCAAGCTGGAAATTCGACAGCAGCGTCGTCAGCGCCGAGGCTTCGGCGGCAAGCGTGTGGCTGGCAGCGGTCGATTCTTCGACCATGGCCGCATTCTGCTGCGTGCCCTGATCCATGACGTTGACGGCGCGGTTGATGTCGTTGAGGCCGATCGACTGTTCGCGAGCCGCCTCGACGATCGAGGAGACACGCAGGTTGATTTCATCGACCTCGTGGACGATCACTTCCAGCGCCTTGCCGGCCTGGCCGACCAGTTCGACGCCGGTCTTGACCTGCTGACCGGATTTCGAAATCAAAGCCTTGATTTCCTTGGCCGCATTGGCCGAACGCTGGGCGAGTTCACGCACTTCCTGGGCAACGACGGCAAAGCCCTTGCCTGCATCGCCGGCACGCGCGGCTTCGACACCGGCGTTGAGGGCGAGGAGGTTGGTCTGGAAGGCGATCTCGTCGATAACGCCGATGATGCTCGAGATTTCCTGCGACGACGTTTCAATCTGGCCGACGGCATCGATGGCACTCTTGACGACGGCGCTCGATGTCTGTGCACCCGATTTTGCCTTGGCGACCAGCTGGCCGGCCTCTTCGGCACGCACGGTGGAGTCCCGCACCGAGGCGGTGATCTGGTCGAGCGCTGCGGCGGTTTCCTCGACGGAGGCAGCCTGCTGTTCGGTGCGCTTGGCCAGATCGTCGGCCGAGGAGCGGATTTCGGCCGATCCGGCCTGAATGCCGAGCGCATTATTGCCGACCGACTGCAGGGTCTGCTGCAGGGTGGTCATCGAGCTGTTGAAGTCTTCGCGCAGCGCGTCAAGCGAGCCGATGAACGGCGTCATCAGGCGGAACGTGACGTCGCCGTCGGCCAGCCGCTGCAGGCCGGTGCCGAGTTCGGTGACGGCAAAGCGCATCTGGCGCTCGTTTTCCTGCGTCTCTGCGGCGCGGCGCTGGCGTTCTTCCTCGCTGAGCGTACGGGTTTCTGCGGCTTCGGCCTCAAGGCGCTGCTTGGCGATCGTCGCGTCGCGCAGGATGGCAAGCGAACGGGCCATGTCGCCGATTTCGTCATTGCGCTCGGCATCGCCAATGACGATACCGGTATTGCCCCTGGCGATTTCGCCGGTGGCATTGACGATGGCTTCGAGGCGGCGGCGGAAGCGGTTGGAGATCAAGACACCAAGCAGCACCAGCAGAACCGAGGCGACACCGATGATAATGACGGAAATCCAGGCCATGCGCGTCAGATAGGCAAAGACTGTCGATTTCGGCACGGAGACGATGGCGTACCAGGCGGTATCCGGCAACAGCTGGACGGGAACGGCCACGGAAAGGAAATCCGTCCCATCCTCGCCGGCGACCTCGACCGGCTTGCCCGGGTTGTCAATCATCTGCTGCCACGCGGCGGCATCGACGCTGCTATCCTTGAACGCCTTGCCGAGATTGTCGGCGTTGACGTGACTGAGGAAATGTCCGCCTTGCGAGACGAGCGCGACGTTTCCATCGCCGAGTGGCTTCATGCCGGCGAGTTTCGATGTCAGGCTGTCGAGCGCAATGTCGATACCGGTGACGCCGAGTGGCTTGCCATCGACGGTGACGGGACCGACCAGTGTGGTCATCATCACATCCTTGCCATCGACCACGTATTTGTAGGGTTCGATCACCACCATCTTCTGTGCCTTGAACGGCAGCTGGTAGTAATCGCCCGGCCCAGGCTTGTCGTAGTCGGTGAGCGGCGTCACATCGATCTTGCCACCCGCACGAACCCAGTAAGGAACATAACGACCGGTCGCGTCATGTCCCGGCTTGTTGACATAATCTGCATCCTTGCCGTCGAAAGCGTTCGGCTCCCAGCCGCTCCAGACACCGAGCGCGAAGGGACTGTCCTGAAGAGCCTTTCGCATCATCGCATCGGCCGAGGTGCGGTTTGCCGCCCCGGATGTTTCAAGCGCTGAAAAAACGCTCTGGAAGGTCGCGACGAGCTGCAGGCCCTGTGTCAGCTGCGATTTCAGATCGGCGGCGGTCAGCGCGGCGGCGGCGTTCATTTCGTCGACGCTGCGACGTTTGACTTCGGAATAGGAGATCCAGAACAGTGTGCCCGCAGTCACCACCGTGGCAAAGAGCCCGGTCGCCACCACGGAGAATATATTACGGGAGGTCGCAGTCTTGAACAGCATCTCGTATCCTCGCAAGCGCGACGGCAACGGGCGAAGGCCACACGTGTTGCTGCGTCACATGAATATCATTTTGGAAAATGGTGCGGGGGATGCATTCATGCGGCAGTGCAATGCGTCCTTCCAGACGAACGATGCCGGCAATGTAAACAGCGTCTGACGATCCTTCCCCGGTCATGCCGAAGACAGGAGTGTTGACGCATCCTCCCAGTGAAATCATTCCACCGGCAGTAAAGGTGCGCTGCAAATCTTAATGTTCATCTAAAAAGCCAGCAATAATCGCAGGGGCTGCTTAAATCTTGGCCGGGCGGCGAGCAAGCGCACTCAGTTGATATAGCCCTTCTTCATCGCCTTGACGACAGCTTGCGTGCGATTGACCGCATCCAGCTTCTTGCTGACATGGTTGAGGTAGTGGTTGACCGTGTGTTCGGACAGGCCAAGTATCCCGGCAATCTCCGAACTCGTCTTGCCGGCGGCAGTCCAATTCAGACATTGGATTTCACGCTCCGACAGCGCAACGGGGGCACCCTTCCAGAACGAGCCGATTTCCGTCAGGCGGTTGTAGACATGGATAGCGATCATCTGCAGTTCCATCATCGCAGACATCGGCAGATCGGCACGCCGTCCCATCCAGATCACCGTGGCCCGGCTGCCATCGGCATCGTGAACCGGGAAATAATTAGCCTGCAAAATCCCGTGATCGCGCAACATGCCGATATATTCGTTCGTCTGCGGCAGGCGGCCACTCTCCTTCTCCCAATCGTCAAGCGTCAACTGGAACGGCGTCGTGGTTTCCCTCAGACGGCGGATGCCGGTCGAATGTTTCAGCAGCGAGATGCTGTCATATGTCGTGACCAGATCCGCCGGCATGTTGGACAGGATCGAGGCGCTGGAGAGCTTGTCCGCATCGAAGGACGGAACCATGCAGACAAGAAACGCCTTGAAGCCGAAGGCCTGGGTGATCCTTTTCATGTAGCGGATCGCATCGAACTGGGTTTCCAGTGCTGCGATATCCGAGGCGAAATCTCCGCCGCGCGACTGCTCTTTTTCGATCGGTTCTGCCATCAACGTATCGCGCATTCACAAACTCCGCCGCACACTTGAGTGCGTTGCCGGCCAAGCCCCTTGGGGCTTGCCCGATATTTCACCCTACGCATCATGCCGGTTTCCTGCTTGCATTCATAAACATTTCTCAATTGATCAATCCGGCACGTATCGCTTTTGCCACGGTTTGAACGCGATTGACAGAATCCAGTTTGCGGGTGGCGCGGCTGAGGTAGTGGTTGACTGTGTATTCCGACAGATCGAGGATCTTCGCCATTTCCGTGGTGGTCTTGCCCTCGGCCGCCCAGTGCAGGCATTCGACTTCGCGCCGCGACAATACTGCAGGCATGGGCGCGCGGATCGCCTTGATTTCACTCAGCCGGCCGAACAGGTGAGCGGCCTTGTAGGTCAACTCCTTCAATTCGGCGGAATTGACCAGTTCGCGATTGCCGCCAAAAGCGATTGCGCCACAGGTGCCGTGCACATCGTGGACTGGGATATAGACGCCGCGCCGCAGGTTGACCCGCTCGAACAGGCTGAGGACTTCGCTTCCCCTGCCATCCGAGCGCCTCGGGGAATCAAGCGTGGTATCATAGGTGAAGGGAATGGTGCTCTTGCGCAGACGGGCGATGACCGGACTGCCTGCCATCATATTGGCCGCATCATAGTTGATCAGGAAATCCTTGGGCCAATTCGTCATGACCACGGTATCGGAAAGGCTGGAGCAGGTTTTTGCCGGCACGACCATCACCAGAAAGCCGTGAAAGCCGTAGATATGCGAGACTGTTTCCAAAGCCTGCCGGACATCCGCTTCCCGCGTCATCGCCTCGGTCCCCCGTTGTTCCGCGGTAACCGTGCAGGGTGATAGATGTCCGCTGAAATCCACCATTTTCTACCTCTTCCAGGCCCGCACCCAAAGTATTCGGCGTCACGAAAACCGTTCCGCCGCGCCCCAGGCTTTCTTGCCGGTTTCAATCCCGGCAATCCCGTCTTCGAGGCGGGATTTCGAACGTCGGCAGGCACAGAATCTGATATATTAAAACTACAGGTCCGACTTCCCCACGTCCAGTCGATTCGCCATTCACCGTAAAGGCATTACGAAAGTCTAACGGCCAGGGCCAAGACGGATTTCGACGTCTTCGCTGATCGCCAGAGCCACTTGGCGAACCGGGCGTGCCCAGTTTTCCAATTGCTCCATCGTCACCCGATATGCCGGCCCCGTCACGGATATGCCGGCGACGAGATCTAACCCGGCATCATGGATCGGAGCGGCAACACAGCGGATTTCCGTTTCGTGTTCCTCACGATCAAAGGCATAACCCCGCAGACGGGCCTCGTCCAGATCATGCATCAAAGAGGCCACGGAAAGATGTGTATTGGCGGTAAAACGACGGAAAGTCAGCTGGCTCAGCGTGTCGGCGAGCCGGTCCGCCGGCAGCACGGACAGCGCCGCTTTCCCAAGGCCGGTGCAATAGACCGGAGAGGCATTGCCGATCTGCGATTGCATCCGCACCGTCTGGCGGCTTTCCACCTTGTCGACATAGATGATCTCAGTACCACGCAACACACCCAGATGAACCGTTTCGCCGGTTGCTTCATGCAGGCGCCGCAGATGCGGAGCGGCGACGGCGCGGAACTGGTTCTTCGACCAGGACCGGTAGGCGAACTTCAGCAATCGCAGGCCGGGCTCGTAGCAGAGATCACGCCCCTGCGTCAGCAATCCTTCTTCGACGAGATGGGAGAGCTGCCTGTGCAGGGTGCCACGCGGCTGGCCGGACAAAGCCAGAATATCGCTGAACCGCAGCGGCTGGTCGGACGTCACGACCGTCTCCAGCACGGAAAGAACCTTGCCCAGCGTGCCCGTCCCGCTATGGTGTGCAGAAGCCGAAGAAGACGTATCCGTTTGGTCGTGTTCCATCATGCCTGTCCATTTGCCGCACGCCGGGGCATTGACTTGACAAGCCAACATGTCCAGCGCGATAATTCCAAATAATAAGATACAGTTCCAAATAATGGAACAGCAAACATGTAAAAGCAAGCATGCGTTGAGATGCTTGCATCCGGGAGAGCACACAATCATGGCCTTGCCAGCCGCACAATTTCACGACCTGAAAGGGCGTGGCGTCCTGATCACCGGCGGCGGCTCGGGCATCGGAGCCGCTTTGGTCGAAGGCTTTGCGCGGCAGGGTGCGCGCGTTGCCTTTATCGACATTGCCGAATCGGAAAGCATCGCGCTGGTGGAACGGCTTGCCGCTGCGGTCGACCATGCCCCGGTTTTCATCCAGGCCGATCTGCGCGACATTGCCGCGATTAAGTCCGCCGTCGATCAGGCCGCTGCCGCAATGGGGTCGCTCAGCATTCTCATCAACAATGCCGCGCGCGACGACCGTCAACCGCTTGAGGACGTGACCGAAGCGAGCTGGGACGAGAGCCAGGCGGTCAATCTGCGCCATGTCTTCTTTGCCTGCCAGGCCGCCGCCCCGCATATGCGGCGGGCCGGTGGCGGCTCGATCATCAACTTCTCGTCGATCGCCTTCATGCTCAATATGGGTGATATCCCCGCTTATGCGACCGCCAAGGCGGGTATCGTCGGCCTGACCAAATCGCTGGCCGGCAAGCTCGGACCGGACACTATCCGCGTCAATGCGGTGCTGCCGGGCATGGTGGTGACCGAGCGACAGAAGAAGCTCTGGATAGACGATGCCGCGATTGCCGGCATGCTGGAAAAACAGTGCCTGAAGCACATGCTCGTCGCTGAAGACATGGTGGGGCCTTGTCTCTATCTCGCTTCCGACTGTTCGGCGCGCATGACGGCTCAGGCCATGATCATCGACGGAGGCGTATTTTAATGACGGCAGCATCCTATGCGGCAGTGGACTGGGGAACCTCGAGTTTCCGCCTGTGGGTCATCAGCGAAAGCGGGGAGATCCTTGCCGAACGCCGCAGCGGCGAAGGCATGACGACAGCCACCAAGACCGGTTTTTCCGCCATCCTCGAATCCCATCTTGCTGCTGTTGCAGCACCGCCGCATCTGCCGGTGATCGTCTGCGGCATGGCGGGTGCCCGCCAGGGCTGGGTCGAGGCAGGCTATCTCGATACGCCGGCTCCGCTCGGCGCCATCGTCAAGGCGGCCGTCACCGTGCCCGATACCAACCGGGATATCCGCATCCTGCCCGGTCTTGCCCAGCGCAACGAAGACGCGCCCGATGTGATCCGCGGCGAGGAAACCCAGCTGCTCGGCGCCATATCGCAACTCGGCAACGGCAGTCATCTGATCTGCATGCCGGGCACGCACAGCAAGTGGGTGCGCGTTACCGGCGGCATCGTCGATGGTTTCTCCACCTTCATGACCGGCGAACTGTTCGACGTCATCGCCAAGCACTCGATCCTCAGCCATGCCGTTGCCGATGCCGGCGCCTTTGCCAATGATGATCCGGCTTTTCTCGGTGCGGTTGCCAAGGCCGTCAAAACTCCAGCCCTTGCCACCAATCTGGTCTTTACGGTGCGCAGCGGCCAGTTGCTGCATGGGCTGTCTGCCAATGATGCCAAGGCCCGGCTGTCCGGAACCCTGATCGGCCTCGAAATTGCCGGCGCGCTGGCCACGGCAAAGCCCGGAAGCAGCGTTTGCCTCGTCGCGTCCGGAGCGCTTGCCGGTCTTTATCAATCGGCCCTGTCAGCGCTCGACCTTACCCCCGTGACCATCGATGCCGATGCCGCCGTTCGCCAGGGCCTCGCCGCCGCCGCCAACGCCATCTGGCCTGCCTGAAGCCACTCGCCTATTCAAAGAAAGAACAGTCATGACCCGCATCCCTTTCCCGCCGATGAAATATCCGCTGATCGCCATCCTGCGCGGTCTGAAGCCGGAAGAAACCCAGGGCGTGGTCGGCGCACTGCTCGAAGCCGGGTTTACCGCCATCGAGATCCCGCTCAATTCGCCTGATCCGTTCCGTTCGATCGAGACTGCCGTCAAGATGGCGCCCGCCAACTGCCTGATCGGCGCCGGGACTGTGTTGACCACCGAGCAGGTGGAAAAACTCGACGGCGTCGGGGGCAAGCTGATGGTCAGCCCGAATGTCGAGACAGACGTGATCGCGCTTGCGGCCGCCCGTGGCATGGTCACCATGCCCGGCGTGCTCACCCCCACCGAAGCGCTGGCCGCCGCCCATGCCGGCGCAACGGGCCTGAAATTCTTTCCCGCCAGCGTGCTGGGCCCGGCCGGTATCGCGGCGATCCGCACCATCCTGCCGCCGGACCTGGAAATCGCCGCCGTCGGCGGCGTCTCCGACACCAATTTCGGCGACTATGCCAAGATCGGCATCAAGAGCTTCGGCCTCGGCTCCAGCCTGTACAAGGCCGGCATGAGCGCTGCCGAGGTTGCGGAGCGCGCGCGGGTCACCATCAAGGCCTATGACGCAGTGTTCGGGGCATGAGCATGAGCGAAACAATTCCCTTTTCCGGCAGCATCCTCAGCGACCTGACACTCGAACTCGGCGAAGGCCCGACCTTCGATCCGGCCACCGGCACCGCCTGGTGGTTCAACATCAAGGGCCGCGAGCTGCATGAACTGCATCTGGAAAGTGGCCGCAAAACCCTGCATGCACTGCCCTTCATGGGCAGCGTGCTGGCGGTGATCGATCCGCTGCGCCAGTTGATCGCGTCGGATCGCGGCCTGTTCATCCGCGACAGCAAAAGCGGCGAACTGACGGCCTACGCAGCATTGGAAAGCAATCCGGGCAACCGCTCCAACGATGGCCGCGTGCATCCGTCCGGCAGCATCTGGGTCAGCACCATGGGCCGCAAGGCCGAAAAGGAAGCCGGCGCGATCTATCATGTTGCCAAGGGCGTGGTGACACGGATCTACGGCAGTATCAGCATTCCGAACGGCATCTGCTTTTCGCCGGATGGCAGCATCGGCTATTTTGTCGATTCCGCCATCAATCACATCATGCGGGTCGATCTCGATCCGGCGACCGGTCTGCCGACCGGTGAGGCAACGGTCTTCAGCGACCAGAGCGGCAATCCCGGCGATGTCGACGGCTCGGTCTGCGACGCCGACGGGCTGATCTGGAATGCGCGCTGGGGCCAGGGTGCCGTCGACGTCTACGCGCCGGACGGTACACGGATTGCCCGCCACGCCGTTCCCGCCACCCAGTCCAGCTGCCCCGCCTTCATCGGCACCAAGGCGGACCGCCTGCTGGTGACCTCCGCCTGGCAGGACATGAACGACGCAGCCCGCAAGGCCGATCCGAACGCCGGCAAGACGTTTGAACTCGGTCTTACCGTCAAGGGCCGTTTCGAACCGGTTTATCAGCTCTGAAGGCTGGGGGATGGTACAACCTGTCTTCGCTTTGGGGCTTTCGACCCAAAAACGTAAAACCGGGCTCGATGTTCGGTTTTACCGCCTTTGCTCCGGCGCGGGATAAAAAACCTCATTAAAAGTTCCCTCGAAAATTGCATAATTTTTTGCGGAACCACTCCCAGCCTGCCACGTTGTGTCTGCATCACCGGTGCGGCGGTAAGATTTTGGATGCCGCGCCTTGATCGACAAAAAGAACGAAAAGGTAGGTTCACAATGACCAAGAAACTCGTGACTTCCGTCGCTGCAGGTGCACTTTTTGCAGGCGTAACCATCTTCGCGCCAATGGGCTTTGCTCAGGAAACCACCCAGCCTTCGGCACAGCCGCCGGCGATGGAAACACCGATGACCGGCGAACAGCCCGCCGACGCGATGAAGAAGCCGATGGACCAGTCAGCCGCAACTGCGCCTGCGTCTGGCGCCGGTTACCTGACCGAACAGGGGGCCGACCAGATCGCCGCCAGCACCTATATCGGCCAGTCCGTTTACAATGCGTCGGATGAAAGCATCGGCGAGATCAACGACGTGATCTTTACCAAGGATGGCTCGGTCGAAGCAGCCGTGATCGGCGTTGGCGGCTTCCTCGGTCTCGGCGAAAAGAACGTTGCCGTTCCGCTCGATACGATTGCCGTCGCCGATGTGCCGAATTCCGACGACCTGAAGCTGACCACGGCGGAAACCGCCGATACGCTGAAGGCCGCACCGGAATTCAAGACCAAGTCGCAGCAGGTTGCGGAAAAGAATGCCAATGCCCCGGTCGATACGACAACCACGTCGGCCACGGCTCCGGCAACGGACGTGAAGCCGGCTGAATAAGCCTGCATCCAACCAGTAAGCGTTCTCGGACGCTGGATGATATGCAAAGGCGCTACCGGAAGGTGGCGCCTTTGTCATGCTGACTAGTGTGCAGATTGGCTATTTGACACAGACGATATCCCACCTCCGTCATCCTCGCCCTTGTGGCGTGGATCCAGCGACCCGACGTCTGTCGGGTCAAAAAGTCTTTCAGCCCAAGGACTTGGGCTGACTGGATCCCTGTGACAAGCACAGGGACGACGGAGAGTTTGGCTGTAGCTCGGAGAGCCCAACAACCTCTCGGCACAGAGCACGAACCGTTAGCCGTTCGATGGTGGCACCTTGAGCCTCATCTTCAAAACAGCACTCCGTACCGCAGCGCGTCATAAATTCCCGCATGGATATTGCGGCTGGCGACGGCGTCGCCAATGCGGAACAGGTCGAACACTCCGTCGGGATTTCGCATCTTGATCGGGTTTTCCTGGCGGATCAGGGCTTTGTAATCCACCGCACCCAGATTGCTCGACAGGGGTTTCAGCTCGAGATAGAGGCCGGCCATCGGCAGGGTGCCGTGCTCGACGACGACCTGGGCGACGCGCCGTTCGACCGAGGCATGCGCCGAATAGTCCGAGCCCAGCACCGCCACCAACTGATTGCCCTCGCGGCGCACCGATTTCAGCCTTGTGTTGATGGTCACCCGCACATTCTTTTCCGCAAAGGCCTTGGCATAGGGCACATGGTTCATACCACCAATTTCCGGTGCGAACATGCGTTCCGGCGAGACGATCTCCAGCTCGGCACCGGTGGCCGCGATCATTTCCGCTGCCGTCATGCCGGTATGGGCACCATTGTCATCGTAAAGCAGGACCGGACCTTCGGGCTTGATGGCACCGGCAATGATATCCCAGCTGGACACCACCAGGTCATCGCCCGCCTCAAGCAGCGAATTTTGCGCGATACCGCCGGTGGCGATGACGACCAGATCGGGTTTTCGCTCCAGAATATCGGTGGCTTCGGCAAAGACATTGTAATGGATGGGAACGCCCAGCCGCTCCAGCTCGGACAAGCGCCAGTCGACGATGCCGATCATTTCCCTGCGGCGCGGATTGCGGGCTGCCAGCAGAATCTGGCCGCCTGCTTCGCCGGTCGCCTCCAGAATTTCGACCGAATGGCCGCGCTCGGCCAGTACCCGGGCCGCCTCCAGCCCGGCGGGTCCGGCGCCGACCACGACCACCTTACGCAGTGGCCCGGTTGTCTTGGAAATCACATGCGGGATGGCCGCCTCGCGGCCTGTGGCCGCATTGTGGATACAGAGCGCGCCGCCGCCCTCGTAGATGCGGTCGAGACAATAGGTGGCGCCGACGCAGGGGCGGATCTGGCTTTCGCGGCCCTCGATGATCTTTTTGACGATATGCGGATCGGCGATATGGGCGCGCGTCATGCCGACCATGTCGAGCTTGCCCTCGGCAATCGCGTGACGGGCGGTGGCGACATCGGCGATGCGGGCGGCGTGGAAAACGGGAAATTTCGTGGCCGCGCGAACGTCGCCTGCGAAATCCAGATGCGGCGATGCGGCCATGCCCTGGATCGGAATGACATTGGTCAGATGCGCATCATGGTCGATATGGCCGCGAATGATGTTGAGGAAATCGACCTTGCCGGAACCGGCCAGCCGCCTGGCGATCCCGACGCCCTCCTCCCGGGACAGGCCGATATCCCATTGCTCGTCCGCCACCATGCGGATGCCGACGATGAAATCCGGCCCGACGGCCTTGCGGACGGCATCGAGCACCATGTCGGAGAAGCGCATGCGGTTATCCAGCGAGCCGCCAAACTCGTCGTCGCGATGGTTGGTCGCCGGCGACCAGAAGCCGTCCATCAGGTGGCCATAGGCTTCGAACTCGATGCCATCGAGCCCGGCCGCCTGCATGCGCTGGGCGGCACTGGCATAATCACCGACGATGCGCTCGATGTCCCAATCCTCGATCTCCTTGGGAAACGCCCGGTGGGCGGCTTCGCGCACCGGCGACGGCGACAGCACCGGCAGCCAGTCACCCTTGTTCCAGCCGGTGCGGCGGCCAAGATGGGTGAGCTGGATCATCACGGCGGCGCCGTGCTCGTGACAGTCGTCGGTGATCTTCTTCAGCCACGGCACGATCTCGTCGGAATAGGCATGGAGATTGCCAAACGCCGGCGGCGAATCCTCCGAGACGATCGCCGATCCCGCCGTCATGGTCAGTGCGATGCCACCCTTGGCCTTTTCAAGATGATAGAGCCGGTAGCGGTCCTTCGGCATGCCGTCTTCGGAATAGGCCGGCTCATGCGAGGTCGACATGATCCGGTTTTTCAGCGTCAGATGCTTGAGCTGGTAGGGCTGGAGAAGCGGGTCTTTCGACAGGGTCATGGTCTGGCTCAGGTTTCAAGTTCGAGACTGTTGCAGCACCCCTCACCAACTTCGGCCAAGGGCTCGTAAACTCGCCCGGCCTGCGTATCCTCTCCCGCAAGGGGAGAGGAAGACATGCGGAGGGCGCCTCAGTTTTACCTCTCCCCTTGCGGGAGAGGATAGCAAGCCCGGGCGAGACGCATGTCGAGCCCTTGGGCGCGCTTGGTGAGGGGTAACCTCTCAATACCAGGCATCCGCCATGCTGTTCTTGCGTTTCGTCATATACTCCGTCAACGCCTCGTCGATTGCCACGTCCAGAGGCGGCGCTTCGTATTCGGCCAGCGTCTTTTTCCAGCGTTTGTTGGCGCGCGCCGCCATGTCGGTCGAGCCGCCCTCCTCGCTCCACTTCTCGAACGGCTCGTTGTCGGACAGGCCTGAATCCCAGAATGCCGTCTGGTAGTTGCGCATCGTGTGGTCGCAGCCGAGAAAATGGCTGCCGGGGCCGACCTGCAGGAAGGCGTCCATGGCGAGCGTATTGTCGTCCACCACCACGCCTGCGAGGTAGGAATGCAGCGCGCCGCAGAAATCCGTATCCATCACGAATTTTTCGTAGGACATGGCGAGCAGCCCATCGAGGAAGCCGGCGGAATGCAGGATGAAATTGGCGCCGCAATGCACGGCCGACAGCATCGACATGACGCCTTCCTGCATCGCCTGCCCATCCGGCAGCTTCGAATTGGAAAAATTGCCGGCACAGCGCAGCGGCAGTTTCAGCCGCCGGGCGAGCTGGCCGATGACCATCGAGCCGATCGCCGGCTCCGGCGTACCGAAGGTGGGAGAGCCCGAGCGTAGCGACATCGACGAGAGGAAATTGCCGAAGATCACCGGCGCACCCTTGCGTTCCAGCTGCGTCAGCGCGCAGCCGGCCAGCGTCTCGGCATAGGATTGGGCGATAGCGCCGGCATTGGTGACCGGACCCATGGCACCGCCGAGAATGAACGGCACGATGACCGCCGCCTGGTTGGCGCGGGCATAGGCGCGCAGCGATCTGGTCATGGTGCCGTCCCAGACCAGCGGCGAGTTGACGTTGACATTGCCGAGGATGACACAGTTGCGATCGACGAAATCGCGCCCGAAAACGATCCGCGCCATATCGATCGAATCTTCCGCCCGGTCTTCTGCGGTAATCGAGCCCATGAAGGCGCGGTCGGAATATTTGATATGGCTATAGACCATGTCGAGATGGCGCTTGTTGACGGGCACGTCGACCGGCTCGCAGATCGTGCCGCCGGAATGATGCAGCCACGGGCTCGACTGGGCCAGCTTGATGAAGTTGCGGAAATCCTCCAGGGTGCCGTAGCGGCGGCCGTTGTCGAGGTCCATGACGAAGGGCGAACCGTAAGCCGGCGAGAAGACGACGTTCCTGCCGCCGATCTCGACATTGTGAGCGGGATTGCGGGCATGCTGGGTGAACTGGGCCGGTGCAGTCGAGACGATCTCGTTCAGCATGCCCGGCTCAAAGCGCACCAGCAGACCATCGACCTTGGCCCCTGCCCGCTTCCAGTGATCCAGCGAGGCCGGATCGTCGCGAAACTCGATGCCGACTTCGCTGAGGATGCGGTCGGCGACGCGTTCGATCTTCTGGAGGTTGTCTTCGCTGAGGATATCGTAGGTCGGGATGTTGCGGGCGATATAGGGAATGCCGACGATCTTCGCCGCATTGTCACGCCGGGCCGTGCGGGCGGGCCGTGCGCGTCTTGCCGGATCTGCTTCAGTAGCCAAGAGCGTTTCCATATGATGCCTCCCCTTTTCGTAATCGAGGCTAATCGTGAAAAAGCCCAGTGTAACGCTGGAAAAATTGGAGACATGATATAAGCTCACCTTATGGAAACTCTTCGCCGCCTGCTGCCCTCCGCCTCCAGCCTGATCGTCTTCGAGGCGGCCGGAAGGCATCAGAATTTCACCCGCGCCGCCAATGAGCTGGCGATGACGCAGGCCGCCGTCTCCTATGCCATTCGCGGGCTGGAAGAGCAGCTCGGCGTGCCGCTGTTTCACCGGGTGCATCGGGCCGTGCAATTGACCGAAGCGGGCGAAAAATTCCATGCCGACGTCTCGCTCGGCCTGTCGCGCATCCAGAAATCCGCCGAGGAAATCCGCGCCAAACGCCGCGAGACCAATGTGACGCTCGCCGCTTCGACCGCCTTTGCCTCGATGTGGATGCTGCCGCGGCTGACGAAACTGCGCGAGGACCTGCCCGAGATCGACCTGCGCATCCAGACCAGCGTGCGCGATCTGGACCTCGAGGAAGAGCCGATCCCGCTAGCCGTCCGCGGCGGTGGCGATCCGGTCCACTGGCCACGCTATCATACGGCACTTTTGGCGCCCGAGGTGATCTGCGCGGTCGCATCGCCCGCCTTCGTCGAAGCCAACGGCATGCCGCAGCGGCCGGCTGATCTTTTGAAACACCCGTTGATCCATCTGGAGGAGCCGGTGAGGCAGGCCTACAGCTGGCAGGAATGGTTTGCCAGTGCCGGCGTGTCCTATCCCGCCAAGGCGCGGAGGCTGACGTTGAACGATTATGTCCTGGTGATCCAGGCGGTGCTCGCCGGCGAAGGCGTAGCACTTGGATGGAACCATCTGATCGAACGGCAGGTCCGCTCAGGCGCGCTCGTTCCGGTCGGCAATCATGTGCTGAAGACGGATCTGGCCTTCTACGTCGTCTGGCCGCGTTCGCGCGAGCTCAATCTCCAGGCACGCCGGGTGCGCGACTGGCTTCTGGAGGAAGGACGCCGGGAGCGGGAGAGTTGAGCGAAAAATCTCAGACCGCGACGGAGAGCGCCGGGCCGGCTTCGTGATAATTCTCGGCGAGATAACGCAGGGTGGTGACGGAATCGGCCGGCTTTCCGTAGAAATAGCCCTGCCCCATGCCGCAGCCGAGCCCCTTCAGTTTCAAGGCTTCCGAGAAATCCTCGATGCCTTCGGCAACGACTTCGAGGTTGAGGCCATCGCACATGGCGATGATCGCCTTGACGATATGTTCGGATGCCCGGTCGGCGGAAATGCGCGAGACGAAGGCACGGTCGACCTTGACCTTGTCGAAGGAGAAATCTCTCAGACGCCCGAGGCTCGACTGGCCCGTACCGAAATCATCGAGCGAAATGCGAACACCGGCGGCGCGAAGTTCGGTGACGATCTTTTGCGCCACGTCCGCATCGGTCATCACGGCGGTCTCGGTGATTTCCAGTTCCAGCCGGCGCGGATCAAGGCCGACCTGCCGGATGATCGACAGGACGTTGGTGCTGGTCGATGGGTCCATCAGTTGGGCCGATGACAGATTGAAGGATAAAAACAGTTCCTTCGGCCAGAGCAGCGCGGTCTCGGCCGCCTTGCGCAGCAGCGTTTCCGACAGGGAATCGATGAAGCCGCGCTCTTCGGCGAGCGGCACGAAAACGGCCGGCGAGACATAGCCGAGATCGGGATCGCACCAGCGGGCGAGCGCCTCGAAACCGACCACCGTGTCGTTTTTCAGGCTGACGATCGGCTGGAAATGGACATCGACCTCATCGGCGATGATGGCATTGCGCAGCGCCTGTTCGAGCTGCGTCGCGCGCTTCATCTCCTGGGCGATTTCCTGGGAATAGACGGTGATCTGCCCACGGCCGCGCCGCTTGGAGCGATAGAGCGCCGTGTCGGCGCTTTTCAACAGGTCCTCGAATTCCTCGCCGGCAAACGGATAGACGGCAAAGCCGAAGGAGGCGGACAGGCGGACATTGCGCTCGCCGAGATCGAAAGGGGCCGAGAGCACCTCCTTCAGCATATGGCCGATCTTTTCGGCGGCCTTGCGCTCGAACACAAGCGGCAACACGAAGGCGAACTCGTCGCCGCCGGCGCGGATCACGGTGGCGCCATCCGGCACGCAGGCAAGCAGCCGGTTGGCCACCTGGCAGAGGATTTCATCACCGGCTTCGGGGCCGAAGAGATCGTTGATCGGCTTGAACCCGTCGAGATTGGCAAGGCCGATCGTGAACGGCGCGGGATCACTGGCGCGATCGGCAGCGATTTCGCGCACCTTGTCGCGCAATCTGTAGGAATTGCCCAATCCGGTCAGCGGATCGGTATAGGCCATTGCATGCAAATCGTTCCGGCTGATGTGCTGAGACGGTGTTTCAGCAGAATTCATAAACGCATTCCCAGGATTGGATTCAAGGCAGTGTCAGGAACAGACGATGGGCATGGAGGGTTAAGATTTCGAAAGCGCCTCTTCCTCTCTTTCCGCATGCTTCTCCCTAATTCTAGGGAGTTGACATCAATAGGGTTCAAACCTGTGCTCTTGCTTGCCTTTTCTGGGTGTTTCATCGCCATTCGGACAGAAAGGGTCGTCAGCCCGTCATGCGCTCGGCTTTGGTGTTGACGAACTTGCGGTAGACGGCCTCGATCATGTCCGGGCTGATCGGCTTGGTGATGTAATCGTCCATGCCGGCGAGCTTGCTCTGCTCTATATCGATATCGAGCGCCTGCGCCGTGACGGCAATGATTGGCGTCTGGAAGCTTGCAGTCTTCTCGAGAGCGCGGATGGCGCGCGTCGCATCAAACCCGTTCATCACCGGCATCGAGACATCCATCAGCACCAGGTTCGGCCGGTATTGCTGCCACAGCTTGACGGCCTCCTCGCCATTGGCGGCGATGCGGTAGGATATGCCGAGGCCTTCGAGGATCTGGGCAAAGACGAACTGGTTGATTTCATTGTCTTCGGCAACCACGACCTCGACCTCGGGCATCGGCCGGCCGGTCAAGCTCACGTCTGGTACGATGATGTCCCAATCGGCCGGGCCTTCAGACTCTGCCGACGGCAAGGCGCCGATCCCGTTTTCGCACAAAGCCAGAATGCTGGCGCGCAGTTCGATGGCTTTCCAATCCTTGGCAATCACCAGCGACGGAGACATCGTCCAGTTCGCCACCGTCGCCAGCGCATCTGCCATCGTGCCATCGATCAGCAGGGCCTCGATCGTGATCCCGCGCGCCGCACACGCATCCCTGAAGGCTGCAAGCTCGGTGGTATTTCTGACCGCGCAGGCGTCATAACCCCAGCGGCGCAATTGCGGCACCAGGTTGATTTCGACAGCTGCCGCCGATGTCATCAAGAGAATTTTCTGCTTGCCCTTCATGTCGGGATCGATGATGGCGCCGGCTTCGACCAGATGCTGCATATCGATCGAACGGAACGGATCGTAGCAATTCTGCGCCGGGGCGAAGGCGCCGTAATCCTTGATGTCCAAAGGCGACCGGCCGGACGTGATATCATCCAGTCCGCCATAGCCGACAACCAGATCGGTCACGTCATTCATGCAGGTGACAAGCAGATATTTGCCGGGATCGCCAACGCGGAACTTGCGGGTGACGACCCAGAGATCTTCGCCATCCGCCTGGACGATCTGTTCCGGCTGGCAGTGGGCATCGCCGTTCTCCAGCGTTTCCCGGTCGGAACGTTCGAATTTTTCAGCCAGATCCGGCTCCAGCAGATCCCAGACGGATCGCCCGAGGATGGCGTCGGCGGTCATGCCGTGGATGGCACAGAATGCCTTGTTGACGGCGACATAGCTGAGATTGCGATCCTTGACGCAGATCGGATTGGGCAGGCAATCGAGGATGCCCTCGGTGAGTTCGACGCGCTCCATATCGAGCTGCATCTTCTCTTCGCGCTTCTTCTGCTCGGAAACGTCACTGATCGCGACGATGCCCAGGCCGCTCGACAGGCGACGCTTGCGCACATTGATCCAGCGTTGGCGGCCGATGCGCTCGACGGCGTCGAAACGTTCGCGCCAGTGATGCGACAGATGTTCGGAAATCCATTCGTCGCGATTGGCATGACGGCGGCTGGTCTCGGGCGCCGTGCCGCTGCGAACGCCGGAATCAAAGATCGCGCCGAGAAAATCCTTCAGCCGTGTTCCCGCCTCCAGAAAATGCACCGGAATGGGATAGAACTGGAGAATGGGGCGACTGGCAAAAACGATCTCATCATTCTTGTCGCAGACAAGAATGGCCAAGCCGAGTGCGTCAGATGTCGCCTCGAGCACGGTTTTCTGGATGTTCGCGCCGAAAGACGCTACATCATTCATTGCATAGCCCTCTTATAACCTTGGCGGCTTCTTTTTCCGGGGACATGCTGACAAACGCGCCTATCAGGCCGTATTTGGGGTTCCGTTCCTGGGCGGACAGCTGCGCCACAGGCTCCAAATGACAAAACCTGTGCTCATTCAGGTTGTCGCAGACCGTCGCAGCTTTGTATTAAGGCCAGATTAAACCCGGCCGAATTCGTCCCGGACCACCACCTCGACACAGCCGGGGATAGACCCTCCAGCATCCTTTTCATGTGCAGCCGAATCCCGGACAATAGACCATGGCCATCAAGCAACTCTCAGAAACCCTCATCAACCAGATCGCCGCCGGCGAGGTCATCGAACGCCCTGCCAGTGCGGCCAAGGAGCTGATCGAAAATGCGCTCGATGCCGGCGCCACCCGCATCGAGATCGCCACGGCGGGCGGCGGCAAGACCTTGCTCAGGGTAACGGACAATGGCTGCGGCATGGGGCCGGACGATCTGGAACTGGCGGTGCGCCGCCATTGCACATCCAAGCTCGACGGCAATCTTCTGGACATCCGCACACTGGGGTTTCGCGGCGAAGCCCTGCCCTCGATCGGCTCGGTGGCGCGGCTGACGATCACCAGCCGTCCGGGTGGCGCCAGCCATGGCGCCGAAATCGGCGTGTTCGGCGGCAAGCTGCAACCGGTGAAGCCCGCTGCCGTCAACCAGGGCACCGTGGTCGAGGTGCGCGACCTGTTCTTTGCGACGCCGGCACGGCTCAATTTCATGAAAACCGAGCGGGCCGAGGCCTCGGCCATCTCCGAGGTCGTCCGGCGCATGGCGATCGCCTTTCCGGGCGTGCGCTTCGTGCTGTCCGGATCCGACCGGACAACGCTGGAATTCCCCTCGACCGGCGACGACCGGCTGGCGCGGATTGCCCAGGTGCTGGGCCGGGATTTCCGCGACAACGCGATCGAGATCGATGCCGAACGCGAGGGCGCGCGGCTGACCGGCTTTGCCGGTGTGCCGACCTTCAACCGCGGCAATTCGCTGCAGCAATATGCCTTTGTCAACGGCCGCCCGGTGCAGGACAAGCTGATCTGGTCGGCCCTACGCGCCGCCTATGCGGAGACCATTCCGCAGGGGCGCTATCCAGTGGCGGTGCTGTCGCTGACGGTCGATCCGGATGTGGTCGATGTCAACGTGCATCCGGCCAAATCCGATGTCCGCTTCCGCGATCCCGGGATGATACGCGGCCTGATCATCGGTGCGATCCGCCAGGCACTGGCACAGGATGGCGACCGCGCCTCGACGACCGGCGCCAGCGGCCTGATGCGGGCATTCCGGCCAGAGCCGCAGCGGCCGAACGGCAACTGGACGGCCGCCGCCTCCCCCTACCGGCCGATGGATTTCGGCTCGGCGCCTGCCGGTTTCGGTGAACGGCCACAGGAAGCCTTTGCCGGGATGACAATGCCGTCGGCCCGCGCACCGTCGAGCGAACCCGAACTTGCCGCCGCCCCTCAACCGGAAAAAGCCCATCCGCTTGGCGCAGCCCGGGCGCAGCTGCATGAAAACTATATCGTCGCCCAGACGGAGGATGGCCTTGTCATCGTCGATCAGCATGCCGCCCATGAACGGCTGGTGTTCGAAGAATTGCGCAAAGGGCTGAACTCGCGGCCGATCCCAGCGCAAGCCCTGCTCATTCCCGAGATCGTCGATCTGCCGGAAGACGATTGCGACCGGCTGATCAGCCATTCGGCGGAATTCTCGCGGCTCGGGCTCGGCATCGAGCGCTTCGGGCCGGGGGCGATTGCCATTCGCGAAACACCCTCGATGCTCGGCGAGATGGATGCCGTCGGGCTGGTGCGGCAGCTGGCCGACGAGCTGGCCGAATGGGACACCGCCAACGGCCTTGCCAGCCGGCTGGATTATCTGGCGGCGACCATGGCCTGCCACGGCTCGGTGCGGTCCGGCCGGCGGCTCAGGCCCGAGGAAATGAACGCGCTGCTGCGGCAGATGGAGGCGACGCCAGGCTCCGGCCAGTGCAACCACGGGCGGCCAACCTATATCGAGCTGAAGCTTTCCGATATCGAGCGGCTGTTCGGACGCAGTTGAGCATCCGAACCGTCAATTGCGCTGGAAATTTCGGCAATGTCGCGCTAGAGCATGGTCACGACAGATGACGCTGGAACGCTCATCTTGACGCGTCCACCGGGATGCCTGTCGAGATGGCGCTTCCAAACAGCGGACGAAAATTGATGCGAGGTCGCAGGACGATGAACAGATTCGAGGGCAACGGCAACCGGGAAGCCAAGATCCGCTATCTCGACGGCGACTTTCAGATCGTCTTGCCCGGATCGCATGTCATCTGCGCAATGACCGGCGCCGTCATCCCGGTCGATGAGCTGCGCTACTGGAGCGTGGCGCGACAGGAACCCTATGCCGACGCCGAGGCCTCCTATGAGGCGGACAAGCGCGCCGGCATCCTGCCAAACCAGATTTAGACGTTCCGTCATTCCAACGTAATCGCGCCCGGTGGCACTCGTGCCTACGACTTGCGCAGATTGCGGGTGCGGGCCGCCTTGACCGCAGCATCGATGATCTTGCCCGGTGAGCCGGGATCGTCGAAGCGGACTTCCACTTCGATCACCCTGCTCTTTTCTATCAGCTCCCCGGCGCGGCCATGCCCGGGTTCCAGCCGCACCATATCCTTGGCGGTGGTCACCAGCTGGTAGCCATGGGCGGCGGCATGATCGAGCAGATCGCCGATCTCGTCCTCTGAAAAATGGTGATGGTCCGGAAAGCTGCGGGTTTCGGCGATGATCGCCCCTGTTTCGCGCACCGTGCGGAAGAATTTTTCCGGATCGGCAATGCCCACCCAGGCCATCACCGCAACATCCTTCAGCCCGCCATCGTCGAGATGTTCGACATTGGCGGCGTAGATCGGCTTGCCGGCGCGCGCCGAGCGGCGGATCAGCGCGTCGGCACGATCGCCATTACCGATCTTCAACAAAGCTGAGGCATGGCGGATCTGCTGGGGAATCGGCGCACGCACCGGACCGGCGGGGATCAGGAAACCGTTGCCGATGCCGCGGCGGCTGTCGATCACCAGCAGCGAAAAATCGAAGGTCAGCCGGGCGCTCTGGAAACCGTCGTCCATGATGATGATGTCAGCCCCTTCAGCCACCAGCCGGCGGGCGCCCTCGACGCGCTTGCGGCAGACCACGGCCAGACCCTCGCGGGCGAGAAGCAGCGGCTCGTCGCCGACGTCGCGGGCGCGGTGATGGGTGGGATCGACCACTGTCGTGACGTCGAGCGAGCCGCCATAGCCGCGGCTGAGGAATCCCGGCTTCAGCCCGCGCTGGCGGGCAGCACGGGCAAGCGCGATCGCGGTCGGCGTCTTGCCGGCTCCACCGACGGTGAAATTACCGACGCAGATGACCGGGATAGGCACGGACGCGCGGCGCGCATGATCCATGCGCGAACCGGAAATGCGGCCGTAAATCCAGGAGAAGGGCCAGAGGCCGTAGGCGCGCCAATCCGCCTTGGTCCACCAGAATGGCGGTGCATCAGAAACCATCAGTCCTTCCGGGCCTCCCAGCGCCGGCCGGTTACTTCCGGATTTCGCAAAGTCTTGCGCGGCGACATTCTTGTCCTATCAAAACATTTTTTCCATCGAAAAAATGCCGTCTCGGTCCGCGACACAAAACGTCAGATTGCCGGGAATTGCAAGCCGTGCGCGCCTCGAACGAAGCAACGAGCCGTTCATGTGACACCGCCGAACGGCATTGCCAGGCCGACGGCGGCCGCGCGCGATACACCGAGTATTAACCAGGCTAAGGCACTCTCGGTTAACCAAGGTTTGGTGCCTTCCGTTTTCCTGTTTTTTGTAGCGGACATAAAAATGAACATAAGTTTCAACTCGGCGGCCACCGCCGCTTTGGCGATTTTGCGCCATAATGACAGCACCCATGCCAAGATGCAGAATGTCATCACCTCCGGCATGCGGATATCGGAGGCAGCCGATAATGCCGCCTATTGGTCGATCGCCACCGACATGCGCAACACCACCAAGGCGACGAGCACCGTGATCGACGCGCTGGAGTTGGGTGCTGCCCTCGTCGATGTCTCCTATCAGGGGATGGAGGACCTCATCTCCATCACCTCCGAGATCAAGACCAAGATCATGGCGATGAAAGAGCCGGGCGTCGATCGCTACAAGGTCAGCTCGGAGATCTACGAGCTGGAAAAACAGTTTCTTTCGACCGCCCAGTCCTCGTCGTTCAACGGCCGCAACCTGCTGGTGCCGGGCGAGTTGCACTATACGGAAAAAAGCTATGTCGACGGCAATGGCAAGACGCTCAACTACATCGAGATGAGCCCTCCCGATGCCAATGTCGCCTTCGGCGGCATCGTGGCCAGCTACACGAAGGGCAAAGTCGGCATCATCAACATCTATGGCGACAGCAATCTCAATGTCTTCGGCCCGGCCACCTACAAGAATGACGATGGCAGCACCGCGGCGCAGAACGGACTGGTCGATACCCCACAGGCCGACGGCATGACCGGCGGCGTGGCTCATCAAGACCCCGGCAAGGGAACGGCCTGGCTGCCGGCCTTCAACGGACGCACCCAGATCGGCTTTGCCAACGGCGCCCAGACCGACGACATGTACAGCGCCTCGCATATGGGCGAAGTGCCCGCCGAACTGGTGGGCTACGCGACCGATCTTCTCCTGAAACGCTATGACGATATCCACAAAACGCTGACCGACCGGGGAGCGACGCTTGGCTCGCTCAGCATGCGCATCGAGATGCAGACGGACTTCAACCGCACGCTGACGGCAACGATTCAGAAGGGTGTCGGCCGGCTGGTGGATGCCGACATGAACGATGCCTCCACCAAGCTCAAAGCCGTGCAGGCCCAGGTCCAGCTGGCCGTTCAGGCGCTCAACATCGCCAACAATGCGCCGTCGCTGCTGATGCAGCTGTTCCGCTAGAAAACAGGGCCGGCGTTAGACCAAAACCGTCTCAAGCTCGGTAATGTCGTTGAGGCAGTGATCGGATGCCGCCACCAGCGATTGCGGCGAGCCGGTGCCGGTCAATACGGCTACTGTCAGGCCGGCGCCGGCATTGCGGCCCATGTGCAGGTCGTGGTTGTTGTCGCCGACGACGGCGACCTGGTGGGGCTGAAGCCCGGTCGCGGCGCAGAAACCATGCACCATGCCGGGCTGCGGCTTGGTGCCGAAACCACTGTCATAGCCGGCGACATAGTCAAGATAACCATCGAAACCAAAGCGCTTGGCGGTTTCGCGGATCGAGCGTTCGTTATCGCTCGAAGCGACGCCGAGGCGGTAGCCCTTGGCATGCAGGCCGGAAAAGAACGCAGCAAGGTCGGTTACCGGCACCGCATATTCAGCCGAATTGGAAAACAGCCCGTCGAGTTTCACCGTCAGGGCCTCGACCGTATAGGGCGCGCCCGCCGCGACCATGCCGGTGGCGATTTCGACGGTGTTGCCCGCTGCCAGCAGGCTGTCGGGCAGCACATGGCCGGTATCGGGATCCATGCCACCGGCGGTAAGCAGGCGCCTTGCCAGTGCCGCGTCGCCATTGGCAGCGATGCTGGCGACTTCATAATTCACCGGAACCCAGCTCTTCACATAATCGAGCAGCGTTCCGTCCTTGTCGAAGAGGATGCCGGAAATGGTCCTGTCGGCCGTCATCAATACCCCACCGGAAAAAAATCAGTTATCGCCGCGTGGCTGCAGCCGTGCCTTTACCGTCAGCGGGTTGATATAGGGCTCGAGGCCCCTAATCGTCGCCGACAATGCTCCGCGCATTTCATGCACGGTTTCAAGCCCGGCATCGATCATCTTGCGACGAACCTCGTCGTTGACGAGCAGATAATTCACGCCCTTGGCCAGCATCTCGACATCGCGGATGATCTTGGCGCTGCCGTTCTTGGCGAGCATCTGGTAGGTGTCGCGGAAATTCTGGACATTGCCGCCCGACAGGATGGCGCAGCCGAGCATGGCCGGCTCCAACGGGTTCTGTCCGCCTTCGGCAAACAGCGAGCGGCCGACAAAGGCCACCTCTGTCAAACGCAGGTAAAGCCCCATCTCGCCGATCGTATCGCCGAGGAAGATATCGGTTTCTGCGGTGATCGGGTCATTGCGGGTGCGCCTTGCGACCGTCAGCCCCTTGGAGGTCAGCATCGTCTCGATCGCATCGCAACGCTCGGGATGGCGCGGCACGATGATGGTCAGGAGGCCGGTGCGCTCCTTCAGCGCCCGATGAACGATACCGGCGGCATTCTCCTCGCCCTCGAAGGTCGAGATGGCAGCCCAGGTCTTGCGATCGCGGATTTGCTGGTGGTAATGCTTCAGCGCATGACTGTCGTGCGGTGGCGCATCCGTGTCGACCTTGAGATTGCCGGACACCATCACCGGCAGTGCACCAAGGGTGCGAAACCGGTCGGCGTCTGCCTCGGATTGAGCAATGACCAGCGCCAGGTTTTCAAACAGCGCGTCGGCAAGCCAGAGACGCTTCTTCCAGCGGCCGAACGTACGGTCCGACAGGCGGCCGTTGACCAGCACTTGCGGAATATGGCGCCGCCCCAGTTCCATCATCGTCATCGGCCAAATCTCCGATTCCGCGATGATTGCCAGATCCGGTTCCCAATAATCGAGGAAACGGCTGACGGCAGGTTTGAAATCGAGCGGCACATACTGATGGATGACGCGCGAGCCAAGCCGGTCGGCGACAATGCGTGCCGATGTCTTCGTGCCGGTGGTCAACACCACCGAGATACCGCGGCGGGAGACCTCATTGATCAGCGGGATGATGGCAGTCGTTTCGCCGACGCTGGCGGCATGAAACCAGACCAGCGGTCCGTGCGGACGCGGGGCACTGGCATGGCCGTAACGCTCCTGACGGCGGGCGCTGTCCTCCTTGCCCTTGGCGGCGCGGGCGGCAAGATAGCCCCAGACCAGCGGATAGACCGCCGTGCCGATCCAGCGATAGCTGGACAGAGCCAGCCGGGCGAGCATGTGGGTCATGCGGACAAAACTCCCGTGCACCGGCCAGCCGCAAGGCCCGGCTGTCCGAAACGCCCTGGCATCAAGCCTGTTCCGGATCCAGGAGCCGGTGCATGTGGACGATGAAATAGCGCATATGCGCATTGTCGACGGTCAGCTGAGCCTTGGACTTCCAGGCCGTCAGCGCGCTGTCATAGTCAGGGAAAATGCCGACGACATCGAGTTTTTCGAGATCACGGAACTGAACACCGGTCAGCGTTGTCAATTCACCGCCGAACACCAGATGCAGCCGCTGTTTTACTTCCGAATTCTGAGCCATCAGACCTTCCAATTTTCTTGCCGTATTTTGCTCGTGGTTTGCGGCATTCAGCCGGAAAGGTCAATGGCCCTCCAGCCCTTGCGATGCGGCAATCAACGCTGGTAATGCAGGCTTTGCAGCCGCGCACAGGACGGTATGGCGAACATTGGGGCGATTGTAGGAAAGCGGCTGCGCGTCAAGGCTGAAAAGTGCGCCGCCTGCCCGCTCCAGGATCAGATCGGCCGCCGCCAAGTCCCAATCATGCGAGTTTTTCTTGACGATCGTGCCGTCGATGCGGCCATCGGCGATCATCGCGATCCGGTAGGCCAGCGACGGCACATGCGGAATCCGCGACACGCTCGCCCGGTAGCCGGGTTCCAGAAGTCCGACCGTTTCCTCGGCAAGCGCGATCCGCAAAACCTCCGCACCGATTGCCTTGACCGTGATCGGCGCGCCGTTCTTCAGCGCTTCACCCGTTACGGTCGCCTGAAACAGCTCACCAAGCGCCGGAGCAAAGAGCACACCGGCGACCGGACGGCCGCGATGCACGACGGCGACGCTGACGCACCAGACATCCTTGCCGGCGATAAAGGCGCGGGTTCCGTCGATAGGATCGACGACGAAAACGGTATCGCAGCCAAGCCGAGCCTCATCGTCGTCAGTTTCCTCCGACAACCAGCCATAGTTCGGCCGGGCCGCCAGAAGTTTTTCCTTGAGGATATCGTTGGCGGCAAAATCCGCTTCGCTGACCGGCGAACGGCCGCCGTTTTTCCACTGGACGTCCGGATCCTTGCGGAAATAGGACAGCGCTTTTTCCCCTGCAGCCTTCGCCGCCATCGTGATCAGGTCCAGATCGCCGGACCATTGCTCCGGCGATGGGCGAACGGCATTCATGTCAAACTTCCGTTTCCCGCGGCATCGGCCGCGTTAAAGATATTTGGTCGGGCGCTTATCTGCCCGCGAGCGTCATGCCTTCGATGGCGAGCGTCGGGGCAGCGACGCCGAACTTGCGGTCGATATCGTCGGCCAGCGTAATGGCAAAGAACATCTGCTTGAGATTGGACGCAATGGTGACTTCCGAGACCGGGAAGGTCAATTCGCCATTCTCGATCCAGAAGCCGGAAGCGCCTCGGCTGTATTCGCCGGTCAGCATGTTAACGCCCTGGCCGATCAATTCGGTGACGTAAAAACCCGTTCCGACGCTGCGGATCAGCTCTTCGCGCGAGACGTCGCCGGGTTCCAGCGCAAAATTGGTCGCCGACGGTGATACCGCCGTGCCGCCACGCGCGCCGCGTCCGTTGGTTTCCAAACCCAGTTCCCGGCCGGTCGAAGTGGACAGGAACCACTGCTGCAGCACGCCATCCTCGATCATCGACAGTTTCTGTCCGGTGACCCCTTCGCCGTCGAACGGGCGCGAAGAAGAGCCGCGTACCACCAGCGGATCATCGGTAACGGTGATACCGGCCTTCATCACCGGCTTTCCCATCATGTCGCGCAGGAACGAGGTCTTGCGGGCAACCGAGGCACCATTGATCGCACCGGCAATATGCCCGGCAAAACCGCGCGACATGCGCGGATCGAAGATAACCGTGACATTCTTCTGCGTCGGCACCTGGCGTGGACCGATACGGGCAACCGCCTTTTCGCCGGCGGTGCGGCCGATCTCGGCTGCGGATTTCAGGTCGGCGAAATAGAGGCGGCTGTCGAAGTCATAGTCGCGCTCCATCTTGGTGCCGTCGCCGGCAATGGCGCTGACCGAGCGGCCGAAGCGGGTGCCCATATAGGCGCCGGAAAATCCGTGCGACGTGACCAGGACCATGCCGCCCATGCCGGCAGAGGCGCCGGCCCCGCTCGAGTTGGTGACGCCGTTGACGGCAAGTGCGGCCTCTTCGGCTTCAAGGGCAGCCGCCGTCAGGGTTTCCGTCGAGACTTCCGCCGGATCGTACAGCTCGAGATCCGGATAGGAGCGTGCCAGGCGCTCGCTGTCGGCAAGCGTTGCATAGGGGTCTTCGGGAGAGGCCTTGGCCATCGCCACCGCGCGCTCGGCCAGGACCTTTAGATCAAAGCCCGGATTGGCCGAAACGCTGGCGACACGGCGGCCGACGAAAACCCTCAGCGAGAAATCATCGCTTTCCGATGCGTCGGTGCCTTCGACCTTGCCGAGACGCACGGAGACGGAGCGGGAGCGGCCCCGGACCACCACCGCATCGGCCTGATCGGCACCCGCTTTCAGCGCCAAATCGATGAGCGCGGCCGCCCTTGTCTGCAGAACACCGGAATCGATAATATCGGACATGATTTAGCCTTTCATTCCCGCTCCATTTATTGTGCAGTAGGACCGGCATCAAGGGCATATCCTGATTCTTGATCGCCGCCCCCGACCAAATGCCGAATTTAGGGCAAACTCCTGCCCAGCCAGACACGCCAGAGCCGCAATATGCGGCTGCGCGCCAGGGAAAAACACGTATGTCGACGACACCCGCCCTCACCTCACAGGCCCTGCTCTTGCTCGGTGGCGCCGTCGTGGCAGCGCCGATCTTCAAGAAGCTCGGGCTCGGCACCGTTCTCGGCTATCTGGCAGCCGGCATCATCATCGGCCCGCTGCTGCACCAGATCAGCGATGGCGAGCAGATCCTCGGCTTTGCCGAACTCGGCATCGTGTTCCTGCTCTTCATCATCGGACTGGAGCTGAAGCCGTCGCGGCTATGGCAGATGCGGCGCGACATTTTTGGGCTTGGCACCGCGCAGGTGCTTGTGACCGGCACCGCGATCTCGGCGATCGTTTTCTGGGGCGGCCTGCTCGACTGGAGCGGCAGCGTCATCACCGGTTTCGGACTGGCGCTATCTTCAACGGCGTTTGCGCTGCAGATCCTCGACGAGAACGGCGACACCAACACGCGTTATGGCCAGCGCGCCTTTTCGGTCCTTTTGCTGCAGGACCTGGCGATCGTGCCGCTTCTGGCGCTGATCCCGCTGCTCGCCCTGCAGGCACCGGAAGATACGACGCCGCCGCTGCAGGATTTTGCCGTTGCCATAGGTGCGATCCTGATCATGGTCATCGCCGGCCGCTATCTGCTCAATCCGCTGTTCCAGGTCATTGCCCGCACCGGTGCGCGCGAAGTCATGATCGCGGCAGCGCTGCTGATCGTGCTGGGCGCCGCAACGCTCATGCAGCTCGCCGGACTTTCCATGGCGATGGGGGCCTTCCTGGCCGGCGTGCTTCTGGCGGAGTCATCCTATCGCCATGAGCTGGAAGCCGATATCGAGCCTTTCCGTGGGCTGCTGCTCGCCTTGTTCTTCATGGCGGTCGGGCTGTCGCTGGATCTGCATGTCATCGTTGAGAACTCTGTGCTGATCCTGATCGCCGTGCCCTTGCTGATGCTGGTCAAGGCCGTGGTCATCTACACGCTTTGCCGTGTTACCGGTTCGCCGCACAATGACGCCGTACGAATCGGCCTGCTCCTGCCGCAGGGGGGTGAGTTCGGTTTCGTGCTGTTTACCGCTGCCGCCACCGCCGGCGTATTTTCCGACAGCTGGGCCTCCCTGCTGATCGTCGTGGTGACCTTGTCGATGGCGCTGACGCCTGCGGCTTCGGCCCTGGCCGGCCTTCTGATGCAAGAGCAGGACGAGGCGACGGAGGAGATGGAGGAGGATTTCGATGGTGCCGGCGCCGATGTGCTGATGATCGGGTTTTCCCGTTTCGGCCAGATCGCCTCGCAGATCCTTCTGGCCGGCGGCCGCGAGGTGACGATCATCGACCATTCCGCCGCCCGTGTGCGCCAAGCGGCGACCTTCGGGTTCCGCATCTATTTCGGCGATGGAACACGGCTGGACGTGCTGCGCGCCGCCGGCATCGAGCGCGCCAAGATCGTCGCCATCTGCACGCAGAAGCAGGAGATCACCGACCGGATCGTCGACATGGTACAGGCGGAATATCCGAATGCCCGGATTTACGCCCGCGCCTATGACCGGCTGCACACCCTGTCATTGCGCGCCCGTGGCGTCGATTACGAGCTGCGCGAGACGTTCGAATCCGGTCTGGTGTTCGGCCGCAAGACGCTGGAAGGGCTGGGGATCGCCGACAACGAGGCCGAGGAAATCATGAACGACATCCGCCGCCGCGACGAGGCCCGGCTGGTGGTACAGGAAGCGGAAGGCATCAGCGCCGGCCGCGACATGCTGCATTTCGAACCGGTGAAGCCGGAGCCGCTGATCAAGCCGAGGCGCGAGACGGCGCCGGCGCTCGCTGCCGACGACGATATCCTGCCGGAATCCCCACCGGTGAAACCGAAGCCGGCCCCCGATGTTCTGGCCGGAGCCGATTGATCCGTCCTAGCCCCGGATTCTGGCGTTGAAGGCGGTATCGAGTGCGGCCTTCAGCTGATCCTTGACCGCGGCAGTGGCGGTCAGCACTTCCTGGGCTTTGAGAAAATCCATCACCCGGAAGCGGCTGACATCCGGGCGCAGGAGGATTTCCGGCGGTTGTGCCTTCATTTTCATCGCGATGATCGACTGCATCATCAACTGGCTGGCGCCGAACAGGCTGTCGATCCGGCTCGGCATGGTTTCGCCGTCGCCATCCGGTCCGCCGACCACATCGACGGCGATGACGATATCGGCCAGCCCCGTCAGATGATCGAACGGGACCGGATTGTAGATGCCGCCGTCGATCATCACACGGCCATCGATGCGAACCGGCATGAAGACGGCCGGAAGGGCTGCCGAGGCGGCCAGCGCCTGATGCAGGTCGCCGTCCTCACAAACGCGCTCGGTCTGTCCATAATAGTCCGTCGTCATCACCTTCAACGGAATATGCAGAGCGGCGAAATCATTCGGAATGGCCTCCGGGAGGAAGGCAGGCAGGATGCGTTCGATATTGAATTGTCCGACCCGAAAACCGCCGGTCACGGCTTTGGCGAAACTCGCCGGGCGCAGGCTCCAGAGCCGGTTGACGATCTCCTTGCGCCGGCCGACGGTTGCCAGCGTGTGTTCGCGGATATCGGTACCGCTCATCCCCGCCGCCATGCCCGCCCCCATGATCGCGCCGATGGACGAGCCGGCGATGGCGACCGGGCGAATGCCGAGTTCGTTCAGCGTTTCGATCACATGGATATGAGCAAGCCCGCGCGCGCCGCCGCCGCCGAGTGCAAGGGCGACGGTCGGGCCGGCTGATGTCTGCGATGTGTCGAGGCCTTGCGTCATGCTCAGCGTCTTTCCGGTATCACGCGGTGCGGTAACGGTAGAAATGCATCTTGGTTTCGCCGAACAGGCGGTCGTCGATGAAGTCGAATCCATCCTGCAGCACGGGATGCACATCCGCCCTCTCTTCAAGAACCGCAAGCGCGCCCGGCACCAGCCAGCCGCCATTGGCGGCCGAAGCAAGCGCCTTCTCCCCAAGACCCTTGGCATAGGGCGGGTCGGCAAAAAGGAAATGGAAAGGCTCGACGGTGCCGGCGGGACCGAGATCGGTGGCATCGCGGCGGAAGACGCGCGCCCGGCCGGTCAGGCCGAACGCTTCGATATTGGTGCGCAACAGGCCCCTGCCCTCCGTGCCCATTTCCACGAACAAAGCCTGACTACAGCCGCGCGACAGGGCTTCAAGCCCGACCGCGCCGGTGCCGGCGAACAGATCCAGCACGCGGCCCTCGAGCGCTTCCGGATAGGAATGGCTGAGGATATTGAACAGGCTCTCGCGCGTCCGGTCCGTGGTCGGCCGGATGTCATTGGAATTGGGCGTTGCGAGCCCGCGCCCGCGAAACTCGCCACCGACGATCCGCACTGGCGCTTAGTTCCCGCGGCCGCGTGGCTTGCCACCACCGGCTGGGCGGCCACCCGAAGGTTTGCCACCACCCGTGCTTGGCTTGCGAGGACCGCCGGTTTTCGCGCCGAACGGTTTTGCGCCGCCCGGCTTGCCGCCGAAGGATTTTCCGCCAGCTGGCCGGTCGCCCGAGGGCTTGCCGCCAAATGGACGGTCACCGTCACGGCGTGGCGGGCGATCCCCCTGTGGACGGTCGCCCTGCGGACGATCTCCACGCGGCGGACGATCGCCGAAATCACGCGGCTTGCGATCGCCATCCTCACGCGAGAACGACTTTTCGCCAAACGGCTTGCGGGGACGATCGCCTTGCGGGCGGTCACCGGCAGGCCGGTCGCTTCTCGGACGGTCGGAGAACGAGCCGGCGCCTTCGGCACGCGGCTTGCGATCGCCGAACGGCTTGTCGCCATCGCGGCGTGGCGGGCGGTCACCTTGGGGACGGGCACCCTGTGGACGATCACCACGTGGGGCGCGGTCACCGAAGCTGCGGGCACCACGATCGTCGCCACCCGAACGCTTGCGGTCGCCACCACGGCCTTCGTCGCGGCTCGGCTCTTCCGTTGCGCGGATCCAGTCGTTGTCATCTGCATCACGCGTGACGATCACGCGCGGGCCGCGATCGGGACGATCGTAGACGCTTGCCTTCTTGCGGTCCGGATCGAACTTCCGGTTGGACTTGGTCGCCAGACCATCCCTGGACTTGCCGTAGCGCTTGACGTCCGGCGCGCCTTCCGGGCGCTCGCGGCGTACAGGCTTTTCCGCAACCTCGGCGCCTTGGGCGTCCTTCGGCTTTTTTTCGGCCAAGGGCCGGGCGCCCGGCGCCATCCAGACATTGGCCTTGCGGGCACGGAAACCCGGCTCGCGCTTGGGGCCGTCAAATTTCGCCTCGGGCGCATCGCGTCCGCCACGGTCATTGCGGTCAGCACGGCCGCCGCTGCGGTCGTCCCGCCGTGTCGTATCCAGCCGCGACAAAGCACGCTCGCGCTTGTCGCCGGCCTTTTCCTTGAACGCACCACGCTCGCGGGCTTCCGGCTTTCCGGCCGCCCATTCGTTCTTCTGCGGCTTTTCGTCCTCGGCGGCTGCAGCATCGAAGATCGGCGCATCGAAATTCGCCTTGGCATCCTCGATCAGGCGCGGGCCGAGCTGGTCGCGCAATGTGCGGCCGCGGATTTCCTGGGCCTGGCCTTCCGGCAGTTCGCCGAGCTGGAACGGGCCATAGGAAATGCGGATCAGCCGGTTCACGTCGAGACCGAGCGCGCCCATGACGTTCTTGATTTCGCGGTTCTTGCCTTCACGCAGGCCCATGGTGATCCAGACGTTGGAACCCTGAACCTTGTCGAGCGTCGCATCGATGGCGCCGTAGAGCACGCCGTCGACGGCGATGCCGTCCTTCAGCTTGTCCAGCGCTGCCTGGTCGATGGTACCGTGGGCGCGGACGCGGTAGCGGCGCAGCCAGCCGGTGGCCGGCAGTTCGAGCACGCGGGCGAGACCGCCATCGTTGGTCAAGAGCAGCAGGCCTTCGGTATTGATGTCGAGGCGGCCGATGGACAGCACGCGCGGCAGATCTTCCGGCAGGTTGTCGAAAACGGTGGCGCGGCCTTCCGGATCGGAATTGGTGGTCACCAGCCCGGACGGCTTGTGGTAGAGCCAGAGGCGCGTGCGCTCGATGCCGCGGATCGGCTGGCCGTCCACTTCGATGTGATCGGCAAGCGTCGCGTTGACGACGGGGCTGTCGAGCAGCTTGCCGTTGAGCGAAACGCGGCCTTCCATGATCATGCGCTCGATATCGCGGCGCGAGGCCACGCCGGCGCGCGCCATGATCTTGGAAATGCGCTGCGGCACGTCGGCGCCGACCGTTTCCGTCGCTGATGGACGCGGCTTGCGCGGCTTCTCGGCATCGGTGCTATCAACAGCCGAATGATCGGCAGCGGTGTTGCGCGCGCCGGTATAGGGCTTCTTGTCGGACCGTGCGGGTTTTCCGCCAGGCCGCTGGGGCTTGTCTTTGAATGTCATTTGTGTTGCCTGCCTTTTGGGCTGTCCTATCAGGTCACAGCCCTTGGGTTAAGAGAAATTATCACGGGTATCGACGATGGCTGAAACGAGCCGGTTTATGGATTTGGCCTTGGAACAAGCCAGGATGGCGGCTGCCCGCGGCGAAGTGCCTGTTGGTGCCGTCCTTGTTGTCAACGGCGAGATTATCGCCAGCGCCGGAAACCGCACGCGCGAGCGCAACGATGTGACCGCGCATGCCGAAATCGAAGTGATCCGCACGGCTGCAAGCGCCATCGGGGCAGAGCGGCTGAACGGCGCCGATCTCTACGTGACGTTGGAGCCCTGCACCATGTGTGCGGCGGCCATTTCGTTTGCCCGCCTGCGCCGGCTTTACTACGGCGCCGAAGACCCGAAAGGCGGCGGCGTCGATAACGGCGTCCGCTTTTTCAGCCAGCCGACCTGCCATCACGCACCCGACGTCTATTCCGGTCTTTCCGGTCAGAGCGCCGCAGACATCCTCAAGGAATTCTTTGCCGGAAGACGCTGAACGCCCGATCCGGAAATCTTACCCGGCGGCAAAGCTTTCGAGTGCCGCACCGGACAGACGGTAGCGTGTCCATTCCGACAAAGGCTCGGCGCCGATTGCCTCATAGGCCTTGATGGCCGGCTCGTTCCAGTCGAGCACGCTCCACTCGAAACGGCCGCATCCCTTCTCGACCGCGATCTGCGCCAGATAGCGCAGCATCGTTCGCCCGGCGCCCGACCCACGTTGATCCGGCGTAATATAGAGGTCTTCGAGATAAAGGCCGTTGCGCGCCAGCCAGGTGGAATAGCTGAAGAACCAGACGGCAAAGCCGACCGGCACGCCATCGCGCTCGCAGATGGCCGCATGCGAAACTGAATTTTCGCCGAACAGCGAAGAGGTCACCGATTGAACGGTCGCCTCGACCTCATGTCCGGCCTTTTCGTAGACGGCCAGTTCAGTGATGAAACGCAGGATGGTTTCTGCGTCCTTGGCGGTAGCTTGGCGAATCTCAAACATCGAACATCAGTAGATCTGATACCACTTCTTGCCGCTGCCCTTGATTGCAGCTTCCTTCTTGCGGCGGCGCTCCTTGACCTGCTCCGGCTCGCCCAAATCCGCCGTCGCCTCTTCCGGCAGCTTGCGGTATTCGAGCGGCGGGTCGCTGAGGAACCGGCGCTTGTCGGCATAGGCGCCCATCTGGATCTTGCGGGCGTCGCGATAGGCCTGCGTCTGCTCGGCCGTCGTCAGCTTGCGGCCATTGGCGCTGGATTTGGCCAGTGGCGAGACGTAGCTGGGATTATCGGCGTTGGCGTCGGCTTCTTCGCGCAGACGCTGGCGCGTGTCTTCCGGCGATTCGATCCACTGCGGATTGTCCTTGGTGGCCAAATTCTGCTGCGGCTGCACCAATTGCGCGGTTTCGCCTGAAGGCGGCAGCACCAGGCCGGGACGCGGCTGATACTTGACATTGTTGGGCTTGGTCGATCCGAGGCTTACGGAACTGCCGAGGTCGTCTATCAGATGCTCGCCGGCCGTCTTGTCCGTCCCGTAGGTCGGGCCACCGATGCAGCCGGTCAAGACGACGCTGCCCGCCACAACGGCAAACAGGCCAGCATACATTCGAAACTCTCGCGTCATTCCCATGAAAACCCTTCCAGCGGTGCCGGCACGATCGATACTTGAGCGGCATTGCTGCGCCCATGACGGATAAATCCGCCGATTTTCAGGCAGGTTTACCGGATGAGCGGCAATTACGCAATTCACCCGGTAAACTATCCCTTAAGAAGCGTAGCCGAGTTCGCGCAGCGCAGCGGCATCGCGGGCGGACACATTCGGGAACGCGGCATCGGAGCCGACATCGGCGGTGATACGCCAGGACCGGGCGCATTTGACGCCTTCGGCAAGCGCCGGCTCGACGCTGACGGAGGCAACATCGTCCAGCCGGAAGGCTTGCGCCGGGCCGGCATCGGCAACGATCGTCACACCGGACGTGATGCAGATTTCCGCCAGATCCTCGCCTTCGAGCGCTGCCAGAAGATCGGCATCGCCGACGTGGACGACAGGGGCTGCTTCAAGCGAGGAGCCGATCCGCTTGTCGCGGCGCTCGACTTCGAGCGCGCCGGTGACGACCTTGCGCACCGTGCGAATCTTCTTCCACTTTTCAGCCAGTGCCTCGTCGCGCCATTCAGCCGGCACCGCCGGGAACTGTTCCAGATGCACGGAGACGGCCGACGGATCACGCGACAGCCAGGCTTCTTCCGTGGTGAATGGCAGGACCGGGGCAAGCCAGGTGACGAGGCAATTAAACAGCTTGCGGATGACCACCAGGCTCGCACGGCGGCGCGGGCTCGACGGCGCATCGCAATAGAGCGCGTCCTTGCGGATGTCGAAATAGAATGCCGACAGCTCGATGTTGGAGAAGTCGATCAGTGCACGGGCGATCCGCTTGAAATCGAAGGCGTCGTAGCCTTCGCGCACCAGCTGGTCGAGTTCCGACAGGCGGTGCAGCATCAGGCGCTCGAGTTCCGGCATCTCGGCAAAGGCGATGTCTTCGCCGCCTTCCGGACCCTTGTCATGCGCCAAGGTGCCGAGCATCCAGCGGATGGTGTTGCGCAGCTTGCGATAGCTGTCGATATTGGTCTGGATGATCGCCTTGCCAAGCCGCTGGTCTTCCCAGTAATCGGTGGTGGCGACCCAGAGGCGCAGGATATCGGCGCCCGATTCCTTCATCACGTCCTGCGGCGCAACGACATTGCCCTTGGATTTCGACTGCTTCTCGCCCTTTTCGTCCATGGTGAACCCGTGGGTGACGACGGCGTTGTACGGCGCGCGGCCGCGCGTCGCGCAGCTTTCGAGCAGCGACGAATGAAACCAGCCGCGATGCTGGTCGGAGCCTTCGAGATAGACGTCGGCCGGCCATTTCAGGTCCGGGCGATCTTCCAGCGTGAAGGTGTGGGTGCAACCTGAATCGAACCAGACGTCGAGAATGTCCATGACCTGGATCCACTTGCCGTGGTCATGATCACTGCCGAGAAAGCGGTCCTTGGCGCCTTCGGCGAACCATGCGTCCGCGCCTTCGGCCTCGAAGGCTTCGATGATGCGGGCGTTCACGGCCTCATCGACCAGCACTTCACCCTCGACGTCGGCAAAGACGGCGATCGGCACACCCCAGGCGCGCTGGCGGGACAGCACCCAGTCCGGACGGTTCTCGATCATCGCACGCAGGCGGTTCTGGCCGGCGGCCGGCACGAAGCGGGTGTTGTCGATGGCGGACAGGGCGCGATTGCGCAGGGTGTCGGGCTTGGTGGAAGGCCGTTCCGGGTTGATCTCCCCCCCTGAGGGGGAGATGTCGGCCCGGCCGACAGAGGGGGGTGTCACCGGCACAGAATTCGCGGGGGCTTTACCCCCCTCTGTCACCTTCGGTGACATCTCCCCCTCAAGGGGGGAGATCAACCCGGCGCCCAGATCCTTGTCCATGTAGACGAACCATTGCGGCGTGTTGCGGAAGATGATCGGCTTCTTCGAGCGCCAAGAATGTGGATAGCTGTGCTTCAGGCGGCCGCGGGCGAACAGGTTCTTCGCCTCGATCAGCGCCTTGATGACCAGCTCGTTGGCATTGCCCTTCTTGCCGTTGTCATCCATGACGCGACCTGCACCGCCGTCGCGATCCGGGCCAAAGCCGGGCGCATCGGCCGTGTAGAAACCGGCATCATCGACGGTGAACGGGATCTTCGACGAGATGCCGCGTGCTTCCAGAGCCCGGGCGTGATCCATCCAGACGACAAAGTCGTCCGCGCCGTGGCTGGGGGCGGTGTGGACGAAACCGGTGCCCGCGTCATCGGTGACGTGATCGCCGTTCAGAAGCGGAACCTTGAAGTCGTAGCCAAGGGAGGCGAGCGGGTGGGCGCAGGTGATCCCGCCCAGTTCTTCCGGCGTCACGTCGCAAACCAGCTTGAGCGTCACTTTCGCCTTGGCAGCGCAATCGTCGGCAAGGCGTTTTGCGAAGATAAGCTTTTCGCCCGGCTGCGGACCAAAGTCGTTTTCGGCGCTTTCGACCTCGAACAGGCTGTAAGGATAACGCGACGAATAGGCGATTGCGCGATTGCCCGGGATGGTCCAGGGGGTCGTGGTCCAGATCACGACGAAGGCGTGCTTGAGGCTTTCAGGCCCTTCCAGTACCGGGAACTTCACCCAGATCGCATCGCTCTCGATATCGGCATATTCAACCTCGGCTTCCGCCAATGCCGTGCGCTCGACGACCGACCACATGATTGGCTTGGAGCCGCGATAGAGCTGGCCGGACTTGGCGATCTTCAACAGTTCGCCAGCGATGCGGGCTTCGGAGTGGAAGGCCATCGTGGTGTAGGGATTGTCGAAGTCGCCCTCGATGCCCAGGCGCTTGAACTCGGCCGACTGGATCTTGATCCAGTTGGCTGCGAAGTCACGGCATTCCTGGCGGAATTCGTTAACCGGAACCTCGTCCTTGTTCTTGCCCTTGGCGCGATAGGCTTCCTCGATCTTCCATTCGATCGGCAGGCCGTGGCAATCCCAGCCCGGAACATAGTTTGCATCAAAGCCCCGCATCTGGAACGAGCGGGTGATGATGTCTTTCAGGATCTTGTTCAGCGCGTGGCCGATATGGATATTGCCATTGGCATAGGGCGGGCCGTCATGCAGGACGAATTTTTCGCGGCCGGCGGCAGACGCGCGCAACTGCTTGTAGAGGCCCATCTCTTGCCAGCGGGCAACCGTTTCCGGCTCCTTCTGCGGCAGGCCGGCGCGCATCGGAAATTCGGTTTCCGGCAGATAGAGGGTTTTGGAATAATCAAGCTTTTCAACGGTATCGGTCATGGTTTCAGCAATCATATCTGGGCGCGTGTCGCCGCGCATGCGAACGGGATATCATAAGGGAAACGGTGGCGCTCGTGCCGAACGCCGAAAACCCGGACCTTCCGGCGGCTATCAAAGCGCTGGGAAGGCCGGGCCAATAATTCGCTGATCACGTATCAATCGACGATATCGGGTCATGGTGGCCGGTTGTTTAAGCGGTTTTTGCGCGAAAAGGAAGATGACAACGGCAAAGTTTCAGCAGAGCGCTCCGATTTCCTCTTCTCCCCAGCGGGGAGAAGTGCCGAACGAAGTGAGGCGATGAGGGGGCGCTTCGGCGAAGCCGGAGCAAGACAGAAGGGGCCTTCGGCCCCCTCATCCGGCCCCTACGGGCCACCTTCTCCCCGCTGGGGAGAAGAGGGAACGCAGCAGAAAAGCCCCATCAATCCTTCGGATTTGCCACCATCACGGCGCGGAGCGCGTCGTTGATGCGGTCCTGCCAGCCGGGGCCGTCGTCCTGGAAATAGTGGAGCACGGCGCTGTCGAGCTTGATCGACACGAGTTCCCTGGTTTCCGGCAAAGCACGCTTCTCGACGGCGGGTGCTGCGACCTTCTTGACCGGCTTGAACAAAGCTTCGGCGGCATCCATGGCGCTGACGGGCCGGCGGGGCGTGGTGGCCATTGGGATCATCCTTTTAGGAGTTTGCATCCAGACCGAATGCGATTTTGCTGTCGATCATACTGAGCGCCTTGACGCCGGAGAGCAAGGCGCGGGCTTCGGCGTCGTCTTGCTTCATCTGCACCACCAGCGGATCGAGGCCGTCGAATTTCAGCTCGTCGCGCAAGTGGCCGAAGAACGAGACGGAACAGACTTCGCCGTAGAGATCGCCGGAAAAATCGAAGACGAAGGTTTCGAGCAGGGCGATGCCGTTGCTATCGACCGTCGGGCGCTTGCCGAAGCTGGCAACGCCATCATGGATGCTGCCGTCGGCGCGGCGGAAGCGGACGGCGTAAATGCCGTTCCTCAGTTCGACTTCCGGCGGAAGCTGCATGTTGGCGGTGGGATAGCCGAGTGTGCGGCCAAGCTTCTTGCCGTCAATGACTTCCGATTCCACGGTGTAGCGATAGCCCAGCAATCCGGCCGCCTGCGCGACATCCCCCTCGCCCAGCAACGCGCGAATATGGCTGGAGGAGATCACCGCAGCATTTTCATCGCGAAAAGCATCGACCAGCGTCACGCCAAAGCCGTTTTCGCCACCGGCGGCCATCAGGAAAGCGGGGCCGCCTTCCCTGCCCTTGCCGAAATGGAAATCGAACCCGGTGACCACATGGCTGGCATGCAGCCAGTCCATCAGGATGGAGCGGATGAAATCGGATGCGGACAGCTCGGAGAAAGTCCGGTCGAACGGATATTCGATGACGGCGGAAAATCCCATTCCTTCGAGGATGCGCGCCTTCAGTGGTGCCGGCGTCAGGCGGAACACCGGCCTGTCCGGGCGGAAGACGCTGCGCGGGTGCGGCTCGAAGGTCAAAACCAGGGCTGGAACGCCGCGCACTTGTGCCTCTTCCAGAGCCCTGTCGAGCACCGACTGATGGCCGCGATGCACGCCATCGAAATTGCCGATGGCGATGACCCCGCCGCGCAGCGCTTCTGGAAGGGGTTCGCGGGTCTCGTTGCGATGAAAAACCGTCATGTCCGTTAGCCAGTCATCTCTTCGTGCAGGTCAATCACGCCAAATCCGTTACGCCAGTCTCGGCATCCACCATTTCGGCGTGGCACCCTCGTTTTTCAGGAATGCCGTCAGCTTGGTCTCATCGGTCTTTTCGGCAACCATGTATTCGGCCGCATGAATGCCTGCGCTGATATAGAGTACGTCGAGGCCGAAATCCTGCGCGCCCTTGACGTCCGTCGGCATGCCGTCGCCGACCGCGATCACCCGCGACAGGTCGAGCCCGCCGCGCACGGCCTTGGCTTCCGACAGGGACGCGCGATAGATCGGCACATGCGGCTTGCCGGAAATCCGGGTTTCGCCGCCCAATTCCGCATAGACCTTGGCGATGGCACCGGCGCAGGGAATGAGCTTGTGGCCGCGCTCGACCACCAGATCCGGATTGGCGCAGATGAACGGCACCTTGCGCTTGGCAAGGCTTGAGAGCGTGGCGCGATAGTCGTCGGCAGTTTCCGTTTCGTCATCGAAAAAGCCAGCGCAGACGACGATTTCGGCTTCCTCGGAGGAGACCATGCCGACGTCGAGGCCTTCGAGCAGCGGCAGATCCTTTTCCGCGCCGATGAAATAGACCTTCTTCGGACCGGCCGAGATCAGCGCGCGGGTGACGTCGCCAGATGTTACGATCCGATCGTAAGCTGTGTCCGGCACGCCGAGGCCGCGGATCTGGACGATGACGCCGGGATGCGGGCGCGGCGAATTGGTGATCAGAACGACGGTCAGGCCTTTGGCGCGCGCTTGCGTCAGTGCCTCGCAGGCGCCCTTGAACGCTTCGACGCCATTGTGCAGCACGCCCCAGACATCGCAGAGCACGACGTCATAGCGGCTGGCAATGTCGCGAAAACTGTTGATCCGAACGGCCATGCTGGCTTCCCGCAGAAAAGAAATGGTCGGGCTGACATCGCAGGCAGGCGTTAAAAACACAAGTCTCCATCGGGAAAATGGCGGCTGAATTCCAAGGTTTCCGGCGTGCAAAGCGATGGAACCGCTAAAATCCGCGGATCAGCCAACCGGCAACCGCGCAGATGGCGAGCGTCGCCACGACACCACGCTTGAAGAAAAACAAGAGCGCGGCTGCCAGAAGGGCCAAACCAAATGCCGGTAACTGGAAGGTCTGCCAGACGGGAAGAGGCATGGACATCGGCCCTGCCGCAAAGCGATCCACACTGGAAAAGAGAACGTGCAGGCTAAACCAGACGGCCAGATTGAGGATAACGCCGGTGATAGCCGCCGAGATCGCCGCAAGCGCGCCCGACAGCGCCCTGTTGTTGCGCAGGGCCTCGACATAAGGGGCGCCCAGAAAGATCCAGAGGAAACATGGGATAAAGGTCACCCACGCCGCGAGCGTCGCCCCGAGCAAGCCGGACACAAGCGGATCGAGCCCCAGCGGCGCGCGGAAGGCCGCCATGAAGCCGACGAAGGACAGCACCAGCACCAAAGGCCCCGGCGTCGTTTCGGCCAGCGCCAAACCATCCAGCATTTCGCCGGGTTTCAGCCAATGATAGGCCTCGACCGCCTGCTGTGCGACATAGGCCAGAACGGCATAGGCGCCACCGAAGGTTACGACCGCCATCTTCGAGAAGAACAGACCGATGGCGGTGTAGACGGTGGCGAAACCGAGCATGATGCCAATGATGATGAAGGGCGCGATCCAGAGGACCAGCCAGGTGGCGAGAACCTGAAACGTGCGGCTCCAGCTTGAAGCGCTGTCGGGAAAAAAACTGCTGTCGATGACCGAAGGCCTGTCGGCAAGTGCCTGTTTTGCCGCCGCTGCCACGGCTTTTTCGCCCGTTGCCGGCTGCAGGCGCGTGGCGACGTATCCGGCAACGCCGGCCGCCAGCACGACGAGCGGAAACGGCAGATCAAAAAAGAACAGGGCTGCGAAGGCGAGCGCCGCGACGATGAGGGCAAACCGGGTTTTCAACGCCCGGCGGCCAACGCGAATGACGGCCTCGATGACGATCGCCAGCACCGCCGCCTTCAGCCCGAAGAACAGACCGGTCAGCCAATCCGTTTGCTGAAACAGCGCATAGGCGCAGGACAGGCCGAGAATGACGAAAAAGCCGGGCAGGATAAACAGCAGCCCGGCGGCGATGCCACCGCGGGTGCCGTGCAACAGCCAGCCGATATAGGTGGCAAGCTGCTGCGCTTCGGGACCCGGCAACAGCATGCAGAAATTCAGCGCATGCAGGAACCGGCTCTCGGAAATCCAGCGGCGCTGCTCCACCAGTTCCTTGTGCATCAGCGCGATCTGCCCCGCCGGGCCGCCAAAACCCAACACACCGATCCTTGCCCAGACTTTTGCAGCCTCCGCCAAGGAGGGATGGACGGGTGTCACATTGAGGTCGTGTTGTTGGGGCAAGAGCATGCCGGTCAGATAACCATGATCGATGAAATATTTTCGACAGGCCGTTCTTGACTCATCTCGCGGCCACCCCTATCTCCAGGCCGCTAGCACTCAAGCAATAGGAGTGCTAACATCCATCCATCGGATCGCGAAGACGATCCGTGAAGTCATTTGATCGAGGGATTAGACAATGACAAGCACCAATTTCCGCCCGCTGCATGACCGCGTCGTCGTGCGCCGTATCGAGGCCGAAGCCAAGACCAAGGGTGGCATCATCATTCCGGACACCGCCAAGGAAAAGCCGCAGGAAGGCGAAATCGTCGCTGTCGGCACCGGCACCCGTGACGACAAGGGCGCTCTCATCGCGCTCGACGTTAAGGCTGGCGATCGCATCCTGTTCGGCAAGTGGTCGGGCACCGAAGTCAAGCTCAACGGCGAAGACCTTCTGATCATGAAGGAAGCCGACATCATGGGCGTTATCGGCTGATCCAGCCGGTTTCCACCTTTCCACTTTCCATAAAACCAATTGGGCACCAGCCCGGGAGTTTTTAACATGGCAGCCAAAGAAATTAAGTTCGGCCGTACCGCGCGCGAAAAGATGCTGCGCGGCGTCGACATCCTCGCAGACGCAGTGAAGGTTACGCTCGGTCCGAAGGGCCGCAACGTCATCATCGACAAGTCCTTCGGCGCACCGCGCATCACCAAGGATGGCGTTTCCGTCGCCAAGGAAATCGAACTGGAAGACAAGTTCGAAAACATGGGCGCCCAGATGGTCCGCGAAGTTGCTTCGAAGACCAACGACATCGCCGGTGACGGTACCACGACTGCAACCGTTCTCGCCCAGGCCATCGTTCGCGAAGGCGGCAAGGCCGTTGCTGCCGGCATGAACCCGATGGACCTGAAGCGCGGCATCGACCTCGCAGTCGCAGCCATCGTCAAGGACCTCGTTGCCAAGGCAAAGAAGATCAACACTTCGGAAGAAGTGGCCCAGGTCGGCACGATCTCCGCCAACGGCGAAAAGGAAATCGGCCAGTACATCGCTGAAGCGATGCAGAAGGTCGGCAATGAAGGCGTCATCACGGTTGAAGAAGCCAAGACCGCCGAAACCGAACTCGAAGTCGTCGAAGGCATGCAGTTCGACCGCGGCTATCTCAGCCCTTACTTCGTAACCAACCCTGAAAAGATGGTTGCCGAGCTGGAAGACGCTTACATCCTTCTCCATGAGAAGAAGCTCTCCAACCTGCAGGCCATGCTTCCGGTTCTGGAAGCCGTCGTTCAGACCGGCAAGCCGCTGCTGATCATCTCGGAAGACGTCGAAGGCGAAGCGCTTGCTACGCTCGTGGTCAACAAGCTGCGTGGCGGCCTGAAGATCGCTGCCGTCAAGGCTCCTGGCTTCGGCGATCGCCGCAAGGCCATGCTCGAAGACATCGCGATCCTGACCGGTGGTCAGGTTATCTCCGAAGACATCGGCATCAAGCTGGAAAACGTCACGCTCGAAATGCTCGGCCGTGCGAAGAAGGTTTCGATCTCCAAGGAAAACACCACCATCGTTGATGGCGCTGGCAAGAAGGCCGAAATCGAAGGCCGCGTTGCTCAGATCAAGGGCCAGATCGAAGAAACCACATCCGATTACGACCGCGAAAAGCTGCAGGAACGTCTTGCCAAGCTCGCTGGCGGCGTTGCAGTCATCCGCGTTGGCGGTGCGACTGAAATCGAAGTGAAGGAAAAGAAGGACCGTATCGACGACGCGCTGAACGCAACGCGTGCTGCCGTTCAGGAAGGTATCGTTCCTGGTGGTGGTACGGCTCTGCTGCGTGCTTCGATCGTTCTCGATCTCAAGGGCGCAAACGACGATCAGACCGCTGGTATCTCGATCATCCGCAAGGCACTTCAGTCGCTGGTTCGCCAGATTGCTGAAAACGCAGGCGACGAAGGTTCGATCATCGTCGGCAAGATCCTCGAAAGCAACACCGACAACTTCGGCTACAACGCCCAGACCGGCGAATTCGGCGACATGATCGCCATGGGTATCGTCGATCCGGTCAAGGTTGTCCGTACGGCCCTGCAGAACGCAGCTTCGGTTGCTTCGCTGCTGATCACCACGGAAGCCATGATTGCCGAACTGCCGAAGAAGGATTCGGCTGGCGGCGGCATGCCTGACATGGGTGGCATGGGCGGCATGGGCGGCATGATGTAATAAGGCGTTTGCCTTATTACGAATGACGACCATACGGGTTTCCGGATTGGGAAGGGGCAGGCCGCGAGGTCTGCCCTTTTTCGTTTCCCCTCGACGATCTCCATGAAAAGCTCTCAGGCTTATTGCCGAGCTCTGCGGATCATGCTCTGATTGTACTTCGGCCAAATCGCTGCAATCGGGAATATTTATCTCGGATCACAAAATATTTCTCGAACACCATTGAAGCGCGAGAAAAAGCAATTATAACAGCGCTCCAAGTGAACCACAGATTCACAGGGATCAAGAACTCGGACGAATTGACAATAAGATAGTTCAACTTTTCCGTATTAACCGTTTGCCCAACATCCTTTTGATTCCAGATCACAAAGCCTATAGATTTTCCTCGCATACAATTTGTTTCGTCTTGCCGACGCACGTGCCCAAGACTAGAAAATTGAGCTTTCTATTTTTTTACAGCGAACCACGCCTCGCCATATATTTGCCGCGTCGCCCGATCCTGTTGAGAAGTAGAAATTGTTTCTTGTGAACACTTACGGGAACAGACGAATGAATTTTGGATTTTGTGACCATACCGGGGTCCGCCTTGTTTAAGATTGCAAGAACAGGCCTAGCACAGCCAGCGAGCGCTGATTCCTTTGCCCATGGCGAAAGCGGGCTGGAGATGCTCGGTCAATTCTGCTTTTCCGAAGGCTGGTCGGGCGACCTGTCGAACGGCCTGTTTCGTCTTGGCGAAAGTGCGGCTGCCATGCATGGCCTCAATCAGGCCGAATGCGGCTTGCTCAATCTGGTCCGCTGCTATGACACCACCGACCGCAATCACGTGCTGGCTCTTTTCGAGCAGGCAGCAACGACGTCCTCGTCCTTCTGCTTTTCGACGACGATCATCCTGCCGTCCGGTCAGAAACAGCCGGTTTTCTGCATCGGCGAATCGACGGGGCTGGAACAACGCTATTCAGGCTCGATTACCGGCGTGTTCTTCTTTCCGCGCTTCCAGCTGGAGGCACGCAGGCACGCCTTCGCCCACCATCAATAGAAGCAGGCGGTAGGCGGGCGCTTGGCCGCTACGGCAGAAGCGTCTTCAAATCGGTCTGCGGGTCCTCGAGCAGAGCCCGGTCCGGCGTCAGGCCGAGATCCAGCAGCTTTTTGCCGGTGACATAGGCCTTGGCATCGTTGAGCGCATCGACGGCGACCAGCTTGCCGGCCGTGAAATACCAGACCGAAATACTGCCTTCGCGCTGTCCCTTGCGCACCACCGTCTCGTCGTGACCGTGGCCAAAGCCGGCGATCTGCAGCTTGACGTCATATTGATCCGACCAGAACCAGGGTTTGGGCTCATAGGGCGCTTCGCCGCCAGCCAGCAGCGCTGCCACGGCCTCGGCTTGGTCAACGGCATTCTGTACCGATTCCAGCCGGATGCGGATGTCCTTCCAGGGCAGCACCGCGCAGTCGCCCATTGCATGGATGGCCGGATCCGACGTGCGGCCGAAACCATCGACGACAATGCCGTTGGCAACGTCCAGACCGGCGGCATGCGCCAGGGCGTCATTGGCCGTCACGCCGATACCGACGATCACCAGACCGACCGGGATGGTCGAACCGTCGGTCAACTCCGCAGAGGTCACCCGGCCATCGGTGCCGATCAGCCGGACAAGGCCGGTGCCCTCGCGGATATCGACGCCGCGTGATGTATGAATGTCCTTGACGAGGTAGGAGGTCGCAACTGAGGCGACGCGCTGCAGGATGCGGTCGGCCATTTCGATGACGGTCACGTCAAGCCCGCTTGAGCGCGCCACGGCTGCGGCTTCCAGGCCGATATAGCCGCCACCGACGATCAGCGCGTGTTTGCCGGGCTTCATCTCCTCGGCAAGACGGTCGGCATCGGTGAAATCGCGCACCACGAAGACGCCGTCGAGATCGCCGCCGGCACTGGCCGGCAATTTGCGCGGGGTCGAGCCGGTGGCGAGCGCCAGCACGTCATACTCCAGCGTCGAGCCGTCGCTGAGCGTGACTGTCTTTGACGATCGGTCGATCGCCGTCACCGACGTGGAAAGGCGGATATCGATAGCGTGCTCGGCGTACCAGCTTTCCGGCCGGTAGAGCAGCCGGTCGAGATCCATTTCGCGCAGCAGGTATTTCTTCGACAGCGGCGGCCGTTGATAGGGGTGGCTGGCTTCCGCTGCGACGATCGTGATCGGACGCTCGTCCTTCAAGGCCCGCAATTTGGCCACCAACGCAAAAGCGGCCTGCCCGCCGCCCACAACAACAAGTCTGCCTGTCACGTTTGCTCACCCGTCGAGAATGCTTCTTTTCCCCAGACGTAGCCTGTCCGCCCGAGCGCCGTCAACTCGGGCGGACGATGTGCATGCTGGGCGGCGCGCGCGATCAGTCGCGCTTGGGAATGTCCATGCCCTTCTGTACGGCCGGACGGGCAAGGGCACGATCAACCCAGGCCATGACATTGGGGAACTTGGCATATTCCAGCACATCGGCAGCGCCATAGAATTTGCGGGCGCCCTCGATCCAGGAATAGGTGGTGATATCGGCGATGGTATATTGATCGCCCATCAGCCATTGCCGGCCTTCGAGACGCCCTTCCAGCACGCCAAGAAGCCGCTTGGCCTCATCGCGATAGCGCTCCATCGGATAGGAATTGTTGGCGACCTTGTCGGCGGCGAATTTGAAGAAATGGCCGAACTGACCGAACATCGGCCCGACGCCGCCCATCTGGAACATCACCCATGCCAGCGTCTCGTAGCGTCCGGCCGCATCGGCGGGGATCAGCTTGCCGGTCTTTTCGGCGAGATAGATCAGGATGGCGCCGGACTCGAACAGGCCGATCGGCTTGCCGCCCGGACCATTCGGATCGATGATCGCCGGGATGCGGCCATTGGGATTGAGCGAAAGGAATTCCGGCGTCTTCTGGTCATTTGTACCGAAGGAAATCAGGTGCGGCTCATAGGGCAGCCCGAGTTCCTCAAGCGCGATCGAAACCTTCACACCATTCGGCGTCGGCAGCGAATAGAGCTGAATGATATCCGGGTTTTTAGCGGGCCAGCGGGTGGTGATCGGGAAGGAACTGAGGTCGGCCATAAGGAACTCCTTGAGGTTGGAATTCGAATATAAGACAGTCGTGTCCAGAATGTCAGGGCGCTCAACGGAATTTTTGGGTGCATTTTGAGGCAGGCAACAGAGACAGCCGCCGTACAGATTGCGTCCGGTAGGATTTTATCCTACCCTCCCTTAGACACACTCTGGAGCTGTCTCATGGTAGAGAAACTGAGCATCACGCTTCCTTCCGAAATGGTCGACGCGATCAAGAGCCGCGTCGAAGCCGGTTCCCACGCCTCGACCAGCGAGGTCATCCGCGAAGCGATGCGAACATGGCTACGGCTGGAAGAAGAACATGAAGAGCGGATCGAGGGACTGCGCGCCCGTGTGAAGCATTCACTCGAAGACCCTCGACCGAACTTGACTGGCAAACAGGCGCGGGAACGGCTCGACGCGCTTTATGCGAAACATAACAGTTGATCGCGAAGCAGCGCTTCCCGGTCGAATATCGCGCCGATGCTGTTGAAGATATCGAGTACCTGTTCAGCTATGTCCTGGAAACAAGCTTCGATGCGGTAACGGCCGCCCGGTTCACTGATCGTGTCTTCGAGCGCTGTGAAAAAATTGGTGATGCCCCCTTTGGCGGCGTATCGAGAGATGATCTCGGGCCGGGCATCCGTGTGGTCCCCTTCGAGCGGAAGGCCGTGATCCTCTACATCGTTCGCGATCAAACTGTCTGGATCACCAATGTTTTCTCGGGACGCCGCGATTACGCGGCGCTTCTGCGTCAAACACCAAAGGAATGACGCCATCCGGCCACAAGGCTAGGCGACAGCTCTCTGTACCGCCTCGATAATCTTTGCCACCAGCGGATCGCCCGCGTGCTCGACCTTGCGCGCCCGTACCAGACAGGCCTCAGATCGCAGCATGATGCCATCCGAGAGGATCTTCAGGTGGTTGGCTTTCAGCGTCGAGCCGGTCGAAGTGATATCGACGATGATATCGGCCGAGCCGGAAGCCGGTGCGCCTTCGGTGGCACCAAGGCTTTCGACGATGCGGTAGAGCTGGATGCCGTGCTGGGACGAGAAGAACTGCTGGGTCAGGCGCCAGTATTTGGTGGCGATCGCCAGCCTGCGGCCATGACGGGCGCGAAAATCGGCGGCGACATCGCCAAGGTCGGCCATGGTATCGACGTCGAGCCAGATTTCCGGGACGGCGACGACGACATCGGCATGGCCGAAGCCGAGCCGGGCGCAGAATTCGACGCGGGCATCGGCTTCCGACAGTCCTTCGCGGATCAGGTCTTCGCCGGTGACGCCGAAATCGATCGAGCCTGCGCCGATTTCGCGGGAGATTTCAGACGCCGACAGGAAGGCGATCTCGACATCGTCGAGGCCTTCGACACGGCCGCGATAGGAGCGCTCGTTGCCGACGGCGACGATCTTCAGGCCCGCCTTTTCGAAGATGGCGGAGGCATCGTCCTTCATCCGGCCCTTGGAGGGCAGCGCGATGGTGATGGTCATTGGGCGGCCTCCGCTTTTGGCTTGGCGAGCGCCTGTTCCATCCGGTCGAGCCAGAGTGCGAAGCCGACGGCCGGAATGCGTTGCTTTGCGCCGAGCAGCGTCATCAGCCGGTCGAACCGGCCGCCACCGGCCAACACCGCCGAAGAACCTTCGATGACGATCTCGAAGACCATGCCTGTGTAATAATCGAGCGGGCGGCCGAAGGCGGCGCGGTAAGTGAGCGCCTTGGCATCGACACCGGCAATGCCGAGCGCTGCGACACGCGCGTCAAACCGCGACAGGGCACCGTCAAGCGTCAGTCCGGACTTTTCCGCAAACGCAAAAAGGGCAGCCGGTGCATCGGCAAGCGGCATGTTCAACGACAGGAATTGGCGCAGGACGGAAAGCGTGCGGCCATCGAGCGCGGTCTTTTCCAGCGCCCGCTTTTCCTTCAGCCGGGCAGCAATTTCCGTCGGGCTGCGGCTGGCATTGGTGGAATAGCCGGTGGCCTCCATCGTCTCATCGAGATGGGCAATCAGCGTGGCATCATCGCCGGATGCCAGCAGCGCCTCGATCTCGGCGCTGAGCCCGGTGACCGGCTGCGGGCTGGAGAGCCGCGTCAAAAGGGTGTCGATCTGGGCTGGATTGCCAAACGCGTGGATCAGGCGCTTCTGCCAGCCGGCGGGCAGGCCGCAGGCGGCGACGACGGCTTCGAACACCGACTGATCGCCGAGCGTCACATTGAGCGTCCTGCCCGGCAGGCGTGCGGTGAGAATGGCGATGGCATCGCCGATGGCGCGGGCGTCGGCGCTCGCCACATCGGTTTCGCCGAGGTCCTCGATACCGGCCTGATAGAACTCGTTCGCCCCTTCCCGCCGCTGGCGAAAGATTTCGCCGAGATAGGAATAGCGCTGCGGCGTGCCGGTGGCGGTCTCGATATGGCGCAGGCAGACGGGAATGGTGAATTCCGGGCGCAGGCAGAGGCTCTTGCCCGTCTCGCTCTCGGTCATGAAGATACGGCGGCGCAGGTCTTCGCCGGCCATATCGAGGAACGGCTCGGCCGGCTGGATCACCGGCGTATCGACACGCAGCGTTCCCAACCGCTCGAAATCGGCCAAGAGGTCAGCGGCAAAGGCTGGGAGGTTGATCAGGGGCATGGGACACTCGCAACGCAGGTGGGTGCGGGAATGCCCCTCCCCAACCCTCCCCACAAGGGGGAGGGAGTTAATTTGCCGAACCGGCCGTTTTGCATATCCAAAACTCTGGAAATGACAGTTCGCAAGACGTCACCAAGCTTCGCTCTCGATGACAGCTCACGGTCGGTTGTTGTGGTGACTGATACTGGCCGCGCGCACGAAACCACTCCCTCCCCCTTGTGGGGAGGGTTGGGGAGGGGTCTGATTACCGACACAATCTCAAACATCTTAGCCGCGCGCCCGGTCTTCCGCCTGCTCGGCCAGCATTTCGCGCACCTTGGCGACGAGGTCTGCTTCCGGCACCGAGACCTGCGCCACGCGGGCTTCGCGCCATGCCGTGTTGTCCTCGATCTCGCCGGACAGGCGCTTGCCTTCGATCAGGTCCTTGATCTGCACGACCCCCTGCGCGCGCTCGTCGCCGCCCTGGATGATGGCGAGCGGTGAGCTGCGGCGGTCGGCATATTTCAGCTGGTCGCCAAAGTTCTTCTTGTTGCCCTGGTACATTTCGGCGCGGATGCCGGCATGGCGCAGCGCCTGGGTGAATTGCTGGTACTTGCCGAGGCTTTCAATATCGCGGTCCATGACGCAGACGACGACCGGGGCGACGACTTCGTCCATACCAAGCTTGCCAAGGTTCTTCAGCGCCGTCATCAGGCGCGAGACGCCGATGGAGAAGCCCGTTGCCGGAACCGGCTGGCCCATGAAGCGCGAGACGAGACCATCATACCGGCCACCGCCGCCGACCGAGCCGAACACGACCTTTTCGCCCTTTTCGTTGGTGACGGCGAACTGGAGCTCGGCTTCGAAGACCGGACCGGTGTAATATTCGAGGCCACGGACGACCGAGGGGTCGATTTGTATCCGATCACGACCATACCCAGCTGCGGCGGTCAGCTTTGCAATTATCCGAAGCTCTTCAACACCCTCGGAAAAACGCAGGTTATCATTTGAAAATGACTTAGCAAAACCCTCCACAACTTCTTCGTTGGTTGACGTCGTATTCGCCTCCACCTCGAAGTTATCGGAGCCATCGACCGGCGTATATTGTATCGACTTCCAACCTAGATACTGGAGGACAGAGCTTGTCTGATCTTCATTCAGCCCCGCACCCTTGGTGAAGTCGCCGCTCTCGTCCTTACGGCCCGCTCCGAGCAGCAGCTTGACGCCTTCCGGGCCGAACTTATCGAGCTTGTCGATCGCCCGCAGCACATTCAGCCGCCGTCCAGCATTCTCTTCGCCACCCAGGCCGATGGCCTCGAGCACACCGTCCAGAACCTTGCGGTTGTTGACCCGAATTACATAATCCCCACGCGCAATGCCCAAAGCTTCCATCGTATCGGCCATCATCATGCACATTTCGGCATCCGCCTGGACACCGGCGGCGCCGACCGTATCGGCATCGAACTGCATGAACTGGCGGAAACGGCCGGGACCCGGCTTTTCGTTGCGGAAGACGTAGCCGGCGCGGTAGGTGCGGTAGGGCAGCTGGATATCGTTGAAATTTTCAGCGACATGGCGGGCGAGCGGCGCCGTCAGATCGTAGCGGGCGCTCATCCATTGCTCGTCATCGTCCTGAAGCGAGAAGACGCCCTCGTTCGGGCGGTCGCTGTCGGGCAGGAATTTTCCGAGCGCATCGGTATATTCGAACAAAGGCGTTTCGACTGGGTCGAAGCCATAGCGCTCGTAGACTTCGCGGATCTTTGCGGTCATCTCGTTGACGGCGCGGATGTCGGCGGCAGAGCGATCGACAAAACCGCGCGGCAGCCGGGCTCTCAGCTTCTGTGGCTTCTTCTTTTTGTCGTTCATGGCAGCAACACTTTCAGCGTCGATCGGTCATGCCCGATCCGTCATGGGAATTGGCGCTTTCCCTAGCCGATCAAGGCCATGGCGGCAAGTCTTTGCGCTGCCGGCACCGGCCTAAAGCGGCCGTGACAGCGTATCCCAGCTGTGAACGATCGCGCCCTCTGCCATGGGTGCTTCGGCCGCAGGAATGAGGATCGAATGGGTGTCGCCGCGGATGATGCCCCTCACTTCCGACTGAAAGCTCATTCGCTTGAATTGCACGAAGCCATCGGGAATGCTGGTCAGCGACATGGCCGCCCCGCCGTAGAAATCGATGCTGGCAAGCTCGCCGGATTTGAGGCTCGAAAGGGTTGCCTGATCCTCGATGAAATCGTGATAGAGCCCGGTCATGTAACGGCGGATGCTTTTGCCGACCATCGCCCGCATCAGCGGCGTATCCGTGAATTCCTGCCGCGAGCCGGCGAGATAGCGAATATCTTCGCCCTCCCAGAGATTGCGGCTGTCCTTGGCCGACAGGATGGATTGCAAAAGAACCCTTTCCGTATGTGCGTCAGCACGCCGCAGGAAATCGACGATGGCACCGATGGCGCGCAGGTCCGGCGTGCAGATGCCCCGTTCCCAACGCGAGACGGTCGGCAGCGAAAAGCCCAGTTTCCAGGCAATGTCGCCCTGCGTCAGCCCGGCCTTCAACCGGTAGGCCTGCAATTGCCCGATCAGTTCGCCCCGAATCAGATTCATGCAATGCAACTTTTTGTAAAATCAGGAGTTGTGACGGGAAATTTCAATGCGCCAAAGGAAGAGTCAATGATCAATTGCCACGGTTTCGGCAAAAGCTTTTGTCGACTATTTTTTAAAACCATGAAGACCGATTTCTGCTGACTGCAACGCTGCGGCGAACCATCAGAGACAGCGCTTTTCCGGCTGCCGGTAAAGCGCTTTTTGATGACCGCCCTCAACATGCTGCAGAAAACGTCTCAAACTTGAAAATGCCGCGTACCGGCGGCCATGGAAAAGCGGAACAGCATGCTCAGATTGGTGAAACCCGGCTTCGGCACGATCCTTCCCGAGGACACGCGCGCCCACGAAGAGTGGATCGCCGAACTCACCGGGCATGATTTTGTCATCGAGGGCTGGCACTGCGATCTTTCCACCGGCATATTCCTTGTCGGCGAGATGGCACAGCGTGTTCACGCGCTTGAGCAGAGCCTCTGCGGGTTGCTGGATATCATTCGCGGATACGCGGAAAATCATCGCAAGATCGTCCTGAGCATTCTGGAAGAAGCAACGGCTGCGGCCTCATCCTTCTGTTATTGCACGGATATCACCGATTCTTCCGCTGGCCCGCTCTTCTGCATCGGAACATCGTCGATCGATGCGGAAGCCGCGACCGGCCGCATGCAGGGTATCTTTGCCTTTTCGACGCCGGGGCGCTGACGGAACGGCCACCTTTGAGCCGATCGAGGCGCCGCCGGTGCTTGTCTTCAGCGCCTGCCGGCGGTGCTTTTGACGGATGTTGACCGAACGCCACCTTGGGCACATAATTTCCTCCAGTGCGTGGGAGGACGTCATGAAGGTATTCAAGAATATCGCAGGCATCGTCATCATCTTGCTCGGCGGCCTGTGGATGCTGCAAGGCTCCAACATCATTCCCGGCATGGCCATGTCGGGCAACAGGGAATGGCTGGTGATCGGCGCCATGCTGGTGATCTTCGCCATCGGGCTGCTCTACCAGAACAACCGCCCCACCACCCGGCTGCACGGCATGCCCGACGATCTCTTTTAGGCCTCTGCCACCCGTCGGGATGCAATGTCTAGGGCCGCGCGAACGCGCTCCGCAGGTCTTCGATCCGGCTGCGGCAGTAGCAGCCTTCGATATGATCGTTGACCAGGCCCATCGCCTGCATGAAGGCGTAGACCGTGGTCGGGCCGACAAAGGTCCAGCCGCGCTTTTTCAAGTCCTTGGAAATGAGCGTCGAGGTCGACGTCGTGGGGTTGGCGGCGATCGCCTCCCAGGTGACCACCTTCGGCCGCTCGTTGCCGCCCGGCTCATGGCTCCAGAAATAGCGCGCCAGCGAACCAAACTCGGCCTTCAGTTCCTGCGCCCGTTTGGCATTGTTGATCGTCGAAACGATCTTGCCGCGATGGCGCACGATGCCGGCGTCGCCCAGGCAACGGACGATATCCTCATCGCCGAAGGTCGCCACCACATCGAAATCGAAACCGGCAAAGGCAGCGCGAAAGGCCTCGCGCTTGCGCAGGATGGTCAGCCATGAGAGGCCGGACTGAAAGCCTTCCAGGCAGATCTTTTCGAACAGCCGGATATCATCGGCCATCGGCTTGCCCCACTCGTCGTCATGGTAGCGCTGATAATCCGCCAGATTGGCATGCCAGGCGCAGCGGTCGATACCGTCCTCCCCGGTGATGATGCCCTTTGCAGTCACGCGATTCTCCCTGAATTGTTTCAACTTCCACGGCGACCGTTGCCTGTCATGAACGCGCCACGCTGCCGTTTACCGATTGCCAACCATAGTCCTAAAGCCTCCGATAACCCTACCCAAAGCTTTATCCGGGCGAAGGGGTTTTAATGAACCGGCATTTACCATTCGGTTGCTGCCGGGTGCCACGATCTTTCCATTCCGCCAATCCTTTAATTGGCGTCCGTACCGCTCGTCATCCGCTGAGCCGCGGACGGCGAAGCTATGACAGATCCCGGCGAAAGGTAGTGAGCCCGTCCGATGCTGAAGAAAACCCTGATCCTTGCCACATCCCTGCTCGTTGCGCTGACCAGTCTTGCCGAGGCGCAGGACCGGTACCAGAACCGGCCGCCTGTTGTCATCAGCCCGGACCTGACCGCGCCCTGGGTAACCCAACTCGGCGGCACACCGGAGCGCGTCGTCTATCGTCAGCAGCGGCCTATCGCGGTTCAGCAGCCGGGCGCCACCCGAAAACAGTATCTGTTCCAGCAGCGCGTCCAGCGCTCCGGCGCCAGTATTGCCCAACCGGTGGCGATGACGCGCGCCCAGAGGCCGGCCCGGCAACTGGACCCGCAGTTCCTGCCGCAGACCGTTGCCTATGACAGCAAGGAAAAGGCCGGCACGATCATCATCGATACCAACAACCGGTTCCTCTATCTTGTCACCGGCAACGGCGCGGCGCGGCGCTACGGCGTCGGCGTTGGCAAGCCGGGCTTCGAATGGGCCGGCGCCCACAAGGTGACCCGCAAGGCCGAATGGCCCAACTGGACGCCGCCTGCCGAAATGCGCGCCCGCGAGGCGGCCAAGGGGCACTTTCTGCCGGTCAGCATGAGTGGCGGCCCGGAAAATCCGCTTGGCGCACGGGCCATGTATCTCGGCTCGACGCTCTACCGCATCCACGGCACCAACGCGCCCTGGACGATCGGTTACGCGGTTTCGTCGGGCTGCATCCGCATGCGCAATGAAGACGTCAGCGATCTCTACGAACGCGTGAAGGTCGGAACCAAGGTCATCGTCATCTAAGCCGCCGCTTACCCGCCGAAGGGCCGCACCGTGGCCTTTCGGCAACAGCGGCGCCTTGGGTTGCAGCCCGATCGATCACATTTGCCCTAACCAGAACCCATAAGACTTGCGTAAAACGCGATATTGAATAGCGTTTCGCAACTTGGGACTGGATGAGGGAACTGCCTATGAAATATGTCTTGCAGACAATGGCCGCGATTGGATTCGCCGCTGCTGTTACGTTTAGCGCCTCAAGCGCCTCGGCTTTCATGCCGGGCGAACCCGGCGCAAAGGCCAATTCCGACGTCACGCTGGTGGCAACGGAGCGGAAGCCGGCGCAAAAGTTCTGGCGCACCAAGGTTCGGCTGAGCACGGATGAAGCACCGGGCACCATCATCGTCGATACCAACAACAAATATCTCTATTATATCGAAGGCCCGAACCGGGCGACCCGCTACGGCATCGGCGTCGGCCGCGAAGGCTTTGGCTGGTCGGGCGTCGTCAAGGTGCAGCGCAAGGCCGAATGGCCGGGCTGGACACCACCGAAGGAAATGATCGCCCGCGAGCGCAAGAAGGGGCATATCCTTCCGGCCTTCCAGGAAGGCGGCATCGACAATCCGCTCGGCGCCCGCGCGCTCTATCTCTACAAGGGCGGCAACGATTCCGGCTTCCGCATCCATGGCACCAACCAGCCCTGGACGATCGGCCTCAATATGTCGTCCGGCTGCATCCGCATGATGAACAAGGATGTCGAGCACCTCTACGAACGCGCCTCGATCGGCACCAAGGTCATCGTCGTCGGCCCCGGCAACAAGCAGGGCAATGTCTCCTACAATGACCGTGGCGTCGACCTCCTGCGGACGATCTTCGGCGGCTGAGGGTCTATCTCCCTCTTCTCCCCTGCGAGGAGAAGTGCCTGATGTAGCGAGGCGATGATGGGGTGCTTCGGCAAAACCGGGGCGTACCGCCCCCTCATCCGGGCCTGCGGGCCACCTTCTCCCCGACGGGGAGAAGAGGGATTTTTACCTCCCCCTTGAGGGGGGAGGTCGCGGCGCAGCCGCGGGTGGGGGTGACCCACCGCAAACACCACAATCCATTGTGCATGCCGCAGATCACCCCACCCCGGCGCTTTGCGCCGACCCTCCCCCTCAAGGGGAGGGTGGAATGCCGGCGGGCTGCTCGCCGCCATAGGCCCAGTCCAGCAATTCGACCGTGTGCAGGATCGGCATGGATGTGCCGGTGGCGATCTGGGTGATGCAGCCGATATTGCCGGTGGCGATGATGTCGGCCTTGGTCGCCTCGATATTCTTCACCTTGCGCGCTTTGAGCGTCGCCGAAATTTCCGGCTGCAGGATGTTGTAGGTACCGGCCGAGCCGCAACAGAGATGGCCTTCGGCCGGATCGCGGACGGTGAAGCCGGCATTGCGCAGCAACAGTTTCGGCGCCAGGGTGATCTTCTGGCCGTGCTGCATCGAGCAGGCCGAATGATAGGCGACGATCAGGTTTTTTGGCTCCTGGCGAGGCAGATCGAGCGTCGCCAGATATTCGGTAATGTCCTTGGCCAGAGCCGAGACACGCGCAGCCTTTTGCGCATAGGCCGGATCGAGCCTGAGCATATGGCCGTAATCCTTGATAGTGGTGCCACAGCCCGACGCGGTGATGATGATGGCATCGAGCCCGCCCGTGTCCGCAGCCTTCACCCAGACATCGACATTGCGGCGGGCAGCCGCAAGCGCCTGTTCCTCGCGGCCCATGTGGTGCACCAGCGCGCCGCAACAGCCCTCGCCTTCCGGCACCACGACCTCGACGCCGAGCCGCGTCAACAGCCGGATGGTCGCCTCGTTGATCCCCGGTTTCAGCACCGGCTGGGCGCAGCCGGTGAGAATGGCGACCCGGCCGCGTTTTTCGGTTTGCGCAGCGCGGATGCCGGGCACGGATGCTGCGGATGCCGGGGCTATGTCTGAGGGTGCAAGGTCCAGCATGACGCCGAAGGTCTTCAAAAACGGCACCCGCTTCATCGCCGCCGCGAGCGGCTGACCAAGCCGGGCCGCCTTCAGCGCCAGCCGGAACCGGCCGGGATAGGGCAATACAGCCGCCAGCACGCTGCGCACCAGCCTGTCCTTCAAGGGGCGCTTGTAGGTCTGCTCGATATGGACGCGGGCGTGATCGACCAGGTGCATATAGTTGACGCCGGACGGACAGGTGGTCATGCAGGCCAGGCAGGACAGGCAGCGGTCGATATGGGTGACCACTTCCTCATCCGCCGGACGGCCGTTTTCCAGCATGTCCTTGATCAGATAAATCCGCCCGCGCGGGCTGTCGAGCTCGTTGCCGAGCGTCACATAGGTGGGACAGGTGGCGGTGCAGAAGCCGCAATGTACGCATTTGCGCAGGATCCCCTCGGATTCGGCCACATGCGGATCGGTGAGCTGATCGGGGGTGAAGTTGGTCTGCATCAGGTGGCATTCCCCATGTCTGGCCCCTTATCCGGGGACGCATGCCCCCCTCTGTCACTCCGTGACATCTCCCCCTCAAGGGGGGAGATCATTCTTTTCCCAAGTTGGCCTTTTGGTAAGGCGGGCTTGGGGCTGGCGAGCAATCTCCCCCCTTGAGGGGGAGATGTCCCGGAGGGACAGAGGGGGGTGGGCCGCATGCGCATCATCACCCCATCTTCCCCGGATTGAATATCCCTCTGGGATCGAATTTTTCCTTGATCCGCGCCGACAGTGCCGCCACGAAAGCAGGCTCCGGCTCGAAGGCCGGGGTAACCGCGCGAACCGCATCGGATGCCCGCACCAATGTTGCATGGCCGCCACCAATGCCCTTGATAAACCGGCGCAGCATGTCAGCTTCGGCATCGGCTTCCATGCGCAGCCAGACGACGCCGCCCTGCCAGTCATAAAAGGCGTCGACGCCGGTTTGCAGCCGCAGGGCGGCGACCAGCTGATGACCGGCGGTTGGGGCGACGGAGACGCGCCAGAGCGGTTTTTGCGTGCCGTCGGCATAGGGTTTGACATCGCGGATATCCCGCCAGAGCTTTTCCGTCGCCTCGTGATCAAGCACCGTCGCGGGCGCGACCTGGGCAAAGGCGGCTTTCAGTTTTTCCGCCCGGACAGAAACCGAGGCCGGCAGGCCTTCCAGGCGCAGGACGGTCGCGGCGCCCTCCGGATGGCTGCTGCCGATGAAGCGGTATCGCACGCTTTCGGTCAGATGGGCGGCACCCGACACTTCGACCGGCATGGACAGCGCATGCGCCATGGCAGCGGCGGCCTGCGCATCGTCGAGGCCGAACGCCACGATGGTTGCGGCGGCAGGTGGCAGAGGCAGGACCTTGAAGGTGACTTCAGTCAACAGCCCCAGCGTGCCATGCGAGCCGCAGAGCAGCTTGACCAGATCGAGGCCGGTGACGTTTTTCATCACCCGGCCACCGGATTTGATCGCTTCGCCCGCGCCGTTGACGAAACGGATGCCAAGCAGGTGATCGCGGGCGGCACCGGCGGTGATGCGGCGCGGGCCGGAGACGTTGGCGGCAAACACACCGCCGATGGTCGGCTCGCCGCTGGTACCCATGACGCCGCGATGATCCATCGGCTCGAAGGCGAGCATCTGCCGATCGCCGAAAAGTGCTGCCTCGATCTCGGCCATCGGCGTTCCCGCCTTGGCGCTCATCGTCATTTCGGCCGGATTGTAGCTGACGATGCCGGACAGTTTTCGCGCCGAGAGCACCTGTTCTGCCCGGACGCGGTTTCCAAAGCCCGAGCGTGTACCGCCGCCGGTGATCGCCAGCGGCATTCCCGCTCCCGCAGCCTGCCGGATGATATCGGCGGCTTCCATCTCCGATGTCGGTTCGAAGTCCATGCTCATGCGATTGGGCGTCCTTCCAGCGGAAAGACTTTTGAGGGGTTCATGATCCATTGCGGATCGAAGGCGGCGCGCGCGGCCATCTGCTGGTTCAGATCGATCTGGGTGAACTGGTGCAGCATCAGGTCGCGTTTCTCGATGCCGACGCCATGCTCGCCCGTCAGGCAGCCGCCGGCATCGACGCAGAGCCTCAGAATATCGTTGCCTGCGGCTTCGGCGCGGGCGGCGTCTTCCGGATCGTTGATATTGTAGAGGATCAGCGGATGCATGTTGCCGTCTCCGGCGTGGAAGACGTTGGCGACGCGCAGGCCGTAGCCGTCGATGATCTCGGCGGTTTTCTTCAGCACATAGGAAAGCTGGCTGAGCGGCACGGTTCCATCCATGCAGATATAGTCGGCGATACGGCCAGTGGCGCCAAAGGCGGATTTGCGGCCTTTCCAGATCAAGGCCGCTTCCGTTGCCGACTGGCTTTCGCGGATGGTGGCGACGCCATGACGGCGGGCGATGTCGATGATGCTGGCGAGCATCGCCTCCATCTCGGCTTCCGATCCCTCGACTTCGACGATCAGCAGCGCCTCGACATCCATCGGATATCCGGCCTGCGCGAACGCCTCGCAAATGCCGATGGCCGGCTTGTCCATGAATTCGATGGCAACAGGAATGATACCCGACCCGATGACCTCGGCGACACAAGTCCCAGCCTCCTCCGACGACATGAAGCCGAACAGCACCGGCCGCGTCCCTTCCGGCTTGGCCAGCAACCGGACCGTCGCCTCGGTGACGATGCCGAGCTGGCCCTCCGAACCGCAGACGAGGCCGAGCAGGTCATAGCCCGGCGCATCCAGCGCCTTGCCGCCGAGCTCGATCACCGTGCCGTCGAACAGCACCATCTTGACGCCCAGAAGATTGTTGGTGGTGACGCCATATTTCAGGCAATGGGCGCCGCCGGAATTCATGCCGATATTGCCGCCGATGGTGCAGGCAAGCTGCGAACTCGGGTCCGGCGCATAAAAGAAGCCATCGGCGGAGACCGCTTCGGAAATGTTGATATTGGTGACACCCGCCTGCACCGTGGCGGAGCGGTTGGCAAAATCGATATCGAGGATGCGCGACATTTTTGACAAGCCGATCACCACCGCGTCGGCTTGCGGAATGGCTCCGCCCGACAAGGACGTGCCTGCCCCGCGCGGCACGACGGGAATGCCGTAGCGGCTGCAATATTTCAACACGGCCGCCACCTGCGCCGTGGTTTCAGGCAGAGCGACGGCCAGGGGCACCTGGCGATAGGCGATGAAGGCATCCGTCTCGAACGGGACAAGCCCGCGTTTCTCGCTGATCAGGCAGCCGGCGGGCAGGATATCGGCGAGGTCCTCGACGATCTGATGGCGGCGCGCGAGCACGGATGGTTTCGGCTCCAGAAAGGCAATCGTTTCCGGCATATCGGCCTCCCGGCGTAGTCGTCCTGCGGCATGATTGGTATTTTTTCTTTACCACTTTCACCATGACGCAGCAAATGCTAATCAGTTTTTCTATTTTCGAAACAATGGTCAAGATTGATGACAAATCTGGGCGATCTTGAGGTGTTCACGCGTGTCGTATCCACCGGCAGTATGTCGGCGGCGGGGCGGGCATTGGGTTTTTCCCCAGCTGTTATTTCCAAACGCATCAAACGGCTGGAAGACCGGCTCGGCACGCGGCTGTTTCAGCGGACCACCCGGCAGATATCGCTCACCGAAGCCGGACAGGGATTTTACGACCGGGTGCTGGGGATCATGGCCGGCATCGAGGAAGCCGAGGCCTTTGCTTCCGGCCGCTCCGGCCAGCCGCAGGGCACGTTGCGCATCACCGCCCCCACCTCCTTTGGCCGCATGCATGTGGCGCCGCATCTCGCCCGCTTCATCGAGGCGCATCCCGATCTCATTTTGAATATCGTGCTCTCCGATGAATTCACCGACATCGTCGCCGAGGGGTTCGACCTTGCCATCCGCATCGGCGAACTCAGCGATTCGACGCTGGTGGCGCGCAAGCTGGTGCCGGTGCGGCGTATCCTCTGCGCTGCCCCCACCTATCTCGCGCGCTACGGCGTGCCGGACACGATCGACGATCTCGGCGAGCATATCTGCCTGCGCCAGCACAATCACGACACCTGGAAGCTGGAAAGCGAGGCGGGTTCGATGAGCTTCAAGCCGCAGGGCCGGCTGATCACCAATTCATCGGAAGTGGTGCGCGAAGCCGTGCTTTCAGGCGCCGGCATCGCATTGCGCTCGACCTGGGATATCGGCAGCGACCTGAAATCAGGAAAGCTGGTGCAGGTCCTGCCCGCCTGGGAAGGCTCCCGCAATCTGTTCGTCTCGGCGCTTTATCCCAGCCGCCAGTTTCTGCCAGCCAAGGTGCGGCTGTTCATCGATTATCTGGCTGGGCTTTACGGACCCGATCCCTACTGGGAACGATAGGTTTCCGGTGGAATGCGGTCCCAGAAACCATGCCTGCGGATATGGTGCCTGCGCAGATCCGCGACATAATCGGCATGCGACATCAAACCGTCATTGCCGCCGGGGCGTTTGGCCAGCGCCGCAAGCCGTGCAAGATAATCGGCGCCGTATCCATAGGCCTCCGACAGGCCCCGGCCGATGATGCGATCAAGCAGGGCACGGTAGAGCGCGGTAGCCGCTGCCGGATAGTCGCCAGCCTCGAAAGCCTCGGCGGCAGGCAGAAGAAACTCGTAGAATTCGCCCTCCCAGACACCCCAGCGGGCAACGACATAGCGCGCAGCCAGATCGAGCCTCCCCCAGGCCAGATAGAAACGCAACGCGGCATGCGGTTCGCGGTGATGCTCGACGAAAGCGAAGGCCTTATCCAGCGCCTCGAATTCCTCGAAATCACCGGCCTTGGCGATATATTCGCGCAAGATCCCGGCATCGAGCCCTTGTTCGAAAATCTTCCAGCGCACGGCTTGCGAAGCGCCACGGTCCTTCATCCCATCGAGAATGGCGGCCTCGATCCTGTCCTTGTCCGGCAATGGTTTTAGCCCGCCGGTGAGGATATCGACACGGCGGGCAAAGCCGATACGCGACTTGCGGGGCTTGCGCACCCAGATCAGTGCTTCGGCGTTGCGCCCGGCCGTATGGAGCCGCTCGGCGACCACGACCGGTTCGCGCAACGCCTCGGGCAGGCTCTCCTCGATCGCCACATAGGCATCGAGATCGCTGCGGGCATCGGCAATGGCGCGGCGCACATGGACGATGGCCGGCAGAATGGTGGTTCCGGCCGGTATCTTCGTGGCCGCAGCCAGGGTTTCGTCCCAGGCTTTCAGGACGCTGGGCGACAGCGCAGCCGCAATCCGCACCGCCAGCAACGTCTTGACGCCGTGATAGTCCATGCCCTGCAGGCCGGGCGTCAGCAAGGGCGGGATACGCGCCTGCTGATCGACGGGCACGAGCGGTGCCAAACGCCCGGCCGCCTCGCAGGCCTGGACATAGATGTTGGCGATGCGGCCGCTGGAATCGTTGACGCGCTCGGAGATCCCCTCATAGCCGAAGACGAAACGGATCAGCCTTTCCAGCGCCATGCCGGGATCGACGGCGCCGAACTCCTTGACGATGCTGGCCGCAATGCTGTCGAGGTCGTTGCCGAAGGCACGTTCCTTCTGCCAGCGGATGCGCGTGCCCGATTTTTCGAGCGCCGTCAGGCGGCTGTCGATCAGCTTGGCCACGCCAGCGGCACCGCTGATGCCGGCAAGCGCCGCGCTCAGCCGTTTCTTGAAGGATGTGTTGAGGGCCGCCTCATCCAGCGCGATCTCGATCAGCCGTTCCAGACCGAGCGCCGTCAGGCCATCCCGGTCAAGTTTTGCCTTCTTCGCCGCTTTTACCGCTTTTGCCATGGTGTCGCCGGGTCGATTCGTTTCGAATATCCCCAAGGCTTAAAGACTTTCGCGGTCCTCGTCAGCATGGTGCTTGCGGATGCGCCTGACGACCAGCCACATGGCGAGAACGGCGACCGGCACGAAGAAGCCGGTCAGCACGCTCGACTTGATCGGAATGCCCTCGCTTTCCAGAGCCTTGGCGATATAACCGAACAGGCCGACGACATAATAGGAGATCGCGGCAACCGAGAGGCCTTCGACCGTCTGCTGCAGGCGCAGCTGCAGCTTGGCACGGCGGTCCATCGAATTGAGCAGCACGCTGTTTTGGCGCTCAAGCTCGACATCCACCCAGCTTCTGAGAAGCGCCGTAGCACGGGTGAGTTTTCGCGATAGGTTGGCCTGGCGCTCTTCCACCGACTGGCAGGTGCGCATAGCCGGGGCGAGCCGCCGCTCCAGGAAGGTTCCGAGCGTTTCATAGCCCGGCACGCCGGTTTCGATCAGCGAGCGGATGCGCTCCTGAACGATGCCGTAATAGGCGCGGCTGGCGCCGAAACGATAGAGGCTCAGCGCCGCTCCGGCTTCGAGTTCGGCGGCCAGAAGGGTGATTTCGGCCAGCATCTCGTCGGCCTTTTCGCGGGCGCTGGTGCGCATCCGCTGGGTGACGCCGGTCAGCCCGTCCTCGATCCGGCGGATATCCGGCGAGAGCGATTGCGCCAGCGGCAGGCCGAGCATCGCCAGCGTGCGATAGGTTTCGATATCGAGCAGCCGCTGGACGAGCGCACCGGTTCCGGCCTCGGTCATGCCGCGGTCGATGACGAGGATCTGCGTCAGGCCGTCGCCGTTCTGGCGAAAATCGGTCAGCACCACCGACTGGCCGTTCTTGATATCGCTGTAACAGAGGCTGGTCGGATCGAACGCGCTCATCGCCGCGCGCGTTTCCTCCGAATCCGGGCGGATTTCCAGCCGTATGCCGGAGATCAGCGTTCCCGGCGGCGAAAAGCCATCGCCGAAGGGATGGGTGGTGACATCGCCGCCAAACTGGTCGGGAATGACGCCGTCCCAGAAATAGGTCGAGAATTCGGTGTGGCGTTCCCAGCGTAGCGTGCCCTGCCCCCAGGACAGCGCATGATGGCTGGCCTCGCGGCTGGGTGGCGAGACGCCCCGGGCGCGCGACAGTTCGGAAAGAACCGCGTGATCGACGGCAGCCCCGCCATCGGTCATGAAGGCGAGCTGGAAAATGACGCGCGGCGACGTCACCAGCGCATATGGACGCGCATGGATCTCGCCCAGCGCCTGGGCGCGGGCCGGAGCCGATGGAAATGCGAAACTGCGTTTGGCCATGAAGCGTTTTCCCCTCTCACGCATCAATCAGAACTGTCTTATCAACAGGATGAGCAAAAGGGAAAGGACGCTTTGACGCAGGCCTGCGTTTGTTTCGGCCCAGGCTTAAATTGGTTGACTTTATAAAGTGGCTAAAGAAATTGACCACTTTCAACGGGGTGACTAAGTTGGCATCAAGGAGAGCTGCCGTGACAGACGACACCATCGATGCCTTTGCCCGCATCCCGCACAGCCGGACCTCCGGCGAAATCATCCAGCAGATCGAACTCCTGATCCTCGAAGGCGTTCTGCGCGACAGCGAACGGCTGCCGAGCGAACGGGACCTGTCGCGCCGTTTCGACGTTTCGCGGCCGATCCTGCGCGAGGCGCTGAAGGAGCTGGAGGCACGTGGGCTGCTGGTCAGCCATCACGGCGGCGGCACGTTTGTCGCCGATGTCATCGGCCAGGTGTTTTCCAAGCCGGTGATCGACCTGATCTCGCGCCACCAGAAGGCGACCCAGGATTATCTCGAATATCGCCGCGAACTGGAGGGCATGACGGCGGAGCTGGCCGCACGCCGCGCCACCCGTTTCGACCGGGACATGCTGACGCGCATCATGGACGAGATGCGGGCGGCGCATCTGTCCGGCTCGGCCGAGGGCGGGCTGAAGACCGATGTCGAACTGCACAGCGCCATCGGCGAATGCGCCCATAACATCATCCTGTTGCACACTCTGCGCGCCTGTTACCGGCTTTTGAGCGGCGGCATCTTCTTCAGCCGCGAGGTGCTGTTTGCAGCACCGGGTGCCGGCGACATGCTGCTTGCCCAGCACGAGGCGATCTATGAGGCGATCATGGCGGGAAACCCGGCGCAGGCGCGTGAAGCCGCCCAAACCCATATCGACTTCATCATCACCGCCACACGGGATGCCGAACGCTCCGGCGAATGGGCCCGCATATCGCAGCTGAGAATGCAGCAGCGCGACAGGCAGGCTGGCGTCTGAGCGTTATCGGCGGCGGAGAAAAGACATGCCCCCGGACAAATAGGCGCTCTTGTCTCGCCAATGCCGCAAACATGCTCTATAAAGCCGCTACAGGCACATTTTTCTGGCGCAATCTCATTAAATTGCCCGTCTTTCGCGTTGCTGCGCCCTTCATACGGTACGCCGCGATAACTATATGTGCTTCACCAAATCTGCGCGTTTACAGGCCGCATAAAGCGAGCATATTTAAGCGATATTGCAGGCTGAAAATGATTCGTTTTTTGAAAGGATGCCCCGACGTTGAATATTCTGAATCGCATTGTCACTGACGTACGCCTGATGTTCCGCCGTCCGGTGCGAATGCAGTGTGCTGCTCTCTGCTACCGGTTCAAGAAGAAAAGCGCGGCACCCGAGATGCTTCTGATCACCAGCCGCGACACCGGCCGCTGGGTCATCCCCAAGGGCTGGCCGATGGAAGGCAAGATGTGCCATCAGGCTGCCGAACGCGAGGCGTATGAAGAAGCCGGCGTCAAGGGTGAAACCGGCGCCGAACGGATCGGCTTCTATATGTACGACAAGGGCATGGATCAGGGGCTGAAGGTGCAGTGCATGGTTCAGGTCTATCCGCTGGTCGTTCTGGATATGCTCAAAAGCTTTCCGGAAAAAGGCAGCCGGAAGATGGAATGGGTGAGCTTTCAGGAAGGTGCCAAGCGGGTGGCCGAACCGATGCTCAAGGATCTCATCCTGAGCTTCGAACAGCGGCTGCTTGGCACGATGAACCCGGCTCAGAAGGCCGTGACGCGATAAACGCTGATATAAATGGATAGAACGACGCGAGGCTTCCCCGATCCTGCGGCGCCGGCCGGTGCTTACCCAAATCTCAGGGTTGGCAGACTGAATTGGAGAACAGACGGTGACAAAACCGCGCCCGAGCCTCGAAAAGCCGACCCTCGACAAATACCTGGACAAGGTGACCCTGACGGAGGAAGCAACGCACCATGTGTTGCGGCCGTGGGCCGGTGTCGGCCTCGGGCTTTTGTTCATGCTGGTCAGCGTGATTTTTGCGGCTGTCTATGTCTCCGAAGAGCCCAAGTATCTGATCATTCTCGCCGCCGCAGCCGTGGCCGGCTACATGGCGATGAACATCGGCGCCAATGACGTGACCAACAATGTCGGCGCTGCCGTGGGATCCAAGGCGATCACCATGACCACGGCGTTGATCATTGCCGCCGTCTTCGAGATCGCCGGCGCCGTGTTTGCCGGGGGACGCGTCGTTTCGACGATCGAGGCGGGCATTGTCGATGCGGCCCAGATGCCTTCCGGCGAGGCCTTCGTCTGGGTGATGATGGCCGCCCTGATTTCGGCCGCGGTATGGATCAACATCGCCACCTGGTCTGGCGCACCGATTTCGACCACCCACTCGATCGTCGGCGGCATTCTCGGATCCGGCGTTGCGGCGGCCGGATTTTCCTCGATCCACTGGGGATCGCTTGCGGGCATAACGGCGAGTTGGACGGTGTCGCCTCTGCTCGGCGGCGGCATAGCCGCGCTGCTTCTGGCTTTCATCAAGACCTTCATCATCTACCGTGAAGACAAGATCAAGGCGGCAGTCTTCTGGACGCCGATCCTGCTCGCCGTCATGACGGGATCGTTCGCCACCTATTTCGCCGTGATCGGCATCGAGAAAGTGGCTCATATCGGCATGACCCGGGGTATCCTGATCGGGCTGGCGGTGGCGGTGATGACCATTATCGCCGCCAAGCCCTGGATCGTGCGCCAGGCCCAGGGGCTCGACAACCGCAACCAGTCGCTGCGCAAGCTGTTTCAGATGCCGCTGATCCTGTCGGCAGCACTGCTCTCGTTTGCCCACGGCGCCAATGACGTGTCGAATGCAGTAGGCCCGCTTGCGGCGATCGTTGCCAACGTCAACGGCCTTGCGATCGCGCAAACGACCTATGTGCCGCTTTGGGTGATGCTGATCGGGGCCTTCGGCATTTCCTGCGGCCTGCTTTTGTTCGGCCCCAAACTCATCCGCGTCGTCGGTGAGGAGATCACCAAGCTCAATCCGATGCGCGCCTATTGCGTGGCCCTGGCAACGGCGATCACCGTCATCATCGCCACCTCGCTCGGCCTGCCCGTCTCGACCACGCACACCGCCGTCGGCGCTGTCTTCGGCATCGGCTTCTTTCGCGAATGGTACACCCGCAACTCGAAGCGGCGGCTGGAATATGTGCGTCAGAAAACCGGGCATCTGGACTTCGAACGGCGCGTCCAGCACAGTCCGGAAGAATCGCACCGGCGCCGACTGGTGCGGCGGTCGCATTTCATGACAATCATCGCCGCCTGGGTTATCACCGTTCCCATCTCCGCACTGTTGTCGGCGGCGGTCTACATGGTTTTCGCGGTACTCTTCATCTAAGGACTGATCTATGCGCGCCAACTTCCGCATGCAGCGGCTTTTCATCGACGTGACGCTGGTAAAGGGGACGATCTACGAAGTCTCGCGGGAGCAATTCAACTATCTCGTCAATGTGCTGCGCTTCGAAGCGGGCGACGCCGTGCTCGTCTTCAACGGCCGTGACGGCGAATGGCAGGCGGAACTTTCATTTCCGACCAAGAAGCGGCTTTTCCTGACGGCGACCGAACAGGCCCGCCCACAACCGGCGCCGTGCGATCTGCACTATCTGTTTGCGCCGCTGAAAGTCGGCAGGCTCGATTATCTCGTGCAGAAGGCCGTGGAAATGGGCGCCGGCCTGTTGCAGCCGGTGATGACCCAGCATGTGCAGGGCAAGATCAGCAATCTCGACCGGGTCCGCGCCAATGTCGTCGAGGCGGCCGAACAGTGCGGCGTTCTCGGCATCCCCGAGGTTGCCGAGCCGCGCAGGCTGGAAGATATTCTCAGCGGCTGGCCCGGCGATCGCCGGATCATCTTTTGCGACGAGGGCGATAGCGGGCAAAATCCGCTGCCGGTTCTGGCTGCGGTGAAGGAACGCAAATTGGCGCTGCTGATCGGTCCAGAAGGTGGTTTTTCGGATAGCGAACGGTCTTTGCTGCGCAGTCTCGATTTCGTCACGGCCATCCCGCTTGGACCACGAATCCTGCGGGCGGATACGGCGGCTGTGGCAGCGATGGCGGTGATCCAGGCGTCGATCGGCGACTGGCAATAGAAACTGAGGAATTCAAGCCGTTTCGAGGTGTTGAAAATTTGATCCGGCCTTGAAACAATTTCACTTGCACCACACCTGAAACCGGTTCAATCACCCTCCTGATGTCTGCCGTCCGGCAGGTCCAGCCCGTTCAAAAGAAGACGCCCATGGCCAGAGACACCACCGACCAGACGCCGGTTACCTCCGTTGCAGACCTGACCGAATATCTGGCAGAGGGCAACAAGCCGGAGGACAAATTCCGCATTGGTACGGAGCACGAGAAATTTGCCTTCTTCAAGGCAGACAACAGCCCGGTTCCCTATTCCGGTGAGGCCAGCATCTCGGCACTCTTGAACGGCATGGCGCAGAAAAGCGGCTGGGAGCCGATCGTCGACGCCGGCAATATCATCGGCCTCGCCGAACCTTCCGGCCAGGGCGCGATTTCGCTGGAGCCCGGCGGCCAGTTCGAATTGTCCGGCGCGCCGCTCGAAAACCTGCACCAGACCTGCAAGGAATCCAACCGCCATCTGGCCGATCTGCGCGAGATCGCCGAGCCGCTCGGCATCCGCTTTCTCGGCATCGGCGGGAGCCCGAAATGGACGCTGGCGGAAACGCCGCGCATGCCAAAATCGCGGTACGACATCATGAGCCGCTACATGCCGAAGGTCGGCACGCAGGGCCTCGACATGATGTATCGCACCTGTACGATCCAGGTGAACCTCGACTTTTCGTCCGAACAGGACATGCGCCGCAAGATGCAGGTGTCGCTGAAGCTGCAACCGCTGTCGACGGCGCTGTTTGCCAGCTCTCCGTTTACCGACGGCAAGCCGAACGGCCTGCTCTCCTGGCGCGGCGATATCTGGCGCGACACCGACAATCAGCGTGCCGGCGTGCTGCCTGCGGTTTTCAATGCCGATTTCGGCTTCGAGGACTATGTCAAATGGGCGCTCGACGTGCCGATGTATTTCGTCGTTCGCGACGGCAGGTATCATGACTGCACGCATGTCACCTTCCGCCAGTTCATGAACGGCGCGATGAAGGGCGAGCTTGCCGACTGGGAGCCCAATATGGGCGACTGGACCAACCATCTCTCGACGTTATTCCCGGATGTGCGCCTCAAGCGCTTCCTCGAAATGCGCGGCGCCGATGGCGGCCCGTGGCGCCGCATCTGCGCGCTGCCGGCCTTCTGGGTCGGCCTGCTCTACGACGGCGCGGCGCTTGACGCCGCCGAAGACCTGACCCGCGACTGGACCTATGAAGACACGCTTGCCATGCGCAATGCGGTTCCGGTACAGGGCCTTTCGGCGACGCATCGCGGTACGTCCCTGTTCGACATTGCCCGCGAAGTGCTGTCGATTTCGCGCCTCGGGCTGAAAAACCGCAACCGGCTGAACGGCGACGAGGTCGACGAGAGCATCTTCCTCGCCCCGCTCGACGAAGTGCTGGCCAAGAAAGCGACGCTCGCCGAGGATCTGCTGGCGCTCTACAACGGCCGCTGGAATGGTTCGGTCGAGCCGGTGTTTACCGATTATCAATATTAAGCGCTAAAAGCTCTTCTTCAGGAAATAACGCGGGATCGCGTTCGGCGCGCCTTCAAGCTCGCCGAATACGCTATAGCCGAGCTTCTCATAGAACGGCCGCGCCTGGAACTCGAACGTATCCAGCCAGACGCCGATATAGCCGCGGGCACGCGCAATCGCTTCTGCTTCCGCAAGCAGGCGCGAGCCCAGCCCTTGGCCGCGATACGCATCGGGGACAGCCAGATATTTGACGAAGGCCCAGCCGAAGCCATCCATGCCATAGAGACCGCCGACGACGGCCTGCGTGTCCGGATCGCGCAGCAGAATGGCGAAATCCGGCTTCTCCTCGATGGCACCGATATGGAGCGCTGCATGCTGCTCCAGCACGGCAAGGATGGCTGCTGCATCCTGCGGGCTGGCATTTTCGGGGATGATTTCGATCATGGGACGTTTCATGCGGTTCCGCTCTCAGCTTCGGCAATGCCGAGGATAGGCGAACACCCGAACGTTGTGGAGCGTGAAATTATCCCCGCATGGACGGCATTGTCCCGGCTAACAAAAAGCGGTGTTCTCGCGGGTTTTTGCCGTTATAGTGCAGACACATGCGTTGCGCTGCCTGCTGGAGAGGACGAAAAGATGATCCCGCTTTTTGATATGATGATGCAGGCGCAGAATGGCAACGCCATGGATGTGATGGCCAAGCAGTTCGGCCTCGCCCAGGAACAGATGGCCAAGGCGACGGCGGCTTTGATGCCGGCCTTTTCCACCGCGCTGAAGCGCAACACTGCCAATCCCTATGATTTCAGCACCTTCCTCGCTGCCATGTCGAACGGCAATTACGCCCAGTATTTCGAGGACATGAACAAGGCCTTCACGCCGCAGGGATTGGCTGACGGCAACACTATTCTCAACCAGCTTTTCGGCTCCAAGGACATGCTTCAGGCCGTCTCGGCGCAGGCAGCGCAGATAACAGGCATCGGCCAGGACATCTACAAGCAGATGCTGCCGGTGGTGGCGAGTGCGATCATGGGCGGACTGTTCAAGCAGGCATCCGGACAGATGGGCAGCCCGATGGGGGGAATGGCAAATCCCTTCGCCAATACGCCGATGGAAGCGATGATGAAGCCGTGGCTGGAAGCATCCGGCTTTACCAAGAAGCCGCAGCCAGCACCCAATCCCTTCGACAATCCCTTCACGCAGGCGATGCAGGGCTTCTTCGGCATGGCCAAGCCTGAGGAAAAACAGCAATCCGCACCGGATATGTTTGCCGCCAATCCTTTTGTGAAGGCTTTTCAGGACATGATGAGCGCAAGGCCGCAAGCGGCGGCCGCTCCGGAGCCGGAAAAAAAGCCCGCCGATTCCAATCCGATGGCGCCGTTCACGGAGATGTTCAACAGCATGTTCGACAGCGGGCTGGAAGCGCAGAAGGAATACCAGAAGAATATCGACGGGTTGTTCGATACCTACCGGAAGAACACCACGGCTTGAACGTCACTCTGCTGGAAGTTGAAGGTCCAAACCCTCGGCATAGTGGGATAACTGTACCGACAATTCCCGTGCTGCAGCGGCCGAGATCGACACTTGAATCTGATGCGGGGCCTGATCCGTGTCGTGGTAGATTTCGTGTTCGCGCTGCGAGCGGACATAGCCTACGCGCAATACGATCTGCCCCAGGACCGATGCGACGCCCCATTCGACCAAACCATGGGTCTTCATCTTCCCATCATTGTCGAAATTCCATTTACTTGTGTCGGCATTGTTCACTGCAAAACTCCTTGCGGGAGGAAGTGGTGTAGCTACAATACGTTGAGCCTACCTAATGTTCCATCAGCCTTAAGAAGTAAGCAGGAGGTACGCGCGCTATCCGCAGATCGCGACAGGAGATGGCGCCCGCAAACTCGCCCTGAGAGTTTCGCCCAACCCACCCATTCTCTCACCAGACCCGGAAAAGAAAAAGCCCGGTACCGGGTCTTGGGGACCGGGCACCGGGCAAGCAGCAGGGCAATTGGCTCTAACCCTGCGGGGAACGGTAACGCGCAGAGGCGGCTGCGCGTCCCTGTTGCGTGCAACGTTTTTCAACGTCTGAGGCACGCAACAAAACTCTTGAACTGCTTAGCGGGACCTTCCGGCCTTGAGCCCCGCGTAGCCAATGCGCGGATCAATCGAGACGCGCATTCCGGTAAAACGTGTTCGCCCGATTGCGGGATGCCTGTGTCAGTTGACGGCCCGGATCCTCGAAAAAGGACGATGTCAGCGCCTCGCGTACTTCGTGGCGGCAAAGCCCCATGTCGAGCAGCTGATGATCATCGAGATCGCGCAGCCGCCCGATGGAATTTCGGCTTCGCAGCTGGCGCCATACCGACATCAGCACGCCCATCAACCCCGTCTGGCGGGATGTCGCGGACAGCTTCCCGGTTAGGGTGAGGTCAAGTGCGTGGTCGGTCGTGCGCATGATGCTTACTCCTTTTTCAGGGCACGTCAGCGCCGCACGTCGTTCAGACGTGCAAAGGTCGCTGTCATTCTAGGTTTTCCCCGATCGATTTCGATCTTGGAAATTATGCAAGGGCGACCCATCCCCGCAGGGAGGTCGGCGCGGGGGCTGGGTCGAAACCATGATGGTGGACCGGCTTTGCAGGTGGCTCGCCGGGAACTTTCAGAATGCGATTTGCCAGACCAGATTCGCAAATCCTTATTGATCAGTCCAACGAATGTTTCTAATGGTATTCATCAAACAATCTTATGAGTGCTCTTTTTTGAGGACCGGGACCATGTCCGCACCGCTCGATATCGATCAACTGCAAACGTTCGTTGCCATCGCCGATACCGGTAGCTTCACCAAGGCTGCGGATCGCGTTTTCAAAACCCAGTCAGCTGTCTCGATGCAGATGCGCCGGCTGGAAGAGCGCATCGGCAAGCAGCTGTTCGCCAAGGACGGCCGTGGCAACCGGCTGACGACCGAGGGCGACCGGCTGCTCAATTTTGCCCGGCGGATGATCCGCCTCAACAATGAGGCAATCGCTTCCTTCGACGACAACCGGCTGGAAGGCACGCTTCGGATCGGCACGCCGGACGACTATGCCGACCGCTACATGCCGGAAATCATCGTCCGTTTTGCCAAGACCCATCCGAATGTCGAGCTCAACATCGTCTGCGAGCCCTCGGTGGATCTTGCCGAGAAGATGGCCAAGGGTGAACTCGACATCGCGCTGGTGACGCATAATCCCCGCGCCCGCGCATCCGACGTCGTGCGCACCGAGCCGCTCTGCTGGGTCAGCTCGATCAACCATCCGTTGCCGGAAAACGCGCCGGTACCGCTTGCCGTCGGCAAACGCGACTGCGCCTGGCGGCAAGCCGCCTGCTCGGCGCTCGATGCAACGGGCAAGGAATACAATATCCTGTTTACCAGCTGGTCCTCGACGGTGGTGGCCGCTGCTGTATTGGCCGGCATGGCCGTTTCGGTGCTGCCGGAATCGGCGTTGCGCACCGGCATGAAGGTTTTGACCCAGGCGGACGGCTTTCCCGCGCTGGCTCCGGTACAGATCGGCATCATGAAGCGTCCGGGTCTCTCGCCCTCGCTGTCGAATGCGATCACCAACCACATCACCGCCTGTCTCGACAACATCACGCCGACGACAAGCACCGATGATCTGGACGGCGACATGAAGAATTTTCCGCGCTATCCGCGGCTGCGGCAGAGCCATATGCTGCCTGGCTGGTAAGGCCAGCGCATCCGGACCAGCAAAAAGGCCGTGCTCCTTGCGGAGGCGCGGCCCTTTTGTATCTGCTTTAATTGATACTCGGCCATAAAACGCGGCCGTAAAAATCGACTGCAATATAATTTGGTCATACGCAGCCCCAAAAAGCACTGCCGGGCATTTATACGATAATTTGAATATATGCCCAATAGGTCAAGTGGACCATTTTTGGTGGAATCCCCTAGGAAATTAGGGGTTGGTTAACGACAGACGGCTTTCATCTCGCCCGCGCAACGCAAACCGGGCCCTTTTCAGAGCCCGGCTTCTTAAATTTTGATGGTTGACTTCCGCCGCCTTGCGGCGTCGATCGCGTGCCGTAAACCGGATCAGGCGATATCGAACCGGTCTGCGTTCATCACCTTGTTCCAGGCAGCAACGAAGTCACGGACGAATTTGCCCTGTGCATCGTTCTGGCCGTAGACTTCGGCCAAGGCGCGCAGCTGGGAATTCGAGCCGAAGACGAGATCGGTGCGGGTGGCGGTCCATTTCAGCTCGCCGGTTGTCCGATCACGTCCTTCGAAAACGTCCTTATCCGGCGAGGCCGCTTTCCAGACCGTACCCATATCCAGCAGGTTGACGAAGAAGTCGTTGCTCAGGGTTTCGGGGCGCGTTGTGAAGACGCCGTGCTGGACCTGCCCATGATTGGCGTTCAGCGCCCGAAGGCCGCCGATGAGAACCGTCATTTCCGGAGCCGTCAGGGTGAGCAGCTGCGCCTTGTCGATCAACAGTTCCTCGGCCGATACCGTGAAGCTTGCCTTCTGATAGTTGCGGAAACCGTCCGAAACCGGCTCAAGCACCGAGAAGGATTCGATGTCTGTCTGTTCCTGCGTCGCGTCGGTGCGGCCGGGCGTGAAGGCAACGGCAACATCCTGACCGGCACTCTTTGCCGCCTTTTCGACAGCGGCGGCACCGCCGAGCACGATCAGATCGGCCAGTGATACTTTCTTGCCGCCCAGGTGTGCGTCGTTGAACGCCCTCTGGATGCCTTCGAGCGTGGCGAGAACCGTCGCCAGCTGCTCGGGCTGATTGGCCTGCCAATCCTTTTGCGGAGCAAGACGGATGCGCGCACCATTGGCACCGCCACGCTTGTCGGAACCGCGGAAGGTCGATGCCGAGGCCCAGGCAGTCGAGACCAGTTGCGAAACCGTCAAGCCTGACGCCAGGATCTTTTCCTTGAGGTCGGCAATATCGGCCGCATCGATCAGCGGATGATCCACAGCCGGGATCGGATCCTGCCAGATCAGGTCTTCGCTGGGCACTTCCGGACCGAGATAACGCACCTTCGGACCCATGTCGCGGTGGGTCAGCTTGAACCAGGCGCGGGCAAAGGCATCGGCGAACTGATCCGGATTTTCGTAGAAGCGGCGCGAGATCTGCTCGTAGGCCGGATCGAAGCGCAGCGCCAGATCGCTGGTCAGCATGGCAGGTGCATGACGCTTTTCAGGGTCGTGAGCATCCGGGACCGAGCGGGCGCCCATGCCGTGCTTCGGGGTCCACTGGTGGGCACCGGCCGGGCTCTTGGTCAGTTCCCATTCATAGCCGAAGAGGTTCCAGAAGAAGTTGTTGCTCCAGCGCGTCGGCGTCGAGGTCCAGGTGACTTCCAGGCCGCTGGAAATGGTGTCACCACCCTTGCCGCTGCCATAGCTGCTGGCCCAGCCGAGACCCTGTTGCTCGATATCGGCGCCTTCCGGCTCCCGGCCGACATGGGCGGCGTCGCCGGCACCATGGGTCTTGCCGAAGGTATGGCCGCCGGCGATGAGAGCAACGGTTTCCTCGTCGTTCATGGCCATGCGGGCGAAAGTTTCGCGGATGTCGCGGGCAGAAGCCAGCGGGTCCGGATTGCCGTTCGGGCCTTCCGGGTTGACGTAGATCAGGCCCATTTGCACAGCTGCCAGAGGGTTTTCGAGATCGCGGTCGCCGCTATAGCGTTTGTCGTCGAGCCAGGTGCGTTCCGCACCCCAATAGATATCTTCTTCCGGCTCCCAGACATCGGCACGGCCACCGGCAAAACCGAAGGTCTTGAAGCCCATCGATTCCAGCGCGCAATTGCCGGCCAGGACCAGAAGATCGGCCCAGGACAGCGTGGTGCCGTATTTCTGCTTGATCGGCCAGAGCAGGCGGCGAGCCTTGTCGAGATTGACGTTATCCGGCCAGCTGTTGAGCGGCGCAAAGCGCTGGGTGCCGGAGGACGCACCGCCGCGGCCATCGCCGGTGCGATAGGTGCCGGCGCTGTGCCAGGCCATGCGGATGAAGAAGGGACCGTAATGGCCGAAATCGGCCGGCCACCAATCCTTCGAATCCGTCATCAGGGCGAAGATGTCCTGCTTGACTGCGGCAAGATCGAGCGTCTTGAATGCCTCGGCATAATCAAAACCAGTGCCCAGCGGGTCGGACAGGGCCGAATTCTGGTGCAGAATCTTCAAGTTGAGCTGGTTCGGCCACCATTCCCGGTTCGATGTCCCCTCGCCCGAGTTGCTGGTGAGCGACCCGTGCATGACCGGACACTTGCCCGTATTCTCGACTTTGGCGTCCATTCCTGCCTCCTGTTTGAAATGCAATTTCGTCGGTTCCGCCGCAACATCCCCTAAAAGTTCCATAATTTCCAATTGTATTTAATTGAATTATCGATAGGATAAACTTATCATGATCACCATACGCCAAATGCGCTATTTTGATGCGCTCGCCAGCGCCCGGCATTTCGGGCGGGCAGCCCTGATGGTCAATGTCAGCCAGCCTGCCCTCTCGGCGCAGATCGCCGAAATGGAACGCGAACTCGGCGTCAAGCTGGTCGAGCGCGGCAGGGGGCCGACACTTTTGACCCGCGAGGGCGAAGCGCTTTTGCCGGAAATACGCAAAATTCTCGGTGGTATCGATCAACTCTACCAGCAGGCGCGGCAGGTCACCGGGGTGCTGGAAGGCAAACACCGGCTGGGGATCATCCCGACCGTTGCCCCCTATCTCGTGCCCGTGCTCATTCCGCTGGTGCGCCAGCGCTATCCCAATCTGCAGATCGAGCTGAAAGAGCTTCTGACCGGCCCCCTCCTCGACGAGTTGCGCCACGGCCGGCTCGACAGCGTCATCGTTGCGCTGCCGATCGACGAGGAAAACCTGTCGAGCTCACTGCTGTTCGAAGACAGGTTCCTGATCGCCAGCACGGAGGATGAAAACACCATCCTGATGTCGCCGATGACCGAGGACAAGGTCGATGTCGAGCGGCTGCTTCTGCTCGAGGAAGGCCACTGCCTGCGCGATCATGCGCTGGCCGTTTGCGGCATTCATTCCGGCCGGCGCGTCGCCAATTATGGCGCGACGTCGATGGCGACGCTTTTGCAGATGGTCAGCCACGGCATGGGCATCACGCTGATCCCGGAGATCGCCGTCAACGACGAAAAGACCCGCAACCGCATGCGGATCGTCCCCTTCGCCGAGCCGCAGCCGTCGCGCAAGATCGGGCTGGTCTGGCGCACGCGCAGCGGCCGCCAGAACGACCAGCACGCCTTGGCCAGCCTGATTTCGGAGGCCGCCAGGCGTCTGCTGCAATAGGTCAGACGACCTTCGCTTTCAGGAACTCCACCGTCCGGCCCCAGGCCAGATCCGCAGCTTTCTTGTCGTAGCGGGCAGCCGACGTGTCGTTGTTGAAGGCGTGGTTGACGCCATCATAGACGTGAATGGCGAAGTCCTTGCCGTTGTCGGTGAGTGCCTTCTTATAGGCATCGATGCCGGCATTGATGCGGTCGTCGAGACCGGCGTATTGCAACAGAAGCGCCGCCTTGATCTTCGGTACGTCCTCGGCCGGCGGCTGGGCACCGTAATAGGCGACGCCGGCTTTCAGGTCCGGAGAGGCAACGGCCAGCTTGTTGACCATGCCGCCACCCCAGCAAAAGCCGATCGCACCCGCCTTGCCGGTGGTGAGGTCATTGCCTTCAAGATAGGTGACGGTCGCAACCGCATTATCGACGGTCTGCTTGCCGTCCAGCGCACCGATCATTTCGCGGGCCTTGTCCTCGTCGGCCGGCGTTCCACCGGCGGGCGACAGGAAGTCCGGGGCGAGCGCCACGAAACCTTCCAGCGCCATGCGGCGGGCGACGTCCTTGATATGCGGATTGAGGCCACGGTTCTCGTGGATGACGATGACGGCGGGCAGCTTGCCGGTCGCATCGGCCGGGCGCGCCAGATAGCCCTTCATATCGCCACCGGCACCGGGATAGGTGACATCCTCGGCTTTCACACGTGCATCGGTTTCCGGGACGATTTCCGCCTGAGCGCTATCGGCGGCCAACAGCGGCGCGATGGCTGCGGCGGTTGCGGCCGATCCGGTCAGCGCCGTCAGCTTTCGCATGAAAGCGCGGCGGTCGAGGCTCAAATGGGTGTACTCGTCATAGGCGTTGATCATCGCCTGGGTGATCTGCGGCTTGTTCATGCTTTCCTCCTGTGGCCGGCGCCGTCAGGTCCCAAGGACATGCAGACGCGCTGTAATGGCGTTCGGTCACGACACAGTGCGAGCATGACCGGCCAAAACACAGAATTGCGGCACTTGCAGCGTTAGACAATGACAACACCGCACAGTTGACGCAAACGTGATCCGGACGATGCCGGCCGGATCACGTTTGTTGCCTATTGCATGTACCAGCCGTGGCTGACGACGAGCGACTGGCCGGTCAGCGCATTGGTCTCGAAGCCAGCGAACAAGAGCGCCACTTCGGCGACGTCCTCGACGGTGGTGAATTCGGCATCAACGGTGCCGCCGAGCATCATCTTCCTGACGACCTCGTCTTCCGAGATGCCGAGCGCCTTCGCCTGTTCCGGGATCTGCTTTTCAACCAGCGGCGTCTTTACAAAACCAGGGCAGATGACGTTGGCACGCACGCCGTCCGGTCCACCTTCCTTGGCAACCACGCGGGCAAGGCCGAGCAGGCCGTGTTTGGCGGTGACATAGGCGGATTTCAGCGGCGAAGCCTCGTGGCTATGCACCGAGCCCATATAGATGATCGCGCCGCCCTTCTGCGCCTTCATGTGCGGAATGCAGGCCTTGGTGGTGAGGAAGGCGCCGTCAAGATGGATGGCGAGCATCTTCTTCCAGTCGGAAAAGGCATAGTCCTCGATCTTGTTGACGATCTGGATGCCGGCATTGGAGACGAGCACGTCCACCCTGCCCCATTTGGCAACGACGGCGGCAACGCCGGCATTGACGGCGTCTTCGCTGGTCACGTCCATGGCAATGCCGATCGCCTCGCCTGGCCCCTGCGCCGTCAGGTCCTTGGCCGTCGCCTCCGCCGCTTCGAGCTTCAGGTCGGCGATGACGACCTTGGCGCCTTCCGACACATACTTCTTGGCAATCGCCAGGCCGATGCCGCTGGCCGAGCCGGTGACGATGCAGACCTTGTCCTTGAGTTTCATGGTTTTAACTCCCTATTTTGCAAGATAATCATGGACCACTTCGCCGAGGCCCAGCGTCAGGTCGGAGAGAATATGGACGGCGGATTTGACTTCCAGCACCGGCAGGTCGGCGACAGGTGCCAGCGCATGCGGAAACAGCGCCAAGGCGCCTGGACCTTCCCAGGCCCCCTTCACCGTCAGGTCTTCGAGATAGTAGCGGACAAGCTCGCAGATGCGCGGCGTGCAATCGACATGCGGAATGATCTTCAGCATGAAATTCGGCTGTTTCAGGCTTTCCAGGACCTTGGCCGTGTCGAGCGTGCGATGCTTGAAACCCATGGTCGCGGTTGCCACCCGCTGGCCGCCATAGTCGAGCGTGCCGACCAGCGCATCCTTCATCGATGTCAGCGATGGCTCTGCAAGCTTCTTCGGGAAACCCCAGATCTCGCGGCCACCGGCGATCGGCGCGTCGTCGTTCAGATACATCGAGTGCACATAGCCGCCGTGCACGCCCTCGTAAGTAACCGGGATGACCTGGCCGGACTCGGTATAATCGCCGAAACCGGTCGAATCCGGCATGCGGATGAACTCGTATTTCACCAGAGGTTCATCGAACTGCAGCGGCTCGGGCACCACCCGGCGCAAGGCTTCCGGGTCGGTGCGGTAGGTGATGATCATGTATTCGCGGTTGACGAACCGGTATGGCCCCGGCGGATAGGATGGGCTGGTCAGCGGCATGGCAAAGGCATTGCGGACGACATCTTCGATTTTCATGGCTTTTTCCCACGCAGGCGTTGCTCGGCAAGATCGAAAACCCGTATCCCATTGGTCGGACGCGTGCGGTTGAGCCAATCCGGATGGTTGAGCGTTTCGACCACATCGTCATGTCCGGCCTTCCAGTGTTCCTCCACCGAGAGCCGGGAAAACTCGTAATCCTTGGACCCGCTTTCATAGGCCGCATGCCGGTAGATCAGGTGCACCATGGTGACGGCGCTATCATTGCCGATCTTTTCGAGCAGCCGCGCGTCCGGATCGTCCTTCAACTCCGTCGGAAGCTTTTCCATCAGCCGCTTGGCCGCCATGCGGACAGTCTGCAGCTTGCGGAACTGGTCGGTGTTGAGGCGCGTGCGGCTGGAGAAGCGGATTTCCTTTTCACGGGCCTCGACATCGAACAGATCCTTCGGCATCTTCCCCCTCGCGCTGAACAGATCGACCTGGAAAATACACATGTCGCTTTCCAGTTCGCCGCCGCCGAGAATGCGCTGGAGAGGCGTATTGGAGACGATGCCGCCATCCCAATAGTACCGGCCGTCTATTTCCACCGGCGCAAAGCCCGGCGGCAGGGCGCCGGACGCGGCCACGTGTTTCGGCGAAAAATCGCATTCCGTATTGTCGAAATAATTGAAATTGCCGCTGACGACATCGACCGCTCCCAGACTGAGGCGGACGGCACCGGCATTGATCAGGTCGAAATCGATCAGACCGGCCAGTGTTTCCTGAAGGGGGGCGGTGTCGTACAGGCTGATCGCGGCCATCGGATCGCCTGGAATGTTCCAGGGCGCGAAGGCACGCGGCGTGAAGAAACCGGGAACGCCCGTCAGCGAACCGAGGACGGCAGCCGACTCGTTGAACCACTTGCGCATAACATCGCCATTGCCGAGGAAATGACCCGGCAGACCGGACGATACGCGATGCCAGAAGGTGCGCAGGTTATCGACACGGGCATCTATCGGGCTACCGGCAATGATGGCGGAGTTGATGGAACCGATGGAGATGCCGGCCAGCCAATCGGGGCGGATACCGGCTTCGTGCAGAGCCTCGTAGGCACCGGCCTGATAGGCGCCGAGAGCACCGCCGCCCTGAAACACCAGAACAGTCTTTCCCATCGGAATGGTACTCACTGAATGCGCCCCCTTCGTATGCTGCAATTGCGAAATGTTAGCACTTGGAAATGACGGCGTCCTGCTTCCGCAAATTAAGTTTTCGTAATGCGGGACGAGCAGAAGGAAAGCTTATTTCATTTATATTCAATTCGTTAGAAGAACATTCGACGCGCCACCCTACCCGTTCGCCGGGATGCTAACCCAGGACTGCGCGCTGTGCAATGCAACAGAATGTGACGCCGGACCCCGTCAAAAACCGGCGATGTGAACTGCAAAAAGCACCCACAAGACGAAATTCAACACGAACCCGGCGACGAAGAGCCGTTGGCGGACGCGCAACCGGTTGGACGTTACATGAATATAGGCATGGGCAAAACGGCTGAGCACGAACAGCCAAGCAATGGCGACCACGGCATGACTGACGCCCGCCGTTACATACAGCAGCGTGCAAACCAGAAAGAAAAGCACGGGCAGCTCGAACTGGTTGATCAGGCTGCGGGCGACGGTGGCGCTGGGCTCCGGCTCGATCGCCGGAATCCAGAAATCCGACGCTTTGGCGGTTCCGGCGCGCACGGCGCCGTAACGGCGCCTCAACATCAGGAAATAGATCGCGTGGATCAGCGCGACCTGCGCGATGACCGGCCAGAAGATTGCAGTCGATATGGGCATGATCACTCCGTTGATTCGCACCGGACTTGATCTATAGCGGGCGAGCAGGAAATCCAGAACAGCATCGGCAGCGCTCCTGCAGCCCGCTCCATGCTTGACAGCTGTTTTGTGAATGAAGGATGCTCAAAACAGTGCCTCCGCAGCCGTAAGAAAGACCCGTATGTCCGAACAGCATGCTCCCGTAGCCCCACTGCCCACCCATCATGCCGCCCCGATGCGCGGACGCGACCCTCACGAACACCACCGGGTGGCGACGCCGCTCGAACTGCTGTTCGACCTGACCTTCGTCATCGCTTTTGGCGTTGCCGGGTCACAGCTCGCCCATCTGCTGGCCGAAGGCCATTACGCCGCCGGGCTGATGGGCTTTGGCTTTGCGATGTTTGCCGTCTGCTGGGCCTGGGTGAACTTTTCGTGGTTTGCCTCCGCCTTCGACACCGACGACTGGATCTACCGGCTGACCACCATGGTGCAGATGGTCGGCGTGCTGATCCTGGCGCTCGGACTGCCTCAAATGTTCGAATCGATCGACAAGGGCGCACATGTCGATAATGGCATCATGGTGCTCGGCTATGTCGTCATGCGGGTGGCGATGATTTTTCAATGGCTGCGGGCCGCCCGGCAAACACCGGATTGCCGCCCTGCCTGTCTGTCCTATGTGACGGCGATCTCGATTGCCCAGATCGGCTGGATCGCGCTGATCTTCATCGACATGCCGCTGCTGCCGACCTTTCTCTGCGTCGTCCTGCTCACCCTGATCGAAATGCTGGGCCCAATCATTGCCGAACGCAAAGGCGGCGGCACACCGTGGCACGCACACCATATCGCCGAGCGCTACGGGCTGCTGGCAATCATCACGCTCGGGGAAGGTGTCGTCGGAACCGTGGCATCGATTTCGGCCATCGTCGGCGAGCAGGGATGGAGCCTTGATGCCATCCTGATCTGCGTTGCCGGCACCGGGCTCACCTTCGGCATGTGGTGGCTGTATTTCCTTATGCCGTCAGCCCAGGTCCTGCACCGCTTCCGCAACCGCGCCTTCCTCTGGGGATACGGTCACATGGCGATCTTCGCATCGATCGCGGCGACAGGTGCTGGCCTGCATGTGGCGGCCTATTACATCGAGCATAAGGCGCATATCGGCGCGGTTGCCGCTGTTCTCACCGTCGCCGTGCCGGTGTTTGCCTATGTCACCCTGGTCTTTGCGCATTACGTCTATCTGCTGCGCAAGCTGGAGACCTTCTATCTCGGGCTGATGATCGGCATGACGGCGGTGGTTATCCTGGCCGTCCTGTGTGCTGCCGCAGGCGTCAACATGACCTTCTGCCTTATCATCCTGATGTTCTCGCCGCTCGTTCCCGTCGTCGGTTACGAGGTCAAGGGCCATCGTTACGGCAGCGCCGCCCTTCAGCGGGCGCTGGGGGCGTAGACAAAGAAAAAGCGGCGAAGACATCTCCGCCGCTTTTCATATTCAGAGTCAGTACAGTCGCTCAGCTTGCGCCCGGATAGTTCGGGCTTTCGCGGGTAATCGTCACATCATGGGCGTGGCTTTCGCGCAGGCCCGCACCGGATATGCGCACGAACGTGGCGCGCTCCTGGAAGTCCTTGATGGTCGCGCCGCCGACATACCCCATCGAGGCCTTCAGACCGCCTGCCAGCTGATGCAGAACGCCGGAGACCGGGCCCTTGTACGGAACCTGGCCTTCGATGCCTTCCGGCACCAGCTTCAGGGTGTCGCGCACTTCTGCCTGGAAATAGCGGTCAGCCGAGCCGCGCGCCATGGCGCCGACGGAGCCCATGCCGCGATAGGCCTTGAACGAGCGGCCCTGGTAGAGGAACACTTCGCCCGGGCTTTCATCGGTGCCGGCAAGCAGCGAGCCGATCATGCAGGCCGAAGCACCGGCAGCGATCGCCTTGGCCAGATCGCCCGAGAACTTGATGCCGCCATCGGCGATAACCGGGATATTGGCCGCCTGGGCCGCCTCGACAGCCGACATGATGGCTGCGAGCTGCGGCACGCCGACACCGGCGACGATGCGGGTGGTGCAGATCGATCCTGGGCCGATACCGACCTTGACAGCATCCGCACCTGCATCGATCAGCGCCTTGGTGCCGCCGGCAGTGGCGACATTGCCGGCCATGACGCGAACCGAGTTCGACATGGTCTTGACCTTGGTCACGGCGTCGAGAACGCGTTGCGAATGACCATGAGCCGTGTCGACGACGATCAGATCGACGCCGGCATCGATCAACCGTTCGGCCCGCTCGATACCGTCGTCGCCAACGCTGATGGCGGCAGCGGCACGCAGGCGGCCCTGCGCATCCTTCGAGGCATTCGGGTTGAGCTGCGACTTTTCAATATCCTTGACCGTGATCAGACCGACGCAACGGCGGTCAGCATCGATGACCAGCAGCTTTTCGATGCGGTGCGTGTGAAGAAGACGCTTGGCTTCCTTCTGGTCGACGTTTTCGGTCACCGTGATCAGGTTTTCACGGGTCATCAGTTCGTAGATCTTCTGGCCTGGGTCCGATGCAAACCGCACATCGCGGTTGGTCAGGATACCGACGAGGCGGCCGGGAATCTTGCCGGTTGCATTTTCGACGACCGGGATGCCGGAGATCGAGTACATCTTCATCAGCGCCAGCGCGTCGGCAAGCGTTGCGTCGGGGCCGATCGTGACCGGATTGACGACCATGCCGCTTTCGAACTTCTTGACCTGGCGAACCTGCTCGGCCTGTTCGATCGGGGTGAGATTGCGGTGGATGACACCGATGCCGCCGGCCTGCGCCATGGCGATTGCCAAACGGCCTTCCGTGACCGTGTCCATCGCCGAGGAGAGGATCGGCAGGTTGAGGTCGATGTCCTGGGCGATGCGGGTGGCGATATTCGTCTGCCCCGGCATGACCTCGGAATGTCCGGGTTGCAGAAGAACGTCGTCGAAGGTCAATGCCTCCAAGCCGGTTGCCGTTTCGATGATGCGCGCCATGGCCAAATCCCTTCAGTAAAAGGTGTTCTCCCCGCACAGTTTGACAACTGTGCGGTGGAAGACTCGCCGCGCTCAAGCGGGCGAGAGTTTCTTGGAAGTTGGCGAGGGCTGGTAACACGGATATGACGGGTTGGAAATAGCAAAAGCCCGGCAAGAGTGCCGGGCCAGCCAAGATTCTGTTCGCAAGTGCGATATCAGGTTTCGAACTGGTAGGTCTCCGGCACGAATCGATAGCCCTGTTCGAACTTCTCAATGAAGCCCACGGCCGGGAACGGCATGTGGTAGCCGACGAAGGGCAGGCGGTCGGCAGCGACCATGTCGAAGACCCTTTTGCGCGATGCGGCAGCCTTGGTCTTGTCCATGTCGAACTTCACTTCCCAATCCGGGCGCTGCAGCGACAGCACGAAATGGTTGGCGGTATCGGCCGTCAGCACCAGACCCTTGCCTTCCGATTCGACCTTGAAGACCATATGCCCCGGAGAATGGCCAAAGGCCGCCATCGCGGTGATGCCGGGCACGACCTCTGCACCATCGGCGATGAAGGTCATCTTTTCGGCCAGCGGCACGACGTTTTTCAAGACGCCCTTGTGCCCGCCCTCGGCCGGCGTTCCGACGCGGGCTTCGTCCTTCCAGAAATCGAACTCGGCCTGGCCTGCGACATAGCGGGCATTCTTGAAGGCCGGTGCGCCGCCTTCCATCAGTCCGCCGATATGATCGCCGTGCATGTGGGTGATGACGACGATACTGACCTGATCGGCCGTGTAACCGGCGGCCGAAATTCCTTCAAGCAGATGACCGGCACCGGCCTGCCGTCCGCCCTCGCCCATGCCGGTATCGAACAGGATCACCTCCGTGCCGGTATCGATCAGGGTCGGCGAGAAGCCGTTGACGAATTTGTCGGTGGGCAGGAAGTTGGCTTTGAGCAGATCGCCGACCGCCTGCGGGGTCTGGTCGGTGCCGAAGGTTTCCTCCGGTTTTTCGCCGATACGCAGGCCGTCGCTGATGACGGTGACGCCGAAAGTGCCGAGCTTGAAACTGCTGGTCCTGCCTGCCGGTATTTTCATCATGTCCGCTTTCGGTTCGCTTTGCGCAAAAGCCGCCCGCGTCATCACGAACGGTGCCGCCAGGGCGCCAGCGGCCGTCGCTCCAAATAGGGCACGGCGGCTCAAGGGAATAGACGTCGTCATGCTGTTCTCCATTTTTTTGATTGGAAGGCTGGCATTGTTGGATTGAACGGGGGGTGCGTCCAATCAACAAGGCGACATCTAGGGTCTTGACAGGAGATGGCCGCTGAACTCACACGGATGTGATCGCAAAGTGAGCACCAGACCGCGACTTTCGCCGCGAAAGTTCCATGTTCCCGACGCTCCGCCCCACCGCGCAAGGCCGTTCGCATGAATCGCATCGTTCCGATGATCCTCGCCGTCGCTCTGTTCATGGAGCAGATGGACTCCACCGTCATTGCCACATCGCTGCCGGCGATCGCCCATGACCTCGGCGTCGGGCCGATCACGCTGAAGCTGGCGCTGACGTCCTACATGGTATCGCTGGCGATCTTCATTCCCTTGAGCGGCTGGATGGCCGACCGGTTCGGCGCCAAGCGCATTTTTCGCGCGGCCATTCTCGTATTCGTCTTCGGCTCGATCCTTTGTGCCGTCGCCGACAGCGTGCTTGCCTTCGTCGTTTCGCGCTTTCTGCAGGGCATGGGCGGGGCGATGATGACGCCGGTTGCCCGCCTCGTCCTGGTGCGCTCGACGCAGCGCAGCGAACTGGTCGGCGCCATGGCGCTGCTCACCATTCCCGCCCTCGTCGGGCCACTCGCCGGACCGCCGCTCGGCGGCTTCATCACCACCTATTTCTCCTGGCACTGGATCTTTCTGATCAACGTGCCGGTCGGGATCATCGGCTATATCCTGTCGGGCATCTACCTGCCGGAGATCAAGAGCGATGCGCCGCCGCCGATCGATATCAAGGGCTTTTTCCTGAGCGCCATCGCCGCCTCGGGCACGATGTTCGGACTGTCGGTGATGAGCCTGCCGGTACTGCCACCGCAGATCGGCGCCGCCGCCGTCGTCATCGGCATCATCTGCGGCTTCCTTTATGTCCGCCACGCGCGGCGCCACCCTGCCCCGCTGCTCGATCTCAACCTGTTCAAGGATAGCGCGTTTCGCGCCGCTGCGATCGGCGGCACGCTGTTTCGCATCTCGATCGGTGCGGTGCCTTTCCTGATGCCGTTGATGCTGCAGGTCGGCTTTGGCCTGACGCCATTCCAATCCGGCATGATCACCTTCGTCGGCGCCGTCGGGGCGCTGACGACGAAATTCTTTGCCAAGCGCGTGCTGATCTTTGCGGGCTTTCGCACAACGCTGATCTTTGCCTGCATCGCCGGCACGATCCTGACGTTCGTCAACGGCCTTTTCACACCGGCAACGCCTTACATCGTGATGATGTTCATCCTGCTGCTCGCCGGTTTTGCCCGCTCGTTCTTCTTCACCAGCGTCAATGCACTGGCCTTCGCCGATATCCCGGATTCGATGGCGAGCAAGGCCACATCGATGACCGCCGTGCTGCAGCAGATGAGCCTGGCGCTCGGCGTTGCCGTTGCCGGCGCCATCCTGGAAATCGAAACGACGCTGACGGGATCGAAGCTGGAGCTGGGCGATTTCCAGCTCGCCTTCATGCTGATCTCGGCGATCACCCTGACGGCGATCATTCCGCTGATCGGCATGTCGAAAACAGCCGGCGCATCGGTCTCCGGTCACCGGATGCGAACCGATCCGGAGACTGAGACAATCAGCGTCAAGTAAGTTGGGACCGGCCTATTGCGGCCGCTCGCAGACGGCCGACAGCTTGTTGCCATCAGGATCGCGGACAAAGGCCGCGTAGAAATTCGCGTGAAATGGCCGTAAGCCCGGCGCGCCCTCGTCGGTGCCGCCATTGGCAAGGGCTGCCTGATAGAAAGCATCAACCACGGCGCGGCTTTCCGCTTCGAGCGCAACCATCGAGCCATTGCCGATCGTCGCAGGCTTGCGGTCATAGGGCGTGACGACCCATAGGCGGCAGCGGCTGTCGCTCTCCGCCCCGTAACCGATTTCGACATCGTCCTGCTTGCGGCGTTTCAAACCCAGCGGAGCGAGCGCTGCGTCATAAAACAGCTGCGCCCGGTCCAGATCATTGGTGCCGATGGTGAGGTAGAGAAGCATCGCTTAATCGGCCTCGACCGAATCCCGCTCATCCACCACTTCGCGCTCGTCAATCTCGGTCTCACTGTCATAGAGTGAGCGGGCGCCGGGCTTGCGGCCCTTGAAACCCTTGGCGAGCAGGAACATCTCAACCGATTCCGCCCGCGAGGCCGCCGGTTTCACATGGATGACCTGCTTGAAGTTCTGCTTCAGCAGGGTCAAAAGCTCGCGCTCGGCACCGCCCTGGAATGTCTTTGCCAGAAAATGCCCGCCTTCGCCGAGAACGTCGATGGCGAAATAGGCCGCGACCTCGCAGAGATGCATGGTGCGGATATGGTCGGTCTGGCGATGGCCCGTTGTCGGCGCCGCCATGTCCGACAACACCAGATCCGGTGTGCCACCCAGTGCCGTCATCAGCTTTTCCGGTGCGGTCGGGTCAAGGAAGTCCAGCTGCAGGATATGCACACCGGCCAGCGGATCGAGCTCGAGAAAATCGATCGCCACGACCTTCGGATCGCTATCGGTCGAGTTCGTCACCTTGGCGGCGATCTGCGACCAGCTGCCCGGCGCAGCACCCAGATCGATGATGCGCTTGGCACCGGTGAGGATCTTGTGCTTCTCGTCGATCTCCAGAAGCTTGAACGCCGCACGGGCGCGATAGCCTTCGAGCTGGGCGCGCTGCACATAGGGATCGTTGATATGCCGCTCGATCCAGCGCCGCGACGACGCCTTCAGCTTGCCCTTCTTGACCTTCTGGCCAAGCTTGCGCCCGGTGCGGTTTCCGCCGATCGGGGGTTTTGTCATTGTGAGTTTCCTTCGTGGGAACCGTACTGCATGCCGCGCGGATGGCGGCGGGCGCGTCCGCGCCGCCAGACACCATCATCGGCCATCATATCGGTCAAAAGCCCCTCGCGCAGGCCGCGATCGGCGACGCGCATGCGCTCCGATGGCCAGCGGCGGCGAATGGCTTCAAGAATGGCGCATCCGGCCAGAACCAGATCGGCCCGGTCCGGCCCGATGCAGGGATTGGCGGCGCGGGCGGTGAAATCCCAGGACAACAGACGCGCCTGCATCGCCGAGACCTCGTCGTCCGACAGCCAGAGGCCATCGACCTTGCGGCGATCGTAACGCGGCAGATCGAGATGCACGCCGGCCAGCGTCGTCACCGTGCCGGAGGTGCCGATCAGGTGAAAGCCGTTCTCGTCGCCGGGATTGTCGAGCGTGTGGATGGCCGGGCAATCGAAATTGGACAGCATGCCCTGAACCTCGACCACCATCGCCTCGAAGCTTTCCGGCGAGACGTCCTGGCCGCCATGACGCTCCGACAGCGTCACGACGCCGACCGGCAGCGATGTCCAATGGGTGATGTGATTGGCAAGGCGGCTCGACCGGGTTTCGCCGATCTTGATGACGGCGATTTCCGAGGAACCACCGCCGATATCGAACAGAACCACCGATTTGGTTTCGCGCCCGACCAGCGACGAGCAGCCGGAGACGGCAAGCCGTGCCTCGGTTTCGCGGTTGATGATCTCAAGTTCCAGACCGGTTTCGGCCAGAACGCGCTCAAGAAAAGCCTCGCCGTTTTCGGCGGCACGGGCGGCCTCGGTGGCAATCAGCCGGGTCTTGCGGATGTCGCGGGTCTTCAGCTTGGCGGCGCAGACTTTCAGGGCCTCGATCGAGCGGTCCATCGCTTCCTGCGACAGGCGGCCGGACGCACCGAGCCCTTCGCCGAGCCGGACAATGCGCGAAAACGCATCGACGACACGAAACTGGCCCGGACGGGTCGGCTGCGCAATCAACAGCCGGCAATTGTTGGTGCCGAGATCGAGCGCCGCATAAAGCGGCGAGCCCGAATCGGAGCCATGCAGAAAGGACTGGCCATTGCCACGCCGGTCGTGACCGTTGTTTGCTGAACCATGAAAGCCGGACGGCGGGCGTTCTTCGACCCGCGCGCTGGCGGCGGAAGGTTGCGACGGCTGCTGTTTTGCGGCGTCGCTGACGGGCCGCGGCTTTTCGGTAGCCGCAAGCGGGCGCCCCTGCAGGCTGCGGCGCTGCCGGCTCTTATTGCTGCGTTTGCGGCTGGAATTGTCTGCGCCTGGTACAGCGGCCGCCTTCGGACCAGCCGCCTCGGCCATTGCACCGGAGGCAACGGAAGGCTGTGCCTGACCGGATTTGGAACGGCGCCTGCGTTTACGCTTGCGCACCGGTTCTCCGGTTGCATCTGTCACTTCGGGACGCCGTGTTTCTCCGTTACCAACGGGGGAACTGGCATTCGCAGAGGCTGCGCGCGACGGTTTTCCCCGCCTGCGCTTGCCTTTGCCGGAACGAGGTACTGACTGCCCATCGTTGCGGTCTGCTGCCGACGCCCCGGAAACGGACGGCTGTTCGCCGTTGTCGGGGTCTCTCACGTGTCTGTCCATTGCGCCGCGCGGAACGATAGCCGCTCAAGGCGCTCTCTTGATTTTCGTTGGATGGACTTTACCAGCGCCGTCCCAATTCGCCAAATTCTTTTTGCACAGCGTCAAGGATCGCCATCCGCCCACTTCGCACGGCCACCCTCGCGAGTTTTTACCGGGGCTTGCGGATTTTTTGCCAAAATCTATTGCATCCCCCGATCTTTTGTTTATAAGCCCGCTTCACCGGCTGGGCACAAACATCGCCCACGCAGTTTTGGGGAATAGGTTAACGGTAGACCCACGGACTCTGACTCCGTTAGTCCTGGTTCGAATCCAGGTTCCCCAGCCAAAAACATTGTTTTAATTCAATAATTTATGCCGATCTCGTCAGTGTTGGGGATTACCCCACATTGCACCCCCACATAGGGCGCATTGACGATGTCTAGTTATCTTCGACGTGAAGCTGATTCATTCGTGTTTAGGCGGCGCGTTCCTCCGCACCTTCAGGCTCGGCTTCGACGGAAAGAGTTATACCGCTCGTTAAATACCACCATGCGAAGAATGGCCAAGTTACGAGCAGCTGAGCTGTTCATCCAGACGGAAGGGCTGTTTCGGATGCTTGAGGAAGAAGAGGACTACGTTCCCACAGACGAAGACATTCGCGCTGCAGTGCGCTGGAGCTTGAGCACAGAGGTCTGGCAGGAGCGTATCAAGAAATTGCAGTCAAGGACTCCGGGCTCACTCCGTGCGCATCATGCTGATCTTGCCCGCTCGCTTATGGTGAACGTCGAAACAGACGCTTTGTTCAAAGAGCGAGACGCCATGTACGTGGAGGCCCAATATGTTCTTGAAGACGCGGGCTTCACCGGGAACGGCAAGATCGTGGCAAGGACGGTCGAAGCAATGCTGCATGCGCTACAGGAGCATGTCGACAAACGCATGCAGGAGGTTTTCCGGCCTGAGGCTTCGACTTCACATTTGGTGACCGTTGAGGCCCCGATCAGTCCGACGGTGCGCGCCTCAGGGATTTCTTCAGCAAGGATATCCCAATTCCTGGCCGACTGGCAAAAGGACATTATCGCTGGTTATAACCACCATAATCCGCTGAAGGACGCAGATCAGTACCTTAAAACCGTAGAACTATTTATCGGCCTGATGGGCGATCTGCCACTCGACCAGATTACATTTGATGTCGCTAGTGAATTCCGTACGTTTATCCTAAGCATGCCTGCCACCCATGGGAAGGGCGCAGTAGTGTCTCCTAAAAAGGAACTTGCCCGCGCCGCTGCCAACGAGATGTTGCCGCGCGTCACGATGAAAACCGTCAAACGCCATTTTTCTGGTATGCGCTCTATCTGGAAATGGTTGACCTACAAAAAGCACGTTCCCGCGACGCTTCAACCATTTGCGGGGCACTCGTTCCCTGGAACAAAGAACAAGAAGTCCGCTCGCGACGACTGGTCGCGTGAGGACCTTCAGCGGCTGCTTACGTCGAGCGAGTACCGCAGTGCGCCAACATCCAGCGCCTTACACTGGTTGCCTTTGATCGCCCTCCACGGCGGCATGAGACTCGAAGAGATTTGCCGCCTGCGACCTGACGTCGACATCATTACCAGGGACGCAATACCCTGCTTCAACATCACGCCTCGTGAAGGGTGGGACCCAAAGACTGAAGCAGGAGCACGTATCATTCCCATCCATCCCTGGTTGATCAAACACGGCTTCATGAACTTCGTAAAGCTGCAGCGCACTCGTGCAGCAGGGCACCTTTTCTCGCCGCAACTGCCTGACAACGGTAAAAGCCTCAGTAAGGAATTTAGCCGCCACTTTTCAAAGATCAAAATAGCTTTGGGGGTGAGCGGGAAAACTTCGTTCCATTCGTTCCGGCATACATTTCGCACAGTGCTGGACTCCACCGACCTCAAAGACTCCCATATTAATGCGGTCATGGGCCACGAAGGTGGTGGAGGCGAAGGCGCAACTTATACGAAGCGCATCACAACAGCTAAGCTCAAGGAAGTTGTCGAAGCCTTTCAGTCACCTCTGGACCTAGCGTTTCTTGAGGTTGCGGACACAAGCGCCCCTCCCCCCGCACCGATAGCTCGGATAAAGAAGAGGAAGCTGACCCCGCCGCTTTTAGCCGCGAACGGAAAAATCTTGAGGCCGAGCGTCAAGCGGCAGTAAACCACGTTTGCATTGATCTCGACGACAGGTAGGGGTTGACGGCCTGCGCGGCGGCATAGGCTCTTGTACCGTCTTGGCCAGCATGGCCATGGCGGTGACCGCAGGTCACAAAGAGCCGCCGCGCTGACCGTCACTGAGCGAGAAAGTTTCGCGACTATTCAGGAGGCCCGGTCGCCGTCGGCGATCAGATCGAGACAAGTGGCTTGATTTGAAGGGGTGGAGAATCGTCGTGAAAAGAGCGAGGCTACCCCTGCCGGATTTTCCGATTGCCGGTGCCTTGTTTTTCACGTCTGCATCACCCTGTATACGCTGGCGCGGCCAATTCCCAATAGTCGGGCGATTTCCGACGCACCCTTGCCTTCCTCCAGCAACACTCGAATACGCTTGGCGTCTATGGATGGCTTCCGGCCTTTGTAGACGCCTTCCGCCTTAGCCTTGGCGATGCCTTCGAGCTGGCGCTCCTTCCTGATCGCGGTTTCAAATTCTGCGAAAACGCCCAGCATCTGCAGGAACGCGCGGCCTGCTGCGGAAGAAGTGTCAATCGGCTGCTCGGTGGCCTTTAAAGCCACACCGCGCGTCTCTAGTTCTTTGACTATTGCGCCGAGGTCAGCAATCGAGCGCGCCAGCCGGTCAATGCGCGTAACAACTACGGTGTCGCCTGCTCGCATAAAATCTAAAAGCGTTCGTAACTCGTCTCGTCCGCCGGTCGATGTGCCGGACTTTTTCTCTGCACGGATGATCTTGCATCCTGCCGCCTTGAGAGCCGCCTCCTGAATGGCAAGGTCCTGGTCGTTTGTCGAAACGCGGGCGTATCCGTAAAGCTGTCCTATCATCGGCGATGTCTCAATTGACTCTAGATGCATACAGTTTGTTGTCTTAAAACTCGGAAGTAAACCCTATTGAGACGCGAAAAGTGTCTCGCAGAATTGTATTGCTTCAGTATACCTGACTAAGACACGCGGTTCTGGACGTGCGGTGACGCTAACCACCAAGACCACGAGACGGATATAATGAGGCAGATGTAGTTCACCTTAAGCTTGGAAAATGGGCCTTCTCAGGAGCTTGATGCAGGGCTGCGGCCACCTGAATAAATGGCGCAAAACACAAAAACGTATCGGTTCCAACCGGCTAGCATCTTACGAAGAGACGCAGACGGTACAGCGGTAGTCTCCGGGAACGGAGACGATCAGAATGGAACGACCTTTTGCAAGGCCTAACCAAGCTATTTTGGGCAAATCGAATTTATTTTCGTCTGCTCTTGCAGAAAATCTATTCCATACTAGAGACTGAACATCTGAAAAAGTATATTTTTCTAATCAAATAGTGAAAAGCCAACTCAAGAAGAATAGTATTCTATAGTAGTTCAAAAGCATAGCCGGTTCAAGCGATTTGCACCTAGCCAACTGAAAAATATATCCGTTGAATTTTTCGGAGCCTTGCACCAACTTCACCTTAACAACGGCGTCATTGCTGCTGTCATGGTCGGTCCCAGTCATAGGTGCTGTGGCAGATCGTCAGGCTTTCGGCCTGGAAATGCCCTGCGGCGAAGTCCGGTTACTTGTCCGGTTTTGTATCCGCACATGCTGAATAGTTCACTCCCTTGTCGCCGACAAGCTCTGGAGGGCGCGAACCCGCGCCCTTCATTTCACAACTCATTCTTCCAGGATTTTATGCCGAGGTCCCGGTTTGGCTCTAACAAAAAGGAAATACCCATGTCCTCTCTGCTTCTTTCATTTCGCGACTTTCGGAGCGGTCCAGCCGGGCGCATTTGCGCCAAGGGCGGGCTGAAGATCGGCCATCTCGACACGTGGCGGGACTTTACCAACGCGTTTAGCGACCTTGATTACAAGAAAAACGGGAAACTGCCAGACATTTTTTGTGCGCTGCCGGGGGGAACTGGCGACAGAGCCCTCGTGCAAGCGATCCTGCACGCTGCAGACTATTCTCATATCGCCGACGGGATTGAAGGCGGAACTTGGAGCCGTCTGCAATATGTCGTCGGCGACTATGCGGAAGCCGTAGCTGCCGCCATCTTGCGACGCGGTTGAGGTGAGCATGCACAATATTGCGAATTTCTTGCGGTCGATAGGCAGTCTCAATCAACGCCTTGGCGAGCGGGTGTCCACTGTTGTCAAAGTAGCGTTGGCCGTGAACCCCGGCGAGGAACATTCATTTTGCGTAATGGATGGTCCGGTGTCCAATTTGAGCCCCCTCCAAACTGAGCATGCTGATCAAATTCATCATGGTCCCCGGAGAGGCCCACATGATTGAAAAAGATGGAATGTACACAATACCGGTGCTGCCGCGTCATATCGCGGAGCAGATTCGCGGCGTCCATAAATCGAAATGGCCTAGTGGCCTTAAGGCGGACTATGACCATTTCCATCGTCAGTTCACCAAGGCGAAGCACGAGTATCGCACTTGGATCGGGAAAGATCGTGATAGCCGTATGAGCAAAACCGCGAAGGTAATATCAAACTTCATGCTGGATTGCCTGAACGGCGATACCGGCCGCTGTGATCCGAGCTACCAGACCATCGCAGACGAGTTGGGGGTTGGCGTCCGTACCGTTGAGCGGTGGGTTCCCCAGATTGCGGCTTCCGGCTGGATGGAAATCACCAGGCGCGGCAAAACCACCACAAATTTTTACCGCTGGCGGGTATCGAAACGAAAGGTTCATGCAATCCTCGATCATGTCGATGAACTGCGGGAGCAAAGACAAGAGCGTCGCGAGGCACGAAAGCACCCCATCTTTCCTCAGAATGAACCGCCGGAAGTGGCGAGTTACATGCCCTTGGACCCGTCGGTAATGACGGATCATGAACCGTCAAGACGGGCGGCTCATGATCCGCCAGAAGGGGCGGACAAATCTGTGAAAGGAACGTTGGAAGATGAACCAGGGAACAAGACCTCTTGCTCTGGAGGTAAAGAGGATTCTCTGTACGGCCAGCGCACTAACATCAACAATCCCATAACCGCAAACCATGCTGCGAGGAATTGTCCCCTGGCTATGACCAGTAGCGGAGCCAATGCAGAACCGTCGCCTCCCACCGAGGACGGAGTCTGATCAAAGCCAAGCTCCGGCGCAATGTCGACAGGGCTAGAACATCATTGCACCGTCTGAACCGCCAGGAGCCCGCCTAGATGAGGAACATTCCGTTCCGCTGTCAGCACCTGACCGAATCCATTTCACCCCTGTCATGCCGTCTCTGGAAAGCCACAGACGTATATTTACTAAAGGAGCATCATTTATGCCTACACCGACCTTCAACATTCCTCCGATTAACAAGCCATCGGACCATCATCTACTCTTTCTGGTGATCTGGAAGGACGTCGAGGCGCAGTTTCGTGATCAGGTAAACTTAGCTGTCCATAAAATAGCTCTTGGTCATGCCTGGAAGCCAGAAAACCGCGCAGAGAAGCGCCAAGTGTTTTCCCAGAGTTATGCAGATTGGGCTAGAAACGCATTTTTGGGCACGCATGAAGAATTTGGTCAGCACAAAGGAGGGACTGAAAAATGGCCACCGCTCAAATTGGACATTCATTGGGTCTCTTCATTTTTGCCAAGTGAGGTGTGCGCATGATTGGCGTTCCACCATATGACCTCGATCAAGCCAGATTTACTCGGTTCTTAGCACTGTCCTGCTCAGGGCCAGTTGACCAGCGGGCACTACACCGCACTCTCGCAAAGCGTGTCGCCACGGCGGCAGGACTAACGTTCCTTGAGGCCGTCAGGTCCATTAGCCAGTTTAGTAAACGCCCCTCCTCGGAACTCCTGGAAGAATATCTCGATAGCGAGGAATACAAGGCGCTTGTGGCAGATCAGGAACGCATCGACCAGGATCGTCGTCGCGAACTGTTAAAGCTATATGGTGACGAAGACAGTGTGCTGCGGCCATCAAGCCTAGAGCGGGCCCTTCAAAAAGCAGTAAAAGGCTATCCTCCATCTGGCGGCCTTCCCGAACATTTCCGCTACGACGACCTCAGCGGGGAGCTGAAGACCTTATTTGGCAGCGTGTTTCCAGTTCACTCTACGCCAGCTTCCGCCATGTTCGAATTGATGGAATGGCATAGGGTCCACCGAAACCGACAGGCTTTCTTCTGCTACGACACCGAGTGGTGGATCGACGGGCGGAAGCGGATTCTTGAGAACATCGTCGATACCTACCCCGCCAGGTCTATCTATGATGTCCAGGCCCGCGTCCGGCTGTGGCAAATGCGGAGCAAGTCAGGTGCTTTTTTATCGCCTGACGATGAAGCATCTCTTCAAATGCGCCTGCTCGATGATCTTCGCTTGTTCGAACCTCGGCCAGCGCCGGAAACTCCGAAAGCTTCGCAGCCCTTTAAGGAGCGAATAGCAGAAGTCTGCCTGATGCTAAAAGAATACCCCGACCGCTCAAACCGAGCAATTGCGCGAAGGATCGGTGTATCTCCTCAGACAGTTGCTAACTGGCGAACTAAACTGAGAGAGGCCTGAGCATCTGCCGGGCCTCTGAAGGTGACCGCCCTCGCCGCCCTCCCGGCAGAAGGGTCTGCTTATGTCGTGAACATTTGTTTCAGCCGGAAGGCGGGGAGGGTCATGCCTGATGGCCTCCCCGGACACTGGGGGGCTGGCATCACTCCCTCGATGGAATTGTCTCCATGAAGTGGCCGATGATTGCTTGCAATGAGTAGTCGGTCACTACTAATTTCGGGTTCTTCCCATTTTTCCTGTTTCCGCCGATGGATTTTGGACTCATGCTCTAAGGATATTTTTCCTATCTTTGGAGCGAAGCGATGCAGGAACGTCAGACGCGTCAAATCATAGATCGCATAATTGAACTCGACGCGCGGCACATCGCCGTTGCCAGTTCCTTGCTGGCCGCAATGGCTATCGATGACCCCGAGGTCGCGCAAACTTGGCTTGATCTGACCGAAGGTGCGTCGAGTGACGGTATGGACCCACACGGCTTATTCATATTGCCCAGAGATGTTTTTGAGGCTCTACACTCTCATATCCGTTACGGCTACGCCGTTGAATGGCTCGCGAACTGGTCCCTCCAATCATTTCACCTGAAGAATGAGCTTGCCTCACGTCTACCGGGCGGATGGAGTGACATGGACAGCGTTCTGGCGACAGAACATAACCGCCGCACAGGCTGAGGTGATACGGTGGGTTACCAATTCGTACATCTCGAATCTTTTGCCCGTAAAGCCGACACCAAAGGGCGTTCCACCGATTTCATATTTGCGGAAGCAAGGCGAAAGCCGGAAGCATCCGTTCATGTCGAGAATCCGGCCCCGCCCGTCGTCGTGTACGGGGTCGATGTGGCGACGGTGCAGGACATGCATGACACTGCCGCCGCTGCCGCAACCATCGCCGTCAAGGGCGGTCATACTCGGAAGCTCGCAAAAGACAAAAAAACTCTGCACACGGTCGTTGCTTCATATCCGGCCACGATGGCCGAAATACGTGACGATCCAGTGAAACGAAAAGAAGCCAAAGAGTGGGAAAAGCGAACGATAAATTGGCTTCGTTCACAGTATGGAGACGATCTAAAGTCCGTTGTCAGGCACGAGGACGAGGAATACTTTCATATCCACGCCTATGTTGTACCGGTCGATGAGCCCGGTATGTCCGCCTTAAAATTCCATCCAGGCGTCATCGCGAAGCGTGCCGTAATGGACACCGGCAAGGACGGCGAGGATAGAAAAACTCTCTCGAAACGAGCAGATGGGGCATACAAGCAAGCAATGCGGGCATGGCAAGACAGCTACCATGAGGCTGTTGCGGTCCCTTGTGGATTGACGCGTCTTGGCCCACAGCGCCGCCGCCTGACGCGGGATGAGTGGCAACGTGAACAGGTACAAGCCCGATCATTGCAAAAGGTCGTACAGCGAGCACAGAAGGTCAAGGCGGACGGCGAAACCTTCATTGCGAAAACGAAGGCTGACGCCGCTACTGTCGCCGCCGACGCTGCCCGTCAACAGGAGGCAGCCCGCAAAGCGACAGCCGCTGCGCTGGCTGCTCAGGATCGAGCCAGAAAAGACCAAGAGCAAGCCCAATCAGCGATGGCCGATGCCGAACGATATTCCGGTTGGGCCGGTCGCTTGCGCGCAGTCTGGGATCGCCTGCGGAAGTCCTGCCTCATTGAAAAGGTTCGTGGGGAATTCGCTAGCGAAATCGACCGCTGGCGGAATGTCGCGCAGACAGCCGAGAGAAAGCAACTTGAGGCTGAGCGCCAGCGCTACGAAGCCGAAAGAAGGGCTTGTGAAGCACAGGATTCGGCCTTCCGGGCAGGCATCGAGCGCGACCGTCTGCGGTCGATCCTGACGCCTGCTGCTGATCCCGACGCGCCGGAGCGATCACCCAGCCCAAGGCTGGTTATGAAAACCGGTTTTCAGAAATAGGAAAACCGCAATTCATAAAGTGATATTGTCGCAACGGCTTTGATTACGTCCAGTGTGACCGCTGGCTGAAAGCGTCTGGTGGTCGCCAACTGCGGGTGGATTGGCCGCTGTCTCTGATCCTGTGCAGCCGAACGAGCCGGAGTTGCTAGGCTCAAGGAACAACGGGCATAATCTTTGACGATATAGATGGACGCGGAAGAGGAGTTCTCACGGTTCGAATTTATTATCGTCGTCGTCTGGTCTATTTGCTCTTTTCGCCTTCCCCGCGTCCAGGGCTTCTCTTTTCTTGCGTTCCTCCCACAAGATAGCTCGCTGCTGGAATGCCGCGATTATCTGCTGATCGCGATCTCCAAAACACCTGCGAAGATCACTAGGGTCGGTTGCATGTGCTTCGTGAAGATATGTGTGGACTTCGTGCGGCGTCAGAAGTTTAAGCGCTGCGAAGGCATCTTCTCGCCAGTATGGGGCAGTTAGCTCGGGCATGATTTGGCAGACGTAGGGGCGATGCCCCCAGAGCTGATACCGTTCAGGGAATAACTCGCGTTCTGGGTCGGCTTCCCACTCCGCTTTCATCTCGGCCTTGCGGCTGACCTTGATGCTGCGCTCATCCAGCATCCGATTCCATTGATCGCGGCTGTAGCCGTCACAGTAGTCGTCACTGCCGTGTCGTGGGGCAAAGTCGTTTGCCGGGTCAGGCGTCCAATCTAACGGACCTGGATCGGGATTAGACCAGTTTACATATGAGCCCTGAAATGCTGCCAAAATCGATTCCTGAATGGCAAGGATAGCCAGCAAGAGCAGCAGCAATATGCGTTGACGGCGCTTTCGAGCTTCCTCGATCTGGCGGCGCAAGCGTTCTATGCGCCTGCGGTATTCTTCTTCACGCAGCCGTCGTTCGCGGCGGCGTCGTTCTTCCTGTTTTTTGATTCTGGCTTTTTGGTTGAGCGTAAAGTGCTGCATGGCGATCTCCTTTGAGAAAGGATCGCCGCAAGTTCTGCAAGTCACAAATCCATCAAGTGATTGGGTCTCACAACGCAGCCCCTACAAACGAGGTAAGGAAAGCCTTGCACTGAACTGTTGAGCGCGCGCCGCACTTAAGGCTTGCGCTATCCCCATCTTCCATTATTTTCCTCACAGTTCCCCAATTTGGATTCGGGCTGCGATGTCGGACGATGAAATTCTTACGATCAAAGAGCTGGCCAGCTATTTGAAAATTGCTGAAAAGACGGCTTATCGCTTTGTGTCGGAGGGCCGTATTCCAGGGTTCAAGGTTGGCGGGTCTTGGCGTTTTCGCAGATCAGAAATTGAACGTTGGATCGCTGAGCAAGAGCAGAAATAAAAGGAAAAGAGAGCATGACGAGCGCCGAACAACGTGCCGAGCTACAACGCCGAATCTGGCAGATCGCCAACGAGGTGCGCGGTGCGGTCGATGGCTGGGACTTTAAGCAATATGTGCTTGGCACCCTTTTCTATCGTTTCGTCAGCGAGAATTTTGCCAGCTATATCGAAGCCGACGATGAAAGCATCAATTACGCCGAGCTGCCGGACAGCGTTATCACGCCTGAAATCAAGGACGATGCGGTCAAGACCAAGGGGTATTTCATTTACCCCAGCCAACTGTTTTCCAATGTCGCGAAAAACGTCAAAGACAATGAGAGCCTGAATACTGACCTGAAGAAGATTTTTGATGGAATTGAGGGGTCCGCGAGCGGCTACCCCTCAGAGGCTGACATCAAGGGCTTGTTCGCCGACTTTGACACGACAAGCAACCGCCTTGGCAACACAGTGAAAGATAAAAATTCCCGATTGGCAGCCGTCATCAAGGGCGTTGCGGAGCTGAAATTTGGCGAATTTCACGGCGACCAAATCGACCTTTTTGGTGATGCCTACGAATTTCTTATTTCGAACTACGCGGCCACTGCGGGCAAGTCTGGCGGCGAGTTTTTCACCCCACAACATGTTTCAAAGCTGATTGCGCGGCTCGCGATGCATAATCAAACGAGCGTGAACAAAATATATGACCCGGCATGTGGCTCAGGCTCTTTGCTACTGCAAGCGAAGAAGCACTTTGACGCGCATATTGTTGAGGAGGGTTTTTTCGGCCAGGAGATCAACCACACGACATACAATCTGGCCCGCATGAACATGTTCCTGCACAACATCAACTACGACAAGTTTGATATTCAGCTAGGCAATACACTTGAAAACCCTCATTTTGGCGACGAAAAGCCATTCGATGCGATTGTTTCCAACCCCCCCTATTCGGTGAGGTGGAAAGGTGATGACGATCCGACATTGATCAACGATGATCGTTTTGCTCCGGCAGGGGTACTTGCCCCAAAATCGAAGGCGGATTTCGCCTTCGTGCTGCATGCCCTCAGCTATCTATCGGCGAAAGGTCGTGCCGCAATTGTTTGCTTTCCCGGTATTTTTTATCGAGGCGGCGCAGAACAAAAAATCCGGCAATATCTCATCGACAATAACTTTGTGGAAAGCGTGATTTCACTGGCTCCCAATCTGTTTTACGGCACCACCATTGCCGTTAATATTCTGGTCCTGTCCAAACACAAGAGCGACACTAGCACGCAGTTTATTGATGCAAGTAGCCTATTCAAAAAAGGAATTAACAACAACTGGTTGACGGACAGCGATGACGAAGCCAATCCCGGCCACATTCAGCAAATTCTTTCGGTCTTCGATAGCAAAGAGGATGTTGAGCATTTTGCCAAATCCGTTCCTCTTGAAGCTATTAGAGCTAATGATTTTAGTCTTTCAGTTATTTCCTATGTGGAAGCCAAAGAAAACCGCGAAATCATAGATATTGACGAACTGAATACAGAAATAGAAATCAGGGTAGAAAAAATAGATAACTTGCGTGCGGAAATTGGAACCATCGTTGCAGAGATCGAAGCATGAGCGGACAGAGCTTTATGGAACAGCTGCTGGACGGTTCTACCGTGGACTGGTTGCCGTTGAAAAATGTGGTAGCAATTGAGCGTGGGAAACGACTTGTTAAAAGTCAGTTGGAAGAAACTGGGGATTTCGCTGTATTTCAGAACAGCATGACGCCACTCGGCTATTACCATGAAAGCAATGTTGAACCAGAATCTGTATTTATTATTTGCGCGGGGGCAGCTGGCGAAATCGGTTACAATGACTCCGGCTTCTGGGCAGCAGACGACGTTTATTTTTTTCGCCATTCAGAGAAAGTTTTAAGCAAATACTTATATCACTGGCTGCTAACTCAAAAAAAGAAAATATCGGGGCAAGTTCGTAGGGCCAGCATTCCGCGCCTTTCAAAGGCTGTTGTAGAACAGCTTGTTTTCCCCGTCCCATGCCCTGAAAATCCGACAAAATCGCTAGCGATCCAAGCGGAGATCGTGCGCATTTTGGACGCATTCAGCGCCCTCACCGCAGAGCTTACCAAAGAGCTTACTGCAGAGCTTAATGCTCGTAAGAAGCAATACAACTACTATTGCGCCAAGCTGCTGAGTTTTGAAAATGATGTCGTGGAGTGGAAGCCTTTAGATAGTCTCTGCAATTTTGTTTCGTCTGGAACAAATAAGAAGAGGTCCGCTGAAGGCAAGTACCCGGTTTTTGGATCAACAGGCGTGATTGCCAAAACAGACGAATATGTCCACGAGGGAAAACAAATACTCGTTGCTAGAGTTGGAGCCAATGCTGGCTATGTCCACATTGCGGATGGAAAATATGATGTTTCAGACAACACAATCATCGTCAATGTGAGAGAAAATTACAGCTTGAAGTTTATCTTCTACATCCTCACGGAAATGAACTTAAGGCAATATGCAAAGGGCGGAGGGCAACCGCTAATTACTTCAGGAGAGCTGAAGAAACTTAGAATCCCAATTCCTCATGCTGCGAATTATAAGAGATCGATTGCCGAACAAACCCGCATCGTCGACGTTCTCGACAAATTCAACGCCCTGACCACGTCAATCAACGAATGCTTGCCACGCGAAATTGAGCTGCGGCAGAAGCAATATGAATATTATCGCGATTTGCTGTTGAGCTTCCCGAAGCCTGAAGGGATGGCGGCATAGCGATGGGGAAAAAACTCGACGAAATCGCGGAAGAATTGAGGAACGCCAACAAAAAGGTGCAGTTGATCTATGCCTTTAATGGCACAGGGAAGACACGACTTTCACGGGAATTCAAGCGCCTGATTGCGCCAAGGAACGGCGATGCTGAAGACGAAGCGCCGGAGGAAAGGACCCGCACCAAAATCCTCTATTATAATGCTTTCACTGAGGACCTGTTTTTTTGGGACAATGACCTGGCCCAAGATGCGGAACCCAGACTAAAAATTCAGCCAAACTCTTTCACCGAATGGATTTTGAAGGACCAGGGGCAGGACCAGAACGTCATCACGGCTTTTCAGCGTTACGCGAACCAGAGGCTTACGCCACGCTTCAACGCGGAATATGAAATTGAAGGCGCTGACGGGCAAGAGATCACGGTCAAGGCTTTTTCGGAAATAACATTTTCCATTGAGACTGGCGGTTCCGACACCTCTGGAAATTTAAAAATCTCGAAAGGTGAAGAAAGCAATTTCATCTGGAGTATTTTTTACACGCTGCTAGATCAAGTGATTACGATCCTGAATGTCGCGGAAGTCGGCGAACGTGAAACAGATCAATTTAACCAGCTCGAATATGTCTTTATTGATGACCCTGTCAGCTCATTGGACGAAAACCATCTCATTGAATTGGCGGTCAGTCTGGCAGACTTGGTCAAATCCAGCCAATCCGGTCTGAAATTTCTCATCACCACGCACAGCCCGCTTTTTTACAATGTGCTGTTCAATGAGGTGAAGAGCAAGACCTGCTATCTGCTGGAGCGACTAGAAGATGGCAGTTTCGCCCTGACTGAAAAGCAGGGCGATTCGAACAAGAGTTTTTCCTATCATCTGTATCTGAAGCAGACACTTGAGAAGGCAATTGCCGAAAATCGGATCGAAAAATACCACTTCACCCTGTTGCGAAACCTCTACGAAAAAACTGCAAATTTCCTGGGGTATGCACAGTGGACCGACCTTTTGGACACCGCCCCAGGCGATAAGGATGGTTACTTAAAGCGCATTATGACCTTTAACAGCCATCGCACGCTATCCAACGAAGAGGTGGCAGAGCCGACAGAACCCGAAAAGCAAATCGTTAAGCTCTTGCTCGACAACTTGATCGCTAACTATGGCTTTTGGAAGCAGGAGAGAACGAATGGTTGAGCAAACCACGCCCATTGCGGAATCAAATCATTTTATCGTCCTGGATAGATATTCCAGGGAGTGGGAAGCCCGCGACAGCTATCAGAGCGAAGGCGATTTGGAGCGTGAGCTTATCCAGGATTTGCAATCTCAGGGCTACGATCTGGTAAAACTCAACACGCCTGCATCTCTCTTGGCCAATGTCCGCCAGCAATTGCAAACCTTGAACAATGTGAGCTTTGAGGATGGTGAATGGGTGCGGTTCGTAGAAACTTATCTGGACCGGCCCAGCGACACCGTCGCTGACAAAACCCGCAAAATTCACGACGACTACATCCACGATTTCGTCTTTGATGACGGCCATATCCAAAACATCTACCTACTCGACAAGAAGAACATTGCTCGCAACAAGGTGCAGGTGGTCAAGCAATTTGAGCAGACCGGCACACACGCCAATCGCTATGATGTGACCATTTTGGTAAATGGTCTGCCTATGGTGCAGATTGAGCTGAAAAAGCGTGGCGTTGCCATTCGCGAAGCCTTTAACCAACTACACCGCTACGGCAAGGAGAGCTTCAACAGCGAGCAATCGCTCTTCAAGTACCTTCAGCTTTTCGTTATATCGAACGGCACTGACACTCGCTATTTCGCGAACACTACACGCCGCGATAAGAACAGCTTTGACTTCACCATGAACTGGGCGAAGGCCGATAACGGGCTGATCAAAGACCTCAAGGACTTTACAACAACTTTTTTCCAAAAAGATACGTTGTTGAAAGTGCTGCTGCGTTATTCCGTCTTCGATGTGAGCGACACGCTGTTGGTGATGCGACCCTACCAGATTGCCGCTATCGAGCGCATTCTGTGGAAGATCAAAAGTTCGCACGAGGCCAAGAACTGGAGCAAGTCGGAAGGCGGCGGCTATATTTGGCACACGACCGGGTCGGGCAAAACGCTCACCAGCTTTAAGGCTGCACGTCTGGCAACCGAACTTGAGTTTATCGACAAGGTCTTTTTTGTCGTGGACAGAAAAGACCTCGATTATCAGACGATGAAGGAATACCAGCGCTTTTCACCGGATAGCGTAAATGGTTCCGACAGCACCGCCGGACTGAAGCGGAACCTGGATAAAGACGACAACAAGATAATCGTCACGACAATCCAGAAGCTCAACAACCTGATGAAGAGCGAAGGTGACCTACCCGTCTACGACAAAGAGGTGATTTTCATTTTTGATGAATGCCACCGGAGTCAATTCGGGGAAGCTCAGAAGAACTTGAAAAGAAAGTTTAGGCGCTTCTATCAGTTCGGCTTCACTGGGACACCGATCTTCGCCGGTGAAAACGCGCTAGGCGCTGAGGATACGAAGAGCGTGTTCGGGCATGAGCTGCATTCCTATGTTATTACCGATGCAATTCGTGATGAGAAAGTGCTGAAATTCAAGGTGGACTATAACGACGTCCGCCCACAGTTTAAGGTAATAGAGACCGAACAGGATGAGGAAAAACTAAACGCTGCTGAAAACAGAAAAGCGCTTCTGCACCCAGATCGCATCCGGGAAATCTCTCAATACATATTGAACAATTTTCGGCAGAAAACGCATCGCCTTCAAGGCGGCAATAGGGGGTTCAATGCCATGTTTGCGGTCAGCAGCGTTGACGCAGCTAAGCTTTACTATGAAACACTAACAAAGCTTCAGGCCGACAACGAAAAGCCGCTTAAAATTGCAACAATATTTTCCTACGCAGCCAACGAGGAACAGGACGCCGTCGGCGAGATTGCGGACGAAACTTTCGACGTTACTGCCATGAACAGCAGCGCCAAGGAATTTTTGGACGCCGCAATTGCCGACTACAATGGCGTTTTCAAAACCAATTTTAGTGTCGATGGAAATAGCTTCCAGAACTATTACCGTGACCTGGCAAAACGGGTTAAAGCCAAAGAGGTCGACTTATTGATTGTCGTCGGCATGTTCCTTACTGGCTTCGATGCCCCAACACTAAATACCCTATTTGTTGATAAAAATCTGCGGTATCACGGCCTGATCCAGGCTTACTCGCGCACCAACCGAATTTACGATGCAACCAAGACATTTGGAAACATCGTCACATTTCGCGACCTTGAGAAAGCCACCGCAGATGCCATCACCTTGTTTGGTAACAGCAGCACCAAGAACGTTGTTCTGGAAAAGAGCTACCACGAATACATGGAAGGCTTCACTGATCTGATTACCGGTGAGGCACGACGTGGTTTTGCCGATGTGGTGACAGAGTTGGAACAGCGATTCCCTAATCCTGACGAGATTGTCAAAGAGAGCGACAAGAAATACTTCGCCAAGCTGTTTGGCGAATATCTACGCGTCGAGAACGTGCTGCAAAACTACGATGAATTTGCAAGTTTGAAAGCCCTGCAGGATATCGACACAAGTGATGCCCAAGCCGTGGAAACCTTCAAAGCTGAGCATCATTTAGACGATCAAGATTTCGCCACACTGAATGCAATCAGGATTCCGGCCGAGCGAAAAATCCAGGATTACCGGTCGACCTACAACGACATCCGCGATTGGTTGCGCCGAGAAAAAGCGGCCAATGAGACAGACAAATCTACCGTCGATTGGGACGACGTAGTGTTTGAGGTGGACCTACTCAAGTCTCAAGAGATTAATCTCGACTACATTCTGGAACAGATTTTCGAAAACAACAAAAAGGTCAAGGACAAGGCCGCCCTTGTTGAGGATGTACGGCGCATCATCCGAGCCAGCATTGGCAACCGGGCAAAGGAAAGCCTTTTGGTCGATTTCATTAATCAAACCGATCTGGACAAGATTGGCGACAAGGCTACCGTCATTGATGCCTTTTTTACCTTTGCCCAAGCAGAGCAGCGGCGGGAGGCGGAAGAACTGATTTCCTCTGAGAATCTGAATGTCGACGCCGCAAAGCGCTACATCGCCACATCTATCAGACGCGAATTTGCGACCGACAACGGCACGGAACTAAACGCAATATTGCCGAAAATGAGCCCGCTCAACCCTCACTATCTGAGCAGGAAACAAAGCGTCTTCCAGAAAATTGCGATGTTTGTTGAAAAGTTTAAGGGTGTCGGGGGACAGATTTAGAGCCTCAGTTGACAACTCCGAATCCTACCCCCAAAATGTTGACACGAGATAGCGTAACCATCTGTATGTAAACCGTTTTTGGCAGACACCCGTTCGGCTCCAGGTTCCCCAGCCAAATTTTTCTTCGAAACGTTTTCCATCCCACGGTTTTTGGTTTTCCGGCAAGCGGCGGTCTGTCCGGCGTCCGGCAGCGCATCCCCTCGTGAAAATCGGGGTTTCATTTTCCGGAAAAATCTGCGAAAGGCCTTCCGTCCGCAAGGACAGGGCGCGGCTGCTATTAGATTTAGAATAGGGCCGGGCGGGTAGATTGACGTCTCTCTCGCTGCCACGAAACGCCGTGGCCGTCCACTTCTCTCGGCTCATGGCATTTCCAGGACGACGTCAGCGCGTTGAATATTCATCATATTTCAAGCCAACCCTTCGGACTTTCGGCTGCGTTTCACGCTGCCGGTTGATCCGCTCCGCGCAAGCAATGGGCGCTATTTTCGCGTTTTCCTGATGAACTTCCTGGAATAGCGGATATGGACGGACAAGCGGTTGCAGCGGCGCGGATTGCCTTTGAACGGGGCGACTATCTGGAAAGCCTGACGCTTCTCAGTCCCCTGCTTGGAACAGCCACGGATGCAGCTCCGCTCGTGCTTCTCGGCGACGCGCTCGAAAAACTCGGGCTTCCGGCCGAGGCTGCGCAAGCCTTGGAGCAGGCGGCGCCCCATGCCGGCCGCGATGCCGGCACACTGCTTGGCCGCGCCACGGCGCTGTATGTCGAGGCCGGCGACGATGACCGCGCCCAGCTGATCGGCATCAAACTCTTGGACAGCAGACCGGACGATGCCGGCCTCGCCTATAGTCTGGCTCAGTCGTTCCGGCGCACCGGCGACACCGCTCTTGTCGATCTCGTCAAGCCTGCACTGGCCAATAGCGATGAGGCCGATCATCTGAAACTTGCCGGGGAAATTCTTGGCGACAGCGAGCGCAATCCATTGGCGCTGATGGTGTTTCGCAAGCTTGCGGCGCTCTTTCCCGACGATCCCTACACGCAGTTCAAGTTCATGTCGGTGGCGCGCGACTTCTGCGATTTCGAGGCGATCGAAAAACTCGAGCGTGCGAGTGCCGGTCAGCTGGCGGGCGGCGACCTCTCCGCATTTGAGGGCGAAACCGCCTATTCGAACCTGTTGCGGTGCGGCGATGAGCGGCTGAACCGGCTGGCGACAAACAATCCCGGCCTGACATCGATCCCCACACCGGCCAGCAGCAGACAGCGACGGATGCGGCAGCATCCCTGGGGCGAGCGCATCCGTATCGGCTATCTCTCCAGCGATTTCTGGAGCGAGCATGCGACGATGCGGCTGCTGCAAAACGTGCTGGAAGCGCATGATGACAAACGGTTTGACGTGACGCTCTACTGCTACACGCCGCAGCACCACGCCGCCGCCGACGGCGACCGGTCGAGATGGGGCCGGATCGTTTCGCTGCACGGCAAGACCGATGCACAGGCGGCCGATATCATCCGCCAACACGATATCGACATCCTCGTCGATCTCAAGGGCCATACCGGCGGTTCCCGGTCGAACATTCTCAACCAGATGGTGGCGCCCATTCAGGTTGCCTTTCTTGGTTTCCCCGGCAGCGCGGTGAATATCGATTGCGACTATGTCATCGGCGACCGGATCGTGCTGCCGAACAGTTCCAGACGAAACTACCACGAGAAATTCTGCCTGCTGCCGGAAAGCTACCAGCCCAACGACCCTGTCCACCGGGCTCTACCGCCGGCCACCGGCCGGCAGGCGCTCGGTTTGCCGTCAGACCGCTTCATCTTTGCCGCCTTCAATGCCGCCCGCAAGATATCGCTTGCGGTGATTGACCGCTGGGCGGACATCCTGCGGCGGTCCGAGCGTTCGGTTCTCTGGGTGATGATTGACGGTGATCTGTCCCGCAGCAATTTTCTTTCCGCCTTCGGCAAACGCGGAGTTGGAGCGGACAGAATCATTTTTGCATCCCCGACCGGCTATGACGCCCATATCGCCCGCTTGCAGGCGGCCGATATCGGACTCGATACGTTCCCCTATAACGGCCATACGACCACATCGGACAAATTGTGGGCGGGCCTTCCGGTGGTTTCGATGCAGGGAAGCAATTTCGCCTCGCGGGTCTCCGAAAGCCTGATGACCGCGCTCGGCCTGCCGAACCTAGTGGCGACGACACCGGATGCCTTTGTCGAGCTGGCGGTCAACCTGTCGCAAAGTCCGGACGAGGTCAGGCGGCTGAAACAGCAGATTTCCCGCAACAGGTTTCTGGCGCCGCTGTTTGATGCCGAGCGGTTCTGCCGTCACCTGGAAAGCGGTTACGAGATGATGGTGGAGCGGGCCAAGGCAAAACTGCCGCCAGACCACCTCGAGGTGCCCTGTCTGCCGGTGCGCACGGTTCCCTTTTCGAAGGAAGCGTAAAAGCAACCGGCAGCCGGAGAGCACCTTCGGCATTTTGTGCATCACTTGCCGGATTGCCGGTACAGCCGCAGCGCGATCGGTGCTACAGATCGCAGCCATGTCACCCATGCAGGCCCCGCCTGCCGCAATCACCATGCGCCGTGCAGTCCATCGAACCGGCCGTGCCGGGCCTTGTCGGCATCAATTCTTGAAAGGGCCGTCCATGGCCGAGAAATTCATCGTCATTCCTTATCGCAAGGTTCGGGGCGGAGTGGGACCGGGAGAAATGCGCCAGGCATCCAATGCTGCGAGCGCCGAAAAGATCGCTGCGGCCATGGCCGACCGGTTTATCGGAGTGGCGGCCTATGCCGTCGAGGTCGATGAAGAAAGCGGCGACATGACCAGTCCGCGGCTGCTGGTACAATTTGGCGAGATCGCCGAACTGCCGTCGAGTTGATCCCGCCCCGTTCCGGCGTATTTTGGAGTAAAATGGGCATTTCCTGCCGGTGATTGGCGGTTTTGCCGCCTTCGCCGGCCTTTTGAGGAACAATCGCCTCGCGGCAACGTTTATCGGGCAGTTGCCTGCAACGTTTGCTGGCACAGGCACCATTTCTCGAAAGGATATGTCCGCCATGAATCAACGTTTTGATCCCACTGAAAACCGCAACGTGAATCCTGCAGCATGGCCGGCCGAACAGGCAGGCCCGCGTATCGATCCGGTGACAGGCGCTCCGGTGACCGATCCGTTGGCCAATCAGCGGCTGCCGGAAGAACTCGAACCCCGCTCGGCACGCTCGAAATGGCCAGTCCTGATCATCCTGCTTGCGGGTCTTGTTCTGGCGCTGCTTGTCTGGCTGCCGGCGGAATTGTCGAGCGATCCGACGAATGGCACGGCAACACAGCCGACGCCGACAGAGCAGACGACAACGCCGCCGGCGGATACCGTCACTCCGCCTGTCGATAACAGCGCGACGCCCGGCACTGCAACTCCGGACACAAGCGTGACGCCGAACACCACAACCACCCCGAACGCCACGCCTGCGACGCCGGAAACTCAGACCCCGGCTACCGGTACTGCACCGCAGAACTAACAGCGATGGACGTCTGACACGAATGGCGGACCTGCTTCGGCGGCTCCGCCATTTTTATGCGCTGATCCCGGAATATTCCGGAACCGCCTTTTGCAAATGAACCAAATGTCACGCTATCCGTTTCTCCCTCGATTCATCAAAACGAGGACATCACCATGACCGGCAAAACACCGAAGACCACAGGACGCGAGGATGATTACCGCGACTACGAGGAACGGGATGTCAACGAAGGCTGGCCTTACGCGGACGCCACCCCTGGAACCGAGACCAAGGTCGGCAATGGCTCCTATGGAGAAGGCGCGGAAAATTTCGACGAGGCGGGCAACCCCGGTTTCCAGCGCAGCAACGATACCGCGATCGAAAGTGAGGATGGCCCCGACCTTTTCGGCGACGATACCGAGGCAGATGTCGACGACGATGCGCTGGAAGAGCTGATTGCCAACAGGCTTGAAGACAGCAATATCGACACATCGGGTATCGACCTCAAAGCCCGCCGCGGCGCTGTCCTTTTGAAAGGCACTGTCGATACCGCGAAGGAGGCACGCCAGATCGAAGCCTTGATCTATGCCGTTCCCGGCGTGATCAGCATTCGCAATACCCTGGAAACAATCGGTGCGGACAGCGGCATCCCGGTAGATTGGGACGATTGACCGGCAGGCTCCAGCCGCAGCAGGCAATAGCGGCGGCTTTTCAAGCGAATGGCAGGAGGGGATCTATGCAGAAGGCCAGCGCCGGTGCTGCCGGAAGCGGCGATAATGCCGATCGGTCCAGAGAGGCGACCGAACCGGCCAAATTTCTGATCGGCATCGGCCGGGGCATGGGTGGGGCACTTCTGTTTGCGCTGCCGATGCAGATGACCATGGAAATGTGGGCATTGGGCTTCACCATGGACCGCTGGCGCCTGGTGCTTCTTCTGCTGCTCGCCATACCGCTGTTGATCGGCATCTCCCATCGTATCGGCTTTGAAGAGACGTTTTCCTGGAAGGTCGCAATCCGTGACGCGATGATCGCCTATGGCATCGGCATCGTCACAAGCGCCGTAACGCTGTCCTTGTTCAAGCTGCTGGTGGCCGGCATGCCGGCCGAGGAGATCACCGGCAAGATCGCGGTCCAGGCCATTCCCGCCAGCATAGGTGCATTGCTCGGGCGCAGCCAGCTCGGCAGCGGCAAGGACGACACCGAAGACGAGCAGCAGGCCGGCTATGGCAGCGAGCTGTTCATGATGGCGGTGGGCGCATTGTTCCTCAACCTGAACATGGCACCGACGGAGGAAATGATCCTGATCGCCTACAAGATGACGCCATGGCATGCGCTGGCGACCATCGTGATGTCCATCACCCTCATGCACGCCTTCGTTTATGCCGTGTCCTTCAAGGGGGGCCATGAGCTGTCCAGCGATACGCCTTGGTGGCATGCCTTTATCCGCTTTACCCTGCCCGGCTACGTCATCGCGCTGATCATCAGTCTCTACGGACTCTGGAGTTTTGAACGGCTGGATGGCGGATCGTTTACGCCGGCGATGATGGCGATGATCGTTCTAGCTTTTCCCGGCGCCATCGGCGCCGCTGCGGCGCGGCTCATTCTATGAGGAACAAACATGCTATGAGGAACAAACATGGCTGACGCGACACCGGTCAAAACAAACAGCCGCACAGTCGGCCGCGGTGCGCACTGGATCGAATGGCTGACGGGCGGGATTTGCACCCTGCTTGTTGCTGCGATGATCGGCTGGATCAGTTACCACGCCGTCGTTTCGTCCGGCGGTGTGCCGCAATTGTCGGTGCAGGGCCTTCGCCAGCAGCCGGCGCCAGGTGGCGGATACGAAGTCTCGTTCATCATCGAAAACAAAGGATCACGAACCGCCGCTTCCGTACCGGTCAAGGGCGATGTGACGGATGGCAACACGCTGATCGAGACGCAGGAAATCACCTTCGATTATGTCCCGGCACAATCGGCCGCTACGGGCACATTGCTGTTTCGAACCGATCCGGCCGCCCACGAGTTCAACATCCGGGCGTCAGGCTATACCGATCCATGACCGGCACGGGTCAATGTCAGACGCGTTTTTCGATGGATACGGACGGGACCGGCGAAACGGCGTTCCACTGGAACTGGCTGCTGGACGGGTCGCCCGCGCCAGGAACCCAGAAGCTGGCCGACGGCATCGACCGGCCTGCCGATTTCGACAGAAGCACCTTCACCGCACGTTTCGCTTCGGACGGTTGCGAAAACAGACGGCCATCCAGGCTCCAGACGCCGAACTTGACCGCGACGAAGCGATAGCCGTTCTCTTCACGCATCAAAGCGCCCACGGCTTCGCCGCCGAATTCTATCACCTGTTTCTGCATGAAATACGCTCCCGCCGCCGCTTTTCACGACGGTCATTTCCATTTGCCGCGCAACGCACAGCTGGCCGAGTCCTCGTCTTCAGCCGACCTGTTTAACGGACGACTTTGACGATTGTTCCAGCTTCAAGGAAATTAATCGGAAAAAAGCAAAAAGGATTGGACGCCGAGGATCACCTTCGGCGCCTTATACCGCATGTCAATTAGGCCACAAACCGGTCGGGCCGGAACGGCTTGATGTCGATTACGGTCTTTTCGCCTGTCATTTTCTCGGCAAGCGCTCGGCCGGTAACCGGGCCAAGCGTCATGCCGTGATGGGCGTGGCCAAAGGCAAACCACAGGCCTTCGTGACGCGGCGCCTTGCCGATGATCGGCATCATGTCCGGCGTGCAGGGGCGCGCTCCCATCCACGGCTCGTCGTCGCGGCGTTCTGCCAGCGGGAAGAATTCGCGCGCGACGCGCTCGGCCCGCGTCAACTGTACCGGGGTCTTCGGTGCATCGCGATTGGCGAATTCGGCACCGGTGGTCAGCCGGATGCCGCGCAGCATCGGCGCCAGAAAATAACCCTTCTCGGCATCGAGCACCCAGTTGTTCAGCTGAGCGCCCTCTTCCATACCGTAATGCATGTGGTAGCCGCGCTTCACCGCCAACGGGAACCGGTAGCCGAGTTTCTTGGTCACGGTATCGGCCCAGGGGCCGAGCGCCACGACGACCTCCTTGGCCTCCAGCGGCCCTTCCGGCGTCGCAACGCGCCAGCCCGCACCTTCGAGAATATGCTCGAGCGTCGCCGCGTCACCGGATACCAGGCGGCCGCCGAGCGACTGGAAATAGCTGAGATAGGCCTTGTTGAGGCTGTGCGGATCGCGGATCGACCAGGGATCGGTCCAGCGCAGTCCGCCGGTGAGATCCGCCCGGATCGACGGCTCCATCACCTTCAGCTCGCTGCTCGACAATTTCTGATGATTGACGCCGAACGTCGACGAAAGCTTTTCCGCCTCCTTGTAGGCCGCATCCCGCGCAGCCTCGGTGCGGAAGACCTTCATCCAGCCGTCCTTGCGGATGAGATCGCCGGCACCGGACGCATTGATCAGGTCGGCATGTTCGGCGATCGAATTCTCGATCAGCGGCGCATACATCGAGGCAATGTTCTGGTGCTGGGTAAAACCCGAATTCCACCAATAGCGGATAAGGAACGGCACGAGGCCGGGCAATGCGCGGAAATGATAGTGGGCGTCGATCGTGTTGTTCAGCGCATAGCGGAACAGCGCGCCGAAATCATGCGGGAAACCATAGGGAAAAACGCCCTCGCGCTGGATCAAGCCGGCATTGCCGTAGGAGGTTTCTTCGCCGGCGCCACGGCGGTCGAGCAGGACGACGGACTTGCCACGCCGCGCAAGGTGAATGGCCGTCGACAGGCCGACAATGCCTGCGCCCAAAACTACGACGTCTGTCTTCATGTCCGGTTCCCCACTCTGCTTTCTGCTTATTTCTTCAGTCTGGTCATGATCTGCTCGAGGAACCCAAGCATCAGCGCGGAGACCACGAAAGCGATATGAATGATGGTCGCCCACATCAGCTGCTCGCTGGTGTAGTTCTGCACATTCAGGAAAATCTGAAGCAGATGGATGGACGAGATGGCGACGATCGACGACGCCACCTTGATCTTCAAGCTGCCGGAATCAAGCTTGCCGACGAAAGACACCTCGGCATCGCCCTCGTCGAAACGGCTGACGAAGTTTTCGTAGCCGGAAATCATCACCATGACGATCAGGCTGGCAACAAGTGCTGCGTCGATCAGGCCGAGCATGGCGAGAATCATGTCCGATTCATCGTAAGTGAAGACCATGATGGCGATCTTGTAGAATTTGTAGACGAAGGACACTGCGTAGAGCGCCAGTGCCGCAACCAGCCCCAGGTAAAAGACCACCAGGAGCCAGCGGCTCGACAGGATGATCCTTTCAACGATGAGTTCCAGCGATTTCATGCTTGCTGCGGCTCCGGACTGTGCAGTTGCGAGATGGTCCGGTCATGAATAGCCAAGGCCATGGCCTTCGGCAAGGCTGATGCGGGCTGCAGTGGCCCGCCACCGTGAACGAAAAAGGGAACGATGCTCTCGCATCGCTCCCTCCGTCACGCATCGCCTGAGATGGGATCAGGTTCTACGCATCAAACCAGCCACCAACGAGATGACCAGGAAGGCGAGGAACAGGAAGAACAGAATCTGTGCAATACCTGCAGAAGCGCCAGCAATACCGCCAAAGCCCAGAACACCGGCGATGATGGCAACAACGAGGAAGACGAGAGCATAATACAGCATCGGACATTCTCCTTAGTTTAATGCATTGGTGAATAAACGCAGGACGTGAACCTTTGTTCCGGGAAAAAAGGCAGGGACGCGACGGATCCCGATTGACACTAATCCTTAACCATGGCGCGAAAGATCGTCCCAATTTGACACGGTTTGGCCATGTATTTCTCGGAACATTAGCCAGGTAGCGAACGTTGTGAAGGCATATACATCATGCGAGATAGTAAAATGACCGTATCGACAACGAACATCTGGAAATCTGCAGCGGCCTCAGCTCGCTTGCCAAGCAAGAGCCGCGATAGACATCAACATATCGGTACGACCTTGCGCGATCTGTACTTTGCGGAAGCACCGCCGAAAACGGACCGGCTGCTTTCGGATCTTTTGACCGATCTCGACGCCGCAGAAAAAGCTTCGCGCAAGGGGTCGGGTCAATGAAACCGAGCACTTCCCGAAAAAAAGATAGCGGCCAGCGGCCGCTTTTTTTGTGCCTGCCTGAAAGTCGCCGGCTTCACTTCCAAAAATGGACCGGCGTCGTTTCGACGCCGGTCCATTGAACGCGACCGTTAATTTGCGGGAGCGGCCAAAACGATCCCGCGCGGGTTGGCCTTATAGGCCTCCTCGTCATAAGCGGCCTGGGTTTCCATTTGCGCCTTGGTGAACGGCGAATAGATGACCATCGTACCCTTGGCGTCGGCCATGACCTGAACGCTCTGCGCGCTCATCGCTACCGGCTTTTGCCCGATACCGAGGAAACCGCCGACGTCGATGACATAGGCCTCGACCTTGCCGTTCTTGTCGAGAAGAACGTCGCCGATCTCGCCGACCTTGGTATCGTCGGCGACCTTGACCTCGGTGCCGATCAGCTTTTCCGCGCTGATCAATCCCGGATCGACCAGCTGCATTTCATCCGGCGGCGTTGCGGTGGTCCCGGTGGAATCGACCGGCGGGGCGATATCCGGGTCTGTCATCTGCGGTGTGGTGCCGGTCACGGATGGCGTCGCTTCCGCAGCCTCGTCCGTAATGACCGGTGCAGTCGCGGGCGCAGCGGCTTGATCCTCGGGCACCGTTGCCGCGACGCCATCCATGATGGCAGTGCGCTGGAACTCAGGGGCTGCCTGCAATTCTTCCTTGGTTGCCGAAATGACGATGATGCGCTGACCATCCCTGTCCGACCAAGACACGCGGTCGAAACTGATCGCCACATCCTTTTCGCCGATACCGAGGAACCCGCCCACGCCGATCACCAGCGCTTCTGCGCCGCCATCGGCATTGATGACCACGTCGTTGACATCGCCGATGGCTTCACCCTGTTCGTCAGCACCGGTATAGACGGTCTTGCCGAGGACCGACGTTGCCAGAACCTGTTCGGGGGCGGCTGAAAAATAGCCGGCGGGACCGGGCTTGGCAGCTTCTGAGCTGGTGCTTGCAGCCTGAGCCCCAGCAGCCTTCGTAGCACCTTCCTGCGCCCATGCGCCTGTGGACAACGCGCTGGTCGTCAAAAACGCGGCAAGCGCGGTCGTCGCCATGAGAGTGCGGATCATTGTTGAGCTCCTTCGAGTAAATTTGGGAGAAAGCCATCAGGCCAAACGCCAGGGTTCAACTGGCTGCGATTGCCTTGGAGAACGTAACCGCGCGGATTTTGTTCCATAATTTCAGCTACAGGCAAAATCCCGCACGCAAAAACGGACCCTGCCGCATGCGAGCCTCAGGTGCCGTCTCAGGCTGGCGGGTGCTACGATCGGCCAGTAGAATTCTACCGTCCGTGAAACGCTCAGTTGCTGAGCAGGCTCTGCTGATCCCCTTTGCCGGCCACCAGCACCGGTGCCGCAGGCTGATCAAAGGTCACCTGGACATCAAGCTCATTGGCTGGGGTGATCGCCCATGTGATGGTCGCATCTTCAATATAGAGGGCCGGATCGATCGCAGCACATTTGCCGTAAACGATCTTGTACTTGCCCCGGAACTCATCAAGCGACGGCTGCAACAGCGCCTGGCAGTCCTCGGCGGTTTCGAAACCAACGGCCGGAGCCGGGAGTTCCTTGCATTCGACATTGCCCTGCGTACAGCCGACAAGCATCATGATCGCTGCAATATGTTCCATCGTCGTGCTCCCTGCACATGAATGATGTGGCGGGGAAACGGAGAGGATGGCCGGTAAGTTCCAATCTATTGCCCGCAAAATATTTGACCCTAATGACGCTTGGCCAACGGGCAGAAATGACGGCGGGGATTGGTGGAGCTTTATCCCGCCGAAGCATGGCTTTACTCTTCCGGCGGCGCGATTGGATACATCCCTGCATGTAAGTACAGAGCGCACACTGATACCTAACCGTAACAATTTTCTTACGAAACAAGGGCCTGGCGCGTCTCTGCGCCATGCACTGCTTGCAACGCTTAAATGACAGTACACGCTGGAACAAATTCGCGTGAGCGGCGTTATTGCAGCAGACCCCGTGACCCGCACGGCCGGAACCCGAAGAGGAAATATCAATGCTCGGTACAATTCTCCTGATTGTCTTAGTGCTCTTGCTGATCGGCGCGCTGCCGAATTGGGGCCACAGCCGCAATTGGGGCTATGGACCTTCAGGTGGCCTCGGGCTGGTCGTAGTGATACTCCTCATCCTTGTGCTGATGGGCCGCATCTGATTTGCCTTAAAACTTCATTCTTTCGTCCATCAACACTTTTGAAAAGGAACCAGTCATGAAAAAGATCCTCCTTGCAGTCGCGCTCATCCTTCCGCTCGCCGCCTGCTCCCAGACTGAAAAGGGTGCTGGTATCGGTGCTGCGTCCGGCGCGATCATCGGTGGGGTAGCCACCGGCAATGTGCGTGGCGCTGCAGTCGGTGCTGCCGTTGGTGGTGTGGCCGGTGCCTTGATCGGCAATGCCAACGAGCCGGGCCGCTGCGTCTACCGCGATCGTTACGGCCGCCGCTACACTGCATCTTGCTGATCAGAAGCCTAGAATCGAAACAGAAAAACGGGCTTCGGCCCGTTTTTTTACGTCTCGAAAAGTTGGGGGAGTTCGGAAACGCTTGAAGCGTCAGCCCTGCGTTTTACCCAATTGCTCGGCTTGGTCGAGTTTTTCAAGGAGACCGAGAAACAGATCCGGAATGGGTTCCTGCTCGACGGCGTTGTAAAGGGCCTTGAGTTTCGAGGCGATTTGCGCATTGGGATCGCTGCTGGCGACACCTGTCCTGCTGCCCATACCGGCACGCCGCTGATTTTCCGGTATGTTCGTCATCGTCCGTTTCGCTCCTGAACCCGCATCGGCGGCGGCCATACAGCGCCGCTTCCACGCGTCCTTGTTTGGTACATCAAAAACATTGCCATATTCCGAATTTTATCTGGCTTCCTTGAAACCGACCTAGAATTCGTTCAGCTGGGAAACTTCCCTTAACGCATAAAACATGTTCAAACCAATGCGATGTTGGTAACGCGCCAGCGTCGGGCACCGGCAAAATTCGGCGCCATCATACTGAAGGAAATCATAAATGTCACTTTCCATGCGGATCGCAGCCCATCTTCCCTATCTGCGCCGCTTCTCGCGCGCCGTGACCGGGTCGCAGACCTCGGGCGACGCCTATGTCGCTGCCGTATTGGAAGCATTGATCGCAGACATCACGCTTTTTCCAAAAGGCGCCAACGACCGGGTCAACCTGTTCAAATTGTTCTGCTCCGTATTCGACACGCTGACCATCGACGTGCCGGAAGCAACGTCGCCCTTCAGCTGGGAAGCGCGCGCAGCAGCAAACCTTTCAGTGATTTCGCCTGCAGCGCGCAAGGCCTTCCTGCTGGTCTCCGTCGAAGGGTTTTCGCCTGAAGAAACGGCACAGATCCTCGGCGTCACGGAAATGGAAGCCGCCGGCCTATTGCGCCAGGCCTCCGAGGATATTTCGAAACAGGTGGCCACCGAAATCCTGATCATCGAAGACGAACCACTGATCGCCATGGACATCGAAGATATGGTCACCAGCCTAGGCCACAAGGTGGCCGGCGTGGCGAGAACGTATGGCGAAGCAATCACGCTGTTTGAAAAGACCGCACCGAAAATGATCCTTGCCGACATTCAACTCGCCGACGGCAGCTCGGGCATCGACGCGGTCAACGAGATTCTCAAAAGCACGACGATCCCGGTGATTTTCATCACCGCCTTCCCGGAACGGCTGCTGACCGGCACCAAGCCGGAGCCGGCCTTTCTGGTGACCAAGCCGTTCAACCCGGAAATGGTCAAGGCACTGATCAGCCAGGCGCTGTTCTTCGACGAAAACGCCCGCGCCCGCAAACTCTGAGCCTAGGCCACCGGCGAAGGCCGGTCGATTGCAAAGGCGTCGAACCAGTCTTGACGCTGGCCGGCGCAAAGTTCGGCCAGAATGCGCGATGCCATGAAGCTGAAAGTGATGCCGTTGCCGCCATAACCATAGGCCGCAAGAATGCACGGCATGCCGGGAACCGCGCCGATCAGCGGCAGGCCGTCGTCGGTTTCTCCAAACGCGCCGGACCAGGAGAAGTCGATGGCGGGATTGGCAGCGGGCCACAGCTTGACGAGGTCCTCTACCAGCTTTTCCGATTTCTCCGGCATCTTATTGTCGCGCGCCGCCGGATCGACCGTATCGTCGTCGCCGCCGCCGATGATGATGCGTCCATCCGTGGTGGTGCGTGCATAATTATAGGTTTCCGAAGCTTCCCAGATCAGTTCGCCACCCGGCCAGAGCGTACCGGCCGCTTGTGGCACGGTTGCGATCGCCCAGCTCGACGCCGTCCTATGGATGTCGCTGCGGACGAAATCGGGCATGACATATCCCGTTGCCAGGATGACATGCCGGGCCTCGATAACGAACGGACTATCGGTCTCGACGGTCACCGATCCCGGCGCATCATGGTAAGCCGTCACCATCGCATCGATCAGCCGCGCACCACGCGCCTGAGCATCACGCAACAGGCCCCAGGACAGAAGAAGCGGGTCGGCATCGGCAGAGCCGGGCGAGAGAATGGCCGCTGCCCGGTCGATCCCGAAGCGGGACAAGAGGTCCCTGTGATCAAGCGCCATCCCGGGCAGGCCGGCACGCTGCCTTAACAGATGCTCCTCGCGCAAGGCTGAGGGGCCAGCCTCTCCGGCGGAAATATAGAGGGTGGAGCGGGGCCGGAAGGCGCAATCGAAGCCGAGCCCCTCCACCAATGCGGTCAGTCCCTGCACTGCGGCGACACTGCGCCGGTAGAGCTGGGCGGCCCGTTCAAAACCATAAAATTCGGTCAATTCCCCAAGCGTGCAATCGATTTCCCATTGCAGCATCGCGGTGCTGGCAGCCGTGCTGCCGAGACCGGGTTGCTCGCGGTCGACGACAATGACGTCCACCCCACGCGCCGCCAGATGCTGGGCCGCGAGCGATCCGGTGATGCCACCGCCAACGACGAGGACATCCGTCTTGATGCTTTGCGAGAGAGGGGAATTGTTGGGAGCGCGCATGCCGCGGCCCCAGGGCGCCCGGCCGCCATGGAGGTCAGCCTGCACCGTATCGAAAGTATCCAGCATTGGAGGCATTCATGTCGCTTTCAGTTGTCATACACCGGAACGGTCTCGCATCGTGTCTTACCTCTGCTCAACCCGGCAATTGGCGTTCCGGCGGCTGGGTGCGAACCTCGTTGAAGATGGTCATGGCGATCAGTGACAGCGGCATGGCCAGCATGGCGCCGACGGCACCCCACATCCACGTCCAAAAGATGATCGCCAGGAAGATCAGGAACGGGTTGATTTCCAGCCGGTGACCGAGAATGGCCGGCGTCACCAGGTTTTCCATGACCAGATGCAGAATGAAAAATGCGGCGGCCGGGGCCAGCGCCAGCAACAGGGCGTCATGCGTCATCAGACCGGCGCAAAGTAGCGCCAGCGTCATCACCGTGACGCCGAGATAGGGAATGAAGCTGGAAACGAAGGCGAACAGACCCCAGAGCGGCGCCATCGTCAGGCCGCCGACAAAAGCGATCGAGGCGGTGATCATGCCGAGCACAATGTAGATCAGGCTTGCTGTCGAGAAGTAAAACCCGATCGCATTCTCCGTCGCATTCATGATGCGAATCGCGGCAAGCCGGCGATCGCGGGTGGCAAAGGCAAGGATGATCGTCTTGCGCAGATGCCCGCGTCCGACAAGGAACAGGCCAAGCGCCGCCATGAACACCATCGTCTGGATGAAGGCCGGCGTTACGCCCGCAGCGACCAGCCCGAGCATGGTCCCGGCATTCTGAATGGCCACATCGGTCACGGCTTTTTCGTCCGTACCGGCTATCGCCACCTTTGCCCATTCGAACCGCTGTATATACGGCAGAATCCGCTCGATCGCCCGCTCAAGCATGCCCGGCGCCTGCCCCGCCAGCGATGTCAACGGTTCGATGAGAGCATTGATCAGGAAGAACAGCCCCACGATAAAAATGGCGGCCAGCAGCAGACCGCCCAGCGCCGGCGGCAATCCGTATTGCGCCAGCCGATCGGCGGCAAGGCCGAGCACCATGCCGATGACGATCGCAAGCGTGACCGGCATCAGGATCGATTCCATCATGTAGATAACGGTCGAGGCAAAGATGATGAACGTCCCGACGATGCTCCAGGCGACCACCAGATCGAGCCCGCTCTTCGGCGACGTTTCGGGAATATCCGCCGCAACCACCTGCGCTTCCAGTTCCGCCAGCTTCCGCTTCCTGAAAGCTCCACTCCCCGTCAAGGCAGCACCCATGTTCCGGCTCTCCATGTGGCCCGCCACGGCGCGCAGGCTGCCGGACGACCGATAAGATCAATGTGCGGAAAACACCGGCGTAGAGACACTTCCGGTGCATAGCGGCTGCTAACGCATTGCTTGTGAAAAAGTTCCCATAGTGCCGGGCAAGAAAACCGAGCACGCCGGCAAAGGAGGCTGTCGCGACGATGAAGCTAGACGGGGAAAGTCATGCGTGCACGGGTGCCGGCTGCGATGTTGCGATCGTAGGCAAGGTCTCCACCCATGGTTGCGGCCATGGCATTGAGTATCTTCGTGCCTAGCCCCGTTCCCTTGACAGGCGCATCCGGATCAAATCCCGTCCCATCGTCCTCCACAAGAAGCTCTATCGTATAGCCATCCCGGCGTGATACCCGGACACGGATTTCACCGGCCGTTCCCTGGGCGTACGCGTATTTGAAGGCGTTGGTCACCAGTTCGCTGACCACCAACCCCAGCGATATGACCTTGTCGGTGGTCAATTGCAGCATTTCCGCCGTCAGCACGATATCATGTGGCCGTGCCTCGTCGCGCATCGAGGATTGCAATTCGTCGAGCAGGCTTTTCAGATAACCGTCGAGATCGACCGTGCCGACCTGATCGTTGGCGTAGAGATGGCGATGGACGTTGCCGATGGCATGGATGCGCATCTGGGTTTCCTGCAGCGCGCTGACGGCCACGGGGTCGGCGATCAGGGAGGCTTGCATGCGAACCAGCGAAGCCACGAGGCTGAGGCTGTTGGCGACCCGGTGATTGACCTCCCGCAGCAACAGTTCGGCACGATCACGCGCCTGACATATTGCCTCCTGCGCCGCCAGCGCTTCGCGCCGCAGCCGTGCCCGTTCCAATGCCTGGTTGAGTGCAGCAACGAACAGATCGACAAAATCGGTGGAGACGCTCTTCGTCACGTAGTCGTCGGCGCCGCGTTTCAGAGCCTCGACCGCGATACTGGCGTCCGCCGAGCCGGTAACATAGACAACCGGCGGATGGTCGGGCATCTCGACGATGACGGGGAGAATATCCAGGCCGGTTTCCCCCAGCAGATAATGATCAAGCGCGACGACATCGATCCCGCCCTCTTCCAGCCGGGCGAGACCGGATTTCCCGTCGATGGCGTTGACGACGGTAAAACCCTGCCGCGCCAGGTTCTTGCGCAGGAGAACTCCAAGCGCCTCGTCATCATCGATATAGAGTATCGTCGTCCCACGATGATCGGCCGATATCTCCCGATCCATCAGGACACCTCCGGCACGGTGACGACGGATAAAAACAGGCCGAGTTGCTGGATGGCGTTGACGAATTTTTCGTATTCCATCGGCTTGGCAACATAGACATTGGCGCCGAGATCATAGCAGCGGTGTATTTCAACGGGATCGTCGGTGGTCGTCAGCACGATGACCATGACCCGCTTGAGATGGTCGCTTTCGCGCACCCGCGCAAGAATATCCATCCCGGTCATGTCCGGAAGGTTGAGGTCAAGCAGGATGAGAAGCGGCCGGCCGGCATGAACCTTACCACTGCCGTCCGGACCGAGAAGAAAAGCGAGCGCTGTCATGCCGGTCGCGAATGGGACGATCTCATTGGTAACACCGGCGCGCCGGATGTTCTTCTCGATCAGCCGGGCGTGCCCCTGATCATCCTCGATCATGATGATGGCGACCGGTTGCAATCCGTTATTCATGGCTCCTCTCCCCTGCTTTTGTCGATCGGATATCGGCCGCAAACGTTACGATAAAGGTCGTTCCCTGCCCCAGAACCGACTGCACTGCGACGTCTCCTCCCAAGCGTCGAACCAGTGCGCGGACATGCGCGAGGCCGATCCCCTCGCCTGGCCGGTCCTGAGGTCCGGAGCGCCGGAAAAGTTCGAAAATACGCTCCAAATCCCGCTCGGCTATGCCTCTGCCGTTATCGCTCACCTCAATCGCTGCGTTGCCATTGGTGACAGCTCCCGACACCCGGATAACCGGCTTTCGCGATGGATCGGCGTATTTCACCGCATTGTCCAAAAGGTTACCGAAAATCTGCTGCAGAGCAAGCCGATCCGAGATGACATGCGGCAGGCTTGGTGAAAGCACGACACTGGCACCGCTTTCGTCGAGCCTGTGCTTCAGGTTGGCGACGGTCTCCGACAGCAACGCCGCAAGGTCAAGGGGTTCCCGGCTCAACTGCCGGCTTCCGGCCCGCGCGAGTCTCAATATCTCGTTGATCAGATCATCCATGCGCCGCATCGACGAACGGATGAAACCCAAAGCTTCGGGAATGTCGATATCGACCGCCTCAAGGGCAACCTTCTCGGTCAGCGCATCGCGGGATGCAGGCGGCTTTTTCATATAGCCGGCAAAGATGGCCGCCGCCCGTTCAAGTTCGGAGGTGAAGCCCATGATATTGACCAGCGGGGCACGCAAATCATGGCCGACGATATAGGCATAGCTTTGCAGCTCGCGATTGGCGCGCTCCAGGAACTGGGTGCGCTGACCGATCCTGACCTCAAGCATTTCGTTGTGCTCGGCAAGGGCATTGCGCGCTGTCTCCAGTTGCCGCGCATGGGCGACAGCGAGGCAGACGGCGCCACCGACCAGGACCACCAGCAGCACCGCGCCGCCCGTGATCGAGATCAACAACCACCGGGCCGCACTGTCGAGAGACATGCCTTTCTGAAAGGCGATATTGCTCGTGACGGCATTGATCCTCGTCATGATTTCGCGAATTTCATCCATCGCCTTCTTGCCAGCATCGCTCCGAACGATGGTGACGGCTTCCGCGTCCTTGCCTGCGGCTTTGGTGGCGATGGTTTTGCGCATTTCGGCAAGCTTATCGTCCACCAGACGCTTCAAGCGGTCGATGGTCACATCGCTGATGCCCGACTTCATCATGTCGCCGGTAATGCTGGTGAATTGAATATTGACGAGCGCCTCGGCACGCTTGAAAGGCGCCAGGTATTTTTCCTCGCCGGTGATGAGATAACCGCGCTGGCTGGTTTCGGCATCCTGCAACAAGCTGAAAAGTAGCAGTGCGCGATTGTTCAATCCCGACGCTGCAGGGCATCTTCCGAGTCCCGCCGGGTTTGATTGGCGAAACGGAGCGACGCAAGGACAATCACGAGGAGCAAAACAGCGCCCGCGAAAAGCATCACCGGCACGGCTCTGGAATAGGCCGCCCTTGCGATCACCATTCGCGAACCTCAAGCATGGCGGTCAAGCAGCCCTCTCGCATGCGCCGCCTCATCTACCGCAAGGGTCGCGGAATTGGGCATCGTTCAGCTTTTTTTGCGAGCGGCTCACCAGCGGAGCCTACAACGTTTGCTAGAAAATGAAACAGCTTTGTCACGCCTTGGAGCGACGTCGTCAGTAGCGCTCCGGAGGGAAGACATGCAAGGTCAGCGAAAACAGGCCGAGACCCAGGATCACGACGATCAGCGTATTGGCAATGTCTTCCGACGTCGCAGGGAGGACACCCAGGCCGACAACTGCAGCAGCGAGCAGGAACAGGCATAGCCTTGGCAACCAGTACAGCATGGCACATTCCTTTATGTTGGAGAGCATTCCCTTAGAATACCGAGTTTAACGCAGATCAAGCCGAATAGTTCCATAGCCTTGCGGTGATCCAGGCGAACACATTCGGAGTAGCTCCTGCTCATCCAATTGCTGAGTGATCCAATTGCCTGGCGAGGCGTATGGAGTGCAATGCGATGGAGACTGCCATGCGGAAAACTGCAATCATCATTCTGAGCGTCACGGTGTCCGGCCTCGCTGCGGCGGCGGAAGCGACCCAAATGAAGGAGGCTGATATCCGAAGCCTCATCATTGGAAAGACGATCTATCTTGCCGCTCCGATGGGCGGGGAGTTTCCACTGAACTATCATCCCTCCGGGCAAGTCGATGGCACCGGCAAGGCGCTGGGTCTGGGAAAATTCATTCAGCCGACCGACCAGGGCCGCTGGTGGATTCAGTCCGACAAGCTCTGTCAGCAATTCAAGGTTTGGTACGACGGTTCGCCGATGTGTTTCGACCTGACGGAAACCGGCGAGGGTAAGGTGAAATGGGTGCGTGACAACGGCGAAACCGGCACGGCACGCATCGGAAACTGATCGTCAGAAACGAAAAAGCCGGCGCCCTTCACAGGCGCCGGCTTTTTCGCGATCAGCGGCAGCTCTTAGAGAGCGGCGATGACGATGACTTCGACGAGATAGTCCGGAGTTGCAAGCTTGGCTTCGCCGGTCGCACGCGCCGGTGTGTTGCCCTGCGATGCCCAGCCGTCCCAGACAGCGTTCATCTTCGGGAAATCGACCATGTCGGCCAGCCAGATGGTTGCCGACAGGATGCGGGACTTGTCGGTGCCGGCTTCAGCCAAGAGACGATCAACCGATGCGAGAGCCTGCTTGGTCTGCTCGGTCACATCGGAACCGGCTTCGCCGACCTGGCCAGCGAGATAGACGGTGCCATTGTGAACAACGGCCTGGCTCATGCGCGGACCGGTTTCGAAGCGTTTGATTTCCATCTTCATATTCCTCGTAAGATGCGGCGGGCCGCATATGAATTGTGGTGACGCAGGCGCTTTACCGCAGATTTCCGGTCAGTGGAACCGTCATCACGCGATTGTCGCACCCAGCGCCGTTCAGGCCGCGTTTTTGCGGGCGAGCCGTGCCTTGATGCTGTCGACATCGGCGCGCGGCGTCGCGGCAAACAGCGTCTTGGTGTAATTGTGCTTAGGATCGCTGAAGACCTCTTCACGGCTGCCATATTCCACGGCTTCACCGTAATACATCACCATCACGTCGTCGGCGATGTAGCGCACCACCGACAGGTCGTGGCTGATGAAGACATAGGTCAGCTGGAATTCGTCCTGCAGATCGGCGAGCAGGTTGAGAACCTGGGCCTGCACCGACAGATCGAGTGCCGAGACCGGCTCGTCGAGCACCAGGAGCCGTGGATTGAGCATCAGCGCGCGGGCGATCGCCACACGCTGGCGCTGGCCGCCGGAAAACATGTGCGGATAGCGGCCGTAGTGCTTTTCTTCAAGCCCAACCTTCTTCAGCATGGCCATCGCCTTGTCGCGGCGGTCGTCGGCTTTCATATTGGTGTTGATGATCAGCGGTTCGGTGAGGATTTCGCCGATCTTCTTGCGCGGGTTCAGCGTGCCATAGGGGTTCTGGAAGACGATCTGCACCTTCTGGCGCATTTCCGGCGTCAGCCGTTCCTTGGCAATATCGACCTTGTTACCATCGATCAGCATGTCGCCCGAGGTTGCCGGATCGATCATGGTGACGATACGGGCCAACGTCGATTTTCCGCAGCCGCTTTCGCCGACGATGGCCAGCGTCTTGCCCTGATCGACCGCAAAGCTCACACCCTTGACGGCGTGAACGGTCTTGGACTTTTTAAACAGGCTGCCCGGGATGTGATAATCGCGGGTGAGGTTTCGGGCTTCGAGTACATGGGTCATCGAACAGCTCCTGCAAAGATCTGGTCGTCGCTGAGGAATTCCGCGATCGTCGGGAGGCGGTCGCCGGTGGCATTGTCCGGAAGTGCCGACAGGAGCGCGCGCGTGTATTCGCTCTTGGGTGATTCAAACAGCGACAGCACGTCGGCCTCCTCGATCTTGCGGCCCTTGTACTGGACGATGACGCGATCGGCAGTTTCGGCCACCACGCCCATATTGTGGGTGATGATGATCAGGCCCATGCCATGTTCGGCCTGCAGCCGCATCAACAGATCGAGGATCTGCTTCTGGATCGTGACGTCGAGCGCCGTGGTCGGCTCGTCGGCGATCAGCAGTTTCGGATTGCACGACAACGCAATCGCGATCATCACGCGCTGGCACTGGCCACCCGACATCTGGTGGGGGAAATGCCCCAGGCGTTCTGCAGGGTTGGGAATGCCGACCAGATCGAACAGTTCGATGGCCCGCGCCCGGCGCGCCGCCTTGTCGAGGCCGAGGTGAATGCGCAGCACTTCCTCGATCTGGAACCCGACGGTAAAACAGGGGTTGAGGCTGGCAACGGGTTCCTGGAAGATCATGGCAATGTCCTTGCCGACGATCTTGCGCCGATCCGACGGCGACAGGCCGAGCAGATCGATGCCGTTGAATTGCAGCTTGTCGGCGGTGACCTTGGCCGTCCAGGGCAACAGGCCCATCGCCGCCAGCATCGAGACCGACTTGCCGGAGCCGGATTCGCCGACGATGGCCAGCACTTCGCCGGCATTGACCCTCATCGAGACGCCATCGACGGCACGGAAGGGACCGGCAGCCGTCTGGAACTCGACGACGAGATTTTCGATTTCGAAAAGCGACATCATGACCTCTTCAACTTGGGATCAAGCGCATCGCGCAGGCCGTCGCCCATCAGATTGATGGCAATGACGGTGACGAGAATGGCAAGACCGGGGAATGTCACGACCCACCAGGCGCGCTGGATGAACTCGCGGGCCTCGGCCAGCATCGTGCCCCATTCCGGTGTCGGCGGCTGAGCGCCCATGCCGAGGAAGCCAAGTGCTGCGGCGTCAAGGATCGCTGCCGAGAAGGCGAGCGTCGCCTGGACGATCAGCGGTGCGAGGCAGTTGGGCAGGATGGTCAGGAACATAAGCCGCAGGGTACCGGCACCGGCGACCCTGGACGCGATGACATAGTCCTTGGTGCGTTCCGACATGACGGCGGCACGCGTCAGCCGCACGAAATGCGGCAGGTTGACCAGCGAGATCGCGATCATCGCGTTGACCAGGCCCGGACCGAGCACCGCCACCAGCACGAGGGCCAGAAGCAGCGACGGAAAGGCGAGGATGATATCCATGACGCGCATGATGATCGTATCGGTGCGGCCGCGGAAATAGCCGGCGATCAGGCCGACGAGAACGCCGGAGATGACCGAAAGCGTCACGACCACGAGGCCGATGAACAGCGAGAAACGGGCACCGTAGATCAGACGCGACAGGATATCGCGGCCGACGGCATCGGTCCCCAGAAGATAGGTCCACTGCCCGCCCTGCGTCCAGCCGGGCGGCAAAAGAAGCACATCCCGGTTCTGGATACTTGGACTATGCGGCGCGACGAAAGCCGCAAAGATGGCGACGAACAGGATGATCAGGAAGATCGCAAGCCCCATCACCGCGCCCTTGTTGCGCGAGAAATAGAACCAGAACTCGGCAAAGCCGGTCTGCGGCTTGGCAATTTTAATTTCAGCGACAGCCATCAGACCCTCCTAATGCCGGATACGCGGATTGATGAAGCCATAAAGCACATCAACGATGAGGTTGATGATCATGATCATGGCGGCGATCAGCATCAGCCCGCCCTGCACGACCTGATAGTCACGCTTGAACACCGAATCGACCATCCATTTGCCGATACCCGGCCAGGAGAAGATGGTTTCCGTCAGGATCGCCCCAGCCAAGAGCACGCCGACCTGCAGGCCGATGGTGGTGATGACCGGGATTAGCGCGTTGCGCAATGCGTGCACGCCGATGACCCTGAACGGCGACAGGCCCTTGGAGCGGGCGGTACGGACATAATCCTCGCCCAGCACTTCCAGCATGGCCGAGCGCGTCTGGCGGGCGATGACCGCGAGCGGAATGGTCGCCAGCACGACGGTCGGCAGGATCAGATAGCTGACCGCCGATCTGAAGGCGCCCGTCTGCCCGGAGATCAGACTGTCGATCAGCATGAAGCCAGTGACCTGCGGGAAGAAGTACATCATCGAGATGCGCCCCGAGACCGGCGTCCAGCCGAGATAGCCTGAGAAGAAGATGATGAGCAGCAAGCCCCACCAGAAGATCGGCATCGAATAGCCGATGAGGGCGACCCCCATCAGCGACTGGTCGAGCCATGTCCCCCGTTTCACCGCAGCGATCACGCCGGCCGGAATGCCGAGCAGAACCGCAACGATGATGGCGCAAAGCGACAATTCCAGCGTTGCCGGAAAGAGGTTCATGAAATCATCGAGAACCGGCCGCTTGGTGACGATGGACGAACCGAAGTCGCCCGTCACGAGACCGCCGAGATAGTCGAAATACTGAACATACATCGGCCGGTCGAGACCGAGCTGGTGCATGAGTTCGGTGTGCCGTTCCGGAGCCATGACGCGCTCACCCGACATCAACATGACCGGATCGCCCGGCAGAAGTCGAATGAAGGAGAACGCGATCAGCGATACCCCGAGGAACGTGGGTATCAGGACGGCAAGACGTCCGAAGATAAAGCGCAACATGGGAGCCAATCCCTTCTTTCTTTGAAAAACCGACGGCCCGAATGTCTTCGAGCCGCCGGCCATTGCACGCTCTTTGCGGCGTGCCTTTCTTTATTTCAGCCGATCTTACTCGGCGATGTCAACGCCTTCGAAGACGAAGTCACCGAGCGGAGACTGGACGAAGCCCGAGACCTTCTTGCTCATCGGAACGACGGCGAGCGAGTGGTCGAGGGTGTTCCAAGGCGCTTCCTTCTTGAAGACGATCTGTGCCTCTTCATAGAGCTTGGTGCGCTCGGCAACGTCGGAGGTTTCCTTCGCCATCGTCACCAGGGCGTCGAACTCCTTGTTGCACCACTGAGCGCGGTTGTTGCCGCCGACAGCGTCGCAGCCGAGCAGGGTGTCAAGGAAGTTGTCCGGATCACCATTGTCACCGGTCCAGCCGAGGATGGCCGCACCGTCGCGGTCCTTGGCAGACGAGAGCTTCAGGTACTCGGCCCATTCGTAGGAGACGATTTCGGCGGTAACGCCGATCTTGGCAAGGTCGGACTGCATCAGTTCGGCTGCACGGCGGGCGTTCAGCATGTACGGACGCGCGACCGGCATTGCCCAGATCTTCATCTTGAGATCCTTGACGCCAGCGTCTTCAAGCATCTTCTTGGCGACTTCCGGATCGTACTTGTCGTCCTCGACCTTGTCGTTATACGACCACATCGTCGGCGGGATCGGGTTCTTGGCAACCGTTGCGGCACCCTGGAACACGGCATCGACGATCGCCTGCTTGTTGACCGCCATGTTGAGAGCCTTGCGGACCTCGACCTTGTCGAACGGAGCAACGAGCGTGTTGTAGGCGAGGTAGGAAACGTTGAGGCCGGCCTGTTCGGAGATGCTCAGGTTCGGATCGGCCTTGAGTTCGGCAACGTCAGCTGCGTTCGGATAGGACATCAGGTGGCATTCGCCGGCCTTCAGCTTCTGCGCGCGCACTGCGGCATCCGTGGTGATCGCGAACACGAGGTCGTCGATCTTCTGCTTGCCACCCCAATAGTCAGGGTTTGCCTTGTAGCGGATAGCGGCATCCGGCTGGTAGGCGACGAACGTGAACGGACCGGTGCCGAGCGGCTGCTGGTTCATCAGTTCCATCTTGCCGTCAGCCTGAAGCTTGTCGGCATATTCCTTCGACAGGATCGAGATGAAGGGCATGCCGAGGTTGGCCAGCAACGGCGCCTCCGGGCGCTTCAGGACAATCTTGACCGTCAGGTCGTCGACCTTTTCAACCTTCTCGAGCAAATCCGGCAGGCCCATGCCGGAGAAATATTCCCAGGATGCACCCGGAACATACTTGTTCCAGGCATTGTCGGCCTTGTACTGGCGCTCGAAGGAAAAGATCACGTCATCGGCGTTCAGTTCGCGCGTCGGCGTGAAATATTCGGTCGTCTGGAACTTTACGCCCGGACGCAACTTGAAGGTGTATTCCTTGCCATCAGCGGAAATTTCCCAGCTTTCGGCCAGCGCAGGCTCGATTTCCGTCGTGCCGCGCTTGAATTCCACCAGCCGGTTGTAGACCGTGTGCGCGGCAGCGTCGAAGGTCTGGCCGCCAGTGTAGAGACCAGGGTCGAAGCCTTCCGGCGATGCTTCCGAGCAGTAGACGAAGGTCTTCGACCATGCGGAACCGGCCATCAAAGTGGCGATTGCGGTTGCCGCAAGGAGAGTAGAGAGCTTTTTCATGAGTTTGCTTCCCAGCTTTGTTCTTGTTCTCGTATTTTTCTGACGCAGAAGCCGTTGTTTCCGGTCAAGCCCGGATGGAACGACATTTGATCGGGCAATGCAATAAGCGACCCGAAAAATTTGTCCAATTGGAAAATCCTTCCATATGCGACAAGACCGAAGGCTATACACGACTTTCTTTTCGGCACCAGCATCGCCCGGCCGAATCGATTTCGTTTTACCGTTAAAGTCAATCGCAACTTGCACTGATAGCATGCGGAGCGGCATCATGGCATAAGGCCATTGCGGGGCGGGGAGGACTGTTCAGCTTTCATCTGCCAGGCGGGGATTGGATGAAAGCGACCATATTCAGTCCTCCCTCTCGCTATGGGCATGCCGGCCACCAGCCGCTGTCATCAAAACTGCCGACAACTCAGCTTTTCCGTCCCCACGCAGTTGCTTATCGTGAATCGCACGTTAAAATAGCAATCGCGGAATACGTGGGGGACGGCCGCGACGTGACGACCGATTTAAAGAACCACCGGCAAAATTATCATGACAGCGATTTGGAGAAGGCTCTCAATCGGGTCGATTTCTTTCGAATTTTCCACACGATGGCACTCCGTTATGGGTTCGACCATTTTGGTATCCTGCTGCTTGGAAACGAGGGCGATGCCTGCACGCTGACCAACCGGCTGGCGTTGCACGACCTACCCTCCGGACTTGCCGACGCCTATGATAAGCGCCACCGGTTTGGTGATTCCTCCGTTTTCAAAAGCCTTCACGCATCGTCCATTCCATCGATCTGGAAGGCCGACGATCCCCATCCCGGCCATGGCGGCAATCTTCTTGGACAGCTCGGCTTCGACATGCTGATGTGCGTTCCGGTCGCCGGCATCAACGGGGCGCGGTATGTGGTGCTGTTTCTCGGCGATGGAGCGGACATGGACCGGCAGGCGCATTTCGCGCTGTGCTACGACGCCGTTTGCGCCTTCGACTATTTCTACCGGTTGGTTTTATCCAACAAGGCGGGCCTTGGGCTGACGCCGCGGGAAACGGAGATCCTGCGGTGGATTTCCCACGGCAAGACGGCCAGCGAGATCGCGCTGATCGTCTCGGTCTCGGAACACACGGTCAATTCGCACACGGCAACGATCCTCAAGAAGCTCGATGTCGTCAACCGAACCCAGATGGTGGCGAAAGCGATCCGGGAACAGATCATACAATGACGCCCGCGGGCGTCTGAAAATGCATTTTCACCAGTCTTATTATAGCCATTCACCAAGCGAAATCGCCAGATGACCCAGCCGATCCATATCCTGCTTGTCGACGACGATCCGGCTGAAAACCTGATCATGCGCGGCTTGATGAAAAAGGTCTCTAGCGTGGAGATCCACCTGCATTATTGCCAGACGATCGACGCGGCACTGGACTTCATCCAAGCTGGCACGCCGGTTTCGATGGTGCTGATGGACAACCGGCTGCAGCAATGCGATTTTCGCGAGACCGTGCCGGCGCTACGCCAGCAGGGCTATATCGGGCCGATCGGGGTTATTTCCTCGTCGCTTGCCGACCCCTATTTCCAGAAATTCGAAGAGTACGGCGCCGATTTCCGCATCGACAAGGGCGAGCTCGACCCGACTGCAATCGAATTCATCCTGCGCGAATATGTGACGAGAGCATAAACGGCAAAAAGCCCGGCTCAACCGGGCTTTTCGTCGATAGAAAATGATATCAGGCCGCAGCCGTCTTCGGGTGGGTGATCAGGTCGATGCCGAGCAGGAAGTTGATCTGTGGCCGGGCTTTCACCAGATCATCAATCGAATATTGCTGCAGGACTTCGAAGAATGCGTTCAGCGCCTTGCGCAGGGCAGCATTGAGGCCGCAGCTGTCAACCAGCGGACAATCGATCTCGCCGGCTTCGAAACATTCCGCCATGGCAAAGCTATCTTCGGTCACCTTGACGATATCGAACAGGCTGATATCGGCTGCCGGCTTGGGCAGACGCACGCCGCCATTGCGGCCACGCACCGTCTCGACGAGACCGGCCTTGTTGAGCGGCTGCAGGATCTTGAAAAGGAAAAGCTCGGACACGCCATAGGCCTTGGCAATTTCAGGAACGCGGCTGAGATGGCCATCATTGGCAGCGCAATACATCAGCATGCGGACTGCGTAGTTCGTTTGCTTTGTCAGACGCATCATTCACTCCAGGCTTGGATCGTTCGGCGCCCCTGGGTTCGGATGAACCTGTGAGCCCATAGAGGCACTCAAAAATTCGTGGTCACACAGTCGATTCGACCGGCATCTCACATCGCTGCTCATCATATAGGACGGATGCTAGTTTGGAACAATTCCAAAAAGCAGAAAAACATGATTGAAGCGATCATGATCAGCTTCCAGCGACCTGTCTACCCTCCAGACGGGAAAAGTTGATATGACACCTCAAGTTTAGGTAGATTATCGCCTCCCGGCCTCATCTCCCGCCTGCTTTTCGCGCAATTCCGCCTCATATTCGCGGATCGCCTTTCGGCGGTCCGGGGTTCCAGGATGCGTCGACAGAATGTTGGTGCCGGACGTGTCGCCGAGTTTCTTTTCGATGACCTCGAAAAAGCGTGCGATCGCGGTTGGATCGTATCCAGCCTTTTGCATCAACTCGACCGAATGCCGGTCAGCCGCCGCTTCCGCATCCCTGGAATAGGACAGCGCCAGAAGGCCGCCGCCCTGGACAAGCAAATCCTCGACACTATCGCCGACATCGCCAGCGATCAGCATGATCAGACCGGCCATGCCCGCAGCCCGGTAAATCTGGCGCAGGCTGTGCTCCAGTTCGACATGGCCGATCTCATGCGCCAGAACGCCAATGAGCATCTCCGTATCGCCGCCTGAAAGATCGACCAGTTCATCGGTAATGACCAGCGTACCGTCCGGCAGTGCGAACGCATTCGGACCAACCGCCCCACCCTCGCGGAAGTTCAGCGTATAGGCAGATGGACCACGGGTGGAATTGAGCGCGATGCGGGCAAAACCATCCGAAATCGCCCGCCGCTTTGCCGCGTCCAGCTTCGTTTCGCTGAGGACGGTGCGATCCAGTGTTTCCAGGGTGCTGATCGACATCAGGTGCGGCACCACCGGCGGCGTCACGGCAACGGCAATTTCCACCAGCACCGGCAGAGCATACCGGTAGACCAGGCCGGACAGCAGGAACACCGCGACGACGAAGACCAGAAGCCGCGGGTGAAAGCGTTCGAGGCCGTGAACGAGCCCTGCCCGCTTGCGCCCGTTCGCCCGTTGCAGATCATCGATCGCAGCATTGTCTGTGGTTTCGAACAGCGAGCCATCGGGAAACTCGACACGGCGTGGGATCGCGCCGACCCTGGGGGAAATGTCGAGTTTCGAAAAGATCGCGGACGAGAGTTCACTATCGTCCCCGGCAATGGCCAGGATCTGCCCGTCCCTCTCGACCAAGCGGGACGGGACCGAGCGGCTGGAACCACGCAGATGCCAATCACCCCGGCAGACCGGCTTTTCGTCAAAAACCAAAATCGAAGCCCTCGAACTCCATGAATTCCGCTCCAACTGCAGACCCTTCCTGCTCGACCGTGGCAAGAACGTCACCAACATCGCCGTCGAAGCGGATCGCCGTGTGCTCATTGACGTAACGGGCCATGCGAACCGCAGCCCAAGGGCGCATCAGGCCCAGCGTCAGGACAGTGACGACGACGTTCGACACGGCGATCCAGACATAGCCAAAGCGCGGCAAGTCGCTTTTCAGGTCATGCCTGCCATCGAAGCGGGTCGCCGACCAGGCGATATTGCGCACGCCGGCACGATAGAACAGCGCTGCGATGCCGAAGGCCAAAAGTACGGCCAGATAGGCGATGATGCCGAGAAAGACCATCGATGCCTGGAATTCGGGAGGCAGTGCATTGGGGTTATCGATCAAAGCCACGATCAGGGACAGGTTGGCAAGCGCTGCGACAGCGACGACCAGCAAGCCGAGTACGACGATCAGCGCCGAGAAGAACCAGGTCTGATAGATCGAGCCGAGTTTTGGATCCGTTGCAAACGGCCGGCCGCCATAGCGCAGATTGTTGCCGAGATAGCGATACATCCAGCGGCTGGCGAGAGGCGCCAGGATGCCGAGCGACAGAACGGCCATCACCGGACCCGCCATGAAGGCGACGAACGCACCGCCCATTTTCCCGACGAAGTTAAAACGGACGTTGCGGTAACTGGTGACGCGGGCGCTGAAACGCAGACCGCGCATGATCAGCCAGGGAAAGAAGCACAGAGCGACCAAACCCACGACGAGGCCGGCAATCGGCAACACCGCCAGGATGATATTGTAAACCACAAGATAGCCAAGGACGATCAACCGTCCGATGAAAATCTGCTTGCCCTTGGCGTGATATTCGAAGGCGCGGCCGAGCAGCACTGTGTTGCCGTAGAAATACCGGTTGCGGCGCACCTTGGCCCAGGCGGAGTAGATGCCCAGCGTGATGATGGTCAAAAGGATATTGACGATCCAGATGCCGAAATATTCCGCCGCTTTTCCGGTAAACGACAGCCGGTGGAAATCCTGCGATGCGGCCGGTAATGGTGCCGTGTCGGTTATGCTCATCGTCGCCCCTCTTGCGTATCATCAGATGCAATTCAACAACGGCCAAACATCCCCCGATATTCGGCCGCTTGGGCAAACTCTTAAACTGTCACCTCCGCAGGTCAACCGCACCAGAAAGTTGACAACAAAAAAGGGCCTCCATACGGAGGCCCAATCGGGGAGAATAGATGATATCCCGGCTTTACTTCATCGTCGGGATGGAGAACTCGGCACCGTCCTTGATGCCGGACGGCCAGCGCGAGGTGATCGTCTTGGTCTTGGTCCAGAACCGGATCGAATCCGTGCCGTGCTGGTTCAAGTCGCCGAAGGACGATGACTTCCAGCCGCCGAAGGAGTGGTAGGCGAGCGGAACCGGGATCGGCACGTTGATACCGACCATGCCGATGTTAATGCGCGATGCGAAATCACGGGCGGCGTCGCCGTCGCGGGTATAGATCGCGACGCCGTTGCCGAATTCATGCTTCATCGGCAGATCAAGGGCTTCCTCGTAGGTGTTGGCGCGAACGACGGAAAGAACCGGCCCGAAGATCTCCTGCTTGTAGATGTCCATGTCCGGAGTGACGTTGTCGAACAGGCAGCCGCCGACGAAGTTGCCGTTTTCATAGCCTTGCAGCTTGAAATCGCGGCCGTCGACGACGAGATTGGCGCCTTCTTCGACACCCTTGTTGATCAGGCCGAGGATGCGCTCCTTGGCTTCCTTGGTGACGACCGGGCCCAGGTCGGCCTTCTCGTCGGTGTAAGGACCGATGCGCAAGGATTCAACCATCGGGGTCAGCTTTGCGATCAGGCGGTCGGCAGTTTCCTTGCCGACCGGAACGGCAACCGAAATCGCCATGCAGCGCTCGCCGGCCGAACCGTAACCTGCGCCCATCAGGGCGTTGGCGGCCTGGTCGAGATCGGCATCCGGCATGATGATCATGTGGTTCTTGGCGCCGCCGAAGCACTGGGCGCGCTTGCCGTTCGTTGCCGCCGTGCCGTAGACGTAGCGGGCGATAGGTGTCGAGCCGACGAAGGAAACGGCGGAAATGTCCGGGTGCGTCAGGATCGCATCGACCGCGCCCTTGTCGCCGTTGACGACGTTGAGGATACCGGCGGGCAAACCAGCCTCGATCATCAGTTCTGCCAAACGCATCGGTACGGACGGATCGCGCTCCGAAGGCTTGAGGATGAAGGCGTTGCCGCAGGCGATCGCCGGGGCAAACATCCACATCGGGATCATCGCCGGGAAATTGAACGGGGTGATGCCGGCACCGATGCCGACGGCCTGGCGGATCGAATACATATCGATGTTCGGGCCGGCACCTTCGGTGAATTCGCTCTTGGAAAGGTGCGGAATGCCGATGACGAACTCGCAGACTTCCAGCCCGCGAATGACGTCGCCCTTGGCGTCGTCGATGGTCTTGCCATGCTCACGCGACAGCATCTCGGCCAGTTCGTCCATGTTGTCGTTCAAAAGCTGCACGAACTTCATGAAGACGCGGGCACGGCGCTGCGGATTGGTCGCAGCCCATTTCGGCTGTGCGGCCTTGGCGTTTGCAACGGCGGCAGCCATTTCCGCGTCGCTTGCCAGCGCCACGGTTGCCTGAACTTCGCCGGTTGCCGGGTTGAAGACGTTGGCGGTACGCCCGCTGGTGCCCGCAACGCGCTTGCCGCCGATGAAATGACCGATCTCGTACATGGTGATCCTCCTGATCTTGATTATGACGGGAGTGTCGCACTACAATATGCACAAATCAACGCGCGATATTCAGGAACCGTTGTGCAGAAATTGATGTTCAAAGCCCGTTCCCTCTTCTCCTCATCGGGGAGAAGGTGGCGCATAGCGCCGGATGAGGGCGCCACACCTTTAGAGATTGACGCCCCCCTCATCGCCTCGCCATGCTCGGCACTTCTCCCCGGTGGGGAGAAGAGGGAGTGTATCCATGAACTGGGATGACGTCCGCATGTTCCTGGCGGTTGCCCGTAGCGGCCAGATCCTGTCGGCCTCCAAGCGGCTGGGGGTCAATCATGCGACGCTGAGCCGGCGGGTCACGGCGCTGGAAGAGTCGTTGAAGACGCGGCTTTTGATCCGCCGGACCAATGGCTGCGACCTGACGACCGAGGGCGAGATCTTCCTGCATGCGGCAGAGCGAATGGAAACCGAGATGCTGGCGGCGCAGGCGCAGATCGGCCGCATAGACACGGCAGTTGCCGGTACCGTGCGCGTTGGGGCACCCGACGGTTTTGGGGTTTCGTTCCTCGCCCCGCGCCTTGGCAAGCTGACGGCCCGCTTCCCGGAACTGCGCATCCAGCTGGTACCGGTTCCCCGCTCGTTTTCGCTGTCGCAACGCGAGGCCGACATCGCCATCACGCTGGAGCGGCCGGAACAGGGCCGGCTGATATCGTCGAAACTGACCGATTACACACTGGGGCTCTATGCTTCCCAGGAATACCTGTCGTCCTATGGTGCGCCCGAAAGCGTGGACGACCTGAAAACCCATCGCCGCATCGGCTATGTCGAAGACCTGATCTTTACCGCCTCGCTGAATTTCACCGGCGAGATCATGCGCAGCTGGGATGCCTCGTTCGAGATTTCCAGCGCCACGGGCCAGACCGAGGCGGTGCGCTCAAGTGCCGGCATCGGCATCCTGCACAACTATATCGCCCGGCAATATCCCGAGCTGATCCGCATCCTGCCGGAGACGACGATCCGGCGGGGTTACTGGACCACCTATCACGAGAGCGCCCGCGAACTCGTCCGCGTCCGCACCGTCGTCGATTTCCTTCAGGAACTGGTGACCGAAGAGCACAGCATCTTCATTTGACAATGCCCATTGCGCGACGGTTGCCGGCAACGGCACGAGGGATGGTTTCATCACGGACTTCGCGGCCTCCTGCAGCACAACCGCCGGCGCTGTATCGGCTGTGGCCAGGACAGCCGTCTCTCCCGGCAGCGGCACTTTAACGGCGTTGACGATGATCTTTTCTGTCTTCTCCGCCGCTTCGGTGCTTGCTGTTTCTACAGGCGTCTCTGCGACGACTGCAGGGCGGCTAACCCGGCGCACCGGCGGGGCGGCGGCGAAGTCTGCCGCAACCGGCCGGGCCTGCCGTTCCGTGAACGGCACAGGCTCAAACGCGCCCGGCCCTGCGGCATAGCCCAGCGCCTGGACGTTTTGCGACGACGCCGGATTAAGACGCAGGCCCTGCATCAGCGCGACGACGCGGTCGGCCGCGATCGACGGACTGCAATAGCGCATCCGGATCTGGGCCGCACCGCCGGCCGTAGAAAACCGCCCGCCATCATAGGGGCTGCTGTTCCTTGCAAGCTGCCATGCGTAAACGCAGCTTCCGCCCTGGCCGATGCTGCCGGTCGCGTAGCCGAAGACCCCATAGGCATTGTCGGCAATCACAGGGCTGATCCGCATCGTCACGCCAGCCAAGGCGCTTCGCATCTCAGCTTCGACCTGCGACCGTGACGGCGCACCATTGCTGCGGGTGATCTTGGCGGACGGGTCGATCGTAACGCTCAGCGTGTTCTCGCCAGCAAGGTCGGTCGCATTGGCGTAGACGATCGTTTGCTCGATTTTCCCCTTGGCGCCGGTCTGCCGTACAGTCGTTGCCGGAAGTCCCGGCAGAGCTGCGACTGCGTGCTCGGGTGACACGGTGGTTGCGAGCGACGGCCAGTTGCCCTCGACAGATCCTGTCCGCAAGAACGGGTCATCGACGGCCGACGTGCACGATGCGAGCATCGAGAGCAAAGCGATTGCTGGAAAACAACTTTTCATCGGCGTGTATCCGTCTGGCTTGTGGCGACAAGGCCGGCTCTCACGCCAGCGTCCGACAGGTGATCGTTGAGGCGTTGGAACACCTGTTTGGCGACCTGCTTGTTGCCGAGATGGTAATAGGCCCAGCCGCGCAACTGGCTGAGATCGGCTGGCTCCGCCACCAGGCTCGCGCGCGCATTCAGCGCATCGAGCGTCTTTTGATATTGCTTGCGATCAAAGCTTGCCCGGGCGCGCTGGAAATAGATTTCCACCCGGATTTCCCGGTCACGTGCGGCACTGAGCGGATAGGCCCGGATGATCGCCTCGGCATCATCCGTCAGACGTCCGCGCAACAGGGTCAGTGCCGTGCCATAGGCGGCATCGGCCTGCACCTGTCCGCCGGCGGCAAGGCCATCGGCGAAGGCTGCGCGTGCCTCGGCAAGGCGGCCAAGACCGAGATAGCACCAGCCGCCGATCTGGGCCGCATCCGGCGACAGCTGCCCCCGGCTGCGCAGGTCGGCCAGATCGTTGATGCAGGCGGCATAGCGCTTGGCCTGGAAATTGCGGAAGTAGTTGGCCCGAATGACCCCACGCGGTTTCACGACCGCAGCGGCCACCCTGCCCTTCGGCGGCGATGCAACGCGAATCTCGTCCCAGATATCGGGATAGGCCGAACCATATTTTTCCTGCAGCGCGGCAAATTCCGCCTTTTGTGACAGCCGCAGGTAAGAGAGCGCCAACCCTTTGACGCGCGCAGGGGCCGCTTTCCAGTCGACCGTTTTCTGGAACCAGGCGGCAGACGCTTCGTACTGTTTGGAATTATAGGCGTACCAGGCGAGGATTTCGGCGTGATCGGCGTTCAACGTCTGCAGGATCGTCGTCGAGTAGGACGCAACGATCTTTTCGTCGATCGCAGCCATATCGGGCTTGGCAAAACGCAAAGACAGCGCGTTCATCAGGAATTCCGGGTCGCCGGACAGGTCCTGCAGATAGGTGGTCGCCACCTTGTAGGCTTCTTCCTCGAGATTTTGCGCGGCAAGACTGAGATAGAGCCCTTTGGCATTTGGAGCATCCGGCTGGATTGCCAGCGCCTTGCCGAACCACCCGGCGCTGACAGCCGGCTGCTTGATCTTCAGGTAGTACCAGCCGAGCAAGGCCATATCCTCGATCTTCGCAGGATTTGCTGTCTTGAGTGGCTCCAGCTGGTCATCAGTCAGCGGCACCGTCCGTTTTTCATCGGCGTTGAAATCGGCGACCGTCTTGCGCATCAGATCGAAGGCCACGGGCTGCAGGCCTGCCTGCATCGCCGGCGTCACGGCCAGCTTCTGCATCGCCGCCTGGACGTCCGCCGCCGGGAAATCGCGGATCGCCTTCTGCGAAGTCGTCACCAGCTCCGCGTCCGGCAGCCGCTTGTCGCCTTCACGCAAAAGGATACCGCGATAGACATCGGCCAAAGGCTGTTTCATGCCCGCCTGCGCATAGGCGTCGATCAGCATCCAGAGCAGATCGATCTCTGTTTCCGTTGCGGGATCGATACTGCCACCGGCCTGGATGATGTCCGTCCAGTTGTTGTCCTTGGCCGCTTCCGTCATCAGCACGCGCTGCTTGCGGCGCGCCAGCTTTTCCGTGAAATCGGCCGTCGGCTGCCAGTCGGGCGCCTCGGTCTTGCGGCGGATGATTTCGGCATCGATGCCGGTGAAGTCGCTTTTGTCATAGAGCTGCCAGAGCACGGTTTCGTCGGCGCCGCGTGCCGATTGGGGCAGGTACAGGTCCTGTGGCATTTCGAATTGCGGGAATTTCAGCCGCAGGCGCGCAGCCTCTGCGGCGACGCGCTCATCCTGTTTCTGCCCGGCGTAATAATAGAGCGCCGCCATCTCGACCTCATCGGGCTGATTGTCAGCGGTCACGGCTGTCGCTGCCCGCGCAGTGCCGGCAGGTGAAGGCTCGACATCTGCAGGCCCACCGGACGCCGCCTCATCGAGAATGCGGAAGGAGCCGGCCGCCTGCGTCAGCAGCCTTGCCGAATCCTCCGAGGACGCCATTGCGGGCATAAGCAGGCTTGAGGCGGCCAGAAGGGCGACCCAGTATTTTTTCATGATGATCATTGATCCGACCTCACACCCTTGCGCGGAATGGCAAGACCGAGCCACACGGCGAAGATGCCCATCAACCCGACGATGAGCAGAACGTAGAACTGGAAATTGTCGGAGAACCAGGCGGCCGCCAGACGGCGGATGTTGCTGGGGCTCTGGTCGGTCATCCCGGCGATGAAGTGCGATCCGGCCGGCACCGTGTTGACGGCGAGGCTGGCGGTCTCGATCTCGGCCGAACCGCCACTCAACCCCTGCCAGACGGCAGGCTCGACAAGCCGGCGAACGCCAAGCGCGATATCGGCGGGCGATCCCGCATGGACGACGGTCCAGACCGCTTCGCCGGACGGTGACGGGGTCTGCGTCAAGGTCAGTAGCGAATGCCCGGGCCTGAGCATTGCTGTCGTGCCCGAACCGTCCTGGTAGTTCAGCCATTTACCGAAGCGCCCGCCAGCCCCTGAGAACCATTCCTGCAGCTTCGATGTCACGGACAGCGTGTCCTGTGGCCGCGTCGTCGATTTACGGAACGCATCCAGCAATGCGGTGGAATCGTCGTCATTGTTTCGCGCCGGGCTGGCTGCGAAAACATTGCCGCCGATGGTCGCCGTCCTGATCGGATCAACGTCCGCGATGGATACCGCGATCGGCTGAAAGCCATCGACAGGAAAGGCGCTCTTGCCGGCACTGCCAAGCTCGGCAAAGGCGTTCTGCGTGGAGATCACCAGCGCGTTGCGATCTCCAGCCGGATTGGCGGCACCCAGGCGGATATTGGCGTTGAGTGGATTTCGGGCGGCAAGCGCCAGGCGGGACAGCATGGTGAGGGCGGCGCCGGCGGACTGCGCATCCGGACGCTCGATGAATATGTCGAACGGCCTGCCATCGGCATAGGGATAGGCGGTGCCGGCCAGCGCGCCGATATCCGGAAGACGGCCGATCCGGGCGAGTGCCGGGATTTCGATCCTGGTGTCCTTCAGGAGAATGAACCGTGGCCTGGTGTCGTCGCGGGCCTCGGGCGCACAGGTCTCGTCCGCCTCGACCGGCAGCTCGGCCAGAAGCTCGACCTTGTTGTTGCCCGGCCGGAACGCCCGCAGCGGCAGTTCGATCAGCTTGCCGTCGAACTGTTCGCCGGCGGTGTTGCGGAAGGGATAGCTGGTGACGACGCGGTCGTTGACCCGCACCAGAAACTGCGCCGCGCGCTTCAGGCCGGGAGACGTGGCCGCGCTCAGCTTCAGGCCGATCGTTGCATAGTCGGCCGGGTAGAAATCTGCCGGCATGACCATGTTGAAACCGGTGCGCGATAGGCGCCCGGAAAAGACCCGGGTCTCATATCCGGCGTCAGACAGCGTATAGCTCGTCGACGCATCGGCAATGATTGCCCCGGACTGGCGTGAGAAAATGCCGCTGTCGAGGCTTTCCTTCAGCGGCCCTTGGATGGCCTGAAGCAACTGGCTGCTCATATCGGCGCGGGTCGCGCCCCGCAGGCTGACCGCTGCACGGCCCCCGTTACCGGCGTCGCGCACCGAAAGGCCGTAGGGTGCCGGCCGTCCATCGGCGTCGCGCGCCTGTGCCCCGGTCTTGTCCGTCGAGACATAGAGATCGATACCCGGACCGGTGCCGGGCTTTTCGCCCACCGTGACGGCCAGATCCTCCCGGTTCATGAACAGCGCCAGCGTCTGCAGCGCGGGGGCCGCGTCGTTCAGCATTTCGGCGGTCGCCGCCTGCGGCAGGACCAGGCGGATATCGGTGACGTTGGCGTCGGTGCGGGCGACGGTCAAGAGATCGGCGAAAGTCCGGAAGCCATGATGGCTGCCGGCAACAAAACCGCTCTGTGAAGGATCAAGCTCGCTCCACAGCTCATAGGTCGCTTCCAGCGAGCAATCGACCCGATGGTATTGCCGGGCCCGCAGAACCACCTGGTTGCGGCCCGGTTTCAACAGGCCGGCACCGATCGTCAGCGCTTCGCTTTTGAACCCGTTTGGCGAGGCGATCCGCAATGTTCCGGCAGACCGGCCGTTGACCTCGACATCCATGACGGACGTATCCGGCAGGACGGAAACGGCATTGCGATAGGCGAGCGCCAGCTGTCCGCCGCTCGCGGCCTGATCGGACGCGAGATTGAAGCTCAGCCTTGCAACGGCGTCCTCGCCCGACAGGTGATAGGCCGGCAGGGCCTGTTCGAACGGCACCAGACCGGTGACCTTGGCAGCGGCAGCTTCCGCCTGAACCGGGCGGGTCGACAGAATGCTCTCGCTGTCGCCAGGCAGGATGCGGGCAGCGGATGGGGCTGCGTCGAGCAGGCTCTGGGCGGACAACGGCAGCGTCTGCGCCATGATGAGGGCAAGCGACAGGCTAGCTGTCCGGGTGCGAAAAGGCTTAGCCATAGAGCTGCTCTCCCTTGAGAACCGGGGCATGGTCGGCTGTTTTGAAAGGCAGCGGCACCGGGGCGATGTTGTTGTCGTTCAGCACCATCGGCGCATCCTCGAAGGACTGGACGACGCTTTCCCGGATCAGGCCGGCGCTGTAGCGGATGGCGCGCAGCGATTCCGTCAGGCTCCAGAGCGCAAACCGGCTGGTGCCCCAGAAGAAGTTTTTGCGCGTCTGGCGGCGCTCCAGACGATCCTGCAGCACCGACTGGTCGGAATACATCAGTTCGGCAATCGCCATCACCGTTTCCGGCGTGCGCTCGGAATAGGCAAAGCCGCAAATCGCCGTCTGGTCGAGCAAACGCCGCGAGCGATAGACGACATTGAAACAGAAGATCTGGCCGCCCCGGCGCAACTCGACCTTGGCCACCGTCGGATTGACGAGGTCCAGTTTCGGTTCCTTGTCGACGAACTCGATCGACACGCCGCCGCTTGAGGCGTCCTGCACAATGACATGATGAATGATGTCGTTGATATGCATCAGCGCATGACGCTTGACCGGCAGGCGCTGATTGCGGCGCAGTTCGCGGCGTTCGGCAATCGCTCCGAGGGCCGCACCGGCGAGACCAAGATTGATCAGGTTCCACATCGCGACGATCAGAAGCAGCTCGCTGGCGACCGGCTCCGTCAGGACGCGGTACCCGGAATAAAGGGCAGCGGCGAGCAGCAGGAAGAAGATGGCAAAGTATGGCGTAGCCAACGGCGACAGCTTGCTCTTGTCCAGCGTCTGGCCCTTGGCGGTCACATTGAAAGTCGGCTTGCGCGGATTGCGCACGACGCTGACGATGCTGCCGAACAGGAAGACGGCCTGGACATATTCGTAAAGCTCGGAAATCCACGGCCAGCGGACGCGGCCGTAGAGATAGCTCTGCATGGCAAACGAGGAGATCAGATAGGTGACCGCATAGGAGGCGAACTCGAGGATGTTGGCCTTGTAGATTTCCAGCGAGAAGAAGATGTAGAGCAGCGGCGAGAACATGAAGGCGAGCCGCGACAGCGGAAACAGCCAGAACATGTTGATGCCGGCATAGGAGATGCGCTGCGGGATCGAGAGACCCTTGGCCAGGAACGGCCGCTTCAGGATCAGAATCTGCAGCATGCCCTGGCACCAGCGGGCGCGCTGGCCGATGAAGGAGACGAACGTCTCCGGCTGCAGGCCGGCGATCAGCGGCTTGTCGACATAGACCGAATGCCAGCCCTGGCAATGCAGCGACAAAGCCGTTTCGCAATCCTCGGTGATCGACTGACCGGAGAAACCATCGGTGGTCACCAGCGCCGAACGGCGCAGCACGGCGGCGGAGCCGCAGAAGAACGACGCGTTCCACTTGTCGAGCCCGCGCTGCAGGATCGAATAGAACATCTCGTTTTCCGACGGCATGCGGGCAAAGGTCTGGAGGTTCTTTTCCAGCGGGTCGGGATTGAGGAAATAGTGCGGCGTCTGGACGAGGAAGAGCTTTTCATCCTCCTTGAAGAAGCCGACCGTCTCGCGCAGAAAATCGCGCACCGGGGCATGGTCGGCATCGAACACGACGACCAGTTCCCCTTTGGAAACCTTCAGGCCTTCATTGAGATTGCCGGCCTTGGCGTGATCGTTCTGCTTGCGGGCATGGTAGCGCACGCCCATGGCGGCGCAGAGCGCCTTCAACTGCTCATGGCGGCGGATGGCGGCGACCGAGACATGCGGGTTCTTGTGGTTGCGCTTGGCATCCGTGCCGCCGTCGTCGAGCAGGTAGATGTTCAGCTTGTCCTTCGGATAGGCCATCGACTTGGCGGCGGCCAGCGTCACGGCCAGAAGCTCGGCGTCTTCATTATAGCTTGGAATGAACACATCGACCGTCGGCAGGTCGGCGGCAGCGCCCATGTCCGGCGTCTTCCGCTTGATCGGATCGATGACCATGAAGAAGCTGATCGCCAGCATCGCCAGGCAGTACATTTCGGCGAGGTAGAGCAGGAAACCGGGAATGAAGTTGAGCGGCTCGGTAATATCCGGCAGCGTCTCGGTGGTGCGCCAGAAACCGTAGCGCAGTGCGATGATGCCGGCAAAGACGAGCGTGATGACGCGGAACGTGCTGTTGTCGGGACGCGTCATGCCGATGAACATGATGCCGAGAACAGCAAAAGAAAGCATGAGCTGCGCCTGAAGGCTCATCGGCAACAGAATCAAAGTCAAGCCGAGAGCGCCGGCCGGAATAGCCAGATATTTTCCGCACGTCATGTGCCACCAACCCCATCGTCATCTTCAGCGGCGCATCATGCGAGCCGGTTCTACATCGAACAGCCGGAACCTAAGCGGCGAAGGGTCAACAGAATCCTAATTTAAGGAGTGATGGATGGAAACGACACAGGACTAGGTAAACACAAGGTTTACAAACGGCTCCAAGATCTGAGGAGGCCCGGCTTTGGTCGGCATGAAGGAACATGCGGGCCGCCATCGCGTTGATATTCTTGAAACAGGAGACCGCACGATGACGCTTCCCGCCGACCCCATTCCTGGCCCGATTCCGCCCATCCAGCAGCCGGTACCGGTCACCGAACCCGAGCCAGACCGGCTCCCGGACGAGGAACCGTTGCCCAATCCCGATGAAAATCCGCAACCGCCGCAGCAGGTGGAACACCGCTGAAATCACTCGTTCTGGAATGACAGGACAGGCGGTAAATCTCCAGTGAGCTGACAGAGACCACAGAGGCCCAGCAATGCAGGCCTTTGTGTCGTCGTTTGGTCCCTATGCAGTGCCTCCCGCGGCGACAGGTCTCCACACTTTCTCCCGATTCACCTCGGTGGCGAGATCGATCATGACACAGGTGCCATTTCTGATCCGCTTTCGCCAAATGCCGGCGGCGTCTGGCGCGGTTTGAAGCAGACCACCATGGTGCAGAGCCCGCAGCCGCGTGCGCGATACCTGCAGCTCGCTTGCCAGCAGGCGATCAAGCCGCATGCTGGCCGGAAACGGCACGTTCAGCTCGATGTTGAGCGCGGTCCAACCGGACGTTTCCTCAAGCAGTTCCTTGGCGATTTCAAAGTTTGGAAACTCCTCGATGCGTTGCGATTTCCGCCGCAGAGCCCCGATGTTGAACGTTTCAGCCCTGATCCAATCCGGATTGTTGGACTGTAACGCGTCGAGAACTGCCGGATCGATATCACCGACAGCCTGGCGCTCGAAGATCGGCCGGTTCCAGGTCTTGTCGCAGGACAGGCATTTGTAGATCAGCCAGGCATCGAGCCTGCGGCCGTTGGCGTTGAGCCGAATCTTGCCGCTGCTTTGGAACGGCCTTTGCGTTCCGCATCCGCTGCAGGCGATCCAGGGCTGGGGCGCCGTCTGCGGTGTAATGGTCCATCGGACCCGAAGTGAATTGCACATATCGTCTTGGTCTTCCGTTCGGAAGTCCACCAAGATGGTGCAGGAGAAACCCTTGCGGGCGCGGTGTGGCGATGTTCTGGGCGGCTGAAGAGCTGAGACAGCGGAGCTGCACATGGCACATTGTAACAATGCCAGACCGGTCTCATGCCACCACCCGATGAACACATCTGCACGCCGGCGGCATCGCCGTCGGACAATACGGGTGAAACTGGATTGAGACCGGTATTACTTAGGCAAACTGCAACCTCTATGCGCCAACGCTCTTCGACGGCGAAGGTAACAAACGAACGGGCCGGTGTGGAGTGCTTTGGCACGCTCGGGCGCTAAAAGAGGGCGTATTGTGGCTTTTCTGCAACTTTGCGGCGACCGCAGATCGGCAGGGTCAACGAAGGGACTGGTTAAAGCAGCCCTTTAAGGCGCAGCAGCCCGAATGCCGCCACCGTAGCGGCATCCTTGATTTCGCCACGCACAATCATGTCGATGACCGCCTCCGTCGCAAAGCCACGACTGACCAATCCTTGTTCTTCCGGGTCGAGGTCTGTCGAAAGCGGACGCAGACCTCGGGCGAGGAAAATATGTCATCTCTGGGTCGAATATCCATAGGCTTCGAAGAGCTGGCCGACATACATCATTTCATCGGCGGCAAGACCGGTTTCCTCGCGCAATTCGCCGTGTGCCAGCTCAAGCGGATCAACACCCGCCTGCTCCTCCCAGGAACCCTGGGGCAGCTCCCAATAGCGTTTTCCGACCGGATAGCGGAACTGTTCAACCAGATAGACGATACCGGTCGCATCGATGGGCACGATCAGGGAAAAGTCATTTTTCTCGACAACGCCGTAAACACCCCGCGAGCCATCCCGGCGCTCAACGATATCCTCCCGGACCGTCATCCAACGGTTCTGGTAAACAGTTTTGGTACTCAGCATCAGGATTTCGGGAGCAGCGTCAGTCATTTTCTTCCCTCGCCTCGCATGCCGATGGCGTGAATCGCTCACGATTCCGAATAACCCATTTATTGAAAGCTCTCGATAGATGGAGACCTTCTCAGAACATCAAAATACCGGGAGATTCTGGGCTGCAAGCGGCAGGCACACGGACTATTGAAAATGAGGGGCATTGCAATGCGTCAAATCACGATCAGCAAAAACGCCGTATCATCAAATATTTCATTGTTAAGAGAATGGTACGGTTGGGTGGAATCGAACCACCGACCTCAGGATCCACAAACCTGCGCTCTAACCAACTGAGCTACAACCGCACAACACAGCGATGCACAGACATTAGCATGTGCCGCTGAGGGGTCAAATACGGGCAGTCCGTCTTTTTTGCAAGCCATAACTTGCCCGTAGATGTGAAAAAACCGGGTAAAAAATCACCCGGTTCTGTCGTCACGCTGCGCGGCCAAAGACCGCGCCTGCAGAAATCAGTTCTTCTTGAAGCCGGAGATGGCCTTTTCGGCGGCATCCTTGCCTGGCTTCGTCACGGTTTCGGCAATCTTGCGGGTGGCTTCCTGCATCGACTTCGCCTGCTCCATGGCAAGCTCTGCCTGCTTGCGGATGAAGGCGGTCTGCAGTTCGAACAGTTCGGAAACCGACTTGACGCCGAGCAGCGCTTCCATGTGCGACAGCGAGTTTTCAGCATTGGTGCGCAGGGCATCGATCGCCTTGAGGCCGAGTTCGACGGAGCCGGACTGGGCGCTTTCGATCGTCGCTTCAACCGTCTTCGTTGCGTCTTCGGCGGCGGTCTTCATCTTGGAATAGGCTTCCTTGGACTGGGCAGCACCCTTTTCAGCGAAATCGCGAAACGTTTCGGTGACCTTTGCCGGATCGAACGAAGCAAGCGAAAAGACGTCGTCGGTTTTCTTGGTAGCCATGATCTGCGCTCCTTGGTTTTGGGCCCTCTCATGAGGCACCCATCGTGTGATGATGTCTATATAGGCGATTTTGTTGTGCATTGCAATATATTTGTGCAGTGCAGCATTCATTAAAATCAGCTGCATTAACCTTGCGCCGCGAAAGGCCTTCGCGCCATAGTCTGCAAGCTGGACCCTAGGCGCGCCGGCGTCTATTAATAGACTGTTAACAATCCCGCCCCTTTGGCGGTTGCGCAAACCAGGTCAGCCGATGCCCGCAAAATCGTATCCCTTTATCGACATAGCCGTTCACGAACGGGTGCGGGAGCATTTTGCCAAGGGCGATGCTGCGGTCCTGTTTTCGCCCGACATGAGCCAGGTGCTGTGGTCGAATGGCGAAGGTGCGTTCCTGTTCGGCCTGCCGTCGATCTATGATTTCATCGACAGCGGCGCCAACCGCAACGATGCCGCCTATCGCCAGATGGAGGCCGCCGCCCGGCAGTTGAAGCGCAGCGGCGATAGCCGGGCGTTCCTGATGCGCATCGCCTCGGGTTTCCAGCGCGCTTCGGTCAGCGCCTCGGTCGAGATGATCTCCGTGCGGCCGGGTGAAACGGCCATCCTCTTTGCCGCTCCCCGCAACGGCAAGCCGCTGGCCATTCAGGACCGCGCGGCCAGAATGATCTCGGGCTTCGACGACCCGGACACGCATATGGCCGTACTGGATGGCGATGGCGCCGTGCTTGCCGCCTCGCCCGGTTTTGCAGCGCTGGCGATGACACCGCAGACCTGCCGCTCGCTGGTAACAGCCGTTACCCGCGACAGCGACTGGCTGCTCAAGCGTCCGATCCCGACGGGCAAAGGCCATCTGCCGGCGGCAATCGGCAAGCTCTCGGAACGTCCCGCCCTGCATCTGCTGTTTGCGGTCGAGACCATTTTGGGCAATCTCGATCCCGGAACGGATTTTCAGGAGATTGCGGATACCGGTGAGACGCCAGCCGCAAGCGAGCCGGTTGTCAGCGAGGCCGCCGTGCCGGTTCTCTCACCCACAGCCCTGCCCGCCGATGTCATCGACGAGATCGAGCAGATCGAAGAAATTGCTGCCGAAGAGGATGGCTTCGTCGATCCGCATAATGACGCCGTGCCTGCCGTAGAGACCGAACAGCCTTTCGCTGACCATTTCATGGCTCCTGTTGAAACCGTGGCCGAAGAGACAGAAGCGCATCTGGAGTTGCCTTCCGATGCACCGCCGGAGCCTATCGCCTCAGCCGTGGACGATCTGGACGAGGTTGCCGAAACCGGCGCCCCCGAGGAGACTGCCGTTGTGCCTGAAGCCGATGAAACGGTGGCGCAGGAGATCGAGGCTGGCGAACCGTTGCCGCCCGAGCCGGTCGAAGTGCCGCAAGAACCTGTCCACGACCGTGTTGGGCTGGATGAAACGGTTGTGATTGAAACCGCCAGCGGCACACCCATTGTCGAAACCGCCACTGATAATGTGGCAGACGGCGACGCCACGGTCCCAACCGATATCCCGCTTGAAGACATGTCTGCCGAAGACGACGCACCAGAGCCTGTGCAGGGTTTCGTCTTCAACCCGAATAGCCGCGCCGTGCGTTTCGTCTGGAAGATCGATGCGGACGGACGTTTCAGTGAAATCTCCGAGGAATTTGCAACCGCTGTCGGGCCGCATTCCGCCGATATTACCGGGCAAAGTTTTAGCGATCTGGCGGATCGCTATCACCTCGACCCGGGCAACACGATCAGCGAGCTTCTGAAACGGCGCGACACCTGGTCGGGAAAGACGATCTACTGGCCGGTCGAAGGCACCAGCCTGCAGGTTCCGGTCGATCTCGCCGCCCTTCCGACCTATTCGCGCAATCGCGAATTCGACGGTTTCCGCGGTTTCGGTATCGTGCGCGTGGCCGATATTGTCGATGACGAACAGGCAACAGGCCTGACTCTTCGCCCGCCCGTGGCGGACGAGGAGACGGTTGCCGGCGAGATTGACGACACGGCGCAGGATCTGTCGGCCGCGGATCACGAGGTGGTGGCGGAAGACACAGCCCCGCACGTTGTGACAGAAGAAAGCAACGCTGCAGCGGAGCCTGTGGAAGCTCCAAGCGAACCGACCGACGGCGCCGAGTTTGCAACCGAATTGACGGCATCCGAGCCAGGCGACGGCGAGCCGCTTGCCGAGACCGGTGACGAACTTCCGGCGGCCGGCGACCAGGAAGACCCTTTCCGTGGCGAGCGTCCGGCACTGAAGCTGGTCCAGACCCCGGAGCGCCGCGCATCCGATAAAGTCGTCCAGCTCGACAGTCACCGTCCGGGCACCGAACCTTTGAGCCGCAGCGAACAGGCCGCCTTTCGCGAAATCGCCCGTCAACTCGGCGAGAATTTCGGCAAACGTCCGAACGAGGCCGTGCCTGCCACGGACGAGCAAGCAGCGGCAAACCCCTCACAGGATGACGCCTCGCCAAAAATCGAGACAAACTCCGAGGACGGCCGTGCCGTCATCGCCGATGGCGCTGAACGCATAACCGAAAACACCGCGCCCGAAGCGCCCGCCCCGATCGTGCCTGCGCGCACCAGCGGTAGCAGCAGCCTGACGCCGGAGATCCTCGACAATCTTCCGCTCGCGCTTCTGGTCCATAGCGGTGACGATCTGTTCCACGCCAATTCCGAATTCCTGATGCTGACGGGCTATGGCGATCTGGACGAATTGAGAACGGAAGGCGGCATCGATGCGCTTTTCGCCAGCGACGAGGACGATCTGTTCGACTTGCCGGACGGCACGATGATGCTGATCCGCAACGATGGCCAGCTCATGCCGGTCTCGGCGCGGCTGCAATCGATCCGCTGGGAAGACAAGAATGCGCTGATGATGGCGCTTTCCGCGACGAAAACGGCGCCGGCACCCGTGGTGACTGCAGACATTCACCCGGCCGAGGTTGCCGAAGAGCCGGCGGAGGCACCGGAAATCCAGGCGCTGCGCATGGAAGCGGAAGAACTGCATTCCATTCTCGAGACCGCAACGGACGGCGTCGTCGTCGTCGGAGCCGAGGGTGAAATCCGCTCGGTCAACCGCTCGGCCAGCGCCCTGTTCAATTATGACGACGGCGAAGTTCGCGGCAAACCCTTCGCCATGCTGTTTGCCCATGAGAGCCAGAAGGCCGTTCTCGATTACCTCGCCGGCCTTTCCGGCCATGGTGTCGCCAGCGTGCTGAACGACGGCCGCGAAGTCATCGGCCGCGAGGCTTCCGGCGGCTTCATTCCGCTGTTCATGACCATGGGCCGCCTCTCCTCGTCCAACGGCTTTTGCGCCGTCATCCGCGACATTACCCAATGGAAACGGACGGAAGAGGAACTGCGCAACGCCAAGCGGGCGGCCGAAACCGCCAATGCCCACAAGAGCGATTTCCTCGCCCGCGTCAGCCACGAGATCCGCACGCCGCTCAACGCGATCATCGGCTTTTCCGACATGATGGCGAGCGAGCATTTCGGACCGATCGGCAATCCGCGCTATGTCGAGTACGCCGGTGACATCGGCCGCTCCGGCCGCCATGTGCTCGATATCGTCAACGACCTCTTGGATATCTCGAAGATCGAGGCCGGCGAGATGGACCTCGAATTCACCGCCGTCGAGATCAACGATGCCGTTTCGGAGGCCGTCTCCCTGGTCCAGCCACAGGCCAACAGTCAGCGGGTGATCATCCGCACCTCACTGTCGGGTTCGGTGCCGAACGTCGTTGCCGATAACCGCTCGATCAAGCAAATCGCCCTGAACATCCTGTCGAACGCCATCCGCTTCACCCCATCCGGCGGCCAGATCGTCGTTTCGACCGCCTATGAGGCGAATGGCAGCGTCATCCTGCGCATCCGCGACACCGGCGTCGGAATGACCCGCACCGAGCTCGAGCAGGCGATGAAGCCTTTCCGTCAGGTGACCACCGGCGCCCGCAAGCGCGGCGACGGCACCGGCCTTGGCCTGCCGCTGACCAAGGCGATGGCCGAGGCGAACCGGGCGCAGTTCTCGATCAACTCGGCGCCCAACGAGGGAACATTGGTGGAGATTTCGTTCCCGTCGCAGCGGGTTCTGGCCAACTAGCCAAGGCTGGGGCCACGGGTGCTGCGGCAGTCACGTGCCGGACGATCGCGGTTGCCGGTTCTGCTCGCGCCAGGAGGCCGGACTGAGGGATGTCACCCGCCGGAACTCGCGGTTGAAATTCGATTTCGTCTGGAAGCCGCATTCGAACATGGCCGAGGTCACCGGCATATCGGTCTCGCGGAGCAGCCGGCACGCTTCGGCGATTCGAAAATCGTTGATGTATTGCGAGACGTTCTTGCCTGCGAGCCGGTTGACTGCGCCGGAGATCTGCCGGGCCGGTACGCCTGCACGCCGCGCCAGCCGCGACAAGGTGAGGTTTTCGTCGCGCGACAATTTCTGGTCTTTGAACAGACGATCGACCCGCTCCAGAACCTCCCGATCCTGTGCTGCCTGGGCCGGACGGTAATCATCATTCGAAGCTGGCGACGGAGCTCCCCGCTCGCGGGCGGCGACGAGGGCGGTTACACCCAGTAGAAATAGCCCCAAAAGGTTCGCATTGCCGACAAGTAAAACCGTGTGCTGCCCGCTGCTCCATTTGAAATCCAGAAGAACAGCAATGTCGAACAAGGCAGACAGGCAAAGCGATGCGGCCGCGAAATACAGGGCGCGATGTGCGGCGAATACACCTTCAAGACGCGCTTCGTCCAATGCATCGGTTCCGCTGCGGGCGAGATCCAGCAGCGCCAGCGCGTATCCGACAAACAGCACGATCAAGGCAACGTCGATCAATGTGGGTGCCACGAGCACCAGCGCGACCATAACAAGTGGCGGAGCTGCATGAAACCAGCTGATCCTGCCCGTCCCCGCGTCATCGTGTTGCGTCAGGCTGCGGAAACTTGCCCAGACGAGGGGCGGCAGGCCGCTCGGCAAAATAGGCATCACGTATCGCAGCTCCTCGATGCCGTAGCCCCAGCGCAAGCCAACGATCACCGATTGCAAGGCGCACAGACCAATCAAGACAAGGAATGGCCGATTGCCCTTCGAAGGTTCGGTGCCGCGTAACAGGGCGACGAGCAGGATCAGAAGCAGCAAGGCGACGACGAAGGGCAGCGGCACGAAGATCAAGACATGTCCTTTGAGTGGCTATCACCGGTCAATGGTGGCCCATATCGCGATTCGGGACGACCTCAATCGTGATCAAGGAAGCGCTGTGGCCATGCAACTGAAATCATTTGCGGGTTCCTCGTAACCAAGTGAGATCCTGATGAACCTTTTCCAGATTTTTTGTTCCGTCGTCCTTCCCGTCACATTCACCGTTCCCTGCTACGCCGCCGAGGTCGGCATGCGTGAAATCAAAGTGGCCGCACCCGAACGCGGGCGCGATCTGGCTGTCACGGTGTGGTATCCCGCCGAAGCCGGAGGCGAACATGTTCTTGTTGGTGACAACAAGCTCTTCAAGGGGGCTGCGGCCTTTCGCAATGCGCCGCTCATCAAGGGAAATTTTCCGCTGGTGGTGATGTCGCATGGCTCGGGCGGCCGCATTGAAGGCATGACTTGGCTTGCAACAGAACTCGCCAAAGCCGGCTTTGTCGTTGCCGGCCCCAACCATCCCGGCACGACCAGCGGCGACTCGACGCCGGCCAACACACCGAAGCTCTGGGAGCGCACGCAGGATCTGTCTGCAGTGATCGACGCATTGACGGCCGACCAGGGCTGGAACGGCGCCATTGACGCTGACCATATCGGGGTCGTCGGCTTCTCGCTGGGAGGTGCCGCCGCCATGGAAATCGCCGGCGCCCGGGCCGACCTCGATGCCTATGCGCGCTACTGCGATACCAGCGCCAAATGGGATTGCGCCTGGTTTGCAGGTGGCAAGGGATACGTCAACGACGAGCCGGTAAAAGTCGATAAAGTCGATCTGCGTTCAATCGATAAGATACGCTTCGAGCAATTAAACCTCGATCGCCGCATTCAGTCAGCCGTTCTGATCGACCCGGGCCTCGCCCAGGCTTACCAACCGGAGAGCCTGAAAAACATCGCGATCCCGATGAGTTTCATCAATCTCGGCAGTAGCGGAACAATCCCTGCTGCGGTGATCGCCGATCGGCTGGCAGCCCTGTCGCCACAGGGGTCCTATGCCGCCGTGAACGACAGCAATCATTTCAGCTTCCTGCCGGAGTGCAAACCGGGCGCAGCTGAAATGCTGGTCGAATTCGGGGAAATCGATCCGATCTGCACGGATAGCGGCAGCCGGTCGCGGGCGGATATCCATGCCGAGCTGACGGGTCTCGTGCTGCAGGCTTTGCAGAAAACGCTCAAGGTTGGCCAGTAAGACACGGCATTTTGCGACGTGGAAACAGCAGACAAAAAAGAGGCAGCTGGGAAGCTGCCTCGATAAGTTGAATGCTAAAACAGGTGCTCGAGAGGTAATGACGTCATGTCTGCGCTGGCATCTCTGCCAAAGCCAACCCACATCGGCTGGCCTCAAGTTGAGATCACCATGCGCCGTCATTCGTAAACAAAACCTTTCCAGCCGACCCACAAATTTTAAGCATCGGCCCGGAAGACATAAGCCTTGGTTAATTCGGGGCGCCGGAAATCGTTAACGCGGCGTCGTCAGTTTCCAAGCTCGGGCAAGTTGGCGTAGAGATCGAGCGCTTCCGGATTGGCAAGAGCCTCCTTGTTCTTGACGGGGCGGCCATGCACGACCTCGCGTACTGCAAGCTCGACGATCTTGCCGGATTTGGTGCGCGGGATATCGGTGACGGCGATGATCTTGGCGGGGACGTGACGCGGCGAGGCGCCGCTGCGGATCCGCGCCTTGATCGCCTTCACCAGGTCGTCGGACAAGACGATCCCTGTCGCCAGCCGCACGAACAGGATGACACGAACGTCGTCATCCCAGTCCTGACCGATGCAGATCGCCTCGGCCACCTCGTCCATCTGCTCGACCTGATTGTAGATTTCGGCCGTGCCGATGCGCACGCCGCCCGGGTTGAGCGTCGCGTCCGAGCGGCCGTGGATGACGATACCGCCATGTTCGGTCCACTCGGCAAAATCGCCGTGGCACCAGATATTATCGAAGCGCTCGAAATAGGCCGCCTTGTATTTGGCGCCCTCCGGGTCGTTCCAGAACATCACCGGCATGGAGGGAAACGCTCTTGTGCAGACGAGTTCGCCCTTTTCCTGACGCACCGGCTGGCCGTCATCATTCCAGACATCCATCGCAAGGCCGAGCCCCGGTCCCTGGATTTCACCGCGCCAGACCGGTTTTAGCGGATTGCCGAGCACGAAGCAGGAGACGATATCGGTTCCACCGGAAATCGACGCCAGCTGGACATCCGGCTTGATGCCTTCATAAACGAAGGAGAAGCCTTCGGGTGACAGCGGCGAGCCGGTCGAGGTCATCAGCCGCAGCGACGAGAGGTCATGCGTCGAGACCGGCGTGAAGCCGCCCTTGCGCACGGCGTCGATATATTTTGCCGACGTGCCGAAGATGGCGAACTGCTCGTCGCGGGCATAGTCGAACAGCACGTTGCCATCGGGATGGAACGGCGAGCCATCGAAAAGGCAGAGCGTTGCGCCGAAGGCAAGCCCGGAGACCAGCCAGTTCCACATCATCCAGCCGCAGGTGGTGAAATAGAAGAGCTTTTCCCCTTCGCGCAGCCCGCAATGGAAGCGATGCTCCTTCAGGTGCTGCAATAGCGTGCCGCCGGCCGAATGGACGATACATTTCGGAACGCCGGTGGTGCCCGACGAAAAGAGAATATAGAGCGGATGCGCAAATGGCAGGGGCGCAAACTCAATCTCGCGCGCGGCGAAGGGTTCGATGAAGCCGGCCAGCGTCTGGCCATTTTCCAGCGATCCGGCCAGCGTTTCAGCATCGCCGGCATAGGGAATGATCAGGGCGGGGACGCCGAGTTTGCCGGTAACCGCCTGAACCTTCGCGGCGACATCCTGGCGCTTGCCGGCGTACCAGTAGCCGTCGCAGGCGATAAACAGCTTCGGTTCGATCTGGCCAAAGCGGTCGAGCACGCCCTGCTCGCCGAAATCGGGGGAACAGGACGACCAGATGGCGCCGATCGAGGCGGTGGCCAGCATCAAAGCAATTGTTTCCGGCATGTTCGGCATCATCGCGGCGACGCGGTCGCCCTTGCCGATGCCCCGTGCCTTCAGGGCTTGCTGCAGCCTGGACACCAGCGCACGGAGTTCGTCCCAGGACATGCGCGACTGCACCTTGTCCTCGCCCCGGAAAACCAGCGCGTCGCCGCTACCGGTATGGCGCAGGAGATTTTCGGCGAAATTGAGCGTGGCGTCAGGAAAGAAACGTGCGTCGAGCATCACGTCGCCATGGATGAGCGCGCGTTCACCACGATTGCCGATGACGCCGCAATGATCCCAGACCCCGGTCCAGAAACCGGCGCGCTCGGTGATCGACCAGTCATGGAACGCGTCATAGTCCGCAAACGTTCTCGAAAAGCGTTGTCCGCACCAATTGATGAACGCCTTCATCGGCGTCTGTTCGATGAATTCTGCCGACGGTATCCAAAGGGGCCGATCTGACTGCATATTTTCCTCCGCTTCCCACGCCCGCCTCTATATCATGCTGCGACGCAAGATAAACAGGCCGTGCAAATGATGGCTGTGGCAGTTGCGACATTTCGCATGTCTACCGTTTGATTTATGAGCGGTGAAAGCCTATCCAGAGGCCTTCAAACCGATTGAAAGTGCCCCGGACGGCCATGAGGCAATTCTTTACCAGCAGCAGCAGAAAAATCGGGTGGCAGGCATTTTTTCTGTCGCGCACCGTCGCATGGCTGCTTGTCGTCGCGGTTATCCTGACTGCGCTGTTCAAAATCGCCCTGCCGCTGTTCGTCTCGACGGCGAGCGTCAAGACGAACATGGAGGATGTGCTGTCGTCGTGGACGGGCGCCCGGGCAAATATTGTAGGCGACCCGCAGATCAGCTTCTGGCCACATCCGGTTCTGACGCTGCGCAATGTCACCTTTGAAGGCGGCGATCCTGCTGCCCCGGAACTGCTGGCGAAGGCCGACGCGATTGCGGCAGGGTTCGATATTCTTGCCGCCTTGCGCGGTACGCCCGTGTTCTATGATTTCCATCTGATCAATCCGGTTTTCAACGTGGAGCGCCGTCTCGACGGAACGTTCAACTGGCGGCGGGCCGGCTGGATGGCCGATGCCATCGCCGGCGCCTCGGGAAAGACGCCGTCCACCGCCCGCAACACCCCGATCGGCGATGTCGAGATCGTCAATGGCACGCTGGAACTGACCGACCGTGTGACCTCCAGCACGCATCGCATCAGCGCAATCACCGGCTCCGTGCAGTGGCGGACCCCGACCACACGGATGAGCGCAGAGCTTTCGGCCCTCATGAATGGCGAGAAGGTTCAAGGGACCATCACCTGCGATGAACCGCTGATGCTGCTTTCGGGCCAGAACAGCACGTTCCAGGCATCCTTCAATTCCATGCCGCTCAGCTTCAGTTTCGACGGCAACGGCAATGCTTCAAGCCGCCCTTTCGCGACCGGCCAGCTTCAGCTCAAGGCAAAATCCGTTGGAGCACTGTTGGCCTGGTTCAAAGGCGGGCCTCAGCCGGTTGCGACCACTGGATCGGTCAGCATCGACACCAGCATGACCGTGTCGGCGCAGACATTGAAGATGGACAACCTTTCGCTGTCTCTGGATGATTCCGACGCGACCGGTGTCCTCGGCATGGCATGGGATTTGTCTCGCGGCCCGCGCATCGATGGCACGCTTGCCTTCGACCGGTTGGACCTGACGCCACTGCTCTCATCGGTTTTCCCGCTTCGCCCGGAGGCCAGCGCCGCAAATGGGCCGGAAATGGCTTTTCTCAAGCTGATCAGCCTTGATCTCCGGCTGTCGGCGCAGGAGGTCAGTTATGGTGCGGCGGCCCTGACCGATGTCGCGGCCGGTATCATCGTGGAAAACGGCCGTGCGTCCATCGACATCGGTGACGGCACCTTTGCCGATGGTTCGCTCAGCGGCCGCGTCGCCTTGGCGAATGACGGCGCCGAAGGCGGACAAGTGCAGCTTGCGCTGAAGAATGCAGATCTCGCGTCCGTTTCCGCAAGTCTTGGCCTTGCAGGGCCGTTGCCGCTTGGCCGGGGCATGCTGAGCATCGACCTGTCGACCGCCGACCCCCTGTCGAAAATGACGGCGGACGGCCTTTCCGGAGAGTTTCACTATACGGCGAACAATGGCAGCGTGGTGAATTTCGACCTGCCGGAATTCGAGCGGCTTACCACGCTGGGCCAGGTTTTCAACGTCAGCCATGCCACCAACGGTTCGTTCGCCTTTACCAGGGCGGACATCGCCGCGACATTGCGCAAGGGCGTTGTCGAGGTGACCACTGCGGATATCACCGGCGGCGGAAAGATGGTGTCTCTCGCCGGAACCATTCCCTTCACGAACGGGAAACTGGCGCTTGCCGGTGCCGTCCGGTCAGACGACAGCGCAACACCTGCCGTGCGCTTCTTTGCCGACGGGTCCTGGCCGAACCCGGTCATTTCCCCGCTGCCCGCGCGTACCACACAGCCCTAGCGGGTCGATCGACTTTGCCGCAGGGCGTTCTAAGATGAGCAGGCGAATCAGCTCACAGGAGATGTGTCCGTGCTGCGTTTCCTTGCCGCCCTGCTCAAGATCGCGCTGGCATCGCTGCTGACGGGTGCCGGGCTGTCGATCTTCAACATATCGTCAGTGCAGGTCCTTGAGCAGGCCGGGCTGACGCCGGATGTGCTGTGGGCTCACCTTTTGCGCTTTACCAACTGGGCGCTGCCCAACATCATGCTGGGATCGATGATCGTGCTGCCGATCTGGCTGCTGACCTATGTTTTCCTGCCGCCACGCGAAAGAGAACGCGAGCGCGACTGACGCGCCGGCGCCTGCGGTATTCGCATCAATGTGCGAACGCCGCCTGCTCGTCCTTGACGCGCTGGATTTCCCGGCGGCGCGAAACCACCGAGGCGATCAGCACGCCGATGGCGACAATGCCGATCAGGATGGTGCAGACAGCGTTGATTTCGGGCGTGACGCCCAACCGCACCTGGCTGTAGATCCGCATCGGCAGTGTGGTGGCGCCGGGGCCGGAGGTGAAGCTGGAAATCACCAGATCGTCCAGCGACAGCGTGAAGGCGAGTACCCAGCCGGAAAAGACCGCCGGTGCTATGACGGGCAAGGTCACCTGCAGGAAGGTCGCCACCGGCGTGGCGCCAAGGTCCATTGCGGCCTCTTCGATCGACCGGTCGAAGCTCAAAAGCCGGGACTGCACGACGACGGCGACGAAGCACATGGTGAAGGTGATGTGGGCGAGCGTCAGCGTCCAGAAGCCGCGATCGAAACCGATGGCAACGAACAGCAGCAGCATCGACAGGCCGGTAATGACTTCCGGCATGACCAGCGGCGCGTAGATCATCCCGGAAAACAGCATGCGGCCACGAAAGCGCGTGTAGCGCGTCATCGCAAGCGCTGCCATCGTGCCGAGAACCGTGGCGATGGTTGCCGAGATCAGGCCAACGCGGATGGTGACCCAGGCGGCATCGAGAAGCGCCTGATTGTGAAACAGCTGCACATACCATTTGGTCGAGAAGCCCGCCCAGACGGTGACCAGCTTGGATTCGTTGAAGGAGAAGATCACCAGAAGCACGATCGGCAGATAGAGAAAGGCGAAGCCGATGACGATCGAAGCGATGTTGAAACGGGACCAGCGCTGCATGACTATCTCCCCTCCGCGTCGGCTTTGGACTGCGCATGCTGGAAGAACATGATCGGCACCACCAGGATCAGCAGCAGGATGGTTGCCACAGCGGCGGAGACCGGCCAGTCGCGATTGGCGTTGAACTCATTCCACAAGGTCTTGCCGATCATCAGCGTCTCGGAGCCGCCCAGCAGATCCGGGATGACGAATTCACCGACGGCCGGAATGAACACCAGCATGCAGCCCGCCACCACGCCGGGCATGGAGAGTGGAAACGTCACCCGCCAGAACGCCCGTATCGGCGTGCAGCCGAGATCCTGAGCCGCCTCCGTCAGGCTGTGGTCCATCTTTTCCAGCGAGGAATAGATCGGCAGCACCATGAACGGCAGGTAGGAATAGACGATGCCGATATAGATCGCCCAATTGGTGTTGAGGATGATCAGCGGCTGATCGATCACGCCGAGCGTCAGGAGCAGCTGGTTGAGCAGCCCCTCCGGCTTCAGGATGGCAATCCAGGCATAGACGCGGATCAGGAAGCTCGTCCAGAACGGCAGGATGACCAGCATCAACAGCGTCGGGCGGATGGTGCTGGGCGCCTGCGCCATGCCGTAGGCCACCGGATAGGCGATCAGCAGCGTCAGGACTGTCGAGACACCGGCGATCCAGAGGCTGGAGGCATAGGCTTTGGTATAGAGCGCGTCCTCGGTCAGCCAGATATAGTTGTCGATCGAGAACTGCTTGATATTGTCGATGAACCCGCCAAAACCGGAGGCAAGGTCGAACACCGGCAGATAGGGCGGCATCGCGACCGCGGTTTCCGACAGCGAAATCCGAATGACGATGAAAAACGGTATCAGGAAGAAGAACAGCAACCAGGCATAGGGGATGACGATCACCAGCCGGTTGAACAAAGCCGATCCGAATTTTGCCATGGCTTCAATCCTTCAGCACGACGCCGGCATTTTCATCGAAGGAAATCCAGACTTCCTGATCGTAGCCGAGGGGGTCTTCGACGGCGCGCACGGCATTGAGCGACGATGCCTTGACCACCTTGCCGTCCTTCAGCTTGACGTGAAAAACCGTCATGTCGCCGAGATAGCCGATATCCCAGATTTCCCCCTGCGCGGCATTGAGCGGCGCACAGGCCGGCCGGTCGCGGCCGACGCGGATCTTTTCAGGGCGAACCGCAAAGCCGGCCTTGGTGCCGACGGCCGGCGGTTCCGTCGAGGCCACACGAACGGTAAAACCGGTTTGCGTGGCGATCTCGACGGTGCCATTGCCTGCGGATGAGACCGTGCCGTCGAAAATATTCACGTCTCCGATGAAATCGGCCACGAAACGCGAATTGGGGGCTTCATAGATTTCCGGCGGAGTCGCGACCTGCACGACCTTGCCATGCGCCATGACCGCAATGCGGTCGGCCATGGTCATTGCCTCTTCCTGGTCATGGGTGACGACGACGAAGGTGAGGCCAAGTTCCTGCTGCAGGTCCATCAGTTCGAACTGGGTTTCCTCGCGCAGCTTCTTGTCGAGTGCGCCGAGCGGCTCATCCAGCAGAAGCACCTTCGGACGCTTGGCCAGCGAACGGGCAAGCGCCACGCGCTGGCGCTGGCCGCCGGAGAGCTGGTGCGGCTTGCGTTTGGCGAATTTGTCGAGCTTGACCAGTTTCAGCATCTGCTCGACACGCGCGGCAATATCGGACTTCGGCATGCCGTCCTGCTTGAGGCCGAAGGCAATGTTTTTCTCCACCGTCATATGCGGAAACAGCGCATAGGACTGGAACATCATGTTGACCGGCCGCTTGTAGGGCGGAATGCCGGCAAGGCTCTGCCCATCGAGGATGATTTCGCCAGAGGTCGGCTGCTCGAAACCGGCGAGCATGCGCAAAAGCGTTGACTTGCCGCAGCCCGACGCGCCGAGCAGCGCGAAGAATTCGCGCGGATAGATGTTCAGCGACAGATCATCGACCGCAACGAAATCACCAAATTTCTTGGTGACGTTCTTGACGGCGATGAACGGTACGGAATTGGGATCTGCCCAGGGCGCAAAGGAACGCCGGATACTGCCAAGTGACTTCATCATCTATCCCCGAATGACTTGCACAAACGGCACCGTCCCCGGCGCCACAAAAGAAAATTGCCCGGATTTCAGGTCCGGGCAATTCTTTTCGACTTACTGGCCGGTGACCACTTTGGTCCAGAGCCGCGTCACCAGACGCTGCGATTTGGCGTCATAGGGTGTCACCGTAAAGAGCTTGGCCAGCACCTCCGGCGTCGGATAGATCGCGATATCCTCAAGCACGGCCTTATCGATGAACTGCTGCGAGGCCTTGTTGCCATTGGCGTAGAAGACGACGTTCGACGCCTTGGCGACGACTTCCGGCTTCATCATGTAGTTGAGGAATTCATGGGCTTCAGCGACATGCGGCGCATCGGCCGGAATGGCCATGACGTCGAACCACATCTGCGCGCCGGTCGGCGGGATGACATAGTTGACCGTCACGCCGGCATTGGCTTCGGCGGCACGATCACGTGCCTGGAAGATGTCGCCTGAATAACCGACAGCAAGGCAGATATCGCCATTGGCGAGCGCATTGATATATTCCGACGAATGGAACTTGCGAACGGAGGGACGGATGGAGACCAGAAGTTCCTCGGCTTTTTTGAGATCGTCCGGGGCGCGGCTATCCGGGTCGAGGCCAAGATAGGCAAGCGCCGAGGGCAGCACGTCGGACGCGGAATCGAGGATGTGGATGCCGCAATCCTTGAACTTGGCAGCCACTTCCGGCTTGAAGATCACATCCCAGGTCGGCGCCTCGTCGGTGCCGAGAATCTGCTTCACCTTCTCGACATTGTAGCCGATGCCGGTCGTACCCCACATGTAGTCGATGGCGTATTCGTTGCCGGGATCGTATTTCTGGATGCGGTCGGAAATCACGTCCCACATGTTGGACAGGTTCGGCAGTTTCGACTTGTCGAGCTTCTGGAAGACGCCGGCTGCGATCTGGCGCTGCAGGAAGCTGGCCGTCGGCACGACGACGTCGTAGCCGGTGCCGCCTGCGAGAAGCTTGGTTTCAAGAATTTCGTTGCTGTCGAAGACGTCGTAGACGACCTTGATGCCGGTTTCCTTGGTGAAGTCTTCGAGAATGCTGGCATCGATATAGTCGGACCAGTTGTAGACATTGACCACGCGCTCCTGCGCGGTGGCAATCGTTGCGGATCCACTGAGGATCAACGCGGCAAAGGCGGTGGCAATCGTACGCGGCATAGAATTCCCCTTGATTTTTTCGGGTCAGTCCAGGCACGCCGCCGTCGCCTGCCTGTCTGTCCCTCCGTATGCGCGTTTGGAAGTTAGGCATGTTTTCCAACAACCACAAGCGCTTTTACTGGCCCCGCGCGAACCATCCGGCAACATCTCGGATTTTGGCGATCATTGGCAAAAGGCGAATCTTTTCAGTGCGCCATGCCGGACCGATGACCTGCGAGACCGGGCTGCCGGCGCAAATTAACCATAAGCTCAAATCGATCCCGGGCCGCCGCGTTTACGATTGCTTAACCATGTCTGGAATGCGATTTTGCGCCGCAACGGTTGTGCGTTCGGAGTTGGTGATCATGAGTGTGAAGTCGCAGCGGATCGATCCACGGGAACTGAAGCGACTGTCGGTGCTGCAATCCCACAGGACGCTTCTCGCCATCGGTTTCGACTGGGCGCTGATTGCCGGCGCCATCGCCTTCAGCAAATATATGCAACATCCGCTTGCCTATTTCGCCGCCGTGCTGGTCATAGCCGGACGCATGCACGCCTTCGGCTGCCTGATGCACGAGGCCGCCCATTACCGCATCATCAAGAACCGCACTATCAGCGACTGGATGAGCGATCTTCTGCTCGCATGGCCGATCATGGCGACCGTCGATGGTTACCGCATGAACCACTTGGCCCATCACCAGCACACCAACACCGACGACGATCCGGACTGGGCTGCCAAGCTCGGCATGACGCAGTTCACCTTCCCGCAAAAAGTCTGGCGCGGCGTGGTGCAGCTGCTCGGCTATCTCGTCGCGATCAATTCGGTGCGCGATATCCTGCACATGGCCAAGCGCATCGCCAAGCATGACCGCTCGACCCGGACCTACAAGCTGCTGCGGATCGGCTTCTACGCCGCTGCTGCCGTTATCTTCTCAGTGTTCGGGCTGTGGACGGATGTCACGCTCTACTGGCTGGTGCCGTTCTTCACCTTCTTCTGCCTGTTCCTCTATGTCCGCAGCGTCGCCGAGCATTTCGGCAGCATGGACTATTCCGACGAACTGGGCAGCTCGCGCACGGTCTATCCCTATCTCTGGGAAAAGCTGTTCTTTGCGCCCCACAACATCAACTATCATCTGGAACATCACCTTTATCCCGGCGTGCCCTATTACAACCTGCCGGAACTGCATGCGGTGCTGATGAAGAACCCGACTTACGCCAGCCGGGCCCATATTACTCGCGGCTATACGACGGGGCTTGCATCAGAGTGCTTTGCTCCGAACGCGCCGCTGCTGCCGGCCCATCATCCGGTCAGCTACTGAAAATCCCAATCATCTATTGAAAATCAAAGGCGCTTAAACCGGTCACCATCTCATCGAGCCCGAGCGGCCGGGTGACCGGCGGCTCGGCCCGGGCAAGACAGCCCTGCCGCTCGCAGAGGCGGCACGCCGTGCCACCGGCAACCAGCGCCAGCGGCACGCCACCATAGACGGTCTCCGCTGCCTGAACTGCATCGCAGCCAATGAGGATCGCGGTGCGGCGGACGCGCTCCTGAAAATTCGCCCGTGGCCCCTCGACGGTCCGGGCAACCGTCAAGAACTCCCCGCCTCCGAAAATCTCTACGCGATCAGCCAGCACCTGTCCGGCTTGCGCAAACGCCGCATGGACATTGAGCTTGGTACAATTGCCGCCGAAGCGCGCCTGCGGAAAGCCCGACGCACCGGCCTTGCGCAGCCGGTTGCCGGCATGATCGATCTCCATCAGGAAGAAGGGCAATCCGGCAGCCCCTGGGCGCTGTAGCGTCACCAGCCGGCTCGCTGCCTGTTCGAACGAGACCTGGAACCGGGCGCTCAGGACATCGATATCGTATTTCGCCCGCTGTGCTGCGGCGAGAAACCCGCCATAGGGCATCATGATCGCATGGGCGGCGTAGCGGGCGAGCTCGAAGCGGCCGATGCGGCGCGCCTCGCCCGTCGAGAATGCCAATTGCTGGAGATCGGCAGCGATGGCCTGCGGAAAGGCGATCTGCGCCGCCTCCATGGCGATCTCCCGCAGCTGCTCCTGCGCCGACAGCCGTTCCGATAAAAACAGCCGCATCGAATGGCGGTCGAAGCGGCGGCGCAGGTCCGGCATGACATGCACGGGCAAAGTCCGCACCGTCAGGCCATGCTCCTTGCGCAGCCAGCTTTTGAGGGCTCCGGCAAGATCGTCGCCGGGCGACAGCTGCGCATGAAACGCTTCGGCGGCGTCATCGATCCCGGCAAAATAATGCGGCCGGTTTTCGAAGATGTCGCGCACTTCATCCATCGGCAGACGCGCTTCCGACAGTGCGGCCATATGCCCGTGATCGGACAGGAGCGCGCTCAGGTCCTTCAGCCGCAGGGATTGTTCGCGGTAGGCACGGTACAGCTTGAGCACGCCCATCGCGGCATTGGGTGCCGCCTCCGCCACCTCGATCAGCTCCTGATCGCCCGGCAGTTCGCCTGACAGCAACGGATCGGCGAAGACTTCACGCAATTGCGTGACACTGCCGGTCGCCTCGCCCTGCAATTCATCGAGATCGACCTTGTAGACCGAGGAGAGTTTTAGCAGCAGCTGTACAGTCAAAGGCCGCTGGTTACGCTCGATCAGGTTGAGATAGGACGGCGAGATGCCGAGCGCCTCCGCCATCGCCGTTTGCGTCAACGACAGGCCATTGCGGATGCGCCGAACGCGGGCTCCGGCAAAAATCTTGTTCTCAGCCATTTGTCACGCCTTTTACAATTTTGGCCACGACCATCTTATTTACAGATTTTACAAAATTACAGACGGTCCTTGTAAAAGACAAGACATGATAACCCTTTTGAATGCAACAGAAACCCTTTTATTCTAGCAGGTTTGTGCGGTGCACTGTAAAACTCGTCACATCAGATCGACGATCGAGCGGCATCAAACTAAAGTCGAATGGCCCTCGAAAAATTGCAGGAGGAAATTATGACTGATTTTTACAATCTCGTTCCCGGCGCCCCGCAGGGCCGTTTCGATGGCCTCGATCGCCCCTACACCGCCGAGGACGTCAAGCGGCTGCGCGGCTCCATCCAGATCCGCCACACACTTGCCGAAATGGGCGCCAACCGGCTGTGGCAGTTGATCCATGAAGAAGATTTCGTCAATGCGCTGGGCGCGATGACGGGCAACCAGGCAATGCAGCAGGTCCGTGCCGGCTTGAAGGCGATTTACCTCTCCGGCTGGCAGGTCGCCGCCGACAGCAACACCGCCTCGTCGATGTATCCCGACCAGTCGCTCTATCCGGCCAATGCCGCACCGGAACTGGCCAAACGCATCAACAGGACATTGCAGCGCGCCGACCAGATCGAGACCGCGGAAGGCAAGGGCCTGTCTGTCGATACCTGGTTCGCCCCGATCGTTGCCGATGCCGAAGCCGGTTTCGGCGGACCGCTCAACGCCTTCGAGATCATGAAGGCCTTTATCGAAGCGGGCGCCGCCGGTGTCCACTATGAGGACCAGTTGGCATCGGAAAAGAAATGCGGCCATCTCGGCGGCAAGGTTCTGATCCCGACGGCCGCCCATATCCGCAACCTGAATGCCGCGCGTCTGGCCGCCGACGTCATGGGCACGCCAACATTGGTCATCGCCCGCACGGACGCCGAAGCCGCCAAGCTCCTGACATCCGATATCGACGAACGCGACCAGCCATTCGTCGACTACGATGCGGGCCGCACCACGGAAGGCTTCTACCAGGTCAGGAACGGTATCGAGCCCTGCATCGCCCGCGCCATTGCCTATGCGCCCTATTGCGACCTGATCTGGATGGAGACCGGCAAGCCGGATCTCGAACAGGCCCGCAGGTTTGCCGAGGCGGTCCACAAGGTGCATCCGGGCAAGAAGCTCGCCTATAATTGCTCGCCGTCGTTCAACTGGAAGAAAAATCTCGACGACGCAACGATCGCCAAGTTCCAGCGCGAGCTGGGCGCCATGGGCTACAAGTTCCAGTTCATCACGCTTGCCGGCTTCCACCAGCTGAACTTCGGCATGTTCGAACTGGCGCGTGGCTACAAGGACCGGCAGATGGCTGCCTATTCCGAGCTGCAGGAGGCGGAATTTGCCGCCGAGGTCAACGGCTATACCGCGACCAAACACCAGCGCGAAGTCGGCACCGGCTATTTCGACGCCGTTTCGATGGCGATATCAGGCGGCAAGTCCTCGACCACCGCCATGCATGAATCGACCGAACACGAACAATTCCGCCCGGCGGCGGAGTAACAAAATTCCCCTCCCCAACCCCTCCCCACAGGGGGGAGGGACTAACTTGCGGCACCTCCGGGTCCGGCCAATTTTCTCTGAGCTCTCGGAGATGTCGGCTTGAGCAGCGAGGTGCGGCATACCAGGCCCCTCCCCTTGTGGGGAGGGGTTGGGGAGGGGCCTTAGACTAACATCAACCAGGAGGAACGAGCATGACAGTCCAGACACGCGTCAAGGAACGGGCAGAGGAACAATCCTCGGCCATGACACCGGAACAGCAGGCGATGATCCGCATGGTCGCCAACGACCTGCACAGGCTCAACCAGGCCGTCATGAAGGCCGTGGATGCCGGCGTTTCCGTCGAACTCGTCCGCTCGGCCCGGCATCACGGCGGCGAAGGCAACTGGGGCGATCTGCTGATCCCCGTCATCGTGACGCAGGGGCGCGGCTGAGGCATGGCACCCTGTCCACGGAAATCCCGGCGGGACTTTTCCCGCCGGGATTTTGCGTTTAGCGCCTAAAGACTTCGGCTTGCCCTCTTGCCGGCGAAAAGATCGGCGTGGCTTTTGAGCAGCCGGAACAGGCGTTCGGAGACCGTGCGGATTTCGCGGCGGTGGCGGTCTTCGCTGTTGGTGACGATCCACTGGCCGTGACGCAGCTGTTTCAGCTCCTCCCCAGCCCGCTCCAGGCCCGGATCGAGATCGCCGACGAAACAGGGCAAAACCGCCTGCCCCGCCCCTGCCCTTGCAAGATCGAGCAGTGAGCGCGGCCGGCTGACGATGACGGCGATCGACGCCGCCTGCTCATGCGGAAAGCGCAGATAGGGCGAGATCGCGTCCTCCTCCGACACGGCAAGCCAGGCAGATGAGAGCCCTTCCGGCGCATTGCGCTGGCGGTAGGCGGCATAGGCGACGTCGCCGGTATGACGGCTGGCCAGATGCGGCTCTTCCGGTGCAACGGCCCGCACGCCGACATCGCTTTGCCGGTGCGCCAGCGTCGCCCGGCGCTCGGAAACGGACATGTCGAGGCGGAACCCGTCGCGCTCGCTCCAGATCGCCTGGATGTTTTCGCAGACCAGCCACGTCACCCAGGTGCCGGCCATCAGCCGCACTACGGACGCGCCATGCGCTTCCTGCCGCCAGCTATCGACCTTGCGCACCACAGCATCCATGGCCTGCAGCTGTTCGAACAGAGCCTGCCCATCGGCGGTCAACCGGTATCCGGTCTGGCTGCGGACAAACAGCTGCCGCCCGATCCCCTGCTCCAAATCCAGCACCCGGCGGCCGATCGTGGCAGGGCTTGAACCCGTGGCCTGTGCAGCGCCAGTCAATCCGCCATGGCGCGCAACCGCCAGAAATATCTGATAGGCATCCCAGGATATGTTTTTCATCAATGAAAAACATACTCCGTATTCTTCCGTTTATAAACTCATTTTTGAAGCATAGGTTCGAGGCGTAAACAGAGCGCGGCCACAGCCCGCCTCATCCCAAATTGAGGAAAGCTTCCTGAAGGACACCCGGTCCGGCAACGGCTTTCTGTTGCCGAGGAGACCTGCGATGCAAGAGATGATGGGAATAGTTTTGTTGGCGGATATGCTGGCGAAAGACGCACGCAAGCCGCACGAGTTCCAGGATTTAATCAACCGGAACCGGCTGCCCAACAGGATGTCCACCGCGTTGCGCCGGCTCGCCCGGCGCTGGGTGCGATAAGGCCAAAGACAAAAAGCCCGGCGATCTTGTTGATGCCGGGCTTTCCTTCGTCGAACGATCCGGTTTATCAGGCTGCCCGGCCGATCTGGCGGCCCGTGCTGACCGGCTCCAGACGGAACTGTTCGACCAGCATCATCAGCGTGTCGGCCTGATTGGCGAGCTCGCGGCTGGCGCTGGTCGCCTGATCGACCATGGTGGCGTTCTGCTGGGTCATCTGGTCCATCTGGTTGACCGACCCATTGACCTCGTGCAGGGCGGCAGCCTGATCGCGGCTGGCGGTGGCGATCATTTCGACATGGCTGCTGACCGAGACGATCTGCTGGCTGATCGACGCCAGAACCGCGCCGGTTTCCTGAACCAGTTGCGACCCGGAATTCACCTCGTTGGCAGACTTGTTGATCAGGCCCTTGATCTCGCGGGCGGCTCCCGCCGAGCGTTGGGCAAGCTCGCGGACTTCCTGCGCCACCACAGCAAAACCCTTGCCTGCATCGCCGGCGCGCGCCGCTTCGATGCCGGCATTGAGCGCCAGAAGGTTGGTCTGGAAGGCGATCTCGTCGATGACGTCGATGATCTGCTCGATCTGGCGCGAGGCATCTTCGATGCGCCCCATGGCGGCAATGGCGTTGCTGACGACAACCGCGGAACTGTCGGCACTCTTCTTGGTATGGGTGACGGCGATATTGGCCTCGTGGGCGCGTTCGGCCGACGAGCGGACGGTGACAGTGATCTGGTCGACGGCCGCCGCCGTTTCTTCCAGCGAAGCGGCCTGTGCCTCGGTGCGCTTCGACAACGAATCCGCCGACGCATGCATGTCGTTGCCGCTGCGCTGGATCGACAGGGCATTGTTGCGGATCTGCAGCAATGTGTCCTGCAGCCGGATCAGCGAACCATTGAAGTCCATCCGCAGCTGCTCGAGGCGGCCGGTGAACGGTGTGTCGATCTGCTGCGAAAGGTCCCCCTGGGCCAACCGGCCGAGGCCGGCGGCGAGCTGGCTGACGGCAAAATCGATCTGGCTGTCGAGGGCGCGCTTTTCCGTGTCGTTGCGGGTGCGTTCGGCATCGGCCTGGGCGCGCTGCTCCTCACTTTCGGCTTCGATACGGACCTTGGACAGGGCATTTTCCTTAAAGATGCCGAGGGCCCGGGCCATGTCGCCGATCTCGTCGCGGCGGGCACCGCCGTCGATCGAGGTATCGAGGGCTCCTTCAGCCAGACGGCGCATGGCGGCGGTGATCTGGCCGATCGGGCCTTTCAGCGTCAGCACCAGCGCACCGCCGGCGAGAAGTGCGATCAGGATACCCACGACCGTTGCAAGGACCGACACCTGGTTGGCCTTGTCGCGTTCGACGGAAGCCGTGGTCTTCTGGCCTTCGGCAAAGGCTGTCAGCTGCCCCCAAATATTGTCGATTTCAGCTGCGGCAGCCGTGAATTCGGCCTCGCGCTTCTGGCTGGTCGCGACCAGGGCCATGCTGTCCCGATCCATCTTCTCGATGATCGGCTTCAGCGAGCCGACCAAGTCCGTGAAGAACTTCAGGTCACCGGCCGTCTGTGCCAGGCTCTGTACGTCCTGACCCATGATGGAAAATTCGCGGGCCAAGCGCTTGCGGCCTTCCTCGTCGGATTTTTCAAGGAAGCTCGCAGCCGCGATGCGGATGGAATAGACCGAGTTGACCAGCTTGCGGGTATCGGTCAACACCGTCGCGGCCTTGACCAGCGGCGCGTCGAGCTTGCCGAAGGTGGCGGTGGCGTCGCGCATCTTGACGGTCGCTGCCGTCTGCAGCTGGATGCTGTTCTGGCGGAAACGGGCAACCAGACGGCCAACCGCCGTTGCGTTTTCCTCGCTGAGATCGCCGCTGTCGATCAGGGCCTTCATCTCGGCGATTGTGGTCTTGAAGGTTTCGGCAACCGCCTTTTGATTTGCCGGCAGGCCGGAGGCGATCTTGCGCTGGACCTTGGTCAGGTCGCCATAGGAGCTGCCTGCAAGCTTGATTTTCTCTTCGGGCGTCGCAGCCTTGGCAAAGGCCGACATGAAAGCGACGAGCGTATCGCTCGACGAGGTCAGGCGATCGGCCTCGCGCAGGATCGATTTTGCCGCTTCCTCATCCTTGCGGACGACGCGCTCCATCTTGGTCGCTTCCTCCAGCACCTTCATCTGCTCGCCGAGCAGGCTGCCAAGGCTGTTGGAAATCGACTTGCGCAACGCCACCTCTTCTTCATAGAGGGTCCAGAGCTGGCCGACGCGGTCACCGATCTTGGTGCTGCCCTCGACCGCCTCCTGCAATTGCCGGCGGCCCTCTTCATCATTGACCTGGGCCAGCGTATCGGCCAGCAGCGCCTGCTGCGCCTGCAGCTTTTCGACGACGGCCTGCCGGCTTTCCTCCGATGTCTTCTGAAGGAAGCTGTTCATGCCGGCATAGACATCCTTGAAGCCGCTCAGCGACTGCAGGACGCTGTTGGAAATCTCCATCCGCCCCTGCAGCAGGCCGGACGCATAGAGCCCGGTAATGCCGACGGCGCAAATGCTGACGACGAACGGCAGGATGAACAGCAGGACCTTGGTCTGGATTTTGAAGCGGGCAAGAATCTTGTCGATGAACATGAACGCACCTTGGCTCGCAGCCTGCGTCCGCCTTCCTCAAGCCTTGACAGGCTTTCCCGGTGCGCCAACAAGCTGGTGATTTGACTGAAAATCATGCGGCGCATCGCCGCCAGCCTGCCAGGCATTCATTGCATGATCCGCCACCTCCGGGGGCTGAGATCACGGCAGGCTCCGTTGAAAAACGATCTTCAACGGCAACGATTAATATTTGAATAAATGCTCTCTAAATCGTTTCAGATGGATTGCGCCGCATATTGGCAGGCAAGGCGGCCGTGTACGATTTTCACGAGACTATGCGCCGAAGCAGTGGCGGAACATTGCCGCTGTCATTCCCAAGTGACGCGAGATCGGACTCTTAGAAGGACCAGAAAGCCGGCAGGGCCACGAGTGCTGCAAGGGCGAACATGGCGATCACTGAAACGCGGATCAGCAAAGCCTTACGCTGCGCACTTTCATCGGCCTTAGCGATGGCGATAGCGCGGGCTGTGGAACGGCTGCGTGACTGATTCATGGCATCATGTCCTTTCGACCAAAACCAACAATAGACCCGGATGACCGGGACCGCTAGCCCACTTCATGTTGCGACCGCTCACGAAAGCGGAAAAAATGTCACTTTTCTGAAACAATTCTTGAAAACTGCATCCTTGCCGCGCCGCAAAGCCGCTGAGCCAGCGTGTCGAACAGGTTCCGTCAGATGTCTTAACAAGTGCTGAAGCGGCCTTCGCTTTGTCGGCTTATGCCGCTTGACCGGCCGAAAAGCCCGATGCCCAGGCCCACTGGAAATTGTAGCCGCCGAGCCAGCCTGTGACATCGACGCACTCGCCGATGAAATAGAGACCTGGAACATCGCGTGCCTGCATGGTGCGGGAATCGAGCGCCCTTGTATCGACGCCGCCCAGCGTCACTTCGGCGGTGCGGTAACCTTCCGAGCCGGCGGGTGTGATGGCCCAATCCTTGATCGTGAGACAAAAGGCATCGATGGCCTTGTCTGAGAGATCGGCAAGCGGCCGGTTGCTGAGCCCGGCCGTCTCGGTGAAGAATTGCGCCAGCCTTTTCGGCAGCGGTTCGGCGAGCGCGGTCTGCAACGCCTGACGGCCATTTTCCTTGCGCGCCGCCTTCAACACAGCAGCGATATCGACATGCGGCAAAAGGTTGAGGCGGATATCGCCGCCCTCGCGCCAATAGGAGGATATCTGCAGGATGGCCGGACCGCTCAAGCCCCGATGGGTGATCAGCACGGCTTCCTCGAACATCGTCTTGCCGGAGCGCGCCTGCGCATCGACGGCAACGCCCGCGAGGGCACTCAGGCTTTCAAGCTGCACCGGGTCGAGCGTCAACGGCACCAGTCCTGGGCGGGTTTCGATCAATGGCAGGCCGAACTGCTCGGCAATCTTGTAGGCAAAACCGGTCGCACCCATTTTCGGGATCGACTTGCCGCCGCTGGCAACGATCAGCGATGAACAATCGATCGCGCCATCAGCCGTCACGATCCGGAAGCCGGAGACGGTTTTGTCGACCGTCTGGATCTGTGCGCCAAGCCGCAGAACCGCGCGAACCATCTTCATCTCCGTCAAGAGCATGCGGATAATGTCCTTGGCAGTATCGTCGCAGAAAAGCTGGCCAAGCGTCTTTTCATGCCAGGCGATAGTGTAGCGATCGACCAGGCTGATGAAATCGTGCGGCGTATAGCGCGCCAAGGCCGACTTGCAGAAATGCGGATTGACTGAGAGGAAGTTTTTCGGGCTCGCATGGATATTGGTGAAGTTGCAGCGTCCGCCGCCGGAGATGCGGATTTTCTCGCCCGGCGCCTTGGCATGATCAAGCACGACGGCGCGGCGGCCGCGCTTGCCCGCCTCGATCGCCGCCATCATGCCGGCAGCCCCTGCCCCGATTATCACCACGTCGAACTGTTCGGCCAAGACATCCATTCCCGTTTCAGTTTCCTTTCGAAGGCAAGGGCGCCAAAGTCAATCGCTGTTGCTGCGATGAGCGCGAATACAGCCTGTACGGCGGCAAAAGTCCCGGTTTTCACCCTAGCCAATTGCCAAACTGTGGCTATGATGCCCCATCCGAACCCAAAACCGGTGATTTATGCCCGTCAGAAGAAATGCTGCCCAACCAACCGCAAGGACTGTCAAGAGCTCGAAAATACCCGCCGCACTGCAAGCTCCACGTGGAGTGAAGACCTGGAAGGAAGCAGCCGACTGGCTGAAGATCCGCGGCATCGAAGATATCGAATGCATCACGCCCGATATCGCCGGCGTTCCACGCGGCAAGATGATGCCGTCCTCGAAGTTTACCTCCAACACCTCTCTGGCGCTGCCCTCGGCGATCTATCGTCATACGATTTCCGGCGAATATCCCGAAGAGACGGGCAATTTCCGCTATGACAGCCGGGATAGCGACATCAAGCTGGTGCCCGACCTTTCGACCCTTTCGGTCGTTCCCTGGGAAAGCGACCCGACGGCGCAGGTAATCTGCGACATTGCGGGTTCGCAGGGCGAGAAGGTTCCCTATACGCCGCGCAACGTTCTGAAGCATGTGCTCGACCTCTATCACCAGAGGGGCTGGAAGCCGGTCGTCGCACCGGAAATCGAATTCTACCTGGTTGCCAAGAACGAGGACCCGGATTATCCGCTGCATCCGCCGAAGGGCCGTTCCGGACGCGCCATCCAGGGTGGGCAGGGCTACTCGATCGCCGGCGTCAACGAATTCGACGAACTGATCGACGACATCTACCATTTTTCGGAAAAGCAGGGTCTCGAGATCGATACGCTGATCCATGAGGAAGGTCCGGCGCAGCTGGAAATCAACCTTCGCCACGGCGATCCGATCGAGCTTGCCGACCAGGTCTTCATGTTCAAGCGGACCATCCGCGAAGCGGCACTGAAGCATGGCATCTATGCCACCTTCATGGCCAAGCCGATGCAAGCCCAAGCCGGTTCGGCCATGCACATCCATCAGTCGGTCATCGAAGTGAACACCGGCCGGAACCTGTTTTCCAACGCCGATGGCTCGCCGTCCAAGGAGTTCTTCTCCTTCATCGGCGGCATGCAGACATTTGTTCCCAAGGCGCTGTCGATGATGGCTCCTTACGTCAACTCCTACCGGCGACTGACGCCGGACATGTCGGCACCGGTCAACAATGCCTGGGGCTATGACAACCGGACGACGGCGTTTCGCATTCCGGTTTCCGAGCCCGTCGCCCGGCGTGTCGAAAATCGCCTGCCAAGCTCGGACGCCAATCCTTACCTGGCGCTCGCGGCGTCGCTCGGCTGCGGCTATCTCGGCATCGTGCAGGGGCTGGAGCCATCGCCACCTGCCGAGGCTTCGGCCGATAGCGGCACGGTCGATCTGCCGCGCGGTTTGCTGGAAGCGGTATCACTGCTCGAAGCAGAACCAGCCTTTGCCGAGATCTTCAGCCCGGAATTCATCGCCATCTATGGTGGGGTGAAGCGGGGCGAGTTCGAAACCTTCATGCAGGTGATCAGCCCTTGGGAGCGCGAATACCTGCTTCTCAATGTCTGATACGAAAGGCACAGCCATGCCTTGGCAAAGCCCGATCTCGCCGGGGATCTCCTGGTATGAGTCCAATATGCTGGAGCGGCCGGAATATCCGGCCCTCTCCGGCTCGGTCGAGACCGATGTCGCGATCGTCGGCGGAGGCTTCACCGGGCTGCAGGCGGCGTACAATCTGGCCTTGAAGGGCGTGCGTGTGACGCTGATCGACGCCTGCCGGTTTGGCGACGGTGCGTCCGGCCGCAATGGCGGGCAGCTCGGTACCGGCCAGCGCTGGTCTCCCGAAGAGATGGAAGGCACGCTCGGCTTCGAGCGGTCCAAGGCTTTGTTCGATCTCGCCGAAGACGCAAAGGCGCATCTACTTGCGTTCGCATCCGTACATGGCATCGACATCGAATATGTCGAGGGACAACTGAACGTCTGTCATAAGCCTCGCCTCGAAAAAGAGTACCGCGACAGCGTCGAGATCGCCGCGTCGCGTTATGGTTATGCCCACCAGAACTTCATGGGCCGCGACGAGACGGTGGCTCGGCTCGGCTCGGAGCGCTATCTGTTCGGCATTCGCGATACCGGCACCGGCCATATCCAGCCGATGAAACTTCTGGTCGGGCTGGCAAAGCAGGCGGCTCTTGCTGGTGCCGCGTTGCACGAGCAGACCAACGCATTGAAGATCAACCAGGCCGGTGGCCGCGTCACCATCGAGACGGACAAGGGGACCATTCGCGCCGAACGGGCACTGATTGCCTGCAACGGCTATATCGGCAATCTCGAACCGGTGACGGCACGGCATGTCATGCCGATCCGCTCCTTCATCGGCGCCACCAAGGTTCTCAGCGATTTTCCCGACGTGTTGCCGGGCGGCGAAGCGGTGGCCGATTCGCGCTTCGTCGTGCGCTATTTCCGCAAATCACAGGACGGGCGTCTGCTGTTTGGCGGCCGCGAGGCCTATACTGCGGACAATCCGCGCGACATTTCCGACCATATCCGCCGGCAGATCAGCGAAATCTATCCGCCGCTCGAAAATGTCGAGATGACCCATGCCTGGGGCGGCTCGGTCGGCATCACCCTGCCGCGACAGCCTTTCGTGCGCGAGGTCATGCCCGGCGTCACCTCGATCGGCGGCTATTCCGGCCATGGCGTCATGCTGTCAAACTATTGCGGCAAGCTTTATTCCGATATGGTGACCGGCAACCGATCGGACCTCGACCTGTTCCGGGAGCTGAACATTCCGGCATTTCCGGGCGGCGCGCGGTTCCGCTCCGTGCTTTTGTTCGTTGCACTCAGCTGGTATGCCTTGCGCGACAAGTTTTAAAAGCGGCCCTCGAAAAGCCGACGAAACGCATTTTGTTGCGTCGCACCCTAGCGCTTTTAAATCGATTAGATTATACACTCCTCAGACCAGAACGAGATCGAGATTTCTCATGAGCAGCCAGATCATTCCTGTGGAACCCTTTGACTATGTGGTTTTCGGAGGCACCGGCGACCTTGCCGAACGCAAATTGCTTCCTGCCCTTTATCATCGCCAGCTGGATGGCCAACTCACCGATCCAACCCGCATTATCGGTGCATCGCGCAGCGTGCTCAGCCACGAAGAATACCGCAAATTTGCAACCGATGCGCTGAAGGAACATCTGAAGCCAGGCGAGTATGACGACGCACAGGTGAAGACCTTCACCGACCGCCTGTTTTATGTGCCTGTCGATGCCAAGTCGGACAGTGGCTGGGACCAGCTAAAGGCTCTGCTGGACGAAGGCAGGGACCGCGTCCGCGCCTTCTATCTCGCCGTTGCGCCGGCTATCTTCGGCGATATCTCGGAAAAGATTCGTGACCACAAGCTGATCACCAAGATGACGCGCATCGTCGTCGAAAAGCCGATCGGCCGCGACCTCGCCTCGGCGCTCGAACTCAACGACACGATCGGCAAGGTGTTCAAGGAAGAGCAGATCTTCCGCATCGACCACTATCTCGGCAAGGAAACCGTGCAGAACCTGATGGCGCTGCGCTTTGCCAACACGTTGTACGAACCGCTGTGGAACTCGTCCTACATCGACCATATCCAGATCACCGTTGCCGAGTCGGTCGGTCTGGAGAGCCGTGCCGGTTACTATGACAAGGCCGGCGCGCTGCGCGACATGGTGCAGAACCACATTCTGCAACTTCTCTGCCTCGTCGCCATGGAAGTTCCGCCGTCGATGAACGCGGAAGCCGTGCGCGACGAAAAGCTGAAGGTGCTGCGCGCGCTGAAGCCGATCAATCCCAGCAATGTCGAGAAGATGACGGTGCGTGGCCAGTACAAGGCGGGCGCCTCGGCCGGCGGTGCGGTCAAGGGCTATCTTGAAGAGCTTGAAGGCGGCGTGTCCAACACCGAGACCTTCGTTGCCATCAAGGCCGAAATCAACAACTGGCGCTGGGCTGGCGTACCCTTCTACATCCGCACCGGCAAGCGCATGGCCGGCCGCATGTCGGAAATCGTCATCAGCTTCAAGCCGATCCCGCATTCGATCTTCGACGAGGCCGCCGGCCGGATCGCCGCCAACCAGCTGATCATCCGCCTGCAGCCGGACGAAGGCGTGAAGCAGTCGCTGATGATCAAGGACCCGGGCCCGGGCGGCATGCGCCTGCGCAACGTCTCGCTCGACATGACATTCGCCGAAGCCTTCAATGCCCGCAGCGCCGACGCCTATGAGCGCCTGCTGCTCGACGTGGTGCGCAACAACCAGACGCTGTTCATGCGCCGCGACGAAGTCGAGGCCGCATGGCGCTGGGTCGATCCGATCCTGAAATCCTGGGAAGCCGTCAACCAGCAGGTTCAGGCCTATACGGCCGGCACCTGGGGACCGAGCCAGGCCATCGCGCTGATCGAGCGGGACGGCCGTACCTGGCATGAAGTGATCTGAGGATAAGGCCATGACGGCTGCGATGCATGTATTCGACAATGGTACGGCCCTGGCGGATGGCCTTGCGCAAGCCGTGGCCACGGCCCTGTCCGCGGCCATTGCGGCGCGTGGTGAAGCGAGCATCGCGGTTTCCGGCGGCTCGACGCCAAAAGCGTTCTTCAAGGCTTTATCGGGCAAGGCGATCGACTGGCCAAAGGTCACCGTGACCCTGGTCGATGAGCGCTTCGTTGCGCCCGATACAGACCGCTCAAACGAAAAGCTCGTTAAAGACAACCTGCTGATTAATGCCGCTGCGTCCGCGATCTTCCAGCCTCTCTACTATCCGGCGGCGACGGCTGAAGAAGCAGCGGCTGCGGCCGCCAAGCAGACTGCCTCGCTCGGTCGCCCCTTCGACGTCGCCATTCTCGGCATGGGCGGCGACGGCCATACGGCCTCGTTCTTTCCGGGTGGTTCGCGCCTTGCAGAGGCGCTTGATCCGGCCACGCCACGCGGCCTGATGACGATGGAAGCCGAAGGAGCGGGCGAGCCGCGCCTGACATTCACATTCTCCAGCCTTCAGGATGCCCGACTTCTGGTGCTTCATATCGAGGGAGCGGCCAAGAAGGACGTTCTTGCCAAGGCTGAAGCGCCTGGTGACGAAGCGGAGATGCCGATCCGGGCGATTTTGCGCCGGGCCGCCTCGCCGCTTCAGATCTACTGGGCACCCTGAAGCGGGTCGCGATCTCTGGGGATCGCTTCCCGAGCTTTAGGGCTTTGATTCTACGCATGTCGTTATCGCAAACCCGCTGCACACTTTTGCGCGACATGCTTTAAGCCCGACATCCGGGGACCCAAGACCCGGATAACCGCAACCATGCCGACCACAGGAGTGCCGAACACTCCGGAACAGGATTGCCATGTCCGCCGACAGCCGTATTGCCGCGATCACCGCCCGCATCGTCGAACGCTCGAAGCCATACCGCGAGCCCTATCTCGCCCGCGTTCGCTCGGCAGCATCCAAGCGCGTCACCCGGTCGGTTCTCGGCTGCGGCAACCTTGCCCATGGCTTTGCCGTCTGTTCCCCCTCCGAGAAGGTCGCCCTTTCCGGCGACGAGGTGCTGAACCTCGGCATCATCACCTCCTACAATGACATGCTTTCGGCCCATCAGCCGTTCGAGACCTATCCGGCACTGATCCGCCAGGCGGCCCATGAAGCCGGTGGCGTGGCGCAGGTGGCCGGCGGCGTTCCGGCCATGTGCGACGGCGTCACCCAGGGACAGCCGGGCATGGAGCTGTCGCTGTTTTCCCGTGACCTGATCGCCATGGCCGCAGGTGTCGGCCTGTCGCACAACATGTTCGACTCGACGGTCTATCTCGGCGTCTGCGACAAGATCGTTCCCGGCCTGATGATCGCCGCGATGACATTCGGTCATCTGCCGGCCGTGTTCATTCCGGCCGGGCCGATGACCACAGGCCTGCCGAACGACGAAAAGTCGCGCGTCCGTCAACTGTTTGCCGAAGGCAAGGTCGGCCGCGACGAACTGCTGGAAGCGGAATCGAAGTCGTACCACGGTCCGGGCACCTGCACCTTCTACGGCACTGCAAATTCCAACCAGATGCTGATGGAAATCATGGGCTTCCACCTGCCCGGCGCTTCCTTCATCAACCCGGGCACACCGCTACGCGACGCTCTGACGCGGGAAGCGACCAAGCGGGCACTGGCAATCACCGCGCTCGGCAACGAGTTCACGCCGGCCGGCGAAATGATCGACGAGCGCTCGATCGTCAACGGCGTCGTTGGCCTGCATGCCACCGGCGGCTCGACCAACCACACGATGCACCTTGTCGCCATGGCCCGTTCGGCCGGTATTGCGCTGACATGGCAGGATATTTCGGAGCTTTCCGACATCATCCCACTGCTCGCCCGCGTCTATCCGAACGGCCTTGCCGACGTGAACCATTTCCATGCGGCCGGTGGCATGGGCTACCTGATCAGCCAGCTTCTGAAGCACGGCCTGCTGCATAACGACGTGCGCACCGTCTTCGGCCAGGGGCTGGACGCCTATGCGATCGACGTCAAGCTGGGGGTAAACGGCACCGTTGCGCGCCAACCGGCGCCGGACGTCAGCCACGATCCAAAAGTGCTATCGACTGTCGAACAGCCCTTCCAGCATTCCGGCGGCCTGAAGATGCTGACCGGCAATCTCGGCAAGGCCGTCATCAAGATTTCGGCCGTCAAGCCGGAACGCCATGTCATCGAAGCGCCGGCGAAGATCTTCCACGATCAGTCGGAACTACAGACGGCCTTCAAGGACGGCAAGCTCGAAGGCGATTTCGTCGCCGTCGTCCGCTTCCAGGGTCCGAAGGCCAACGGCATGCCGGAACTGCACAAGCTGACCACCGTGCTCGGCATTCTGCAGGATCGCGGCCAGACGGTTGCGCTGGTCACCGACGGCCGCATGTCCGGTGCCTCCGGCAAGGTGCCGTCGGCGATCCACATGACGCCCGAAGCCAAGGATGGCGGGCCGATCTCCAAGATCCGCGAGGGCGACATCATCCGGCTGGATGCCATCCACGGCACGATCCAGGTGCTGGTGGACGCTGCGGAACTGGCTGGCCGGGCTCCGGCCGAGGCCGATCTGTCGGACAACGAGTTCGGCATGGGCCGCGAGCTGTTTGCCCCGTTCCGCGCCGCAACCGGTTCCGCCGATCACGGCGCCAGCGTGTTCTTTCATTGAACTGGGAAGCTCTCGACCGCAAGGCCGAGAGCAAGGCTGCTAACGAATCGTAACCCGATTATCTCGAGAGAGCGGCACCCCTCTCTCCGTCATCCTCGCCCTTGTGGCGGGGATCCGGCAACCCGACGTCCGTCGGGTCAAAAGACCCTTTCAGCCCAATGACTTGGGCTGGCTGGATCTCTGTGACAAGCACAGAGATGACGCAGGATTTGGCAATCGCATAATTTCCCATTTGACCTGATAAATGATGCGAAAATGACCTTCTCGGCAGCCTAGCTCGATGCTTAGGGCAACGGCCCGGGATGCATATCGGTCCGGCCGTCATAGCGTTCGATGCTGAGTTCGAAAATATCGATGCCCTCGATACAGCGGGCGTTCACTGACACCCGTTCACCCGGATAGCCACTGCGCATCAGGGCCACGCCGCAGGTCGGGCAGAAATGATGACCCTCGGTGATGCAGCGCCAGACATAGGTGGACATGCGCCGTTTTTCGCTGACAAGCGTTACCTTGCTCGCGGATATTTTCCAATGCAGGAAGCCGGAACGCCTGCAAGTCGAGCAGTTGCATTCGACGACCTCGGAAATCTCATCATCGACTTCAAGGCAGAGATCACCACAATGACATGAAAGGCGATAGGGTCGGTTCATCGGAACTTGTCTCGCTTCTCTCGCTCAAACCCTATCAATCCGCCTCTCGGCTGCGAAGTCAAGCGGAGGTCACGGCGATGCGCGCGCGGTTTTCGCAGGAGAAAAACAGCGCGCGCAACCATGGCGATAGGAAGAGGAAATCAGCGGTAGATATCGAGTACGCGGTTGCGATGGTTCGGGTGCGTCGAATAGACGAAGATGCGGTTGAGGTCGCGCTCGGACATCAGGCGCAGGAAGCGCGCCTCGATGATGTTGTTGGCATGCACGCGCTTGACGATGCAGCCGACCATGCCGATGCGGGCACTGGGAACATCGAGATAGAAATTCTGCGGCAGCTTGAATTGCGTGGCGATACCAATAACAGCGCTGCTTTTCGATATTTTCAAGAGTTCGCAGCGGCGCGAGGTGAGGTTGAGCATGCCGTTTTCGGTATACTCGATCCGGGCATCGTTGCGCGTGTCCTCCATCGGGAAATTGGCTTCCCGATCGTACATGAAGGACTCTTCCTTGCTGAGATATGTCGGTCTATCGGATGCCTGTCCCCGCATCTTTCTGCTCCACGCCCTTTGTTTTTTGAAACTTTAGCGGCGGAGATTTAACAGAGCGTGAGTCGGTGACCGATTCTCACACGACACGCATAAAAAAACCGCCCAGACCTACAGCCCAGGCGGGTTTTAAACATTCCGCCCCGTTCTAAGTCCGGTAGCTTTTTCCGCCCGCATCGAAAAGATGCAGCTTTGCCTTATCGGCGGTGAAGCGCACCTTCTCGCCGCGCTTGATGTCGAGGATACCCGGCACCTTGGCGATGATCGGCTCGTTGGCAACGAGCCCTTCGATATAGAGCAGCGTCACTTCGCCCAGCGCCTCGATGATGGCGACAGTGCCTTCGAACAGGAAGCTGTCGCCGGTCGAGACGCGCAGGTCTTCCGGCCGCACGCCGAAGCTTGCCGCCTTGCCGTTTTCGGAAGCCGCTGTTGGAATATCGAGAACATCCGTCTTGCCGCCAGGCAATTCGACCGTGGTCTCGGCACCGGTTCCGACGATCTTGGCCGGGATGATGTTCATCGCCGGCGAACCGATGAAGCGGGCAACGAACAGATTGGCCGGACGCTCATAGAGTTCCAACGGCGGACCGACCTGCTCGATGTGACCGGCCGAGAGCACGACGATGCGGTCGGCAAGCGTCATCGCCTCGACCTGGTCGTGGGTCACGTAGATCATCGTCGTATCCGGCATGGATTCGTTGAGCTTGGCGATCTCGATGCGGGTGGCAACACGCAAAGCGGCATCGAGGTTCGACAACGGCTCGTCGAACAGGAAGACTTTCGGATCGCGGCAGATGGCCCGGCCGATGGCGACGCGCTGGCGCTGGCCGCCGGAAAGCGCCTTGGGCAGACGGTCGAGGTATGCGGTCAGCTGCAGGATATCGGCAGCAGCGCGGACGCGGCGGTCGATTTCTTCCTTCGATTCCTTGGCGATGCGCATGCCGAAGGCCATGTTGTCATAGACCGTCATATGCGGATAAAGCGCATAGGACTGGAAGACCATGGCGATCCCGCGCTGCGATGGCGGCACCTCGTTGACCAGCCGTTCGGCGATGTACATTTCCCCGCCGGAGATTTCCTCAAGGCCGGCAATCATCCGCAACAGCGTCGACTTTCCGCAGCCGGACGGTCCGACGAAAACGACGAACTCGCCCTGTTTGATATCCAGATCGATGCCATGGATGACATCCACCGCGCCATAGGACTTGCGGATATTCTTCAGTTGCAAACCTGCCATGTCATCCTCCCCTTCATTCTCTCGTTCTTATCGACATCCGTGGATGCCGGCTTGTTCCGTTTATTGGACGCGGGCGAAAAAGCCGCTCCAGGCCGGTAGCGTGATCTTGTTTTCGCTCAGTTGCGATCCGAAACCGTGGCCTTCGAGCACTTCGAGCCTTTCAATCGGCCGCTCGACGGTCACTGTTTCGCCGCTCATGTTGAACAGGCACAGGATCGTCTCATTGCCGAACGTCCGCTCGAAGCCGAGCAGGGGCGCTTCGTAGGCGCGAAACTCGATCTCCCCCTTGGCAAAGGCCAGATGCTGTTTGCGGAAGGCCAGGAAACGCCGGTAGTGGTTGAGCACCGAGTTCGGGTCCGTCTGCTGCACCGATACGGCGCTGCGTACATGATCCGGCGGGACTGGCAGCCATGGCTTGCCGGTGCTGAAACCGCCATTGACGGCATCCTTGTCCCAAACCATCGGCGTGCGGCAGCCGTCGCGGCCCTTGAAATCCGGCCAGAACTGGATGCCGTAGGGATCCTGCAGGTCTTCGAAGGCGAGATCGGCTTCCGTCAAGCCAAGTTCTTCGCCCTGATAGATGCAGACCGAGCCGCGCAGGGTCATCAGCAGGCTGGCGAGGAATTTCGCATGCGCCTGATGATCGGCGATACCCTGGCCCCAGCGGGTAACGTGGCGCACGACGTCATGGTTGGAAAACGCCCAGCAGGCCCAGCCTTCGGGGGCTGCACGGGCAAAGTCATGCAGCACCTGCGCTACACCAGCCGGCGTCAGCGGATCCGGCGCCAGAAACTCGAAGGCGTAGCACATGTGCATCTTGTCATTGCCGGACGTATATTGCCCGGCAATCTCGAGACCGATCTGGCTGTCGCCGACTTCACCGACGGCGGCGATTGCCGGAAACTCGTCCATCACGGCGCGGAAGCGCTTGAGGAATGCAAGGTTTTCCGGGCGGTTCTTGTCGTAGAGATGTTCCTGATAGTTGTACGGATTGACCGCCGGTGCAGTGTTGGCGTTGCGGCGTTCCGGCGCCAGCGCCGGGTTGTCGCGCAGTTCCAGATCGTGGAAGTAGAAATTGATCGTATCCAGCCGGAAACCATCGACGCCGCGTTCCAGCCAGAAGCGTTCGACGGCCAAAAGCGCATCCTGAACCTCGGGACTGTGCAGGTTGAGGTCCGGCTGCGAGGTCAGGAAGTTGTGCATGTAATACTGCAGCCGCGTCGGGTCCCATTGCCAGGCCGAGCCGCCGAAGATCGACATCCAGTTGTTCGGCGGCGTGCCGTCCGGCTTGGAATCCGACCAGACATACCAATCGGCCTTCGGATTGAAGCGGCTGGAACGGCTCTCGACGAACCACGGATGCTGATCCGAGGTATGGGAGAGAACCAGATCGATCATCACGCGGATGCCGAGGCGGTGGGCCTCGGCGATCAGCGCGTCGAAATCGGCAAGCAGGCCGAAGATCGGATCGACGCCGGTATAATTCGACACATCATAGCCGAAATCCTTCATCGGCGAGGTGAAGAACGGCGAGATCCAGATCGCATCGACACCGAGCGAGGCGACATGCGGCAGGCGGGCGGTGATGCCCTTCAAGTCGCCGATGCCATCGCCGTTGCTGTCCTGGTAGGAGCGCGGATAGATCTGGTAGATCACCGCGCCACGCCACCAGTCCCGGTCGGGCTGCAATGTCGAACCACTTGCCTGGGTCATGCTCGTATTCATTCCTGTAGACGTCCTTGTACTATCGAAAAGTCTCAGCCGCCCTTGACCGATCCCGCCAGCAGGCCGCGCACGAGGTAGCGCTGCAGGGTGAAGAAGACGATCAGGGGCACGATGATGGTGATGAAGGCCGAGGCCGTGAGGATTTCCCAGTTGCCGCCGCGCGAGCCGAGTAGGTTGACCAGACGGCCGGTGAGCACCAGCTCGTCGTTGCCGGTTCCGAGGAACACCATGGCGACCAACAGATCGTTCCAGGTCCAGAGGAACTGGAAGATCGAGAAGGATGCCAGCGCTGGGAACGACAGAGGCAGGATGATCTTGATGAAGATGTCGAAATCGCTGGCGCCATCGACGCGGGCCGATTCCATGATTTCGCGTGGCAGGCCGGCCATGTAGTTGCGCAGCAGATAGATGGCGAGCGGCAGGCCGAAGCCCATATGCGCCAGCCAGATGCCGACATAGGTCTTGGCCGGAACACCGAGAAACGCACCGACGCCATTGTAGAGTTTCAAGAGCGGGATCAGCGACATCTGCAAGGGCACGACCAGAAGGCCGACGACCACGGCGATCAGGATGGCCCGGCCGGGAAACTTCATCCAGGCCAATGCGTAAGCCGCAAAGGCTGCGACGAGGATCGGGATGATCGTGGCGGGAATGGCGACGGTCAGCGAGTTGATGAAAGACGAACCGATGCCGGCGGCGCGCATGACTTCACGATAATTGTCGAAGGTGAAGCGTGGCGGGACGGCGGCGGTATAGAAGATACGCTGGCCGCGCGAGCCTTCCATGCGGGCCGGCGAAACGATCTCGTAACTGCCGTCGTCCTTGACGGTCAATGTCTGGCCGTCGCCGATGTCGGCGACCGCGCCGGCCTCGAATGCAGTGGGCTGCAGGGGCCGGAAACCGAAGGCGGAAACCTTCGCATTGCTGCTCTCCAGAAGATTGCCGGCGATGACGAACTTGCCGTCACGTTCGACCTGCTCGTCGGGCGAGGCGGCGCGGCCGGTCAGGTTCTGCGACGACGTGGATAGAGCCGTCCACCAGCCGGACACGGCAAGCTGGTCCTTGTCGCGCAGCGACGAAATCAACAGGCCGGCGGTCGGCAGGGTCCAGAGGACGACGAGCAGGATGACGGAAATATGGACGACCCAGACCAGTGGCGAGCGGGAAGAAGCAATCATCTCAGTGGCCCTCCATTTCCTTGGCAGCGTTGCGGATGTTCCAGATCATGATCGGGATCACCAGCACCATGATGATGACGGCGATCGCAGCACCGCGACCGAAGTCACCGCCACCGCGGAACATCCAGTCGAACATCAGATTGGCGAGAACCTGGCTTTGCCACTGCCCGTTGGTCATGGCGAGCACGATGTCGAAGACCTTGAGCACCAGGATGGTGATGGTGGTCCAGACGACGGCGATCGTGCCCCACATCTGCGGGATCATGATCTTGAAGAAAATCTGCAATCCGTTGGCGCCGTCGATGACGGCAGCCTCGATGGTTTCTTCCGGGATGCCGCGCAGGGCGGCCGAGAGGATGACCATGGCAAAGCCGGTCTGGATCCAGATCAGGATCACCATCAGGAAGAAATTGTTCCAGAAGGGCAGCGTCACCCAGGCTTCCGGGGTGCCGCCGAAATAGACGACGACGGCGTTCAGGAGGCCGATCTGAGCGGTGCCTTCGGCGCGGTAGTCGTAGATGAATTTCCAGATGACCGAGGCGCCGACGAAGGAGATCGCCATCGGCATGAAGATCAGCGTCTTGGCGATATTGCCCCACCAGATGCGATCGGTCAGAGCTGCAATGATCAGGCCGAAGAATGTCGCTGCGGCCGGCACGACGAGCAGCCAGAGGAAATTGTTGTAGATCGACTGACGGAATTCGCCGTCGTTGAACATCCAGATGAAATTGTTCAGGCCGACGAAATTCTCGCCCGCCCTGTCATGCAGACTGAGCCAGACGGAGGCGATCACCGGATAGATCAGGTAAATGGTCAGCGACAACAGCGCCGGACCGAGGAAAAGCCATGGCCGGATGGCATTGGTGATGCGCAGGTTGCGCGAGGCGACCGGACCCGTCAAACCCTTCGACGGAAAGAGCTTGTCAAGGATCCAGTTCGTGCCGAAGAAATAGGCGGCGCAGCCGAGAACCCCGGCGGCCATCGTGGCGATGGCGAATATCAACTGCTGCATGGCAACTTCCTCCCCCAGGAATGTAAGGCCGGATACGCGGCCTGCCTGCCCTTGTTGCGTCAATATCCCGGCCTTTCGGGAGATCACACGCGACCAGAATAGTCACACCGTTTGTTTTGCCTTAACCGGATATGCGGCTGGCAAGGGTGCGTTCATTCAAAAGGGCTTCTTGTGTCAGCTTTCCCCGAGCCGTTCCACCGCACCCACTCTACCGAGCGGCTGGGCAGGCGGCATTTCAGGCCCGGCAGTCTTTTGATTTCGGCTCCGGGATATTTCGCCCGGAGCCGCTTTTAGATGAACAGGCTGGCGATCCTACTTGATCGAATCCCATGCCTTCTGGATGCCGTCAGAGACGTCCTTGGCCGACTTGCCGCCGACATAATCGACCATGCCGGTCCAGAATGCGCCGGCGCCAATCTTGCCGGGCATCAGGTCCGAACCGTCAAAGCGGAAAGTCGTGGCGTTCAGCAGGATTTCGCCCTGCTTCTTCATCGGGCCGTTGGCATAGGCATCCTTGTTGGCGCTTTTCAACGGCGTCAGGAAGCTCGACTGAGCCATCCAGACTTCATGCGCGATCGGCGTTTCGAGGAACTCGATGAAGGCGCGAGCCGCCGGAGTGTCCTTGGTGATCATCGCCAGCGTACCAGCGCCGAGCACCGGATTGCCGAGGTCCGGCTTGCTGGCGTAAGGCGGCATGTAGAAGAAGTCCGCGTCTTCGCCGACCTTGGTGCCTTCCGGGAAAAACGATGGAATGAACGATGCCTGATGGTGCAGGTAGCACTTCGGCGGCGAGGCAAACAGACCCTTCGGGCTGTCGCGGAAGTCGGCGGAGGCAACGGCTGCTGCACCGCCATCGACATTCTTGTCGTTCTTGGCAAACCAGCCGAATTCATCGATGGCGCCGACGACGGCCGGATCGTTGAACGGGATCGCGTTGGTGACCCATTTGTCATAGACCTCGGCCGGCTGCGTGCGCAGCATCATGTCCTCGACCCAGTCGGTGGCCGGCCAGCCGGTTGCACCGCCGGAACCCAGACCAATGCACCACGGCGTGCCGCCATCGGCGACGATTTTTTCCGTCAGGGCCTTCAGTTCTTCCATGGTCCTCGGAATTTCATAGCCCGAATCCTCGAAATTTTCCGGCACGTACCAGACCAGCGACTTCACGTCGATCTTGTAGGGGAATGCGTAGAGTTCCTTCTTGCCGTCCTTGCCGGCATAGGTCGATAGATCGACCCAGGACTGGCCAGCGGCATAATTGTCGAGCAGCCACTTTTGGGTCTTTTCGCCAAGCGGCGTCAGGTAACCCTTCGACGCCAGATCGGCGATCAGGCCCGGCTGCGGCAGGATGGCGACATCCGGAGGGCTGCCGGCCTGGGTGTCGATGACGATCTGCTGTTCGTAGTTTTCGGACGAGGAATATTTCACCTCGACGCCGGTCGCGTCGCGGAAATAGTCGAGCATGGACTCGGCCAGCGCTTCGTCTTCACCGCGCCATGGACCAAAGATGGTCAGCGTCTGACCCTTCAGGTCATGGCTCTTCTTGAACTCTTCGAAGCTTGCCCAGTTGAACTTGGAATCTTCGCCCGGCTTGAATTTCAGTTCGGCCGCATGCGTGGCTCCTGCCACAAGCGCAAGCGCCGCCACTCCCAACAAGAATGTTCTCTTCACGTCATTTCCTCCCAAGAAAGACCCGACCCATTGATGCCGGGCGAACACCACAGCGCCGCCAAAATTCAAAGCGCTTTGAGTTTGCTAACAAACCATTGCGATAGGTATCAAGTCAAGAGCTTTCCCGCAACGGTCGAACAAAGGCCTCTTTCCTGCAGTGCAGCGAAGGTTTGCGCTGCACTGAAGCTGATTTTTCTGGTTGATGAGCAAAGCCGATGATACAAAATTCGTCGCGCATGAAGATTGAAAGCAAAAACAAAATAAAAATCAAAGCGCTTTGGGAGTGCGCGCTTGTCATGAACGTGAATTTGAAGCAGCTGGCGGAGATGTTGGGCCTGTCGCAAACGACAGTCAGCCGGGCGCTCAACGGTTATCCGGAAGTCAACGCCGAAACGCGCCAGCGAGTCCTGAATGCCGTGCGCGAAACCGGCTACCGGCCGAACCGCGCCGCCCAAAGGCTGGCGACAGGCCGGGCCGGATCGATCGGACTGGTGATGCCGATCGCCCGGGGCATCGATTCCGACGTGCATTTCGGCGAATTTCTGGCCGGCCTCGGTGAAGAATCCGTCCGGCACGATTTTCATTTCGTCATCAATCCGAGCGCACCCGACGACGAGGAATCCACTTTCAAGCGGCTGGCCGCCAGCGGCAATGTCGATGCGCTGTTTCTCGCCTATGTGCGTGCCAATGATCCACGCATCGCCATGCTGAAATCTCTGTCGATTCCGTTCGTCGTCCATGGCCGGGCGATCGACCAGCCGGCCGATTATCCGTTTCTGGATATCGACAATACCGGCGCCTTTTATGACGCAACCCGCCTGCTCATCCAGTTGGGACACCGGCGGATCGCGCTGATCAACGGGCCGGGAAACCTGACCTTCTCCATTCGCCGCATGAAGGGGATGCGGCGCGCGCTTGAGGAAAACGGACTGCGGTTCGATGAAGGCCTGGTGCAGAATTCGTTGATGACCGACGAATACGGGCACCGGGCCATGCAGCAATTCCTCGAGCGGGATCAGCCTCCGACCGCCGTCCTCTGCTCCAGTACCGTGATCGCGCTCGGCGCAGTCAGGGCGATCAACCGGGCCGGCCTGCACATGGGCAGCGATATTTCGCTGATTGCCCATGACGACGTGCTGCCGATGCTGAAGCCCGAAAACTTCAGCGTGCCGTTGACCACGACGCGCTCATCCCTGCGCGCGGCCGGCGCGCGGATCGCTACCCGGCTGATTTCGCGCATTCTCAAGACCGGCGAATATCCGGAGCAGGAACTGTGGCGCACGGAACTAATCGTCAGAGCCTCGACAGGCCCTGCTCCGAAATCTTAAGGCCGCAGCCTTCCGCGCGCGATCAGAACTTCGGCGCGGTCTTGCCGGCCTTGCGATAGGCGGCGATCACCGTGTTGGCCATCAGCATGGCGATGGTCATCGGACCGACCCCGCCGGGCACCGGCGTGATGACTGCAGCAACTTCAGCGCATTCCTCAAAGGCGACATCGCCGACCAGGCGGGACTTGCCCTCGCCTTTTTCCGGCGCCGCGATGCGGTTAATGCCGACATCGATGACGGTGGCGCCGGGCTTGATCCAATCGGCCTTGACCATTTCCGGACGGCCGACGGCGGCGACCAGGATATCGGCGTTGTGGCAGACGGCGGCCAAGTCCTTGGTGCGCGAATGGGCGATGGTTACCGTCGCATTGGCGGCCAGCAGCAGCTGTGCCATCGGCTTGCCGAACAGGTTGGAGCGGCCGATGACGACGGCGTTGAGGCCTGACAGGTCCTCGCCATGCGTGCGCTTGACGAAGACCATGGCGCCGGCCGGGGTGCAGGATACGAGGCCGCCATCGAGATCGCCGGTCGCCAGCTTGCCGGCATTGACGACATGCAGACCGTCAACGTCCTTTTCCGGCAGGATGGACTGGATGATGGCTTCCGAATTGAAATGTTTCGGCAGAGGCAACTGCACGAGAATGCCGTGAAGCGTTTCGTCCTTGTTGAGTGTCTGGACCAGAGCGGCCAGCTCTTCCTGCGTCGTCTCTTCCGGCAGCGTGTGCTGGACCGAGGTGAAGCCGCACTCCTTGGCCATCTTGCTCTTGGAAGAGACGTAGGCGTGGCTTGCCGGGTCGTTGCCGACGATGACGACAGCGAGACCGGTCTTGACGCCGGTCTGTTCGGTCAATGCCTGCGATGCGGTTTTCACGGCATCGATCACCGACGCTGCAACTTCTCTGCCATCAATCACGGTCGTCACGGTGCTCTCCCAGATTCTCGTTTGTTCTGTTCACTCTAGTTTCAGCAAAAAATAACGGTCGCCTCAATGCGTCCTATGCTGTCCAGATCGAATAAATTCAAGGCTGATCCGCGAAAGGCCGGAGAAATGCCGCCGATGCCCGCATTTTCCATCATCGCTGAGGGGATCGTCTGAGACAGGATTTCACTACCGCCGGCCGCCGGCCCGCAGTTTGGCGTAGTGCTCGACGCGGGACCGTAGAGCCCGCAGGTTTTCCTGGACCTCCGCCATATCCCGATCGTCCGTATCACTGTCCTGCATCTGGCGCAGATAATCCTGCAGACTTGCCGATGCAGCATCGGTGCGCTGGGGGAAGGCATTGAGCGCTGCGGCAGATGCCGCTGCGTGATGCGCCGATGGCATGCGCGTTCGATGCTCGACGGGCGCAGGCAACAGGTCTTCGATATTCTTCGGCGTGCCCGGGCCATCCGGATGATGATCGTCATGGCCGGGCGGATCCCTCTGTGGAACCACGACAGCTGGCCGGCTCGACCGCTGCAACAAATCGCTTATGCTCCGGTAAGCGCCGAGCGCGATGCCCAACCCGACCCCGGCCATGAAGCCGAAAATCATGCCGCCTATGGCGATCAGCTTGCGTGACGGCCCGGTGGGCTGAAGCGGCGGTTGCGCCGACGAGATCACACGGATGTTCTTCGAGGTCAGCTTTTCCTCCTGGCCGGTTTCGCTTGCCCGCTTGAGGAAGGATTCGTAGATCGTCCGCGTCGCGTTGGCCTTGCGCTCCAGTTCCCGCAGCTCGATAAAGCCGGTGGACGAATTCATCTGCTGCGCCTTCTGGACCGCCAGCTGCTGGACGAGATCTTTTTCGGTCCGGATCGCCCGGTCGAGCTCGGTCTGGGCCGTCGCTTCGATGCGGCGAAGCTCGTTGCCGATTTCGGAGCGCGCGACATGAAGCGACTTGACGGCAGCCAGCCGTTGCGGATGACGCGGGCCAAGGCTCGCATCCAGCGCGCCCAACTGCGCGCGCGCCTCGGAATATTGCTTGCGCAGTTCCTGAAGCGTCACGGAACTGACCTCTTCCGGGAATGCGCCGCTCAGCACATCGTTCAACCCGATCTTCGTGGCGATATCAACTTTCGCCCGAGCATCAGCGATGCGGTTGCGCACGGCGCCGACCTGATCGTTGAGGGCCAGCAATTGCTTATCGAAGATCAGCTCGCCGGCAGCGCCGACGATGTCGTGCTCGGCCTTGAAGCTCTCGACGGCGTTTTCCGCTGCATCGAGCTCCTTGCGCAACTCGGCCAGCCGGCTGTCGAGCGCCCGCGTCGTGCGCTGGAAGAAGCCGGATTGGGCTGCCTGCTCCTCATTGAGAAAGGTCGAAACGAGGCGATTGGTGATCAGTGCGGACTTGGCCGGATCCCGGCTCTTGACCTCGATGGTGACGATAAAGGTTTTCGGATCACGCGACACGGCGACCGCATCGCTGAGTTTTTCCAAAGTGCGCGGATTGACCCCGGACGCGGGCGCCGGCGCGGCCTTGCCGGGGGAAACGATATCGCGGATGACGTCAATGCCGGCGGCAAAGCCGCCCTTGCCTGTAGAGACGCCGCCAAATTCAGCATCGCGGTCGAGCCCCAGATCGATGGCGACCTTTTCCAGAACCGTTCGCGACCGCAGCACTTCGAGCTGACTGTCGACCAGCGCCAGGAGCGCTTCGGTGGCCAGGCTTTCCTTGGAAAGATCGGAATCCGTCAAGCGGACTTCGCGCGGATCGACATAAAGCTTGCTCTGGGAAACATAGACGCTCGGGGTGGACATCGCGAGCAACACGCCACCGATCGCGCCGGCGACCGTCAGCCCCACGATGGTCTTTCGAACCTGCCAGACAGATCTCATGATCGTGGCGATGTCGATCAGCGGCCGATTCTGACGCTCTCCATAATAGGCGTCTAGATCGTCCATCGGCGACGGGACGGCAGCTTCGGCTTGAAATGGGCTGTCCTGTGCAGCCGCTGTCTTTTCACCCTTGAACCAATCCCTAAACCGCCCGGCAGCTTTTTCCAGGCCCGCCTTGGCCGGCTCCCCTGCCGGCTGCTGCCGAACGCCGGATGTTTTCGGCTTGACGGTGGGGCTGCCCAGACGCTCGAGCAACTCGCCGGTAGTGCGCGCAACCGGCGCTCCGGTTCGCGTCTGCGCGCGGGAACGCGAAGACGCGTCCCCGGCATTCGACCCAAGATCGGCGGGGGAGCGACGCACCACAGTCCGTTTGTTGTCTTCCGGATCGAACATCAATGCCTGCAAACGCCCGCACCGGGGCAAAGTGACGAATTGTGAACGAAGCATAAGTTTTTGTGGAAAACAAACCGTTAACAGACAGCAGGTTGCGGGCCGCACATGGAGGGAAATTCCCAAGGCCAAACAGCTCATTAAGCTTTCCCGGTTAGAAACGGGAACAGCACATCCGGACGCCACTCGTGATCGATTTCGCCAAGACCCTCTACGCACGCAACCGCAGCGTTATCAACGCCTATATCTCGATGACGAGCGGGTCTGCGGGCAGGCTTGTGCTGTCGCTGGTCTATTTCATCTGCATTGCCAACGGGCTTTCGATCGCGGAATTCGGCCTGTTTGCCACCGCATCGGCCGCCGGCATCATGATCTCGCGCGTGCTTGCCTTCGGCTTCATGTCCCCGCTCTACCGGGTCGCCACCGTCAAACCCTTGCTGGTGGGTACCTATAGTGCAGGCTTTGCTGCCGGTGCGCTGCTGTCTCTGCCCTTGATCGCCGTTCTCTCCCTAGCGGTCTATTATGCCGTTTTCGCAGGCGATATCGCGCTTGTGGTGTTCCTGGCTTTCATGGCCGCGGAAATTCTCTGCTGGCGTGGCCTGGAGGTCGTGGTCATCGTCCTCAACGGTCTCGGCCGGTTTGGCCGCGCCGCCCTTCTGGTGGTGATCGGCACCGGCATCCGCACCGCCGCCGCACTGGCATTCTCTCTGTCGCAGCCGGCATCACTTGGCACCTGGTCGCTGTTCTACCTGGGTGCCAACCTACTTGCGCTGCTGATCGCGCTTATCTGGTTCTTTCCGAAAGTCCGGCTTCGCTGGCGGCCGGCGCTCTATGTCCGCCGCTGGGCGGATTCGGTCACGGTCGCCGGGGCGGAGGTGCTGTTCTACATCCAGTCGGAATTCGACAAGATCGCGGTGCTGGCGATCGGCGGGCCAGAGGTTTCGGGCATTTACGCGATCATCATGCGGCTTGCCGACTTGACGGCGCTGCCGGTGCGTTCGTTCAACACGCTTCTGGTGCAGAAGATCATGCGCACGCCGGCAACGATCTCATCCTGGCGCACCCGGCTGACGATCGAGACATTGGTGGCGGCCATATCCTTGCTGGCGATAGCCGCCATGGCGGTCTACCTCTGGATCTTCCCGCGTGGGCTGGGGAACAACGTCGCGCAGGCAGCGCCTTATCTGATGGCGGTGCTGCTGGTGCCATCGTTCCGCAACCTTGTCGAATATCACTCCGAACTGCTCTATGCGACCGGCCGCACGGTGCGCCGGATGGTCAACCTGGTGATCGCGGGGATCGTCAAGGTGTCCTTGCTCGCCATCGTCTTCAAGACCAGCACGGATGTCGCCTATTGGGCGCCGCTGCTTAACGGCGTCTATCTGGCCCTGTATGCCGCGTCCTTCGCCCTCACCTACACGGCCCTGCGGCGCGAAACCGGGCGGGTCATCTGACGGATCAGGCGGCGCGTTCGAGAACGATATTGCGGATATCGGCAAGATCGTGACCGACAAAGGACTGGACGCCGATGCCGATCTGATGCGGCGCCATTTCGCGCATGAAATGCCGGAGACCGCCGATATCACGCGCATAGCTGTCGTCAAACCAGAGCACGTGGCAGAGCCCGTCCGGTGAGGCGCTGTGCCCCTGCCCCATCAGCACTTCATCGACGAAACGGCCATAGATCAGGCATTCCGAAAACTGGCGCGAGCGAAGGAAGGCGCGTATCCAGTTTCGGCCGTGAAGGGCCTCGATATGGTCGAGCAGAGCCCGGCAGGTGTCGGTGCGCCAGGCAATCAGCGTATTGATGTAATCATTGGCCGGCAGGCTGAAGGGACCGATCCCCAGCAGCCGGTCGGAATGAGCAAGCCATTCGAGATGGTTGGAGCGCATGCGCTCGCCGATCGCGCCATCCTTGCGGTAGAGCGTCAGGCGGTCGCCTTGCCAGAGATCGGCCGGATCGAAATCACGCAACAGAACCACATCGGAATCGACGGCGAACATCGTCGCCTCGCCGATATGCCGCGCCAGCGCCAGCCGGCGCAGTTGCTGCGCATGCCAGCCGCGCAGCGGCAGGCTGTAAGGGTTTATCCAGAGCTTGCGCCGGCCCGCCGAGAGCGGGTCTGGAATGGCGCGCAGCCACCACGGCAGGAGATCGCTCTCGCTGATGACCTGCCGCCGCGAACCTTCCAACTGCCGGAAGAGTGCGACGTCGAAGGGCGCCACCAGCAGATAATGAACCCAATCGCCCTTCAGCCGCATGTCCATGCTTTCGCACAGCAGCCGGCAGCGCTCGAAATCATTGGCGTAGGAGGCCGTAACGACAGCAGTGCGCATGATGGTTTCCGTTAGAACGATCGCGACCCGGCGCGCTGACCGCCGACTTGCGGCGGCGGCTGACGCCCATTCAGCTTATGGCGGAGAACATAATATATGAACAACGGGTTTCCGAGCAGATAACGCCGCCACAGCCGGCGTGGCTCCTGGACCAGCCGGTGCAGCCATTCCAGGCGCAGACGCCGGACGACGGGAGAGGCGCGCGGCACTTCCTCGGCCATGAAATCGAACAGCGCGCCGACGCTGATCACCAGCCGCGCGTGGCCGGGACCGACATGGCGGTCGATCCATTTTTCCTGCTTCGGGCTGCCCATCGCGATCAACAGGATATCCGGCTTCACAGCGCGAACCTTGGCCATGACCTCGTCGGATTGCGCCGGGTCGAAAAACCCGTCGGAAACGGCGATGAACTCGTGCCATGGCGCGTGTTTCTGAAAGTTTTCGGCAGCGCGCTTGAGCACGTCCGGACGTGCGCCGACCATGGCGATGCGCCTCGGTGTCGTCATATAGGTCATCAGCGCCGGGACGAAATCGGTGCCATTCAGATTGGCCGGGAACGTCTTTCCATGGAACAGCCAGGAGGCGAGATCGACGCCATGCCCGTCGGGCAAAACGATGTGCCGGTTGAGCACGGCGCGGTATTCCGGATCCTGCATCATCAGGTTGGCATTGTGGGCGTTGAGGAACGATATCACCGTCTGCCCGATCGGCAGCGAGGCGATTTCGTCGGCAAAGGCGAAGGCGTCGGCCCAGCCGAAATCGCAGACCGGTATGTCGAGGATCATGCGCTGCGAGGCGACGATCGATGTCCCCGGGAAAACGTTCATCGGGATTGCCCCCCCTCATGCACTGCAAGGCCGTAAGGTGCGCCGGCAGTTTTGCTTGCCCGCTGCCGTGCTTCGTCTCTCGTCAAGGCGAGGTCGGATGCGACGGCAGGCATTCCGAACCGCGACAAGCCCTCATCCAGCGTCTCAAGCAGCCTGGTTTTCTGCGCCTGATGAAAAACCGATCCCGACAGACGCTGGCGATTGCCCGTCCGCACCTGCGCAACTTTTTCGACCAGCAGTTTTGCGAATTCGGCGGGATCGTCGGCAACCGCGCAATTGCCGGGAAGTGCGTCGATGCCGCGCAAGGATGCGCGCGTCGCGACACAGGGCATGCCGAGTTCGAAGGTCTCGATGGTCTTCAACTGCACGCCCGTACCGCCACGGCTGATCAGTGGCAGAACGGCACCGGATTCGACGAAGGCACGTGCGTCAGGCACCCGGCCGAGCAGGCGTATCCCCGGATGGGAAATGGCTGGCGCGTCCGGCAACTGGCCGGCAATGCCGATCGACATGCCGGCCGGCAGCAGCGGCACCACTTTCGAGAGAAACCAGTCGAGGCCGATCCGGTTCGAATGCCAGCTCCAGGTTCCGATCAAAGCCAGATCGTATTCCGGCGATTTTTCCGGACCGGTCGCGGCAAGATCCCATCGGGTTACCAGCGGCAAGACGGTTGCACGAGTGGCGACGGCGTGGCCAAACCCGAGGCGATCCGCCTCCGCAAAGGTCCATACCGCCGAGGCGGCTCGTGTCAGTGTCCGTTCAAGCCGGTCGAGGTAATGCGCTTCGCGCTTGAACAGCCACCGCTCCAACAGACCGGATGCGGTGGCAGCGTTTTCCCGCGCCGAACCGGCCTCGACATTGTGGGCGATGTAGATCGTCTTGTGTTTCTGGAATGAGGCGGCAAAGGCTCCGGGCAGTTGCACGGAGTTGAGAACGATGCCGTCGAACGGCTGCAGGCGCTGCAACAGCGTTTCCATATACGCGCGGCTGGTCTCCAGCATCTTCGCCGAGGACAGCGTCGTGCGATGAAGACCGGCCTTTGCCAGCCAGCGCAATTTGGTCGCTGCGCCGACCTTGGCATTGGTGACCTCCAGCTCGCCCAGCAGATGCACGTCCTCGCCGCCAGCAGCGGTCTGCCCCGGCTGCAGATAGCCGATCACGCTCACCCTGTGGCCAAGGGCGCGAAGACCATCGAAGACGGCCCGGTTGGCGATGTCGAACCCTGACGAAGGGTTTTTCACCGGTACCAGCGAGGAAACGAAGACCAGATGCATGCTGTCACGCGAGCCTTGAGAACAATTGCCCGACTGTAGCAACACGGCGTGAAGCGAGCTTTAAGCCATTCATTCGAAAGCGAATTCGGAGATTCAGCATCTGTTTAGGAACATTTGCTTTAGTGCTTGCCAGTTTCCCGCCTTCAACAGGTACCCGCCATGACCCCGCCCGCCCAGGATGTGACCGAATTTTATAGGACGGCGGTGGATGACAATGACAGCATCGAGCTCGTCGTCACGCTGCCAACGTTCCGGCGCCCCGAGCATCTGCTGAAAACCCTGAGAACCGTTATTTCACAGGCCCCCGGCTGTCCCTTCGCCATCGTCGTGATGGAGAACGACGTGGTCGGACTGGAAGGGGCGAACGCTGCAAAAATGTTCTTTGCCGACCACCGGGTCAACGCGCTGGTGGTGATCGCGCATCAGCGCGGCAATTGCCATGCGTACAATGCCGGCTGGTCGATGGCGCTTGCCCACTATCCCAACCTGCAGGCCATCGCCGTGATCGACGACGACGAATTGGCAGCCCCCGATTGGCTCGACAGTCTCGTTTCGGTACATCGGCAGACGCGGGCTGACCTGATCGGCGGGCCTCAGCTTCCCGATTTCGAGGACAAGACCCGCCATGACCGCAAGCGGCATCCGGTCTTCATGCCCCACTATGACACGACTGGGCCTGTTGCTATCCTCTATTCATCGGGGAATGTGCTGATCACGCGACATGTGCTCGACGCCATGCCGCGACCATTCCTCGACCCATTGTTCAACTTCATCGGCGGGGGAGACAGCGACTTCTATCGCCGGTGCAAGGAAAACGGGTTTTCTTTTGCCTGGGCGGCGGAAGCCTGGGTGGCCGAGACCATTCCGGCACGGCGGACGGAACTGTCGTGGATCAGATCGCGCAGTCTGCGAAACGGGGCAATTTCCGCTTTGCTGGAACACCGCGCAGCCCCAGGCCTTGCCGGACGGGCGAGAACGATCGCCAAATCGCTGGCCCTTTTGGCCGCCTCGCCGTTTCGCGGCATTTCACTTTGGAAATCATCCGGCCTGCCATCGGCAGGGCTCTACCATTTTTATGTGGCGTGCGGGCGTTTAATGATGGAGTTCGGCTTCGTCAACGAACAATATCGCAACCCGGAGAAAAACTGAACCGCACCTGTTCGCCGGCTCAATGGCCGGCAGCTGCGGCGCGTTTTTCGCTTTCCGGCATCTGATCGTGGGCGGTGTCGCCGTTCTTGTCGACGATCGGCACAGGCTTGCGCTGTTTTTCATTCGCCGCATTGGCAACGCGGGCAACATCGGCCTTCGACAGATATTCGAGCTGCTCGACCAGAACCTGAAAGATCACCTCGTCATGCAGTTGTTTGTTCAACTGGTCCTTGACGATCGTCTTGAAACTGGCGAGGTCGAAATTGCTGGTATCGGCGACGTTGATCAGTTTCTGGCCGACCAGAATGTCGAACAAGGCATTGGTCACCGATTGCTTGAACGGCACTTCCATGTTCTTGGCCTTGGCCTTGTCGACCGAGAACGAGAGCTTGGTGAGGAAGTAACCCTGCACCGCGCCGTCGGTGATCACCGGAACGGTGATCAGCTCGCCGGGTATATATTCCTGCAATGCGCGGCGTTCTGCCTCCGCATCCGATTCCACCGGTGCCGAGGCATGCTGGATCGAAAAATAGACGGATCCGAGCGATACGGCGCAAATCCAGACACCGGTGAAAACAAGCTTCAACATCAGAAATCGCCGTAGCGGAACTGCTGTTCGGTGTAGATGCCATCCGCGTCGGCGTCCTGGACGGCAGCCTTCAGCAGGTCGACCACCGAACGGCAGGCTTCCATATGGGCGTTCACCTTCTGCGAATTGGTCATCAGCTTGGTCTGGATGTGCCGGGTCTGCGACACGAATGCCGGCGAAATTTCATCCGGGGAAGCGTCGCGATGAAGCATCGTCAGTTCGTAGAGGCAGCGGCTCTTGCGGGCGTTCGACGTTTTCAGGTCAAAACTCGGATCGACGCCGATGCGGGTATTCTCGTTGTCGAGGATCATTTCGAGACGGCCCAGCACGTTCTGGATACGTACGTCACTCGATGCTGCAACTTCCATCATTTGGCTCCCATTGGCGCTGTCGGCACGCTGGGTCCAATCCCCTGGCGTGATATATGCGCGAAACTTCTGTACAAGGTCAGTCCGGCCGATGACCGGTCTCGCCTCAGGCTTGATCGTTAGTGTCTTGCGTGCCCATGAAATTGGCGACCGCCTTGCGCTCGTATTCCTGCACCATGCTCAGCGCGACATTGCTGCTATTGCCGTCGAGCGAGGCGCTGACCCGGTTGGGGCCTTCGCCGACAATGCGGTCCGTGACCATGCGCTCGGCGATGCCGACACCATCGCCCTGCGCCATGACGTTGCCGATCTGCTCGGCCATCATGCTCTTCCACATGTCGCCGGACGTACCCTTGCCGTAAACCTCTTCGCTTTCGGAGGGCAGCATCGACTTGACGAAGTTCTGCAGCACCATGGCCTCGAACTTGCGATAGCTTTCCGGGATTTTCTTGGCCTCGGCCCGATTGGTGATGTCGCCAAGGCTGTTGGTCGGGCTGTCCTGATTGAGAACTGCGACCGTGTTGGCGAAGCCGGTTCCGTTCTCGGCGAGGCTCGTCGCCTGGAATGCGGCGCGATTGGCCTTCAACCGCGCCTGCGCTTCCTGAACTTGAGCCGGATCGGCGGCGCGCACGACATCCAGCACAAGGTCGCTTGGAGGAGAAATGGCCATGCGGTATCCTCTCGGTCACGGAGTCTGCCGCAAGCGCCTTATGAACGCCTGAGATAACTCCATAAAATCAGCATCTTGGGGAACAGTTCGGCCGCAAAAGGCCGCTGCTCCTGAGCCGTACTATGACCGGCCAACCTTACCGGAAGCTGGTGATCCGCTCATCACATGCTGATCGAGGAGATCGTAGATGGCGTCGTCCGCTTCAGTCCGGTCTTCCAGAACGCGGGCGTCCTTCATGTTTTCCTCGAGCCGGTCGCCCTTTGCCCGCTCCTTCAGAACCCGGGCCTCATGCCCCTGCTGGATATCCAGAAGCATCTGGTCCTTCATCGCAAGGCGGCCGAGCTGCGAGGCATAATGCCCGGAAAACATCGCGTGCAACGGGCTTGCCGACCCCATGGCGTCCACCACCACATCAATGGTTTCAGCCAGATCACGGCGTTGCCTGGCGGTTTCCGCCCGCTCGTTTTCCGCCATCTGTTCCAGATGCCGCTGAACGACGACAAGGCGCTTGAGTTTTTCGGACCGGCTTTTCATGGGCTAGATCCCTTGCATCATCGGACCGAAGCCATCGGCAAACAGCTTCAGCATCGCGGCGATGCCAAGATAGAGCAGGAACATGCCGCCCATGATCAGATAGGGTAGCGAGATGAAGTAGAGCGGCATCTGCGGCGCCAGCTTGTTGACCATGCCGATCGCGACGTTGAACAGCAGGCCGTAGATGATGAAGGGGCTCGCCAGCCGCAGCATGATGTAGAACGTCGTCTCGAGTGCATTGGTGAGCGTGATCAGCACACCCTGCGGATCGAAGCCGACGCCGAGCGGCATCACCTTGTAGGAATCGACGATGCTCGCCAGGATGACATGGTGGAAATCCAGCATGAACAGAACCATCAGACCGGCGAAACTGATCATGTTGGTCAACTGGTTTTCGGCGGTATCTTCTAACACGTCGTTGGCCGGCGGGGCGTTGAAGCCGATCATCATCGTGATCACCGTGCCGGTGAACTGCAGCCCAAGCACGTAATAACGTGCGATCAGGCCGATGACGCCGCCGATGACGGTTTCGGTGGCGACGATGTAGATATAGGTGTGGCCCTTGCCGGAAATCTGCGGATAGATTTCGTTCCACATGATCGGCAGGATGGCCATCGAGATCGCCAGGGCGACAAAGATGCGGATCTGCACCGACACACGTGCGGTGGAAAATCCGGGCATGACCATGATGCAGGCGCCGATCCGGCAGAATGCGGCGAAGAGCGCCAGCACTGTGCCTTCAGGGTCGGTGATCATGAAATCGAGCCAATGATCTTTATCTCGAGGCCCTTGGCGAGCTCGACATGCGAGAGAACCGGCAATGTTGCAAAAAGACGCTCGATGATCATGCGCACATAAGAGCGGGATTCGGGCGAACTTACCAGTACGAACGGCATGCCGCGGTCGAGATGTTCACGGATAACCTTGGTCGCCTGCTCGCTGAACTCCTCCAGATGGCGCGGATCGATGTCGAATTCGACGATATCACCCTTGGCATCGCGCTTCAGCGCCTGGTGGAAGACCATATCCCATTTGCTGCCGAGACGAAGGACGCGCAGCGTGCCGTTATCGGCAAGATCGCCGCAGAGCTGCTGCGACATGCGCACGCGGACATGCTCGACGATCTGTTCGGTCTTGCGGACATGCGGTGCGAGTTCGGCGACCGCTTCGAGGATCAGATGCAGATTGCGGATCGAGACGCGCTCTGCCAGCAACAGCTTCAACACCGCCTGCAGACCGGAATAGGACATGTGCGAGGTGCAGATTTCGTCGGCGAGCTTGCGGTATTCCGGGTCCAGCCGCTCGATCAGGATCTTGACGTCCTTGTAAGACAGAAGCTGCGGCAGGTTGTTGCGGATCACTTCCGACAGATGCGTCAGCACCACCGAAACATTGTCGATCGGATGGAAGCCTTCGCGCTTCAGGTCCTCGGTAAAGGTTTCGAGGATCGACACGGCCGGCATGCCGAATGCGGGTTCGCGGATATCGTCGCCCGGCACACTCGGCTTGCGGCCGCCGCCCGTGACGACGATGACTTCGCCGACACGCACGGTGTTCGACGCGATCGTCGTACCGTGGATACGGACATGGTAGGCCTTGTCGGGAATGCTGATATCGTCGGAGACCTTGATCTCCGGCACGATGAGACCGTATTGCCCGGCGAACTTGCGGCGCATCTTGCCGACGCGGAAGGCCAGTTCCTGGTGGGCGCCGAGAAGGCGGGTAGAGACCTGCTTGCCGAGCAGCAGTTCGATCTCGGCCGTCTTCAGGACCGACTTGACCGAGTCCTTTTCGCTATCGGTTTTCAGCTGCGCCGTCTGCTGGTCCTGATCACGCTTGAGCTTGTTGGCCGCAGCCAGCTGACGGGGGATGACCCAGCTGAGAAACGCCATGCCTCCACCAAGAATGGCGAACGGGAAGAATGGCAGACCCGGCATGAACGCCAGCATGATGATCAGCCCGGACGCCACCATCAGCGCCCGCGGGTAGCCGCCGAGCTGGTTGATGACGGCCTGATCGGTGGAACCCGACGTGCCACCACGCGAAACGAGCAAGCCGGCGGCCAGCGATACGATCAAAGCCGGGATCTGCGAAACCAGACCGTCACCGACCGACAGCTTGACGAAGACGTCGGCCGCTTCGCCGATCGACATGTCGTGGCGAACGTAGCCGATGATAATGCCACCGAAGACGTTGATGGCGGTGATCAAAAGGCCGGCGATCGCATCGCCGCGCACGAATTTCGACGCACCGTCCATCGAGCCGAAGAAGGAGCTTTCCTCTTCCAGCTCACGCCGGCGCCGTTGGGCTTCCTTCTCGTCGATCAGACCAGCCGAAAGGTCGGCGTCGATCGACATCTGCTTGCCGGGTATGGCATCGAGGGTGAAACGCGCGCCGACTTCGGCGATACGCGTCGCACCCTTGGTAATGACGATGAAGTTCACCGTGATCAGGATCAGGAAGACGATCAGGCCGATGACGAAATCGCCACCCATCACCAGTTCCGCAAAACCGGCGATGACACCGCCGGCTGCATCGTGTCCTTCATGACCATGCGAAAGGATGACGCGCGTCGTGGCGATGTTGAGCGCCAGGCGGGTCATGGTGGAGATCAGCAGAATGACCGGAAAGGAGGAGAAATCCAGCGGCTTCTGGATCCACAGCGAGACCATCAGGATGAGCACGGAGAATGCGATGGAGAAGGCCAGCCCGATGTCGATCAGAAACGGCGGAATCGGTAGAAAGAGAATCGACAGGATCGCGACGATGCCGAGGGCAAAGCCGACATCGCGGCCCTTGGGCGCGACTTTCGGGATGATCAGAGCAGGAGGTTGTGCCATCGGAAATTCCGTCTCGTCATGAGAGGCGGACAGCATTCATACCTGCTGCCCAAACTAAGCAGCAGGCCTAACGCACCAAACTTGCGCGAAGGTGGCATCGATGTCGAAAGGAGGAAAGGCGACGCGCTTTTCTCGGTGCGCCCATTTCAGCTTCGCCGGAACGTCAGAAGCCGGTTTGGATGCGGGAAAAGACGACATCGGTGAAAATCGAGATTTGCGCACCGACAAACGAGGCGGAAAGCGCGATGGTGACAAGCACTGCGAGGATTTTCGGTACGAAGGTCAGGGTCATTTCCTGGACCTGGGTCAGCGCCTGGATGAAGGCGATGACGACGCCGACAACCATGGCGGCAGCGACGGCGGGCCCGGAAGCGACGACCACTGTCCAGATCGCCGCCTGCACGATATCGAGGGCATCCGCCTCATTCATGAGCTATCACTTTATGGTAACGCCGGGTCCGATAACCAGTTCTTTCTTGTTATCGAGGACGGCAATGATTCCATCCGAGTATAGCTTCACTTCCTTGACGACACCAGTTGTCTTGCCGTCGGCGCTGGTCACCGTCTTGCCGATCACGGCATTGGCTTCGCTCAGCGACGTGCGCTGCAGCAGGCTTTCCAGATTGGTGTTGGTCTTGATCGTCTGCTCGACCTGCGAGAAGGTCGCGAGCTGGGCGATCTGCTGGGTCGAATCCATCGGCTGGGTCGGATCCTGGTTCTTCATCTGGGCCACGAGCAGCTTCAGGAAGCTGTCATAGTTCAGGCTTGCCTTTGCCTTGTCGGTCCCTGATTCCGTGCCGGACGCCGAGGGTATGTAACTGTTGTTAACGCCGCTTACCGCCATGGTGCAATCTCCTTGCGAATCTGTTCGATCGTTGCAGGGGTGATTTCCTGATTGTTCAAGATCTTGTCTTCGAGAGCATAAAGACCGCGGATCGCCTTCAGGGCGTCGAAGGCCCGGCCCTGTGTCACCATTCCGTCGACTTTCTTCAGCTCGGTAACGATCTCCTCGTTCTTGAAACAAGTCAGAAGCATGACGACCGACTTGCGGAACATGTTCGTCGACTGCTCGGCGCCTTCCGGATTGATCAGGATCATCTGAGCGATGAAATAGAGCTGCTTCAGCGGGGTCGTCGCATCTTCAGGCTGGAGAACATGGTTTTCGAGGAGGAATGTCACGTCGTTCAGGAATTCGACGGCCACCTTGCGGTCGACACGCAGCACTGCCCCGTTGACAAAAATCCGCTCGCCAGACTTTAGCGAAATACGCAGTGTGCTTTTCATTTGAGTCCATCCCTGATGATGGTTGTGATATCGATTACGCCCTGGAAATTCGAGGATTCGCGTTTGCGGATCTTCTCTGTCTCACCGAGAATCCAGATGGCTATGGAAATAAGATTGGCGCGCAGTTCGTCGTTTAGCTGATTGTCAGAAGCACGAAGATCCTCGATAAACCGGATCCAGACCCGCCGCGTGTAGTAAATCGCCTCGATCGCCTCCCGCGAATAGCCCTTCTGTCGCTTTGCGGCTGAGAGCAGCGCTATCGAGCGATCGAGCACCTGCCGTTCGCGATCCTTGGAGTCGGCAACGCCATCCTCCATGATCTCGGCATATGAAAACTGATACATTCAGACATCCTTCATGTTTGTCCTGTCCCTCAGCGCATCAGAGGAAGTTAATCAAGCTCAGCTGCTGAAGCCGCGAGGTCAGCGTGTAGGAAGCCTCGAGCTGGGTCTGCAATGTCTTCAGCATGGTCCCCGCCCCGACGGTATCAATCCCCTCCAGGTCCAGCTGGTATGACTTGACAATCTTGGTTTGCGCGTCGATCGACGTGTTCGCTTTCTTGACGCGCTCTTCCGACAGGCCAAGATTGCTCTGCATACTGATCAGTCCGGTGACGGCTTCGCCCATGTATTCGACGGCTTTGTCGGTGACCGCGCCGCGAACCTCATTGCTTAAGTTGGCGCTAAGAAGTTCCTTGGAAATCACGCTTGCGAGAGCAAATTTCCGGGAGCCTTCGGTATTGACGTTTGTCGAACTCTGAATGACTTCGTTGACGCTGACACGGCTGGTCATGTTCTGGCTGGAGGCGCTCGACCAATCCGTCCATTTCGACCCGGCCACAGACGGGTCGGCATACATCGGTTCCAGGGTATTTTCGATGAAGTCGTTCATCTGCGCCTTGGTGAACTGGCTGACCGACGTCAGCGGCGGCACCTGAACGGGCTGCGCGCCGATAAAAGTCGTCAATGCCGCGTCGTAGGACGCCTTGGCGGCGGATGTATCCGTATAGCCGGTGACAGGCTTGACATCGGTATTGATGCCCGAGAACAGATATTCACCATTCAGAGACGTGTTGGCGGCCGATGTGTATGTCGTCATCGCTGCCGTATTCTGGTCCTGCGCGATTTTCAAAAGGTTATCGGTGCCGCTATCCCGGAAAGCCATCAGCGACGACAGCGACTTCTGGGCAGCGTCCAGCGTCGTCTTCAACGCCTCCTGCGATCCGGAAAGCCTTTGCGTCACAATGGAATTGGTGCTTTTCAGCGTCGCCAACCGATCGATCTGCGATGAAATGTTGACCGAGCGGGAGGTAGAGCCCCCAAGCGCCAGACCATAATCCGAGTGAACGCCGGTCGCGATTTCGTTGTTCAGTTTGATCATTTCCGTCTGACCTCTTTGGATGGTCAGGCGCATGGCATTTTGAATGGCCAGATTGGAAACGAAAGACGTTTTCATGATTTTATCCTACAGCTTGCAGAAGGGCCGCCATCATGGCATCCACCGTACTGACCAATTTCGCCGATGCCTTGTAAGACTGCTCAAGGTCCAGCAACTGCGATAGTTCCTCATCGAGACTGACGCCTGTGACGTTGCTCAACGCATCTTGCGTGCGCGACAGCATGGCCGTCTTGTTGTCATTGGCGGTCGATGCCGTCTTTCGCTGCTCTTCCAGCCAACCGATCGAGGAAGCGGAAAAATCCAGGATGCTGCTTGAGCCGTCGAGCCCCGTCGCAGGATCGAAAGGCATATCGGCGCTGAGCGATGTAACAAATTTGTCCAGAAGTGCCGTGTAACCGGAACTTCCTGCAGTATTCGACTTGTAGGTGGGGCCATTGAAGCCGCCGTCGCGGACCAGCGTCGGATTGCTTGTGGCCAATGGATTGATCGTCAGTGATGCCGCCATGCCGGTGACAGTTGTGCCGGCCGCAGGCACGGTTCCACCTGCCCAGGTGAAGAGACCCGGTTTGGCCGTGGTCGCGGGTGTGGTGTTTTCCTGAAAGAGCGTCACCAAACCGCGGGCGATTTCATCGAGTTGGGACTGAAATTTTGGTGCCGTCTCATCCCGCAACTGGAGCAGGCTCGCAAGCTTGCCTTCGGCGCTGGTGTCGGCGCCTTTACCTGGCTTCATCGGTACGCCATCGACGTAGATCGCGTTGCCGTTGATCGATGCACCGAAACCGGGCGTTGGCTGAAAAGTCACCGCGCGCGCGCTGTTTTCGAACAGGACCGTGCCATCGGACGTAAAGATGACCGTATCGTTGTTGGCGCGTGTTACAGTGGAAATACCGACGATCTCGGAAATCTGGCGAAGCAGCTTGTCGCGCTGGTCGAGCGCATCGCTTGCGTCCGTGCCACTGGCTGTCGCGCCCTGTACTGCGTTATTGGCCTTTTCGAATTCGGCGAGCAGCTTGTTCAGTTTTTGAACGGAAGCGTCGATTTCCTTATCGGCATCGTAGCGCACGTCCTGGACGGAGGCAGATGTCTTATTCAACGACTTGGCGAGATCCGAGGCGCTCGCCACGGTTGTGGCCGCGATGGATGCGTTGCCGGGTGCCGCCGCCAAGGTCTGCAGGCTGTCACGGAATGATTTGAGGTAGTTCGATGGCGAGGTCTCGTAGCCATTGCCGCCGAGCGCCGCCTTGACTGCTTCCAGGCCGGTCAGCAAAGCGTCCTGAGCCGACGACTGCGAAATGCTGATGGAATGCTGCTTCATCAGCGCGTCGTTCTGGGCGCGCTGAATGGATACGATCTGCGCACCGTTGCCACTCGTGCCAAGCATTGCCATGCGCCTGGAGTAGTCCGCATTGCTCACATTCTGGATATTCTTCGAAACGAGTGCCGTTTGGGCCGCCGTGTTGTTGAATATCGTCTGTGCGGTGTTGATGGCTGATGACAGCGACATGACGCAGACCGTACCTTTTCAATTATCGCTTCAGGTTCACAAGAACGTCCAGCAGGTCTGCACCTGTCTGGAAGACTTTCGAGTTTGCCGTGTAGCTACGCTGGGATTCGATCATCGCCGTCAGTTCGTTAGCGATATCGACGTTGGAGCCTTCGAGCGCGCCGGACTGAATGCTGCCGAAGTCGCCGGAGCCGGCAAAACCGGTGATGATGACGCCCGAATCCACGCCCTGCGAATAAACATTCCCAGACTGTGGAATGAGATTGTCCGGGCTCTGGACATTGGCCAAGGCTACGCGGTAGCGCGGGTCGAGCGTGCCGTTTTCGTACTTGACGTAAACGACGCCCTCCTTGTCGATCTGATAGCCAGCCACCTTGCTTGGGGCACTACCGTCGATCGTACCGCCATCCGGAGTGAACTCTCGGCCGAGCTGCTGTGTTTTGGTGAGATCGATCGTCAACGCGCCGAGGTTGGCTCCCGTGCCCGGAAGACCGTTGATTGCGGTCGTCGTCAGCGTTGCCGGATTGGTCGTCAATTGACCAGCAGCATCGAAGGCGAGTGTCTTTGTGCCCAAGACACCGGTAGCCGGTGCGGCATAGGTGGCGCGGTCACGCACTTCGACTGTCCAAGCATTTGGGCCGGTCTTCTTATAGACAAAGTCGAGAAGGCGCGCATTGCCCTGGCTGTCGAAAACCTTGAGCGAGGTCGTGGATTCCGCACCGACGGCATCACCGGAGTTGAGCGTCGCACCCATCGCGCCCTTGGTCGAGCCCTTTGCGACCAAGCCATCGGAGGCGAGGTTGACCTTGGTCAGACCGTCAAATCCATTAACGACGACTGTCGGATCGACGCCTGCCTTGTACTCGTAACCCATCAGCGTGTAGCCGGCGGAATTTACCAGATCTCCATCGCCATTCTGCGTGAAGGCGCCGGCGCGGGTTAGGAAGTTGGAGCCATTTGCACCTTCGACGATGAAGAAACCGCCGCCGTTGATGGCCATGTCGGTGCCGGATGTCGTGTAGGTCGTCGGGCCTTGTTCCGAAATGCTGTAACGCACCTTGGTTTCGACACCACCGGAATTGTAAGCACCGTTGCTGGTCGGCAGGATCAACGAGGAGAATTCCGTCGATGCCCGCTTGTAGCCGGTGGTGTTAGAGTTGGCGATGTTTTCAGCGACCGTACCCAGGCGGTTTGCCTGGGCATTCATGCCGGAACCACCGGTTCTCATCATTCCGTAAAGACTCATGTCCGATCCTCGTTTTATCGTTATGGCGAGACTATGGGGTGGGCCTTGCGTGAACCTGTCTTGGGGTGCCGGATGCCGCACATCCGAAGCCCCGTCGACAATCAGCTCCAGTCGATGCAATAGCCAAGGAAACGCTTGGAATCGATCGGGTCGAAACCGAGCCGCTTGCGCAGCTTCTTGCGCAGCTTGCTGATATGGCTTTCAACGACGTTTTCTTCGACGTCCTCATCGAAAATGCCGTAAATGGCGTTGAAAATCTGGGACTTGGAGACGCGGCGTCCACGATTGGAGACCAGGTATTCGAGAATGCGGCGCTCGCGGCGCGGCAAGGCGAAAACTTCGCCCTGGACTTCCGGATCCCGGCCGTCTGAAAACACCCGGATCGGGCCGATGTCAGTGAAATTCACCAGCGCCTTCAGGCGGCGGCGGATTGCTGCCGCACGCGCCAGAATTTCGCGGGGGTGAACCGGCTTGCGCACGACGTCATCGACGCCGCAATCGAAGAATGCCAGCGTCGTTTCCAATGAAGGGCTGTCGCTGATGGCGATGACCGGGGCCGTCGAGCGGTCCCGGATAGCGCGGGGAAGGCTCATGGCCTTTTCGCCCTGGCCGATCAGGAACGCCTCGACGGCATCGATATCGCTATCGGCCGCCTTCGAAACCCAATCGCCGAATTCGCTTGGATCGAACCCCTGGGAGGGCACGCCCTCCCGTCCAAATAGTGAAGTATATCCGTCTTTCACGAGCTCACGCTCATCAACCACTACGATCATTCGTCCGCCTCCGAATCAATATCGCGCATCTATGGTTAAGAGGTACGAATCGGGGGATTCATGAACAACTATGGAATGTGAGTGACTGAAATTAATAGTAGATTAAGATTTGTGTGCCGATTTGAACTAGATATAGTGGCAGCGTCCGCATATGACACTATTTTTTATGTGGAAACGTTAACAGCCTATTAAGAAACCGCTTGTGGTCATTTTTCCAACTCAATGTTGACGCAATCGCCAGGAGCAATAAAAGCTATTTATAATTCATCTTTTAGTTGAGTTATTGGCAAAAATTCGACGCATTCGCCGTCCATTTTCCGTAGCCCGTCGCGACCAGATTGGCGATAACACGGCAGACATATTTTTTCTGCGCCGGATCATTGTTCGGTCCGGCGTGATAGCGGGCAACGGCCATTGTCCAGGTTTCGTGCCGGGTATGTAGATTGGAGAGGAACCGGGCCGCGTATTCGACATTCTTTCGCGGGTCGAGCATCTCGTCCGGCGAGCTGAAATTCTCGCCATGGAAGTAATAATTGATCTGCATGCAACCGAGATCGATCAGCTTGGCACCCTGCGCCCGCGCCGCAGCAAAGCGCTGCAGAACCCCTCCGGCGCTGTTCTCAAAAAAAGCCTTGCCTTCGATGTTCATCGCAAACGGCTGGAGCGATCCCTTCCGGCCGGTCTCCGTCAGCCCGACGGAATAAAGGATGCCCGCCGGTATCTGATACTTCGCCGCCGCCGCCGTGATCTCGCTTTCGCACACGCCGGGGCTTGCCTGGACGTTACATATAGACATCACCAGCGCGGTTAAGCTCAGTCCCAGAAGACGCATCGCCGCTACCTTCATTGCCCGTCCACCTTTCGCCGCCCTGTCCCTGACCGCCATTGTCATTGCGCTGCCCCTTGGCGCCGTCTCCAGCGGCCTCGCGGCCCTGCTGGCCTGTCTGAGGCTGTGGCTGCTGCTGCGCGGTGCTGCCGGACGTGTCCGAAGCGTTGAAGACGATATTGACCTGATCCACGGCGAAGCCTTGCGCGCGCAAGGCTTTGACCATGGCACTCTGATCATCGCTCAGCTGCCGGAAGGCATCGCCGGTCTCAACCTTGATCTCGACATGCAACTCGTCGTCCTTGAGCCGCAGCGTTGCCGTGACCATGCCGAGATCGATCGGGTGCATCTGGATCTTCAACGTGTTCAGAACCTTGCCGGTGGCCACCTGCGTCAACTGTGAATGATCTCCGGTGCTGCCCGGCTGGAGCGCGCGGGCCCATTCCGGGTTGCTGGCGATCTGGTTGGTCACAGCCGACGCGTTGCTTGAAGGCGCCAAGCCGAGATAGCGGCGCGCCTCTACCACTGTAACGGTTTCAGCCCTGGCTGTGGCAGCTGACGCCTCGTTCTTGGCGACAGCCTTGTCTCCATCCGAAGCCACGCTCATCGACACCGCTTGCCCCTTGCCATCGGCGCGCGCAAAGCGGAACACTTGGTCAGCTTCAGCATCAGTTCCGGCCTTGGTGGCATTCTTGACCGCGTTCGCATCGCCGCCTGCCTGCCCTTCGGTCTTCGCCGTATCCTTCGCACCAAGCTTCGCCTTGCCGGCCCGTTCGGCGAGCGCCTGGAACTCGGACATGCCTGGGGCCGTGCCAGCCGTCACCGACTGACTTGCCGCCGCCGGCTTCTGCGTAGCATCCAAAAGACTGAGCAACTGGCTGACATCGCCCGCAGCCGCGTCCGGAGCGTTCGCCGCCAGGGCGTCATCCGGGTTTATAGTCTTGTCGTCGTGCCGGGCGAGGTTTGTCCCGGCATTTTTCATCAGGCCGGCAATCTTCTCGCCAACCAGCCCGTCAATGGTTTCCCCCGCATCCTCGCCAGCGCCGGCGCGGCTCGCCTGCATCAGCGAGAATTTCTGCAGATGATCCACTTTTGCGGCGGCCAGCGAACCTTGCACCGGCATCTTGCCCTTGACGTGAGTGTCCGCGGTGGAGGAAGAACCGAGCAAGGATTTCATGAGGCCATCGTGATCCGTGGCAAGGCTCTGCAGCGGCGAAAGGCCGTTCTCGCCGGAATCGACAGCCAAGGGATCGGTTCCTGTTTCCTTGGACGCGGCAACCAGCACCTCGGCCGCAGAAGACTTGAGGGTCTGCGTCAGGCTGCCCTCGACACCTGGTTTTCCGTTGATCGAGACCACCGGCTGTTTCTTTTTGCCGGCGTCCGCAAAAGCATTTTCGAACGCGGACTTCTGATTGGCGGCGTCCATATCATCCGGCTTGCCCCCCGACTTTCCGCCCGCCTTGCCTGATCTTACGGGACTTGCTCCCAGCAGGTTGTCGTCTACGAATGTCATTGTTGGTCTTCCCCCTTCAGGAGAGAATCGATCTCGTCGAGCTTCGAGCGGCCTGTGCTCAAAAATGCGTCGAGAACCGGGTCAGCCGGAGCTTGCCCGGACGAGGCCGCCTGCGGCATCGCATTGGGTTGAGCCGCCTTTAAAGCCACTTCCGACGCCGGCGTTGCAAACGGACTGTCACCGCTGCCGGTGTCAGCTCCGCTCTTTTCCGTTTTGATTTCGGATTTGACATTAGAAACAGATGCTTGCGTCAAGCTTTCCGGCTGGGGTGCACGCAGCACTTCCTCGGCGATCACGGTTGCGGCCTGGCGCAAGGCGCGATCGCGGGGTGACAGCTCCGCTTCGGGAATGGCACTGATATCCTTGACCGCTTCGAGAATACCCTTCGATGGAATACCGACCAGGCCGGAATAGAGGCTGGCCAAGGCCTTGGGGCCTGCATCGGCAACGCCGGAAAGATCCTGGGCCCGCGTTGAGGCGAGCGTTGCCAGTTCCTGCATGCCGCCAATCGCTGCGCGGCGGGCAATGCGCAAATAGACTTCGCGCTGCCGGGGCTTGTCCATGAAGCCAAGAATTTCCTGGATCTTTGTTTCGGTCTTCTCGCTGTAATTGACCACTGCCAATTCGACGAAAACATCGGCAAACTGGCTGGCATAAGGAGACGTCAGGAACCGGCGGGCATAGGAGAGCGAATAGGCAAAGCCCTTCTCCGGCATGGCACCACGGGTCGCCAGCGATATCGAACGCCGCAGGGCGGCTTCCTCGATGTTGGTACCCGGCGCCGTCAGACGGGCCCAATCGTAATATTGCAGCGACTTTGCCGGGCTCTGCTGTGCCGTCGCGTTGCCGAGAACCAAATAGAGATACGGCCCAATCCGCGAGTTCCGGTATTCCGGAATGGCTTTCGCCAGGTTTTCCACCATCAGCCCGCCCTTGCCTGCGAGGTAGTGGCTTAGCGCATCGACAACCCGGGTATCAAAATTGCCCCCGATGTCGTGATTGGCGAGATAGGACAGGGTTTCCGGGTTGCCACCGCTCATCGCATAGAGGAAAGCGGCATCGACATTGCGCGGATCATCGAAAACCGTGGGATCGGATTCCCGCAGACGCTTGTCGATCGCCGCCAGCATGAAGCGCTGCATCTCAGCCGCCGAATGATCGCCAAGCACGATGGCGTCCTGGATAGCCTGCAGCGAGCGCAGCATCTTGTAGGGCGGCAGATCCTCCGGGCCTTGCGCATGCGCTGCCGTCGCCGGGATTGTCCCGGCGGCACATGCACAGAGAAGGAGGATGCGCATCGCCTTCAACATCACCATCAGCCCTGGTTCGTCTGCAGCAGGATTTCGATGCGGCGATTGGCCGGCGCCAGCGGGTCCTTCGTATCCTGGAGGCGCTTGTCGGCGAAGCCGCTGATCTGGCTGACACGGCTCTCGGCGAGGCCGCCGCGGATGAGCATGTAATAGGCGCTCTGGGCACGATCGGACGACAGCCGCCAGTTATCGTAGGCGCCCTTCTTGAACGGGCGGCCATCGGTATGGCCGCGAATGGCGATGGCGCCGCTGCGAGCAGAAAGAAGCTTGCCGATTTTCTCCATGGCGATAACCATGTCCTTTTCAGGCACAGCAGAGCCCAGCCCGAACATTGGCGTATCGCCCTGCTCGCTGATCGTTACCAGAAGGCCGCCCTCGGTCGGAGTGACCAGCAGTCCTTCGGCGAGTTTGCCGGCCGAGCCGCCGATTTCCTTCTCGATCTCGGCTTTCAGAGCCTTGGCAGCATCTTCGCCGGACTTGACCGGCATTGCGTTCCCGGAAGCTGCAGGCGGGTCAATCGCCGTCTTGCCGGACGCATCCTTCTGTGCCGCTTCGGACTGCTCTGCAGAAGTAACGACTTTTTCCTTGGCGGCGTCTTCCTTGGCGGCGTCTGCAGGACCATCTCCGGCCTTCGCCTCAAGACTGTCACCGCCTTTTTCCGCGTTCTGCAGTTCGACCTGCTTCGTCCAGAAATCCGGATCGAACGGGTCGCGATAGGCTTCGCCCCCCTCTGCGCCGGTCGCAGGTCCGGACGTCGAGGCGCCGCCATCACCCTTGGCACTGATATTGGCGTTGCGGCCGACTTCATTGACGATTTCGGACATTACCGAATAGGGGTTCTCGAAGAAGTCGGCGTCGGAATACTGCGTTTCCTCGCCGGAGGTCGCAGTCATGTCGTCACCGTTCTTCGCCGAACCGCCGGTCTTGGTCTCGGTGCCATCGACCTTCGACTTCATCTGGTCTTCTTCACCCTTGGCATCCTTGGCCGGCTGCTTGACGCCCTTTTCGGATGGCTTTGCATCGGTCAGCTGCACGGGGTTGAAGTAGGAGGCAAGCGCTGCCTTGGTCTGCGGATTGGCCGCGTTGATCAGCCACATGACGAGAAAGAATGCCATCATCGCCGTCATGAAGTCGGCATAGGCGATCTTCCAGGCGCCACCGTGATGTCCGTCATGGCCGCCACTGTGACGCTTGATGATGATGATTTCGTTCTTGCCGTGGTGATGGCCGTCGTTCTCGTTCATGCCAGCACCTTGCCAACGGTATCGGCCCAGGCGGCCATGCGCGTCACCAGAATGGAATCGCCGAACTCGACCGAGAGATCGATGTCGTCGGATTCCAGATGGCGGAAAATCAGGGTTTCATCATTCAGATGACGTTTCAGCGCCTCGAACAGCGCTACGGGTCCCTTCACGGTGATCTTGACGCCTTCGCCGGAGCCGAGCGACAGCGTGATCATCCGGGCGAGATCAGCGATGGATTTCTGCAACAGCACGTCGTCCATGACAGGGGCCAGCGCCCGCGCCGTCTGATCCGACAGCATGGTCACAAGCTGCGAGCCCATATCGGAAAAGCGATCATAGATCATTGCGGCAATTTCATTTTCGCAGCGCACCCGCGTAGCCTCAAGTTCGGCAGCATGGCGCGTATTCAGCGCGGCAATTTCCGCGTCATGAAGAGCTGTCTGCTCGCTTTCCGCTTCACTGCGTCCCCGAGCGAACGCATCGCGGCGCTCTGCGTCAATGTCGATTTGCGGTTGGGCCTGCGGCTTCATGGCAAAAGCACCGTTGGCCGGAAAATCGTCGTCCAGGTCCGGAAAATACCGTGGTGGAACCAGGGACAGATCGACTTTCGGAACGCTGAAATCCTTGAGGTAGCGGGAAATGGACGCACTCATCGGCAGCCTCCGGTAAACCGGACCACGGTCAAGCCGGCCGCCCGTTGGTTTGTGGACGGCACTGGGCTAACAAGCCTGAAAACATAAGACTGTGACACTTCCGGAATGTCTCCTTCAGGACCCTGCGGAGCGAGAGTGCCGCGCGGCCCGAACATTTTCAATCCGTACCAGCCCGATGCCGGGAGGACCGGCTTGCAAGCAGCATACAACGGCAGCACGACAATCATGTCGGCTGGCAACCCGGATGAGGATGGCTGCGGTTGGAGACTATCCGGTCAAACTTGTGCGAAAATGTAGGTCACAGATATATCCGGCCCCGGTGGGAAGTCTCCTGCATGCGAGACCGGTATAGCACCGAGGATCGATGACGGGAGCCGCTAGAATAAGGCTCCTGTCATCCATCCTCGGTATGAGGTGTTGGACCGCGCTTGGGCAATGAGCGCGGTCCAACCGTTTCCACCTGCCGATGACCGCGGCTTGGCGGAAAAGAGTTCGCAGCCCCGCAAAAGGGCAGCGACTGAGGATGCGCGAACCGGTTTCATGCCCGCCGGTCCGGCGCGTCTGGGCTTATTGCTGGAACAGGCGCAGGATGTTTTCCGAATTGGTATTGGCGATCGAGAGCGCCTGGATACCGAGCTGCTGCTGCGTCTGCAGCGCCTTCAACCGGGTCGATTCCTCGTTCATGTCGGCGTCAACCAGGCGGCCGACGCCCTTGTCGATCACATCCATCAGATTGGCGACGAAGTTTTCCTGCATGTCGATGCGGCTGGTGATGGCACCCAGCGTCGACGCGGAGTCAGTCAGGTTACTGAAAATGGCATCGACGGCTTTGATCATGCCTTCGATATCATCATAGCTGGTGCTGGCCGTCAGTTCTATGAGGTTGCCTGCAGCCGCAGTGGCGCCGGCAAACGCAAGCAATTTGTAGGTTGCAGTTGCAGTCGTCGCACCATTTGGCTGGGTGACCCCAACAGACTTGGTCAGCTGGCCGAGCGAAGCGTTCTTCGTATCGATCAGGATCGACGCTGCCGTGTTATAGTCCAGCGTCGAGACCGACACGGTACCGTTGGTCGACCGGTTGAAGGACGCGACGATAGACTTTGTGCCCGCAGGCGTCGTGCTGTCATTGTACAGCCAGTTTTCACCCGAGAAAGAAGCGGATTCAGCCGCTGACGCCAGCTGGTTCTTGAGCTCCGTCAGTTCCTTGTTGATCTTGGTCTTGTCCACGCCCGGCTCGCGCGCGGCGACCAGCTTGGCCTTGATCTCGGAGACAACGTCGATCGCGGAGCTCATACCGGCGTAGGATGTATCGACCTTCGCCGCACCCAGCCCGAGCGCGTCCTGAACGGTCGAGAGGGCTGCATTGTCCGAACGCATGGTGGTCGCGATCGACCAGTACGCGGCGTTGTCGGCTGCGGTTTCGACGCGGTAGCCGGACGAAATGCGGTTTTGTACTTCTTCCATGTTCGAGTTGATCGAACGCAATGTCTGGAGAGCCGCCATAGCGGCGGAATTGGTCAAAATGCTGGTCATGGTCATTGCCCCAGTTCGAAATTAAACGGAACATTCCGGATCGTAACCGGTAGCGACGGGACCAGCGTCATGCAAACTGCCCTATGTTTAGCCCAAGGACAGCCTATCGCTCTTAACGAACACTTAACAGTCACATGGTTAACAAATCATTAAGCGCGTTAGCAAGTCGGTAATGAAAATGAACGAAAATAAAACTCAATTGCCACTTCGTTAACGGCCGCGGTGCCCGACATGCAGGCACGAAAAAACCGCGCCCCTTGCGGGACGCGGCTTGCGAAATATCCGGCGGATCGGTGATGAATTCGACCCGCCGGCGCTATCGTCCTGCCTGTTCCGATTAACGGAAGAGCGAGAGAATGTTTTCCGAGTTGGAGTTGGCGATCGAGAGAGCCTGGATGCCGAGCTGCTGCTGTGTCTGCAGAGCCTTGAGGCGGGTCGACTCTTCGTTCATGTCGGCATCGACGAGACGGCCGACACCCTTGTCGATCACGTCCATCAGGTCGGCCATGAAGTCGTCCTGCATCGAGATGCGCTTGTTGGTCGCGCCGAGCGTTGCAGCCGAGTCCGTCAGGTTCGTCAGCATCTTGTCGACGGCACTGATCATGCCTTCGATGCTGTCGTCGCTGGTGGATGCCGTCAATGTGATCTGCGTGCCCGTCGCGCCGGTCGCACCAGCTGTGTTGATCAGGCGGTAGGTGGCGGTGGTGGTGGTTGCGCCGCTCGGCTGGGTGACCGTGATGTCCTTGGTCAGCTGGCCGTTCGAAGCCGTCTTGGTGTCGATCAGAACAGAGGTGGCAGCGTCGAATTTCAGGACGCCGACAGCTACGTTGCCGGAAGAGTCACGTGTGAACGAGCCGACCATTTCCTTGGTGCCGAGGGCAGTGGACGAGTCGTTGTAGAGCCAGTTTTCACCGGAGAAGGAAGCCGACTGCGCCGTCGAAACCAACTGGTTCTTCAGTTCGGTCAGTTCCTTGTCGATCTTCAGCTTGTCAACACCCGGTTCGCGGGAGGCAACCAGCTTGGCCTTGATTTCGGAGACGACGTCGATGGCTGCGTTCAAACCGGTATAGGCTGTGTCTGTCTTGGCAGCGCCGAGACCGAGAGCGTCCTGAACCGTGGAAAGAGCCTTGTTGTCCGACTTCATGGTCGTAGCGATCGACCAGTAAGCAGCGTTATCGGCAGCGGTTTCGACGCGCAGGCCCGAGGACACGCGGCCTTGCGTCGTTTCCATGCCGGAATTGATCGAACGCAGGGTCGAGAGTGCTGCCATTGCAGCCGAATTGGTGAGAATGCTTGTCATGGTATTTACTGCCCCTTTTGAACAGGTGAAATGGAAGGGACATTCCGGTCAGTACCGGGAAACAGCGGCCAGCTTCATGCCTGTTAACGCGTTAATTTTCTTGGTTAACCCGCTGTTTCGATGACCATAGAAAACACCAACATGGTTAAAGAAAACCTAAAGGAGGAAAACTTTTTTTCGTGGCAAAGAAAAAACCGCACCTCTTGCGAGATGCGGTTTTCGATAGGTCGCGGAACCGGCCGTTTGGGGGGGATGGCGGCCCCGCGCCGTTTTCGATTAACGGAACAGCGACAGGATGTTCTGCGAGTCCGAGTTGGCGATCGAGAGAGCCTGGATGCCGAGCTGCTGCTGTGTCTGCAGAGCCTTGAGGCGGGTCGACTCTTCGTTCATGTCGGCATCGACGAGACGGCCGACACCCTTGTCGATCACGTCCATCAGGTCGGCCATGAAGTCGTCCTGCATCGAGATGCGCTTGTTGGTCGCGCCGAGCGTTGCAGCCGAGTCCGTCAGGTTCGTCAGCATCTTGTCGACGGCACTGATCATGCCTTCGATGCTGTCGTCGCTGGTGGATGCCGTCAATGTGATCTGCGTGCCCGTCGCGCCGGTCGAACCAGCTGTGTTGATCAGGCGGTAGGTGGCGGTGGTGGTGGTTGCGCCGCTCGGCTGGGTGACCGTGATGTCCTTGGTCAGCTGGCCGTTCGAAGCCGTCTTGGTGTCGATCAGAACAGAGGTGGCAGCGTCGAATTTCAGGACGCCGACAGCTACGTTGCCGGAAGCGTCACGTGTGAACGAGCCGACCATCTCCTTGGTGCCGACGGCAGTGGCCGTGTCGTTGTAGAGCCAGTTTTCACCGGAGAAGGAAGCCGACTGCGCCGTCGAAACCAGCTGGTTCTTCAGTTCGGTCAGTTCCTTGTCGATCTTCAGCTTGTCAACGCCCGGCTCGCGGGCAGCAACCAGCTTTTGCTTGATTTCGGAAACGACGTCGATGGCAGCGTTCAGACCGGTATAGGCTGTGTCTGTCTTGGCAGCGCCGAGACCGAGAGCGTCCTGAACCGTGGAAAGAGCCTTGTTGTCCGACTTCATGGTCGTAGCGATCGACCAGTAAGCAGCGTTGTCGGATGCGTTACCAACCTTGAGGCCGGACGAAATACGACCCTGGGTCGATTCCATGTCCGAGCTGATGGAGCGCAGCGTCGCGAGTGCAGTCATTGCGGAAGAGTTTGTCAGGATGCTTGTCATTGGGGTTGTCCCTCTGGATACAAAATACAAGATTGGGGACATACCGGACTAAAATACTTACCGGTGATAACGGCTCGGCATCATGCCACTCGGCTCCTGATTGGTCAGGAAATCCAAATCCGTTATGTGAGGGTAATGTCGCAGGCAAACATTGCGATATGTTTAAATGCCCTGTGAATATGCGAGCGTCACGGCCCGCCAAGACACGCGACCGGCATCGCAGATCCTCAGTAATTATTATTATAATTCAATGACTTAGAAAATTTTTCGCGATACGTCCGTGTCGAAAAAGAGACGGAACGTTAACCACGACTGCGGGATCAGTTGAAAGATCGCACCAGGCTGCCGACCAACAGGTTCCAGCCGTCGATAAGGACGAAGAAGAGGATCTTGAACGGCAGCGAAATGGATGTGGGCGGCAGCATCATCATGCCCATCGCCATTGTGATCGTCGCGACGATCAGGTCGATCACCAGGAACGGCAGCATGATCAGGAAGCCGATCTCGAACCCGCGCCTGATCTCTGAAATCATGAACGCCGGCACGACAGCACGCAAATCGACCCTGTCGCCGACGACGACCGTCTGTCCCTTCTCCTTGGCGATGTCGATGAACAGCTGCAGGTCCTTATCGCGGGTATTGGCAAGCATGAATTCCCGGAACGGTTCGGCAATGCGTGTCATTGCCTCCGTTTCATTGATCTGGTTCTGCAGGAGCGGATTGACGCCGTTCTGCCAGGCCCGGTCGAAGGTCGGCGCCATGACATAGAAGGTCATGAACAGCGCGAGGCTGACCATGATCATATTGGACGGCGTCGTGGCGAGCCCCATGCCGGTGCGCAGGATCGCAAAAGCGATGACGAAGCGCGGAAAGCTCGTCACCATGATGAGAATGCCAGGGGCGACCGACAGGACGGTCAAAAGGCCGAATGTGCGGATGATCCAGGACGCCACCGAGCCGTCGATGGGCGTGTTGAGGATATCGGCGGGAAAGCCTTGCGCTCCCGCGATACCCGACATCGCCAGCATGGCGGCTATGAATGCGATAGTCCGGATCATGAGCGAATCATTGGATAACAAACGTCCTGAAGATGACATTGGTTACGCGCCCTTCGGAGCGCAGGTCAACCCGTTCTTCGATGTCATCCTTGAGATATTGAAATCCGCGCGGTCCCTGGATCTGCTGCAATGATACGGTCTTCAGATAAGCGGCGATATCCTGATGGATCTGCTCTGCCATAGCCACATCCGGGGCGCCCTTGAAAAGAAGAGCAACTTCAAGCCTGATCCAGTTTTCGGTCGGATAGGCAAGGTTGGTGGTGATCGCATCGAGCTGGACGACGCCGTTGGCTTCGGTTGCGATTTTCGGCAACCCTTCGTCTTTCTTGCCAGCCTCACCTTCTGGTTTCAGGCCAGCATTTTTCAGGGCGACTGCTGCCTTGGCTTCCTCGACGATCCTGGCTTCCTCGGTGCTGAGAGGTTTGGGTGCCAGCATGCCGCCGACTAGCCAGCCGCCGCCGCCTGCGATCAAGGTCAGGACCGCAAGCGCCGCGATCATGACGACCGGCGATGACTTTTTCGGACCGCCATTGGCGAGATCGGCATCTTCCATCTTCAAAATCCATCAAGAGTTGGCCGCTACAGCGCCGCGCGTCATTCACGACGCACAAAGGTCGCTGTAGCACTTTAAATCTGCTGCCGATCCGTCAGATCGGCGACACGATATCCATGACCTGCTGGCCCCATGGTGGCTGCTGGACTTCGGTCAACCGGCCACGTCCACCGTAGGAGATGCGCGCCTCGGCGATTTTCTCGTAGGAAATCATGTTCTTCGCGTCGACGTCGTAGGGCCGGACGATACCCGCGACATTGAGAATGCGGATTTCGTGATTGACCCGGACCTCCTGGGAGCCGCTGATCAGCAGATTGCCGTTTTCGAGCACGCCGGTGACGACGGCTGCCACCAGCAAGACGAGCTTTTCGGAGCGCTCGGTCGTACCCTCGCCCTTGGACTTGGTGTTCGAGCCGTAGTCCAGCCCGCCCTTCCAGCCGAAATCGCTCGATTCCGATTGGCCGTTCGCGCCAATCTTGAACCCGCTGTCATTGGTGCGGCTGCGGTCCGTCTTGTTGTCGAACGATGCCTTGTCGTCGATACGGATATCGACGGTCAGGATATCGCCGACTTTCAGCGCGCGGGCATCCTTGAATAGGGCTGACTGATTGTCGCTCCAGAGCGAATAGCCGTTCATGACCTGGCGCGGCTCCTTCGGATACATCGCCATCTGCGGCGTCTGGGCGTATTGCAGCCCGCTGCCGATCGGGCTCATGGCCGGAGCCCTGCCGATCTCGTTGAAGGTCTGGTTCTGGCATCCCGACAGCAGGCTGGCGGCGAGAAGAACCGAAATCGGATATCTCATGACGGTTCCTTCGATGTGTCCGGGTCTGTGGCGCTGGAAATGACATTGGTGACAACCGCCGCCTTTTCATTGCTCATTTCGCTGAGAATCAGGCTCGATTGGCGCGGCGGAAGCTGCATGAGGATCGCCGCGGCGACACCCGGATTGACAAGCTCCAGCTTGGCTGCCGCCGCATCCGCCTTCATGGTCTTGTAGATTCCGACCAGGCCGATCTGGGCCTGTTTGAGAAAATCGTTGCGGCGCTTCAGCCAGTCCTCGTATTCGGCGCGGCGCTTCTCCAGCGTCGCGATACGTTCGTCGATATCGAACTGCAGCTTCTCGAGGTCTTTCTTCTGCAGAAGATACCGCTGGTCACGCGCCGCGTCGGCGATATTGGTGCAGAACTGCTGGATCTCATTGCCGTTGGCCGGGATGCCCACAGCCGGCGCAGCGACCTCCTGGGCAAAGGCGCCGGGTATGGCCAACATGGTGCAGCCGGCGGCGATCAACATCAGACGGCGGCGCAGGCCGTTGGAAGCGCTGGGAGGACGATATGTCATCATTGCAAGACAAGCTCCGCCTGAAGGGCGCCGGCTGTCTTGATGCCCTGGAGAATGGAAATGATGCCGTCCGGTTTCACCCCGATACTATTGAGGCCCGAGACCAGAGAGCGCAGGTTGGAACCATCGAGGATCGCGACGGTTCCGCCATCCTCGGACGCCTGGATTGTCGTATTCGGTTCGATCTCGGTACGCCCCCGCGAGAACGGCTCCGGCTGCACGACGGTCGGCGTTTCGGTTACCTGAACCGTCAATGTTCCATAGCTGACGGCGACCTGGTTGATCCGCACATCCTGTCCGATGACGATCGTGCCGGTCCGTTCGTTGATGACCACGCGCGCGGGCACATCGGTCTCGACGACGAGGTTTTCGATATCGGCCATCAGGCGGGACAGATCGGCCATCTTCGGCTTGTCGATAACAACCGCCTGGGAATCGCGCGCCTCGGCGATGCTGCCGCCAAACTGGGTCTTGCCGTAGCGATTGATGGCCGCGGCCATGCCGACAGCCGTCGAAAAGTCCGGATTTCTCAGCTGCAGAACGAGATTGAACCCATCCTTGAACTTGGCCGGCAGTTCGCGCTCGATGATCGCACCGTTCGGAACGCGGCCGGATGTGGTGATCCCTTGCGTTACCGATGCGGCATCCCCCTGCGCACTGAAACCGGTGACGACGACGGATCCCTGCGCGACCGCATAAATCTGTCCGTCGGCGCCGGAAAGCGAGGTCATCACCAGCGTACCGCCACGAAGCGAGGTGGAATCGCCAAGCGACCCGACCGTGACGTCGATGCGGCTGCCGGGGCTGGCAAAGGGCGGCAGGTTGGCGGTGACCAGAACCGCTGCAATGTTCTTCGAACGGGATTCGTTGTCCTGCGTCGAGATCCCGAGGTTCTGCAGCATGGCGCGCAGCGATTGCGCCGTGAACGGTGCGGAGCGCAGACTGTCGCCGGTGCCCTGAAGGCCGACCACCAGACCATAGCCGATCAACTGGTTTTCGCGTCCCGACTGCAGCGAGGCGATATCCTTGATGCGCGACGCGGCCTGTGCCGGCGCGATCGTCATCGAAAGCACGGCAGCAATTGCCAGGCACCATTTGCCGAAACGAAAGATCATTTTGCCACCACGTGAATTGTACCGTCATCCATCACCGTTCCGGAGACGATGATGCCGGAATCGGTGTTGCGCACCCGGATGAGATCGCCGACTGCGGCATTTTCCAGCGGGGCTCCGCCGGCTGTGATCGTCAGGGGGCCGTTGGTAAAGACGATCCGGACCGCCTTGCCGCGCTCGACCGCATAGGGTTCGCGCAATGCCGAGAAGAGGATGACGCGCCCTTGCAGCAGGGTGCGGCTGGTCACCTTGCCGGTCACCTGTTCCGTCGAGACCGCATAGTCGCCGGCCAGAGCTGGATTGGTCACCTCGACCTCCTCCAGCCGATTGCCATCGATGACCTCGCCCGGATAGATCGTCTGGGTCGGAATGACAGCCATGCGCTTTTCGGCCAGGGCATGGGCTGGAAGCACCAACCCGGCGCCCATGGCCCCAGCGACGGCCAACGCCCGCAGAAGCAAACCTCCGCGGGGAGTGGCAGCTTTCAATAGCAGCACATTGACAGTCCGGCGAAACGTCATGTTTGCCAATCCCTCTTTTATCTCAGGTTCTTGCTGACCGTCGCAGCCATTTCGTCGGCGGCCTGGATGATCTTGGAATTCATTTCATAGGCGCGCTGAGCCGAGATCAGGTCGGTGATTTCCTTGACCGGATCGACGTTCGACGCTTCGAGGTATTTCTGCTTGATCTGTGCATAACCCGGATCGGCCGGAGTGCCGATGACCGCCTCGCCGGACGCCGGCGTCTGCTTGAAGAGATTGTCCCCCTGCGGCTCAAGACCTGCCTCGTTGACGAAGTTGGCAATCGTCAGCTGGCCTAGCACGGTGGGGACGGTGTCGTTGCCGACACGCACCGAGACCTCACCCGAGGCGCTGACGGTGACCTCGCTGGCGTTTTGCGGCACGGTGATCTCCGGCACGACCGTGTAGCCATCGATGGTCACGAGCTGGCCATCGGCATTGGTGTTGAAGGCACCGGCGCGCGTATAGGCCGTTTCGCCGTCCGGCGTCTCGATCTGGAACCAGCCGCGGCCGATCAGCGCCATGTCCAGATTGTTGCCGGTGCTGATCAGGCTGCCCTGCAGATGCAGGTTGCGGACGGCGGAGGTCTGCACACCGAGGCCGATCATGGCACCTTCCGGAACGATCGCCTGGTTGGCGCGGTTCGGCACGCCCTGAGCGCGCTCCGTCTGGTAGAGAAGGTCGGAGAACTCCGCCCGCGCGCGCTTGTAGCCGGTGGTGTTGATGTTCGCGATATTGTTCGCGATCACTTCCAGGTTCAGCTGCTGGGCGTTCATGCCTGTCGCGGCGATCGAAAGAGCCTTCATTACATTTTTCCTTTAGATCGGCATGCGTGCGATTTCGAGATAGGCACTGACGACCTTGTCCCGGATGGCGATGGCGGTTTGCAGCGACTGCTCGGCATTCATGACGGAATCGATGACTTCGCGGGTATTGGCTTCGCCGCGAATGCCCTGGATCGAATTGACTTCCGACTGCCTCAGACCGTTGGTCATCTCGGTCGCCATGTTGCCCATGACTTCGGCAAAGCTCTGAGACTTGCCGGCCGTGGCCGCGCCACCGAGAATGCTCTGGGCGGACGAGGCTGATGATGTGGAGGTGGCGTCCTTGACGGTCGAAATTGCCGCGCTGATAGTTTTGATTGCGTCGATCATTATTGCGATGCCCTGAGAAGGTCGATTGTTGCGGAGATCAGGTCACGTGCCTGCTTCGTGGTCTGGAGATTGGCCTCGTAGGAGCGGTTTGCTTCCCGCATGTCGGCCATTTCGATCATCACGTTGACGTTCGGCATCTTGACCATGCCCTTGGCATCAGCCGCCGGGTTACCCGGATCGAATTCGACGGAGAAGTCGGAATCGTCTGTTCCCAGACGCTGAACCTCGACCGTCGATGCGCCACTGGCGCGATCGACTTCCGCTGCAAAACTGACCGTCTTGCGGCGATAGGGGTCGGTGCCCGGCGCGTCGCCGCTGGAACGTGCGTTGGCAATATTTTCCGAAACGATGCGCAGGCGCGTCGATTCCGCTTCGAGACCGGAGGCCGAAACCTTGAGAGCTGAGACAAGAGGATCCATGGCCGTTATTTCCGTACCGTCATGAGCATCATCCGGTGAAACGCCTTTACGAGGCCGGCATTGAGCTCGTAGTCGCGCTTGATTTCACCGGTCTTCATCAATTCCTTCTCAAGCCGGACGCTGTTGCCCGACTGCTGGACTTCGGCATCGTCCAGCATGCTGGTTTCCGTCACCTGCGCGGCGCTGCTACCATCGGTAAAGTGCGCTGGGTTGGTGGACGCCATCTGGAAGCCGGTTTGCTGCATCACACTTTCGAACGGCTTGACGTCCTTGGCTGCATAATGCGGGGTATTGGCGTTGGCGATGTTCCCGGCGACGACGTTCTGGCGGACTGCCAGCCATTGCGCCTGCCGGGACGCGAGATCGAAAAGCTGTATAGGTTGCATCATGCGACTCCATGCTTGTTGCTGGAGAACCTAGGCACGCAATCTTGCGTGGGACTGAATTGGACGGCATATGGGAAACGCGGCAGATGCGGGCTTTGCGGGCGTGATGCATTTTGGCACTGCATGGTCCTGTGCCACCGGAAAAGCCGGGAACTGGACAGGGGTCCATAGCCCCTTCCCATTCATGGGGCCGGAGCGAACGGCAATTCGATGAAGAACAGCCGGATCAGTCAGCCTGATAAATGTCGCCCTTGGAGGTGATCATCACCCAGCGCCCGTCGCGTTGTTCCAATGTCGCAAGACGGCTATTGTCGGGAAGGGCGGAGCCGATGCGGACAATATACATGCCGCTGCTGTCTTCGATCAGAGCGCGGCCGTTGGCGACATGCATCAGCTTGAAGCCGGTGGCGGATGGAAACGGCTGCTCCAGATCGTCCTGGACGCCGGGCTTCTTCGTCCCCTGCGAATTCGGAACCGTGGCCGTCGTCAGTTGGTCGATGGCGGACTGGGTCGCGGCATCGCGCTCCATCATGGCCGTCGGTGAGGCGGAACCGCCCGTGCCCTCGCGGCCTGGCACGTCGCGCATATTGCCCTGCCACAGCGTCGGCATCGAGAATTTGTCCTGATGCAGGAAGGCATACCAGGGGAAAAATGTGGCTATCGCCGCAAGAACAACGCCTGTTGCTCCGAGCGCCTTGTCGATCAGGGGTGTGCGCTCGCCATACTTGCGCTGCGGGACGACTTCATCGGCGTCATAATCAGTCATGGCTCATCCCCTCCGCATGTTTCCGGCCTGGCCGGCGTTGGCTGCCGCCTTCAGCGCATTGGCAAGGTCGGTGAACGCGTCGAAGGCCGGCCGCTCGCCGGGCGTCTGCTTCAAAATCTCATAGATGACGGGGACCTGCTTGATCGCCATGTCCAGATCCGGATCGCTGCCCGGCCGGTAACCGCCGATCAGACGAAGATCGCGGGTTTCCTCGAAGCGGTGGATCAGCGATTTCAGGCGCCCGACAAGCTTTTCCTGATCCGGCGTCCAGGCTTTTCGCGCCAGACGCGACACCGAAGCCAGCGGATTGACCGGCGGATAGCGGCCTTCCTCGGCAAGGCTGCGGTCCATGACGATATGACCGTCGAGAATACCGCGGGTCGAGTCTGCAATCGGGTCGTTGTGATTGTCGCCGTCGACGAGAATGGAGATGATCGCGGTGATCGTCCCTGCCCCTTCGGCCCCTGGACCGGCGCGTTCCAGCAGCCTTGGCAGCTCGGTGAAGACGGAAGCGGGATAGCCGCGCGCGATCGGCGGCTCGCCCGAAGCGGTGGCAACCTCGCGGATGGCATGGGCAAAACGGGTGACGCTATCGACGATCAGAAGCACATTGTCGCCCTGGTCGCGGTAATGCTCGGCAATCGTCACGGCCGTCAGCGGCGCCATCTTGCGCAGCATCGGGCTTTCGTCGCTGGTCGCGACCACGGCCACCGACTTGGACAGGTTTTCGCCGAGCGTATCCTCGATGAATTCGCGCACTTCACGGCCACGTTCGCCCACCAGCGCGATGACAACCTTATCGAAGGCATCGGCACGCGCCAGCATCGACAGCAGTGTCGACTTGCCGACGCCGGAACCGGCGAAGACGCCGAGACGCTGGCCAAGGCAGAGCGGGGAAAAGATATCGATCGCCCGCACGCCGGTGCGGAAGCCATGCTCGACCCGCTTGCGGGTCATCGACGGCGGTGCAGTATTGGAGATCGGCCGGCGGATATCACCCTGCAGCAGCGGGCCGCGTCCATCGATGGGTTCGCCGAGCGAATTGATCGTGCGGCCGCACCAGGATTCGGTCGGGGCAATGCGGAAGGCGCCCTTGCGGATCACCGTGTCATGGATACCGATCGGATCGCCCGGTTCGATCGGGCACACCACCACGATCTCCTGTTCGACCTTCACGACCTCACCGAGGTGAACGCCGGTTGAACTCTTGTGCGCGACGAAGTCGCCGAGGCGGACATGCCGGGAAAGGCCGGTCACGGTATAGTAACCCGCCGAAATCGACTGGACGTGACCACCCGGTGCGATCGAGAATTCCGGATTGGAATAGCGCCCGACGAGGCCCCCGAGTGCTGCAAGCGACGTCGACGAATTGCTGATCTGGAGTTTGTCGTTCTGCATGCCGGTTCCTGCCGTCTGCCCGCATCGTCGCAAAAGTGCGCCGGGCGTGGCTTTAATCCTGTCGAGAATCAAGGATGCTACTTGCTGCCGCCGAGTGTCTTGATCGCTTCACTCATCGACGTTTCGCTGTCGCGCATCAAAGCCGTAATGTTTTCGAAGGCGCGCGACACCATGATCAGTTGCGACATTTCCTGAACCGGATTGACGTTGGATTCCTCGACATAACCCTGCATCACGCCGACGTCGAAGCGATCGACGACCGGCTCCGGGGGGGAGCTTGGAATGACGGCGCTGTTGTCGTAGCGGGAAAAGCCATTGCTGAAATTGGCTTCATACAGCCCGAGCGATGCGACCTGCGCCCCATCCTGCTGGACGGAGCCATCGGCACCAACCTTGATGTCGCTGGCTTGGGAATTGAGCTGGATCGGCGCACCGCCAGCGTCCAGCACCGGATATCCGCGCAGCGTGACCAGATCGCCCGTTTCCGTTATGGTAAAACGGCCGTCCCGGGTCAGAGCCGTGCCGCCGGGCGTATCGATCTGGAACCAGGCATCCCCCTTGATGGCGAAGTCCAGCTGGTTGCCCGTCCGGTTCAAACCGCCATTGTTGGTGTTGAGGAATTCCTTCCCCTCTGAAACGAACGATACCTTCGTCGGACGCGTGTCACCAAGTATCTGGTTGAATTTCACTTCCGTCGAGCGGAAGCCGACGGTGCTGGAATTGGCGACGTTATCGGCCAGCGTATTCATGCGTTTTTCAAGCGCCATCTGCGAGGAGACGGCAACATAGAGACCGGTCTGCATTTCAGCGTCCCCCGAGTTTCAGCGTATTGATGGAAAGGAGGAGATCGGAGGAAATGCCATAGCCGCTGGATGAGCCGAAGACGGCGAGCGGATCATAAGGGTCCGAAGAATTGCCGAGTTCCCAAAGAGCGGTGAACCGTTCGAGCAGTTTCGACAGCTTGGCCGGATCCTTGAAGTCTTTGATGTCGATTGCCTTGTCGATCGCTGCCGCCTGCTTGTCGATATCGGCAGCGGCAAACTCGTCGGGCATTTGCAGCAAAGTACGGGCGACCTGCGCCAGGGCATCATCAGCCAATAGTCCGAAGGCGCTTGTGACGGTCGGTGCCGTCCGTTCGAAATAGAGCGCCAGGCGAACGCCGGCATTGTCTTCGCCTGCCGTCTGTTCCAGCGTCTGGCGCATGTATTTGTCGGCGACGCCCTTCTGGGCCTTGTCGAAAGACGTTGCCGCCGTGCCGTTGCGGGCAAAATTCAGTGATTCCACCAGACCCGAATAGCGGCTGTCGGTCAGCTGCTTGGCAAACGAGTCGTCCTTGTCCACTCCCTCGGTCAGCACCTTGCGCATGAACGCCTTGGCATAGCCCATGTCTTCGAGGCCGTGCGCCTTGATCGCGTAATTGTAAAGCCGCGTATCGGCGAAGAAGTCATCGATGGTTTTGACGTTGCCGATGTTGGCGAGGTAATACTCGGTTTCGCGCGCCACATCCGGCTGCTCGGACACCCGCTCCAGCGACTTGCTGAGGTTGCCTGCTATCATCTGGTAGCTGGTGTAAGTCGTCGTCACGACACGTCCCCGTTCATCCATTAAAATGACGCATCGCGCGCCGATTGAACGGAAATCTGACCGCTGTTGCTTGCGCGAACCTGTTTCCCCGCAACGCCTTCAAATGTGGCCGACAGCCAGCCTCACGCAAGGCTGGCAGCCTAACCATACCGTCGAAAATCCACCATTGCGGCAGGTATCGAAATGAACATCATCATCGGGCTCCTCTTGACATTGGGCTGTATCCTCGGCGGCTTCATTGCCATGGGCGGCCATATGGAGGTCCTGAACCAGCCCTTCGAACTTGTCATCATCGGCGGCGCCGGCATCGGCGGCTACATCATGGCCAATTCGATGAAGGTGTTGAAAGATACCGGCAAGGCACTCGGCGAGGCCTTCACCCACAAGGTTCCGAAAGAGCGCAATTATCTCGACACGCTGGGGGTTCTCTACAGCCTGATGCGCGACCTGCGCACCAAGTCGCGCAACGAGATCGAAAGCCACATCGACAACCCGGATGAATCCTCGATCTTCCAGTCGGCCCCGACGGTTCTGAAGAACAAGGAACTGACGGCCTTCATCTGTGACTATGTCCGCCTCATCATCATCGGTAACGCCCGCTCCCACGAGATCGAGGCGCTGATGGACGAGGAAATCAACACCATCACCCACGACAAGATGAAGCCCTATCACGCGCTGACGACCATGAGCGATGCCTTCCCGGCCATCGGCATCGTCGCCGCCGTTCTCGGCGTCATCAAGGCGATGGGCGCCATCTCCGAATCGCCGGAAGTGCTGGGCGGCAAGATCGCAGCCGCCCTCGTCGGCACCATGCTCGGCATCTTCCTGTCCTACTGTATCGCCAGCCCGGTGATCGCCAATATCAAGGCCGTCCGCGACAAGCAGAACCGCCTCTACATCATCGTCAAGCAGACGCTGCTGGCCTACATGAACGGCTCTGTGCCCCAGGTTGCGCTCGAATACGGCCGCAAGACCATCTCGGCTTACGAGCGTCCGTCGATCGACGCGGTCGAGCAGGAGATGATGAACCCCGGTGGCGGCGGCGAAAGCAAGGCGGCTTGATCCGATGACCTCAGCGACCAACAACAACGTCTACACCTTCGACCGCAAGCTGCTCGCCCGGATGACCGGCGCGCTCGGCGATACCAAGACGATCAGCAAGCTGTGCAGCGATCTCGGCCACGTCTTTGCCGAGTTCCTGCCCGACATTTTCCAGAACGAGACCGGTCTCGACATCGAGATCGGTTATGCCGGCTTCGATACCGGCCTGAAGAGCGAACTGATCGCCAATCTCGGCAATGGCGTCGCCCTGTGCGATACGTCGCTGCGCAACTGGTGCCCCGATTTCGTCATCAGCTGCGACAGTCCGGTGATCATCACGCTGATGGAAATCCTGCTCGGCGCCCCGGCAAACGCCATCGAGGAACCGAAGCCCCGTTCGCTGTCGAACATCGAGCTCGATGTTGCGACAATGATCTTCGAAAAGGTCGCCGACGTGCTGAAATCGGCGGTCACCGTTGCCGGAAGCTTCGAGCCGGTGGTTGGGCGTCCCTACAATGCCAGCCAGCGGCCGGCGGCAGACCCGGAGGTCGCCGACGTTTACGCCGCCTGCATCAACGTGACGATGGGCCTCGGCCCCGTTCTTTCGACCTTCTCGATCATCGTTCCACAGCAGACCCTTCTGAAAACGGCCGTTGTGTTCCCAAAAGGCATCGGTCAGGGCCGCAAGGCCAAGGGCGCATGGGGCGAACAGCTCGAACAGCAGGTCCGACGTTCGACGGTGAGCCTGGAAGCGCGCATCAAGCTTCAGAGCCTGACGCTGGACAGCATCAGCCGCCTGCAGCCCGGCGACGTCATTCCGTTTCAGGATGCCAAGGATGTGCGCGTCGAGATCAATGCCAACGGCCGCGACCTCTATATCTGCGAATTCGGCCGGTCCGGCGCGAAATATACGGTGCGGATCAAGGACACCCACGGTTCGGAGAGCGACATTCTCCACCACCTGATGAGTTAAAAAGCCCCTGCCTTACCCGGCAACATGGTTGGGGCAAGTTTCAACTGGAATAGTTTGCACATGGCACCGAAGAAAGCACCAATAGAAGACCAGGCGATCCTGAGCGGCGGCGATGCCGAACTCGATCAGGCCATCGACGATCTGCGTGGCGTCCTGCAAAGCGATGCCACCGGAACCGGGCTGGAAAACGATTTCGGCATGGATTTCGCGGCTGCACCCGCCACCGGCGAAACATCGGATTTCGGCAGCACATTTTCAGCCGAAACTGATCTCAGCAGCTTCGGCGGCGATTTCGGCGCCAGCAACAGCTTTGCCGATCTGGCGGAGGCTTCGGCAGCACCTGCCTTCGACGCCGGTTCTTTCGGCGGAAAAGCATTCGGTGGCGACACGTTCGAAGACCAGCCGACTGGTGAACCCGGCAGCGGCATGACGGCCAATCTCGACCTGATCATGGATATCCCGATCGACGTCCAGATTGTTCTCGGCACCAGCCGCATGCAGGTCTCCGGCCTGATGAACCTGACGGAAGGCGCGACGATCGCGCTTGACCGCAGGATCGGCGAACCGGTGGAAATCGTCGTCAACGGCCGGGTTATCGGTCGTGGCGAAATCACCGTTCTCGACGAAGACGAAACACGTTTCGGTGTAAAACTCATCGAAATCAAGGGTACCAGTAAAGTTTGAACCCGGTTACAGCGCCGCGCGTCTCTCATGACGCGCAAAGGTCGCTGTAACACTTTTAATCTGCTGCATAATTTTTCCATAAATCGATTCCGATTTAAGGAATTATGCAGGAGGGTCATGAGGATCAATCCATGATGGATTTCGACAATTTCGAGGCTTCGGCGCCCACCAGGCCACTTACCCAGATGGATAAGGCCGCTGCTGTTCTCCTTGCAATGGGCAAGCCAATAGCCGGCAAGTTGTTGAAATTCTTCACGCAGAGCGAATTGCAGGGCATCATCGCCTCCGCGCAATCACTCCGCTCGATCCCGCCCCACGAACTGGAAATCCTGGTGAACGAGTTTGAGGACCTGTTCACTGAAGGTGCCGGCCTGATGGACAATGCCAAGGCCATCGAAGGTATTCTTGAGGAAGGCCTGACGCCGGATGAAGTCGACGGCCTGCTCGGCCGCCGCACCGCCTTTGCCGCCTATGAAGCCAATATCTGGGACCGCCTGCAGGATTCCGACCCGGCTTTCGTCGCCCAGAGCCTAGGCAAGGAACATCCGCAGACAATCGCCTATGTCCTGTCGATGATGCCATCGACCTTCGGTGCGAAGGTCCTGCTGCAGCTACCGGAAAGCAGCCGCGCCGACATCATCAACCGCGCCGTCAACATGAAGACCGTCAGCCCCAAGGCCGCCCAGATCATCGAGGCCCGCGTGGTCGAGATGATGCGCGAGATGGACGCCGAAAAGAACTCGATCGGGTCGATCAAGATCGCCGAGGTCATGAACGAGCTGGAAAAGAGCCAGGTCGACACGCTGCTTGCATCGCTCGAAACACTCAGCACCGAATCGGTCAAGAAGGTTCGCCCGAAGATCTTCCTCTTCGACGACGTTCTCTACATGCCGCAGCGCAGCCGCGTTCAGCTGTTCAACGACGTATCGGGCGACATCATCACCATGGCGCTGCGCGGATCCGGTATGGAACTGCGCGAATCCGTCCTCGCCTCGATCGGCGCGCGCCAGCGGCGCATGATCGAATCGGATCTTGCGGCCGGCGACGTCGGCATCAATCCGCGCGATATCGCCATTGCCCGCCGCTCGATCACGCAGGAAGCCATTCGCCTTGCCGCCAGCGGCCAGATCGAACTGAAGGAAAAGGAAGCCGTGGCGGCCTAACCGCGCACTGCCGCTTGGCTCCGGAACCGATATAAAAGCCCTCCACCCGATCGCGGTTGGAGGGCTTTTTGCTAGGCGCTTGCCCGCACCCGCCTACTTTCTGTGAAGCGTTGGGTTCCCGCGCATATCTTCCTTGCATGCCCTCCTGCCCCGGCTCACAACAGTTTTCACAGCAAGCACTGCTGCAGCCAGACGCAAGAGGTCTTCATCCGATGTCGGACGATCAGGACAAAGACAGTAAAACAGAATCGCCGACCGAGAAAAAAATGACCGACGCCATGGAGAAAGGCAACACGCCCTTCTCGCGCGAGGTCACCATGTTCGCCTCGGTCGTCGCCATCTACATCTTTGTCGTTTTCTTCCTGCCGCAGGGCTTCGCCACCGTGGCTGAATCGCTGAAGGATATTTTCGAGCAGCCGGAGGCTTGGCGTATCAACACATCGACGGATGTGGTTGCGCTGATAACGCACCTCTTCTCGAAGGCCGGCACTTTGCTCATTCCCTTTTTCGTGCTTTTGATCGTGTTCGGGATCGGTTCCTCCATTCTTCAGAACCTGCCGAGCCCGGTGCTCGACCGGGTCGCACCGAAGATGAACCGGATTTCGCCGATCGGCGGGTTCAAGCGGATCTACGGGATCCAAGGTATCGTCGAATTCGCCAAGGCCGTTGCCAAGGTTGCGGTCGTCTCGCTGATCATCGTGCTGACACTGTGGAACGACTACTATGCCACGCTCGATTCGATGTTCTCGGACCCTTTGACGATCTTTTCGACGATGTCGAAGGACTTCAACAAGATCATGATCGTCATCCTGATCTCGACGGCCGTCATTGCCATCGCCGATTTTTTCTGGACACGGCATCACTGGTACACCGAACTGAGGATGACGAAGCAGGAGGTCAAGGAGGAGCTGAAGCAATCCCAGGGCGACCCGATCATCCGTGCAAGACTTCGTTCGATTGCCCGCGACAGGGCGCGCAGACGCATGATTACCTCGGTGCCGCGTGCCACGCTCGTCATCGCAAACCCGACGCACTATGCCGTTGCGCTGCGTTATGTCCGCGAGGAAGGCGATGCGCCGGTCGTCGTTGCCAAGGGGCAGGACCTCGTCGCGCTGAAGATTCGCGAGATCGCCGAGCAAAATGGCATTCCGGTTTTCGAAGACCCGCCTCTCGCACGCTCAATGTTTGCGCAAGTCTCGGTGGATAGTGTGATTCCACCGGTGTTTTACAAGGCAGTCGCCGAACTGATTCACCGGATCTATGCAACGCAGCCGAAACGGATGACGTGATCCCAATGAAAAAATGCGAATATTCGGAACAACGCGAGAAAATTGTAGCCGACGCGATCCGTCCTGTTGCGACGGAATTGCGCTTGATCGATGCCGCCGACTTTATCGCGATGCTGCGTTTTGAATCGCACGGGAGCCTGTCGGACCTGGTGTCATCAGCCGCCGAGCTCTATTTTCTTCCCGGCACCGTCAACTTCGGTATCGGCGGCAACTACTCGCTGGACTGGGGAACGGAGCCGGAGATCACCCTTGATCTCGAATTGAAGCCGGATGGCGTCACGGTCTATGCGCAGCTGGCTCTGGGCAAGGACTCAGCCGGCCTGGAAATCAACCATATCGCATTTCAAAGCCCGTCCAGCGATCCGGACGAGAATACGGCGTTCCTGGCCCAGAGCCTGAACGCGGCGAAATTCGTCAAATCCTATCCGACCGCTCTGGCGAGCTGAGTTTCCGGATACGGGATACCGGGCCATGACGGCTGAAAATCACGATCAGCTGATATAACCGAGCCGAATGGCCTTGGCGATCGCCTGGATTCTGTTGACCGAATCCAGCTTGGTTGTCGCGGCCCCGAGATAGGCGTTGACCGTATGCACCGACAGTCCCATCTTCTCGGCGATCTCTTCGCTGATATACCCGTCGCCAGCCATCTGCAGGCAGCCGATTTCACGGTCGCTCAGCGATTCCGATGGAAGCATGCGTCGTTCGTCGCTGGCCAGAAGATCGGTCATGATCTGGCAGCTGCGTCCGTGCAGGTCGATGATCACCTCGCTCGACAGATCGATGTAGCTGCCCATGAAGAGAACATAGCCGTTGCCCTGCGCGCCCAGCCTGACCGGCAGGGCAATCCCGGAATAGGGCAGGACGCGGGCGGGAAGACGCTGGGTGAAACGGGCAAAGTCCGGTGTCTCCGCCGCCTGGTGCTCGCCCATGCCGTTCCACAGCATTGGCAGCAGCGACGCATCCAGGTGCACCAGCATCTCGGCGCCGTAGGCAGACACCAGTTCATGCGCCATCGCTTCGCTCTCGACACCCCAATTGTCGAGGACGCAGCTTAGCTTGCGTGTTGCCGGAAGACCGTTTCCGTTCAGCCGCAGAACGGCGAAATTCTTGGCGTTGATCTGTTTCTGCATCGCCTGCAGCCGCGCCACCAGCGTTGCCGCCTTCGACGCCCTCGCCTGCAGCCTGCCAGCCTTGGCGTCGTCGCCTGTGCGCGCATGTGGGAGGAAATAGGTCATGACCGTCCTCCTAGACGAGATTGTTGCGAACGGCATAGGCGATGGCCTCGGAGCGGGTCTTCGTCGCCGTCTTGCGCATCACGCTGGTGATGTAGTTGTTGATCGTGTTTCGCGAGATGCCGAGGATGACCGCGATCTCGTCGCTGGTCTTGCCCTCGGCGATCCAGAACAGGCATTCGAGTTCGCGGTCCGTCAATTCAAAATCACGGTCTGTGCGCGCACCGCGTTCGGTGGTGAAGCTGGCGAAATAACCGGTCAGCAGACCGACATCCCTCAGGCTTTCCTGCGACAGGATCACGTCCTGCGGAAAGAGCAGCATCAGCGACAACCGGGCGCGTCCGACATTGAAGGTTATCGCGCAGTATTCCCGGCTGATGCCGCGGCTGATGTCGATGTCGTCGGGAAGACTCATGAACACCGGCTGCATGACCGACAGGCATTTTTCCATCTCGTTGGTCTTGGAGTGGAGTTGCGACATCACCTTGCCGAGGCGCTTGACGACGTCGAACGGCCAGTCCGAGCATACGACAAAATCAAGGCCTTCGTCCTGGGACAAATCATAGCGCGCGAGGAGATAGTGGGTTGCTCCCACATAGTCCGTCAGGGCCGCAAGTCCCTTGTTCAGATTGCCGCGCTCGGCAAATTCGCCAAGCCTGCGAATGAGCTGCTCTTTGGAAGAACCCCGTCCAACACCGCGCCCGACCGCCCCTGGCAATGGCCAAGTGGCACCTTCTGTTTGTAGAGCATCCATGACATTACCCCCGTGATGGATTCGCCCCGTGCTCAATCAAGCGTTTTCGCCGCCGCCGGCAACCGTATCGAAGCGTCCGCATTCTTCGACACACGCGAATCAGTACGCGAATCACTACATAAAATGTACATCGCCCCTTGCGAAAAACTACTGCCCCCTTATCGGGATTTACTTTTTGAAGAATCCATGAGTCGATTCGCCCATCAGGGCGCAGGAAATAGGCGATCGCCTTTCAGAGCGAAAGCCGCTGCATTTTAGGTAATTGTAATAATTACCTTTTTCGAAGAATAACGGATGGGGAACCCACCCTGTTGTCGTCAAAGCGGCGGCGCTGGCCGTGTAATGGAATGCTAAAACAGCAAAACAAACCAGCGCCGATTGAATCGGCTCCCTTTGTCAAGTTTTGATTTTCTTATTTGTTTTGGACATTGTTGCGAAAATACATCATCAAAAACCCATCGTTTAAATTTGAGAACAGAACGGAAACCAAAGCAATTAACGGCGAAAATCCAACGTAATATTTGGTTCTACCGGAATTATTACTGGCGGCCGGAATCAATACCTACGCTGCCACACCTATTGCGGCAGACAAACCCGGTTTTCCCCAGAGAAAAATTAACGATTTGTTAAATATAACGAATCTCGGACTGCTCCAGTTACATCGTTCGGGCCGGACGCGATTCTTGCAACCGTTCTCAAGCGGCGAGGCAATACAGAAAACGGCAGGAATTCTAGCTTTTCCGAGCAGAACCTTTTGCCTGCCGCACACTCGACATCCAGAAGCCCCGTGCAATTTTGGGTGCTCATCCCGGGGCACGCTCGCGCTGATCTGGCGGCTTCAGTGAAGCCGTCGAAATTTCCATACGGAAAAACCCGCCGGTGGCGGGTTTTCGCAGTGCTTGGTCTGAGGCAGGAGAATGCGTCGGGTCTCAGGCTGCTTTTTCAGCGACCCATTTGCGCAGGATCTTGGCGGCGCGCTCTTCGCTGATTTCGACCATGCGGGCAAGCCTGCGTTCCGGGCCTTCCTTGACGCGCCGGTTGAAGCCGCCCTCGCTGTCGTCGCCCAGGCTGAGCAGGTCGTCGGTGCTGTCGAAGCCGAAGTCGGATCCGAAGCCTTCCATCAGAGCCCCGCCTGCACCGCCGTTTGCGGCAGGCGAGAAGTCCGGCAATTCCAGGCTGACAGGCTCGTTGTCGTTGAGAGCTACGCCCGGGCCACCCAGACCCATCGAGCGGGCAAGAGGACGCATTCCCATCCAGACGACCACGACGGCCACAGTGACGAAGGCAAGCGCGTTGATGATACCGCCGAGATTGCGGGTCAGCGTTTCCATGATGCCGGGGCCAGCGACCGCTTCATCGAGCAGCTGCGTGTTGACGAAATCCATGGCCGTCAGGGTGATCATGTCACCACGCGCCGGGTCGAGGCCAACGGCGGAGGCGACGATTTTCTGCATGTCCTGGATATAGGCATCGATCTTTGCCTGGTCGGCACCTTCGCCGATCATCGCGGCGACCCGGCCGCGGTTGACCACGACGGCGACGGAGAGCTTCTCCAGCGTATAGCTGCTCTTGACGGTGGCGACGGTCTTCGAGTTGATCTCGTAGTTGGTCTGCTCTTCCTTCTTCTCGGTCTGGTCGTTCGACTGAGGTCCGGCCGCACCGCCTGTCGGCGCCGCTTGCGGAACGTTCTGCTGAACGGTCGCCGCATTATCGGCCTGTTGCTGGCTGGATTTCTGCTCTTCCTTGGTCACCCGGGTTGACCGCTCGACGCGCGATTCCGGATCGAACACCGTTTCCTGGATCTGCTGGGTGTCGGTGTTCAGCTTGGCCGTGACACTGGCACGAAAGTTGTCCATGCCGAGGAAAGGCGTCAGAGCCTTGTCGATATTGTTTTCGACTTCTCTTTGAACATTCTGGATGATGCCAAGCGACTGGTTCATGGCGCTGTTGGCGGGATCATCACCGGAGGCGAGAAGCTGGCCGGTGGAATCGAGGATGGTCACGTCGTCGATGCCGAGGCCTGGAACCGACGAAGCCACCAGATGGCGGATCGAGGCTGCAGCGTTGCGGCCGATATTGGCGCTGGCGCGGATCATCACCGAGGCTGTCGGGTTTTGTTCGGCTTTTCTGAAGCTGCCACGGTCGGCCATGACGATGTGGACGCGGGCGGCGGAAATTCCGGAAATCTGCTGGATGGTGCGCGCGATCTCCCCTTCGAGGGCGCGGACGCGGGTGACTTCCTGCATGAAGGAGGTGAGGCCGAGCGAACCGACATTGTCGAAGAGTTCGTAGCCGGCATTGGCGCTGTTGGGCAGTCCGCGTTCAGCCAGATACAGCCGCGCCTTGCCCGTCATGCCCACCGGAACCTGAACGCTCGCCCCATCGGCCCCCACCTCGAAATTGATATTGGCTTCGGCAAGGGCGACGCTCACCTGGTTGAGGTCGTTGCTTTCCAACCCCACATACAGCGTTTCGTAGGAAGGTTTATTGACGAAGAGCGCGGCCGCCAGAACGATCGCTACCGCGACGACACCGGCTGAGATCAGCGCAATGAGTTTACCCTGCCCCAGGCTGGCCAGGTTTTTCGTGACCGTCGAAAGTTGATCCAACAGATTCATTCTGTTTCCGCACCCAGTGGCGCATGTTCCGTTCAGACAACATCGCCTGGGGAGTGAACATGCGCAGATCCAAACATTTGGGTTTCTGGGTCGATCCGGCGCTTATGGATTCGTCAAATCACGCGTAAATCTACCAGTCCCGATTGGCACACTAGGAAACGAAACTTGCGCGAACTTGTCTTGGAACGCCGACGTCGGGAAAGCAGGCAGCACGTTCCATTGCGGAACTCAATGCGAAACGGAGCCGTCTTTCGAGGGCCCAAACTTAATGCAGAACGGAGCGTCTTTCGACGGCCCCAAACTCAGTGCAAAACGGAGCCGTCTTTCGACGGCCCCGGGCAGTTTTCGATCACGATGATGTCAGATTACAAAACACGGCCTGGATAACGGGCGCGGTCCGCATCGATTTCGGCCTGGGTGTAAGGCTTTGATGTATCGTCAAAACCGTTCCAGCCCTGGCCTTCGTATGCCGTCCGGCGGGCGGGGAGATCAACCCAGTTCGAGCGCTTCAGGATCGCTTCAGCCTCGACGGCGCGCGCATCATCAACCTTCGCCGTTACCAGCGTTCCGCCACGGCGGACACCTTCAGCATAGACATGCGCATCGCGCTCATCGACGCCGGAATCCGTCAGCGCACCGATAATACCACCGGTAGCTCCGCCGACCACGGCGCCAGCAACAGCGCCAGCAGCCGTTGCAGCCAACCAGCCTGCGGCCACAACTGGACCGACACCGGGAATTGCCATAATGCCGAGACCTGTCAGCAGGCCTCCAACGCCGCCGACGGCTGCGCCGATGCCGGCGCCAGTGCCAGCGTCTTCGGCAACATCGTTGTCACCCTTGTGACGGCCATCGGCGTTGTTGGAAACGATGCTGATGTCATTGTCAGAAATACCGGCGGCCTTCAGCTGGTCAACAGCGGCGCTCGCGTCAGCATATTGGTCGAAAAGTCCTGTAACGGTCTTTGTCATGGTGTTTCTCCTTGATGTTGTTTTTGGCTTACTTGGCGACGATGTTGCCCTGGTAATCCAGGGACACCATCACGGGCTTGCCGTCCTTGGTGGCCTTGCCCTGCCAGACACCCTTGTCATCAAGCTTCAGCTCGGTAACGTCGGCATAGCCGCCTTCGACGATGCGGTCCTTGGCCTGACCTTCGGTGAAGCTGTTTGCGCCTTCAACCGGTGCGGTGGTGTTCTGATCAGACGGGGTTGCGACTGCGGGCGTGTCGCCGTTGGGATTGGCGGAAGGCGTTGCTGCCTGTGCGAATACGGACGATGCAGACATGGCGACGATCGCCGATGCGATGATAAATTTGTTCACTGGGATCTCCTTGGGATCGTTAAATGACCCTCGCCGACAAAACCCTCCAGTCGCCATAAAGTTCCGCGTTGTTTTGTTGTCCGCAGCAAAAAAACTGTAACGATTCCGACATATTAGTTCCTTCTGCAGCAGATCCCCCAGCAGATTGACGGATTTTACGGCGCCCCCGGAATGCCACATGGCGAGGGTCGGCAAGCAGGTCGCGCACTTCTGTTTGCATCGCTAGAACCCAAGAATTACGGCGCTTAGGAACGTCATCCGGCGCCTGTGGTACGGGCTCAAAACATCCGCATTCCGCGACCGGCGCAAAACAAAACCGCCGCTCACGACGGTTGTCGAGGCGGCGGTAAAATTAAGCAGGGAGAAGTCGGTGCGGGCTAAAAAGCCTCGAAATCGCCGGCTGCCTCGGTCAGCGGCTGAGAATGGCCGTGACGCAACATTCCGTTGCCGAGCGACTTCTGCATGTCGGCAAGCTTGACGAGATTGAGCGCCGTCGTCACGTCCACCAGCCAGGATTGCGGAATGGCCGCAGTGACGGTATCGATGAATTCCGCCAGGCCGCGGGTCTTCTGGACGGCCAGGTCGATACCCTGCAGGACCTTTATCCGATCGGCCGACTCCAGGACGGCCTCTCCATGAATATCGCTGAGCATCGGCTCGATCCGCTCGATGAGATAAGCCACGTCGTAGAGTTCCGAGACGATACGCATCATCGCATCCGGGAGCGCCTCATCGACGTGAGGCATATGGCTCTTCATTTCAGTCAGCATTACACGCCCTCACGCTGGCAACAAATGCCGTCCGGGAACACCCCCACCGAACGGCTACGCTAAACACTTTGCCAAAGCACATCCCGGTCCGAGCCTGGGATGCCACCAAAGCGCTAGAAAAATTCGATCGAATTGTCGACCGGCTTGGGAACAGGCCTTGGGCGCTGTTCCTGAGCCACGGCCTTCTGTGCCTCCACACCGGTCAGCGCATATTGCCGGGCACGGCCGCTGAGCGGCCAGTATTCGAGCTTGCGGCCATGATCGCCACCGGTGCTTTCACCGACCAACTGGATGCCTTCGTCCAACAGGAACTGGCGCGCAAACAGCGCGTTCTGTTCGCCGACATTGGAAAAGCGCGCGATCGTCTTGGCACCACCGAAGATCTTCGCCTCAAGCCGCTCGCGGCGGGCCCCTTTCTTCAGGAGCCCGTTGATCAGCAATTCCATCAGATGCACGCCGTAGCGCGTTGCATCGCCGCCCGACGAAATTGCATCCGCCGAACCCGGCAGAAGGAAATGGTTCATGCCACCGACGCCCGCGACCGGATCACGCATGCACGCAGCCACGCAGGAACCGAGGATGGTCGAGAGCACGACATCTGGATCGTTCACCACCTTCCATTCGCCCTGAATGACATGCACACGCTTGGTCGCAGCCTCAGTGATCATTTCAATGCCCCAAATACGGCTTCGATTGCAGCTTTCATCTTCTCGATGGTGAAAGGCTTGGCGAGCACGTTGTTGGCTCCAAGTGCCGCTGCCTTGGTCACCAGCGCGCGGTCGCCCTGAGCCGTCAGCATGATGAAGGCGGCCTTCTTCGTGGCCGGATTGTTGCGCACGGCAGCAAGCAGGCCAAGGCCATCCATCTTCGGCATGTTGAAATCGGAAATCACCAGGTGATGCGGCTGTGCTGCCATGATCTTGGCACCCTGCTCGCCATCACCGGCAACGGTGATCTGCTTGAAACCAAGCTGTTGCAGGGCATCGCCCAGCAACAGGCGGCTGGTGACCTGATCGTCGACGATCAGAACTTTGATTTTTTCCGCTAGGGACATTTATTCGCTTCCTTCTCTTCGGGCGGCAGTGCTTTTCAGGACTTCTTCCCCGATTGAGCCGAGGGGGAGTTGTGTTTCGACGGCACCCAGTTCGTAGGCAACCCTCGGCATTCCATAGACGACGCAGGTTTTTTCATTCTGACCGAACGTGCGGGCACCTGCGTGGCGCATTTTCAAGAGACCCGATGCGCCGTCGCGGCCCATCCCGGTCAGGATCACGCCGACGGCATTGCGTCCGGCGAGTTCCGCGACGGAATCAAACAGCACATCGACGGACGGGCGATGACCGTTGACCGGTTCGCGGTCCAGCAGACGGCAGCTGGGTGATGTCGGGTTGACGACCTGCAGATGGCGTTCGCCGCCCGGGGCCAGATAGACCTTGCCGATCTCCAGCCGCGCGCCATCCGTTGCTTCGGCGACGGTTGGCGCGCAGATGCGGTTGAGGCGCTCGGCAAAGCTCTTGGTGAAGGTATGCGGCATATGCTGCGTGATCACCGTCGGCGGGCAATTGGCCGGGAATTTCTGCAAAACCGTGATCAGAGCCTCGACACCGCCCGTGGACGATCCGATCGCAACGATCTTTCTGCCTGCCCGGTAATCGGAAGCCGCATTGGCGTTGGCAGCGCTTGGCGCCGCAACCTTGTTGCCCGAAATGATGAACTTGCGCTGCGAGCGGGCCGCAGCCTTCACCTTTTCGGCGAGATCCCGGAACGGATGCGGATCGCCCGGCAGCGGCTTGCCGACGCAATCGAAGGCACCGATTTCCAAGGCCGCCAGCGAGGCTTCCGCCCCCTTGTGCGTCAGCGTCGAGACCATGATCACCGGCATCGGACGCAGGCGCATGATCTTTTCGAGGAATTCCAGCCCGTTCATGTTGGGCATCTCGATGTCGAGCGTGATGACGTCGGGATCGAGGTCCTTGATCGCCTGGCGCGCCTGCATGGCATCAGCTGCCTGGCCGATGACCTGAATCTCGGGGTCGTTGCTGAGAATGGCAGTGATCAGCCCGCGCATGGTGGCGGAATCGTCAACGACAAGAACGCGCGCAGCACTCATGAGCGGCCTCCCTGCGGTTTGCCGGTGTAGCGATAGGTGGTGATGCCGATATTGTCGAAGACCGACTTCGCATCGCCAGAGACGCGTTCGGAATGGCCGATATAGAGATGACCCTTGGGATTGAGCATGCCGCCAAACCGCGACCAGATTTTCATCTGGGTCGGCTCGTCGAAGTAGATGACGACGTTGCGGCAGAAGATCACGTCGAACTGGCCCTTGAATGGCCACTGCGCCATCAGATTGAGTTCGTTGAAGGTAATCAGTTTCTTCACCCGGTCATCGACCTGCCACTTCTGGCGGCCGTTGACTGAGGTTTCGGTGAACCATTGCTTGCGCATTGTCGGGCTGACGGTTTCAAGGGCCGTCGCGTCATAGGCACCGGCCCGGGCCAGCGCCAGAATCTTGGGATCGATATCGGTCGCAAGAATACGGAAATCGTAGTCTGCTACATTCGGCAGCATCGACAGGACCGTCAGCGCGATCGAATAGGGCTCCTGCCCGTCCGAGCAGGCCGCCGACCAGATACGCACCCGGCCGCCATTTTTGGCGCGGGCCAGAAGTTCCGGCAGAACGTCGGACTTCAGATGCTCGAAATGATGGTTTTCGCGGAAGAAGCGGGTGAAATTCGTCGTCAGGTGCGAAAGCATGTCGCGGCGCTCGGCGGCACCGGCGGGCGATGACACCAGCTGGCAATATTCGCGAAAACCCTTCAGGCCGATGTTGCGGATGTGCTTGGAAAGCCGCGAGTAAACGAGCGAAGCCTTCGATTCGTTGAGATAGATGCCGGCATCGGCATAAATCATGGCAGCAATCTCCACGAGGTCGCGGCGGGTCAGCGGATATTCTCCGCTCGCCAGGCATTCGTCCGGAGGCAGTTTGCTGTCAAAGGCGGCTGGCATGCTCATGCAGCTTCACTTTCGGTATGAGGAAACACGGCTTCCAGTTCGATCAGGCAGATCATCCGCCCTTCGATCGCCAGGATGCCGCGGGCAAATGTCCGCTCGAACTCGGACGTCATATCCGGCGTCGGCTGGATATCCTCGTCCTTGATCGTCAATATGTCGGAGACCGCCTCGACAAGCAGGCCGACGACCTTGTTCTTGACCTGCGTCACGATGATGACGTGGCGCACTGTCGGCTCGGCTGGTTTCATGCCGAGGCGGGCCGACAGATCGATGATCGGAAGGACCGCACCGCGCAAGTTGATGACGCCAAGCACATATTGTGGCGCATGGGGCATCGGCGTTGCCGGGGCCCAGCCGCGAATCTCCCGCACGGACATGACGTTGACGCAGAATTCCTGATTGCCGATCCGGAATGCGATGAGTTCGCGCTCTCCATTCGTCACATTTTTGGCGGGAAGCGTCATGGTCCTTACCCTGCAGCGGCGAGCGATGTTTCGGTGTGGAGGGACTGGCCGCGCGATGCCGAAACGACAGCATCGACGTCCAGGATGAGCGCAACGCGGCCATCACCGAGAATGGTGGCGGCAGCAATCCCGGGTACGTGCGTATAGTTGGCTTCGAGGCTCTTGATGACGACCTGGCGCTGGCCCTGGATGGCATCGACCATCAAAGCACGCTGGCCGCCGCCTTCGGATTCCACCAGAAGGGCGACACCTTCGACCGGATTGGCCTGAGTTGCCCGGAAGTTCAGGATGCGTCCCACATCGACCAGCGGGCAGAACGAGTTGCGGATCGAGATCAACCGCTGCGTCGCGCCGAAGGAGTGGATTGCTGCCGCATCCGGCTGCAGGGTTTCGACGATCGCGGTCAACGGTACGACCAGCGTCTGGCCGGCAACCGTGACGACCATGCCGTCGAGAACGGCCAGCGTCAGCGGCAGGCTCATGGTGAAGACCGAGCCCTGGCCGGGCTTCGACGAGATATTGATGCGTCCGCCGAGTGCCTGGATGGAGCGCTTGACCACGTCCATGCCGACACCACGTCCCGAAAGGTCGGAGACCTTGTCGGCGGTGGAGAAGCCAGCGTGGAAGATCAGGTTGTCGATTTCCTCGTCGGACAGGTTGGCATCGGCTGCGATCAGGTCGTTGTCGATCGCCTTCTGGCGAACTTTTTCGCGGTTGATGCCGGCGCCATCGTCGGAGAGTTCGATGACGATACGGCCGGAGCGATGCTTGGCGGTCAGCTTGACCGTGCCTTCGGCATTCTTGCCGGCGGCAATGCGCTTTTCCGGCATTTCGAGGCCGTGATCGACCGCGTTGCGGATCATGTGGGTCAAAGGCTCGGCGAGCTTGTCGATGACCGTCTTGTCGACTTCGGTGTTTTCACCCTCGGTGACGAGGCGAACCGACTTGCCGGTAATATCGGCGATTTCACGAACCGTGCGGGCCATGCGCTGGAACACCGGCTTGACCGGCTGGGCGCGGATCGCCATGACCGAGTCCTGGATCTCGCGGGTCAGTTGCTGCAGTTCTTCCAGACCCATATTGATCGAGGAGACGCCATTCGAGTCATTCTCGATGACGCTTTGCGACAGCATGGCCTGGTTGATGACCAGTTCGCCGACGAGGTTGATCAGCCGGTCGACACGATCGAGATCGACGCGGATGGTTGGTGCGGCAGCAGATGCCTGCTGGGCATTGTTCTGGGCCGCAGCAGCGGCTGCGCCCTTGTCACTGGTGGCAGCGCGCGAGGCGCTGGCGGCCATCTGCACGACATTGGATGCGGCTTCGGCAGCAGCGACGGCCTGCTGCACGGCGGCGATCTGCTCTTCTTCCTCGACCACGCCAAGCGGCGCATCGGGTTCATCATCAAGCGCGGACAGATCAAACGGCACCGGTTGCATCGGCAGATCGTCACCGGCAGCTTCGGCAACCTCACCGGTTTCGAGCGCCGTCACTTCGAGATCGCAATCCCACTCGGCGAACTCGAACACCGATCGCACGGCATCCTCGCCCTTGTCGGTCTTGATCGACACTTTCCAAGAGAAGTAGGCGGCCTCCGGGTCCATCAGGTCGAGGGATGGCAGGCTATCCATGTTGCAATGGATGCTCATCTCGCCGAGGCGCGACAGATCGCGCAGCAGCAACGTCGCTTCGTTGCCCTTGGTGTAGAGTTCCGACTTCGGCTTGAAGACGACGTCATAAGCCGGGAGATCGGCGGACAGATCATCGCCGCCGAAATCGTCGAAGGAGAAGGCGACCGGAACGAAACCGTCGTCGCTGACAACAGGTGCCGGTGCGGCAGCAACCGGAGCGGCCTTCGGCGCAGCTGCGACCGGGGCTGCGGCAGCCGGAGGCGCCTCGCCCTTGGCCAACGCCTCAAGTTCCCGGATCAGCTGCAGGGAACGCGCCTGATCGACGCTGCCGCCGTCGCGTGCGACATTGGTCAGGTCAGCCAGCACGTCGGCAGACTTCAGCATGACCTTCAGGACATCCGGGTTGGGTTCCAGCTTGTTGGAACGAACGCAATCAAGCGTGGTCTCAAACACATGTGCGAAAGAGACGAGATCGTCCAGCCCGAACGCTCCGGCACCACCTTTGATCGAGTGGACCGCACGGAAAACCGCATTCACCGTTTCCGGATCGCGGTCGCCGTCATTGAGCCTCAGGAGACCGGATTCCAATTCCGCGAGTTGCTCCTCGCATTCCTGGAAGAAAATCTCTTTGATTTCGTTCATATCCATGGGGAGAAATCCTGGCTTAGGCGGTTACGCGCTCGATTGCATCGATCAGCTTGGTCGGATCGAACGGCTTGACGATCCAGCCGGTCGCACCGGCCTGGCGAGCACGGTTCTTCTTTTCCGCGTCGCTTTCGGTGGTCAGCACCAGGATCGGAATTGCCCGGAATTTCTCGTTCTTGCGCACGCCCTCGATGAAGCCGAAGCCATCCAGACGCGGCATGTTGATGTCGGTGACTATGACATCCGGATTGGCGTCCTCGAGAATTTCGAGCCCCTCGATGCCGTCCTCGGCCTGGATCGTTTCGAAACCGGCATTGTTCAGCGTGACGAGCAGCATGTTCCGGATGGTTCGGGAATCATCGACTGTAAGAACTTTCTTTTTCATGTCTCAAATCTCCTTTGCCATCAGGTGGTCGATATTGACCCCGATGAGCTGTGTCGTTTTCGTAAATGCGTCCGACACCTTGGCGAAGGTGAAAGACTGATTATCCTCTTCCCAGCTCTTTGCTCCGGCCATCAGGACCTGAACGCACAGAGCGCCGATACGCTCGACTGCAGATGCGTCGATCGCGAGCGGATTGCCGCGCAGAGCCATCAGCTTGCCGTGCAGCGCGTTGGCCTCGTTGAGGTCGAGAACCGGTGCGAGGCTCAAACTTTTCCGAGCGGCTTTCTTGGCTGCCATCTCTACTTTCCTTGTCTGGCTGGGAGTAATTTACAGGGATGGTTCAACTGGTTTTCGGCACGCCCATGCGAGCGCACGTTCCGGCCCTCGAAAACCACTGAGCTTGGCAGGATGTGTTTGTGACGGCTCTGCATCAGCGGCCCCATCCGGCAAGGCGACCCTGCAGGCCGAAGCCCTCTTCGAAGCCGTCATTGCTGTCGCCGATGATTTCGCCCGGCCGTCCGGCTGGTGCCATGATGGCCGGGGTCGAATAGGACGGTGAGAATCCCGTCTTCGGCGCCTGCCGCTGGACATGGAACTGGCGGATCGTCTGGCCGAGTTCGAGTATGACGGTGTGCAGGTCGTCGCAGCTCTCTTTGGCGGCGGTCGCCTGATGTGCGCTCGCGCCGATTTCGGTGCCGATACGGCTCAGATCGGATGTCGCGGCCTGAAGGCCGGTGACCTGTTCGGCGGTTTCTTCGGCAATCCCGGCGATGGCATCGTTGATGCCACGCACCTGCTCGACGATATTGCTGATGGCGTCCTGCGTGCGGCCGACGCGTTCGACGCCCGCTTCGACCTGCGACTTCGTGCTGGAGACCAACTGCTTGATTTCGCGCGCCGCATCGCCTGAACGCTGCGCCAAGGCGCGGACTTCCTGGGCGACGACCGCAAAACCACGGCCGCTTTCGCCCGCCCGTGCAGCCTCGATACCCGCGTTCAGCGCCAGGAGGTTGGTCTGAAAGGCAATCTCGTCGATGACGCCGATGATCTGGCCGATCTTTTCGGCCGACGCTTCGATATCGGCCATGGCTGATATCGCCTGACCGGCGATTTCGCCGCTATGTTCCGCCGACTGGCGGGTAACCGCAACGCTCTTTTCCGCGGCCCGTGTCTGGCTGGCATTGTGCTTGACCCGGTCGACGATGGCGCCGAGCGACCCGACGGTTTCACCCAGCACTACGGACTGTTCCTGCGCCCGCCGAGCAAATTGTTCAGTCTGGCCGGCAAGATCGCGCGAGGATGTTTCCATGGTGACGGCGCGGTCGGCAAGACCGATGAACTCGTTCTGCATGGCATCAAGGGCGCCATTCAGTTCCTGGGCCAGCGGCTGATAGGCAGCGGCCACGTCATTCGGCGTGCGGACGGAGAGGTCGCCACGGCCAAGCGCCTGTGTGACATCGCCAAACAAGGCCAGTGCTTCGGCTTCACCGGCTTTGCGCTGCTCGGCGAGCTGACGCTGATGGCTGTGGCGCTGTTCGTTGAAGCGCAGGGAAACGGAAATCTCGGTGTCGACGAAAACGGTGCGGACGAGAGCGGCGACGAGGTCGGCCAGCTCCTTCCTGTTCGCCTTGCCCAGCGACAGCATCGATTTCGGCCAGAACTGCTCGATCATCGAACAGATCAGACGTTCGAGCACCACGGCGTGGCCGGCGATCTGCCAGCGGGGGTCGAGACCCATCTTGCTCTCGGTATCCGACAGAACCTTGACGCGCTCGGCATAGAGGCTGTCGAAGCGGGCGTCGGTCAGCACGCTCCAATGCGAGGACTGAAGGTCGTGCAGCCGGTCGATCTGGCGGTCGCTGGTGAAATGGCGTGCGGCATCCGGGAAGGTCTGGAGGCGCTGGAACAGGTCGCGCAATGCGAGTTCGACCTCTGCGCCCAACGACTGGCGATGCTTGCGCAAGACGTCGGTCTGGTCTTCATCGAGCCCGGCAAAACGCAAGCGCTCGAGCAGGCTGCCTGCCTGAGCTTTCCTGGTCTGATCTGGCGACGTTTCCTGCCTCACGCTTTTCCCCGGTCCGGTATCTCATCTCTGCAAACCGGGCGGTTTTCAGAGGTATCCTGTAGAAAATCAAACTGTTGCAGCATCTCCACGCGCCTTGAACGGCGCACGGTGCATCCACTCATCAACGGATATTCCAAAGGGGCGTTGCCCAAACGTGCCATCTTGCAAGACGCCAAGTGGCGACGGCTGCAATACCAGCTGGCCACGGCGATCGGCCGCTTCGTTCCCAATAGATATCCGGTGAAAGTGCATACCGGGTCGGAACCGGTTCGTCGGTACGGCGTCATGCCTTGCGGGGAAGTAGATTTTCCCACTCCAACGTGTACGACCATGTTTATGGTTAATTCCTTGCTTGAAGGTTAACGGTTGATGGTCCGTATCTTCTTTCACTAAAATTGACCGCATATTGCCCTCACCGGGCGCAACCGCCTATGAAACGGGGGTTTGCGCCCATCGGAGAAACAACAGGTTTTCAATGGTAAAACTTGGGAGTTGATCTTGAGAGACCCCGCCATTAACTACTGCCTATTCTGACCGGGCAAGCCATGTGCAAGCATAGCCGGACAAAGTGAAGCGGCATCATGACGATGACGTAGAAGGAACGGGCAATGATTGTTCTGGGACTAAGCGCTACGCTTATCGCCACCCTTACACTGGCAGCAGTCTCCATCCTCCTGAATATCGAGGATGATCGTAAGTCATTGAATGCCCGTATTTTCTAGGAAATAGTAAGCCGCACTTCCCGCCTGAACGCCTATGTGCGTCAGAGGCTTCAATACATCGCGGCATATTCTGAGACCCGGAAGCTGCTTGCCGTTAACGGCTGCAGCCGTCCGATAACCATTCTGTTTACAGCACTCTTTGATCGCACACCGGAACAGCGGGTGAGACCCGCCCCAAAGGGCGGGCCACAGGGTCATTCGGCTGGAGCGTAGTTAACAGCAGCCGGCACCTCCACCTGGCGCGGCAGGGTGAGAGCGACGATCAGTCCCAGAACAGTTCCAACAGCGGCCAGATAGACGGCGAACCGTGTCCCTTCGATAAGCCCGATCGTCGCAGTCTGACCCATCGTTTCCCCGACACCATTGGCGACGGCGACCAGGATGGCGAGGCCGACGGCCAACCCGACCTGCAGGCTGGTGGATGCCATGCCCGACGCCACACCCTGCTCTTCCTGGGCAACTCCGGTGGCCGAGACGATCCACATCGCCGTCCACACCATGCCTTGCCCGACACCGAGCACGGCCATGCCCGGAACCAGCCCCATATAGCCCCATTCCGGCGAAATCCCGTAGGCGAAGGCCACCATGCCGGCGACGCTCAGAACCTGGCCGACCACCAGACTGGCGCGAACGCCCGAGCCGGTCGCCATGCGCTCGCCCAGCTGTGTGCCGATGAAGATGGCGACAGCCGGAACGAGGAATGCCAGGCCGGTCCATAGCGCATCGAAGCCGAGCATGCCCTGGAAGAGGACGGTTTCGAAATAGGGTAGAGCACCCAACGTGGCGCCGAAGAACAGTGTCAGCAGCATGCCCGCCAGCGCATAGCGGTTAGAAAACAGGCGCAGCGGCATCAGCGGATCATCGCTGCGGGCTTCGATGACGAAGAAGGCAGCGAGCAGAATGAGACCAGTCACCAGCGCCAGCAGGATCGATGGCGACGCCCAACCGGATTCCGGCCCCTGGACGAGGACGTAAACCAGCAATGTGATACCGATTGTCGCGGTCAGCGCACCCGGAAGATCGAAGCTGCGATGCGAGCCCTGGCTGACATCGCGCGGCATGACGATCAGGGCACCAACGATGATGATGGCAACCAGCGGCACATTGACGAAGAAGACGGCGGGCCAGCCATAGGCGCTGGTAAGAATACCGCCGAGCAGAGCGCCGACGGTCAGGCCCGACGCTCCGGCACCGCCCCAGACAGCGAGGGCGCGGTTGCGCTTGCGACCTTCGGCGAACAACGTCGTCACCAGAGACAGCGTTGCCGGAAACAGCAGGGCGCCGCCGACACCCTGGATCGCCCGGGCGATGATGATGGCACTCGGGCTTGCCGCCAGTCCACCGACCAGCGACGATACGCCGTAAAGCGCCAGGGCGAAGATAAAGATTCGGCGGCGTCCGAGAAGATCGGCAGCGCGGCCGCCTAAGAGCAAGAAGCCACCGAAGGCCACACCATAGGCACTGACGACCCATTGCAGCGTCTGGCGCGAGAAGCCGAGCTGCGCGCCAATGTCTGGCAGTGCGACGAAGACGATATTGTAATCAACGGCGATGACCAGTTGAGCGAAGGCGAGCAGGAACAATGTCCAGCCCAGCCGCTGGCGACCGCCGGATGCGGGAAAAGATGACATGATGGATATCTCTTGTTGCGGGGACAAGGCTGCGCAGCGATGATGATTTGATAGTACGGATAGAATCGTACAATTGTCAACGCGAGACGTCCAAAAAGTTTGACTGTACGCGAACGGTTTATTATCTTGCGTTGATGAACGACCATCATCCCACGCGTGACGACCTTCACCTGCCCGATGTGCTCCTGGCTCTGGGCAATCCGATCCGGCTGGCGGCGGTGAAGCAGATCGCGACCGGCGAATGTATCTGCAGCGACTTCGTAACGGATGTTTCGAAATCGACGATGACGCATCATTGGCGCGTGTTGCGCGAGGCCGGGGTGATCCGGCAGCGCCCGGAAGGCCGGGTCATCTATATGTCGCTGCGGCAGGATGATCTGGAGGCACGGTTTCCCGGACTGTTGTCAGCCATATTCAACGCCGATCAGGTGGCGTCGGTATAGGCTGGCCGAAGTCGCCTATGATGCCGAGACGAGCTTGGTCCAGCTTGCCGCATAAGCAGCATACGCATCCGGAACGGCGCCCAAAAATTCCACCGTATGCGCCTGCGCCCGGCTGCCGTCGACAAGGCATGCAGCCCCAAGGCTTGTGCCGGTGGCGCTCTGACTGCCGATCAGCACGGGGCGGCCGGTTGCGGCTTTCAGCATGCGCAGATAGCTCGGATTGACCGCAAACGGCCCCTCGACGACGACCTCGCCTTCTGCGCCGATCAGATCAAGCGAACTCGCCGTCATCATCGCCAGATGAAAGGAGACGACGGCAAGCCGCTGCGGACCTGTCAATGACGCCTCGTTGCATGTCCAGGAGGCCTTGGCGTGCGGGAAAGGCCCAGAACCTTTCGGCACTGATGGCAGAAGCATCCACTGAGCGGCAGCCACCTGCGCTTCGACGTCTTCGGAAACGGTGACCGCCGGATCGGTGATCAGCGTCGAAAAGGCCCGTCCACCCATGAACCGTGCCGAGGGGACGGGATCGCCCAAGGCGTTGACATTGATCAGCGTGTCGCGCGCCTCGTCCAGCGCCACTTTCCTTGCGCCCATGGCCATCATCACCACCCAGGTTCCGGTGGAAACCACGGAGAACGGTGCTTTCCGCGTCAGCACATGCGGCAGCAGCGAGGAATTGGAATCGTGGATACCGCAATAGACCGGCAGCCCCACCGGCAGACCGGTGTCCTTTGCCGCCTGCGGGGTCAATCCCCCACCCAGACCATCGCTTGCACGCCGCACCGGCGCAAACAGGGGCCGCCAGCCGCGCGCATCAACCATGGTCGAGAAATCGGCCTTGTAGGGATTCCAGAGATCGGTATGGCAGCCGAGAGAGGTCAGTTCGGTGGAGAGAACGCCGCTCAGGCGGTAGGACCAGTATTGCGCATAGGTCAGGATGCTGGCGACGTCGGCAAACTGGTTAGGAAAGGTCTGTTCCTGCCAGTAGATCTGCGCGCCAATGTTCAGGCCCATCGGTAGCCGTGCCGCACCGGTTTCGGCAAAGGGCGGGCGAACCTTGTCATAGTCCCCGGCCAGTGTATCGGGGCCGGTGAATTCGTAATCGAGCAGCGGCAAAGCGAGATCGCCGTTCCTATCGAGCAGAACGGCTGTGGCGCCGTGGGTGGTGACGGATATTGCGTCGATCGGCGTCTCTGCGTTCAGCGCGGCAAGACTTTCGGCAATGAAGCGCCACAGGCGCTCGACGTCGAAATGCGGGTAGATACCTTCGGTCACGACACCGTTTGCAGTTTTGCGTACCGCCGTTTCCTCGAACCGGTCGAGATCGACCAAAGCGACCTTGGCATTCGTCTTGCCGATATCGATGACGGCGATGGTTTTCATGGCACTACTTTATATGAAAGACGGTTGTCAGCGGCACGGCGACAGGCTCGTTGTCCGCCTTCGTCTCCATGATATCGGCCATATGGGCCCACCATTTCTGCATCACCGGATGTTTCGGCAGATCGGCCATGGTGTGATCATCCCGCCGCCAGAGAACACCGAACAGCAGATGGGTCTCCTCATCGAGATGGATCGAGTAATCCGACACGCCGGCGTCCGTCAGGAGCGCCGACAGTTCCGGCCAGATCGCGTCATGGCGGGCCTTGTATTCCTCAGTCATGCCGGGATTGAGCCGCATGCGGAAAGCGTATTTTTCCATTCTGTCCTCAATGCGCCCGGCGGCGGCGGGCGCGTGACCACAGGATCGGCAATGCGATGACGGAAATCAACAGCACGCCGATGAAGATCGACATGACGATGCCAGGCACGTTCAAGAGCCCGAAGCCGAAGGTGACCATGCCCATGATGAAGGCGGCGAGCACGACACCTGGAATGGTACCGGATCCGCCAAGGATGCTGACGCCCCCCAGCACCACCATCGTCACCACTTCCAGCTCGACGCCCAAGGCAATCGACGGGCGGGTGGAGCCGAGGCGCGAGGTCAGGCAGATCGAGGCAATGCCGGCCATCAGGCCCGTCAGTAGGAACAGGATGAACTTGACGCGGCCGACGCGGACGCCGGAGAACAACGCCGCCGTCTGGTTGTTGCCGATGGCATAGACGGCGCGGCCGAAATTGGTCTTGTGCAGCAGCACGCTGTAGACGACAGCGAAGAACACGAACAGCGCGAATTCGAACGAGAAAACCCACCAGACATAGCCCTGGCCGAAATAGGCAAAGCTGGCCGGGTAACCCGTATAGGCCTGGTCGCCCAATACAATGAAGGACAGGCCGCGAAACAGGCTCATCGTGCCGATGGTGACGACGATCGATGGCAGGCCAAGGCCGGTGATCAGCAGCCCGTTGACCGCGCCGCAAAGAAGGCCGGTACCAAGGCCGACGACAACCAGCATCGGCGTATCGGCACCCATGGTAACTGCAAGGCCCATGGCCGTCGAGGACAGAGCGATGATCGAGGCGACGGAGAGATCGATTTCACCGGAAATGATGACCAGCGCCATGGCAAAGGCGATCAGCGCCTTTTCGGTGAAATTGAAGGTCGCGTCGGACAGGTTCCACGGGTCGAGGAAATAGGGCGAGGCAAACGAGTTGATCGTGAAGATCAGGATCGCCACGACGAGGAGCAGGCTTTCCCAGCTCTTCAGCGCCCGGCTGCTTCGGCTCTGCAGCCGGTCCGGAATGATCCTTGGTGAAAGATGCGCTTCCGCCATCAGACCGCCTCCGCTTTCTTCAGTATGACACGGCCCTTGCGCTTTTCAGTGCGGGCGTTGACCGCGACCGCGATTATGATCACCGCTCCGGAAATCGCCAGCTGGGCAAAGGGCGAGATATTGATGACCGGCAGCGCATTCTTGATGACGCCGAGGAACAGGCTGCCGAGCACAGCACCGCCGACCGAGCCGATGCCGCCGGCAATCGAAATGCCGCCGATGACGCAGGCCGCGATGATATCGAGTTCGAAACCGGCGGCGATATCGACATAGGCGACCGCATAGCGCGACACCCAGAGATAACCGGAAAGGCCAGCAAGACCACCGGACAGGCAATAGGCAAAGAAGCGCGTGCGGCCGACATCGATGCCGGTATAGACGGCCGCGTGCGGATTGCCGCCGACGGCGAAAAAGGCGCGGCCGACAGGCGTGCGCGTCATCAGGATATAGACGGCGGCAATCGCCACAACCGAGAGCCATGACAGGATTGGAAAACCGATCAGCGGCGTGCGTGGCAGCGCCTTGAAGGCGTCGCTCATCTGATGGGCGTTGATCCAGGCGCCCTTGCTCAGAAGAAAGATGGTGCCGCGAAAGATGGTCAGCGTGCCGAGCGTCACGACGATCGGCGGAATATCCAGTTTCCAGACGAGCAGGCCGTTGATCGAGCCGAGGGCCGCGCCAAGGGCGACGACGGCGAGAATGACCAGCGGGATCGGTACGCCCGGAAAGGCGGCATTGATCATCGCCGCCACCATGCCGGATAGCGCCAGGTTGGCCGCCATCGACAGGTCGATGCAGCGCGTCAGGATGACCGCCATCTGGCCGAGCGCCAGGATGATCAGGATCGAGGTGTCATTATAGACGCGCGCCAGATTGGCCGGTGCTATGAAACCCGGGAAGCGTAGCGCGATCAGGAAGACCAGCGCGATGATGGCGATGACCAGAAGGATTTCGCGGTTCTTGAGCAGCTTTGCCATTATGCAGCCTCCCCGATGCCCGCGGCGGCCCGGACCAGCTTTTCCGCCGTCAGCTCGGAGCGCTCAAAACGCCCGGCGATACGGCCTTCGCGCATGACAATGACGCGGTCGGCCATGCCCATGATTTCGGGGATTTCCGAGGAGACCATGATGACGCTCAATCCCTGCCCTGCCAGTTCGCTCATGAAGGCGTGCACCGCAGCCTTGGAGCCGATATCGATACCTTTGGTCGGCTCATCGAGAATGATCACCTTCGGCTGCGTTGCCAGCCATTTGGCGATTACCACCTTTTGCTGATTGCCGCCCGACAGCGTGCCGACATCCTGATCGAGCGAGGCGGCGCGCAGATCGAGACGCTGCGTATATTCGCGGGCCAGGGCAAACTCGTTGGCAAGCTTCAGGAAGCCGGAACGCGAGGTTTTCTGCAGCGAGGGCAGCGTGACGTTCTGGAAGATCGGCAAGCCGATGATGGCGCCCTGACGGCCGCGTTCTTCCGGCACATAGACGATACCGGCCTCGATCGCCTCGGCGGGAGAGCGGATGACGAGGACATCGCCATTCAGCTTGACCGCACCGGCGGACGGCCGGGTGATGCCGATCAGCGACTGCATGAATTCGGAGCGTCCGGCCCCGATCAGGCCGTAGAAGCCGAGGATTTCGCCGCGGCGCAGCTCGAAATTGATGTCTTCGAATTCGGTCGGATGGCGGTAGCCCGAAACCGTGAGGACCGGCTCGCCGATCGCGACATCGACCTTCGGAAAGACCTGACCGACATCGCGGCCGACCATCATCTTGACCAGCTGGTCCTGGGTGACATCGGCAATCAGCCCCTCGCCGACCATGCCGCCATCGCGAAACACGGTGTAGCGGTCGGCAATGCGGAAGATTTCATCGAATTTGTGGCTGATGAACAGGATCGCCTTGCCGTCCGCCTTCAGCCGGTCGATCAGTTCGTAGAGCTCGTGGATTTCCTTGTGCGACAGGGCGGCGGTCGGCTCGTCCATGATGACGACGCTGGCGTCGATCGACAGAGCGCGGGCAATCGCCACCATGTGCTTGTTGGCAATGCCGAGGTCGCGCAGCCGGATGGTCGGATCGATTTCAGCGCCGACGCGGGCAAGCAGTTCGCGGGCATTTTCGTTGAGTTTCTTCCAATCGATCAGGCCGAAGCGGCCGCGCGGCGCATGGCCGAGAAAGATGTTTTCGGCGACCGACAGTTCATCGAACAGCACGGTTTCCTGATGGATCGCGGTGACGCCGGCATGGGCGGCTGCGAGTGCGGTCGGAAAATGAGTCTCGGCTCCATCAACCCGGATCGTGCCGCCATCCGGCTGGTAGATGCCTGTGAGGATCTTGACGAGGGTCGATTTGCCCGCACCGTTTTCACCGATCAGCGCCGTGACGGAACCGGGGTACAAAGCGAGCGAGACGTCGGACAGCGCTTTTACGCCGGGAAAGGACTTGGATATGCCCTCGAGCGCGACGGCGGGTTTCATCCGCAATGTGGTCGTTTCCTGCAGCAAGAGGCAATCCACCGGTGTGATATGAAATTGAAATACGTGAGGAGCGGCGCTGGCTCGATCGCCCCCTCCCCCTTGTGGGGAGGGTTGGGGAGGGGATTTCCTTCAAAGAAAAAGAACCCCTCCCCTCCGCTTCGCTCCGACCCTCCCCACAAGGGGGAGGGATAAACCAAATCAGAAGATCTTGGCGAACTCTTCGACGTTCTTGGCGTCGTAGACGAACGGGTCGGCCATGGCGCCTTCGTTGTTGTCGTCGAGCTTGACGGTACCCATGCGGCCCATCTTCAGTTCGGCGCCCGGCTTTGCTTCCGCGCCGCCGATCAGGTCATAGGCGATCATGGTGGCGGAGTAGCCGAGGTCGATCGGGTTCCAGATGGCGAAGGACTTGGACGAGCCGGCCTTGACGTGGCCAGCCATTTCCGAGGGAAGGCCGAGGCCGGTAACGTTGATCTGGCCGACCTTGCCGGCGTCTTCGACGGCCTGCGCGGCAGCAACGATACCGACGGAGGTCGGAGCGATGATCGCCTTCAGGTTCGGGTAGGACTGGATGAGGCCTTGCGTTTCGCGGTAGGACTTGTCCGCAAGATCGTCGCCGTAGACGGTGGCCACGACATTGATGCCCTTGTAATTGCCCTGAACCTTCTTCATCTCCTCGATCCAGACATTCTGGTTGGTCGAGGTGGCTGTTGCCGAAAGAACGGCGACGTCGCCGCCATCAGGCAACTGGTCGGCGGCAAGCTTGATGATCATGTTGCCGATCAGCGGGCTGGACGACGGATTCAGGTGCATGGAGCGGCCGTCCTTGGCGACGCCCGAATCCCACGAGATAACCTTGATGCCGCGCTCCATGGCCTTCTTCAGCGCCGGAACCAGAGCGTCGGTATCGTTGGCGGATACGGCGATCGCATCAACCTTCTGGGCGATCAGCGAGTTGATCACTTCGATCTGGCCTTCAGCCGTCGTCGTTGTCGGGCCGGTATAGATCACTTCCACATCGCCGAGTTCCTTGGCGGCTTCCTGCGCGCCCTTGTTGGCCGCTTCGAAGAAGCCGATGCCGAGCGCCTTGACGACCAGCGCGATCTTCTTGTTTTCCGCATGCGCGGCGTTTGCCATCAGTGCCAGCGAAACCGCCGTCGTGACCATCAGTGCCTTGAAAATTTTCATGACGTTCTCCTCCCTGAAGCCGCGCGATCACAATGATCGCGTTCATTCGGCTGTATGCTCTCAAAACTTTGCCTGATGGCGTGAAGCCATCGGCATTCCCACTCCCCCTCCCGCCGGCCTTACGCCGACGAGGAAGCATTCTCCTCAACAATGCTCGAGCGCGTATTGGCGATAACCAAGCCGACGCCTGCATCTTCAAGCATCTGGACATGCCTGTCCTCGATGCCCGAATCCGTGATCACCGTGGTGATGCGCTTCAGCCCGCACAGAATGAGGCTGGAGCGTTTGTGAAATTTCGACGAGTCGATCAGAACGACGAGTTCGTCTGCCTGGTCGATCAGCTTCTGCTCCGCCTGGATCAGCAGCGGGTCGCCTTCCATCAGGCCGAGCGGACCAAGCCCCTGCGCGCCCATGAACATGCGGCGCGCATAGAAATTGCGCGTCACGTCATTGTCGAACGGGCTCAAAATGATGTTCTGCTCGCGGTAGATCGTGCCACCCGAGAGCATCACGGTGTTCTTCGAGTGCTTGAGCAGATGCTCGGCAATCGGAAAGGAATTGGTGAACACCTGCATCCGGCGGTTGGCGAGGAAGTGCACCATCTGGAACGTCGTGGTGCCGCCATTGATGATGATCGGCTCGCCATCCTGACAGAGTGCCACGGCCTCCTTGGCGATCGCCTGCTTCTGGCGGGCATGCAGGCCTTCGTTGACACTGAATGGACGGCCGGCAAGGCCGACGAACTGCGGTGGGTTGATCGCTTCCGCACCGCCGCGCACCCGGCGCAGACGTTTTTGCACATGCAGCGCCGCGATATCCCTGCGGATCGTCGCTTCAGAACTATCGGTCAGATCGACCAGTTCAGGCACGGTGATGACCGGCTTGTCCTGGACAGCTGACAGAATGATCCTGTGTCGCTCTTTCTCGTGCATTAGGTTCCTCCACTATTGTCTATGCTTCCATCACGACCGCGCATTGTCAATCACAAACAATCATATTTTTTCATTGTGCAGTGCAATATGACTGATTTTGATCGTTTATGATTGACATGCGGCTGATCTTTGTGTGATCTGATCGCAACGAATGCGCTCTTTGTCCCGCAAATTCTACCGGGCCGGCGCAAAATTGACCGGGAGGAAATGCAGATGCTCGACAAGCAACAAGGCTCGCGCCTTGCCAATCTCTGGGACGACGCCAAGGCAGCGGCAATGAACGAAGCCGAGCGGCTTCTGTACCGCTCAAACCTGCTGGGTTCGGACAAACGCATCACCAATTACGGCGGCGGCAACACCTCCGCCAAGGTCATGGAGAAAGACCCGCTCGGTGGCGGCACGGTCGAGGTTCTCTGGGTCAAGGGTTCCGGCGGCGACGTCGGCACGATCAAGATGGACGGCTTTTCGACACTCTATATGGAGAAGCTGGAAGCCCTGAAGGGGCTTTATCGCGGCCTCAAGCATGAAGACGAAATGGTCGGCTACCTGCCGCATTGCACCTTCAACCTCAATCCGCGCGCCGCTTCTATCGACACTCCCCTGCATGCCTATGTGCCCAAGAAGCACGTCGATCACATGCACCCGGATGCAATCATCGCCATTGCTGCATCGAAGAACAGCCGCGAACTGACCCAACAGATTTTCGGCGCCGATATCGGCTGGCTGCCTTGGAAGCGTCCGGGCTTCGAGCTTGGCCTCTGGCTGTCGAAGTTCTGCGCTGAAAACCCGAACGCACGCGGCCTGATCCTTGAAAGCCATGGCCTCTTCACCTGGGGTGACACGGCCAAGGAAGCCTACGAGACAACGATCGAGATCATCAACAAGGCGATTGCCTGGTTCGAGACGACCAACACGGCGCCGGCCTTCGGCGGCGCAGTCAAGCCGGTTCTGGCGGCCAATGAGCGCCGCGCCGTTGTGCAAAAGCTGATGCCGGTCATTCGGGGCATGATCAGCGCCGACGAGCGCAAGCTCGGCCATTTCGACGACAGCCAGGCCGTTCTCGATTTCGTCACATCCAAGAACCTTGAGCCGCTGGCGGCACTCGGCACATCCTGCCCCGACCATTTCCTGCGCACCAAGATTTGCCCGCTGGTGATCGATTTCGATCCGGCAAACCCGGATATCGACAAGACGCTGGCTGGCCTTGAGGCTGCCATCGCCGAATATCGCGCCGGTTATGCCGCCTATTACCAGCGCTGCAAGCGTGACAACAGCCCGGCGATGCGCGACCCGAATGCGGTGGTCTATCTCATCCCCGGCGTCGGCATGATCACCTTTGCCAAGGACAAGGCAACCGCGCGCATTTCCGGCGAATTCTACGTCAACGCCATCAATGTCATGCGCGGCGCATCCGGTGTCTCGACCTATGTCGGCCTGCCGGAACAGGAAGCTTTCGACATTGAATACTGGCTGCTTGAGGAAGCCAAGCTTCAGCGCATGCCGAAGCCGAAGATGCTGGCCGGCAGAATAGCGCTCGTCACCGGCGGCGCCGGCGGCATCGGCAAGGCGACGGCTAACCGCCTGATGCAGGAAGGCGCCTGCGTCGTGCTCGCAGATATCGACGAGGCAGCCCTTGCCTCTGCATTGAGCGAACTCGGCGGCCGCTACGGCAAGGATTTCGTCCGTTCTGTTACCATGAACGTCACCGATGAAGCCGCTGTCGAAAAGAGCTTTGCCGATACGCTGCTGGAATTCGGCGGTCTCGACATTCTGGTTTCCAATGCCGGTCTTGCCTCCTCCGCCCCGATCGAAGACACGACGCTGGCGTTATGGAACAAGAACATGGATATCCTGGCGACCGGATATTTCCTCGTTTCGCGCGAAGCGTTCCGCATCTTCCGCAACCAGAAGGCCGGCGGCAACGTTGTCTTCGTCGCCTCCAAGAACGGTCTGGCGGCCTCTCCCGGCGCATCCGCCTATTGCACCGCCAAGGCCGCGGAAATCCATCTTGCGCGATGCCTGGCGCTGGAAGGCGCAGCCGCCCAGATCCGCGTCAACGTCGTCAACCCGGATGCCGTCCTGCGCGGCTCGAAAATCTGGTCGGGCGAATGGAAGGAACAGCGCGCCGCCGTCTACAAGACCGATATGGAAGGACTTGAGGCGATGTACCGCGAACGTTCGATGCTGAAGCTCAGCGTCTTCCCGGAGGATATCGCCGAAGCGATCTACTTCCTCGCTTCCGACATGTCGGCCAAGTCGACCGGCAACATCATCAATGTCGATGCGGGCAATGCCCAGTCGTTCACGCGCTAGACCGGAGAACGACATGACACGAATGATCACACAAGACGTCATCGACGCCGACAATGCCGCGCGCCTTGCCGATCTGAAGGCCGACTATGGCCACCTTGGCACACAACTCGCCCGCCGGGGTATCGATATCGGCACGGTTAAAGCGAAAGTATCGGCTTACGGAGTTGCCGTCCCATCCTGGGGCGTCGGCACCGGCGGCACACGCTTTGCCCGCTTTCCGGGCACCGGCGAACCGCGCCATATCTTCGACAAGATCGAGGATTGCTCGGTTATCCAGCAGCTGACCAAGGCGACGCCGACGGTCTCGCTGCACATTCCCTGGGACAAGGTGGATGACCTCGCAGAACTGAAGGAAAAGGGCAACGCTCTGGGGCTCGGTTTCGATGCGATGAATTCCAACACCTTTTCCGATGCCGCCGATCAGGCGCATTCCTATAAGTTCGGCTCGCTCAGCCATGCCGATGCTGCGACCCGCCAGCAGGCCGTCGATCACAATCTCGAATGTGTCGAGATCGGCAAGGCGTTGGGTTCCAAGGCGCTCACCGTCTGGGTCGGCGACGGTTCCAACTTTCCCGGACAGGTGAACTTCACCAAGAGCTTCGAGCGCTACCTCGAGGCGATGAAGGCGATCTACAAGGGGCTGCCGGACGATTGGAAGATCTTTTCCGAGCACAAGATGTTCGAGCCGGCCTTCTATTCGACAGTGGTGCAGGACTGGGGCACAAACTATCTGATCGCCCAGGAACTCGGCCCCAAGGCGCATTGCCTGGTCGACCTCGGCCACCATGCGCCGAACGTCAATATCGAGATGATCGTCGCCCGGCTGATTCAGTTCAAGAAGCTCGGCGGCTTTCATTTCAACGATTCGAAATATGGCGACGACGATCTGGACACAGGCTCGATCGATCCCTACCGGCTGTTCCTGATCTTCAACGAACTGGTCGATGCCGAGACACGGGCAGCGGACGGTTTTGCACCGATGCACATGCTCGACCAGAGCCATAATGTCACCGACCCGATCGAAAGCCTGATGAACTCGGCGACCGAAGTCAGCCGCGCCTATGCGCAGGCCTTGCTGGTCGATCGGCAGGCACTTGAAGGCTATCAGGACGGCAACGATGCTCTGATGGCGACGGAAACGCTAAAGGCCGCATTCCGCACCCATGTCGAACCGATTCTTGCCATGTCGCGCTACGAGGCCGGCGGCGCCATTTCGCCGGTCGCCGCCTATCGCGCCAGCGGCTATCGCGCCAAGGTTTCCGGCGAACGGCCGGCGTCGAAGAGCGGCGGCGGCGGCATCGTCTAAGAAACGTAGATCATCAGAAAGGCCCGCCCCCTCGGGCCTTTTTCTGTTTCAGGGCATGCATTTCATGCCTTTTGGCACGACAGGACACTTTCATTGTCCGCTCCCGCCTTTTCACGGCAAAAAATCGGCGAAGAGCGCATTTTGCCTCTAACGCAAAATACTTTTCGCTCTATCTTGTTCCTTGCAGATACAACGGAAAGGAACCATCCATGGGTATCGAGAGCATTGTTGTCTTTCTTATCGTCGGCGCCATTGCCGGCTGGCTTGCAGGCTTGATCGTTTCGGGTTTCGGCTTCGGCCTGATCGGGAATATGGTCATCGGCATTATCGGCGCCTTCATCGCCGGCGTATTATTCCCTTATCTCGGCGTCAGCATCGGCAGCGGCATTCTTGCTGCCATCATCCATTCAACGATCGGTGCCGTCATCCTTCTCGTGTTGATCCGTATCGTCAAGCAAGCTTGACGCATCATGGCCTCGTGCCGGTTTGCCGCCAGGCAACCGGCACATCCACGATCTATTTCTGGAGACATCATGTCTGATATCTACGATTCCAGGATCGAACAGGCGATTCAATCCTTCATTTCCGATCATCCCGGCATGCACACCCGCGACGAGGCAATCGCCGCGATCCTGATCAACTGGTTCACCAGCCACGGCTACCTGCCACATGATCAGGAAGGCACGCGCCCGGAAAATCTTGACGCGTCGAACGACGACTGAAGAGATCGCCACCGCCCCGATCATCCGGGCGGCATCCATCAGAAAAGTCACGCCATCGATGAGCATCGCTTCCGTCAAAACCTTCTTTGCCGAACACGCCCCGGACATTGCCGTCATCGAGCTTGAGCGGAGCACTGCAACAGTCGCGCTCGCGGCAGAGGGACATGGCGTAGAACCGGCGCAGATTGCCAAGACGCTTGCGCTGCGGGTGGCGGACGCGGTGATCCTGATCGTCACGCGCGGCGATGCCCGGCTCGACAACAAGAAATACAAAGCCCGGTTTGCGACCAAGGCCCGCATGCTCGGGTTCGATGAAGTCGAGCAGGAGACCGGCCATCCCATCGGCGGCGTCTGCCCCTTCGGCCTTGCCAAGCCGCACAAGGTTTACTGCGACATTTCTCTGAAAGCATATGACGAGGTCGTTCCCGCCGCTGGGGCGCCGCACGCTGCGGTGCGGATCAACCCTGAACGAATGGCGGAACTCGCGTCAGCCGAATGGATCGACGTGTCCGAGATTTAAGCGCCTGCCTTTGAATGAACACAAATGTTTCCTTGAAGTTAATCCTTGGAACCGGCATGCCTTCGCCCTGAAGTTCGCTATTTGCCGGTCACGTTTCCGGCATGACGCCAATGTTTCCGGTGTGACGAAGGAGTTCAACCCGCAATGAACAGGCTTGTTTGTTTGCCCCTGCTGGCCGCAGCGATTGCGGCGCCGGCGGCAGCCATGGATCAGTCGCTGGTCAGGCAATTCGAAAAACTCGACCCGCAGACCCGCCTGGAACAGCGATGCGACACGGAGGCGATGTGGAAGATCAGCGCCGACCAGACATCGTTCAAGCCTGACAAGGTGATTGCCTATACGTTCGGCGACCCGGTCTTCGATGCCGACAATCTAAAGGCGCCAGGTGCTGTATTCCGGAGCAAGGGCGAGTGGTACAAGCTGAAATACAAATGCAGCACGGGACCAGACCATATCGAGGTGCTGTCGTTCAACTACAAGATCGGCGATCTCATCCCGCATGACGAGTGGGACGCCCATTATCTCTATCCGTGAGCAGCGTTTCCGCTGCTGTTAAAGGACGATGAACAGGACCATGAGGGCGCCGAACGACAGCGCGGCCATGATGTTCAAGAGCGTCTTCATGATATGATCGGTCATGTCGAGCCTCCTCTGATCCGCAGGACTGCGTGAGACCACGTGGCGCCACGCTCGCGGCAATCTTTGCCCGCCCCCGGCAGAACCATTCCACCGATTGCGCCAAATCCCCCGTCAACCACCCTACTGCGAACGATCAAGGTGCACTCGAAGAGCGATTCTGCCCAAACTTATGCCGAAAAGATTAAAATAACGTCATATTGATCGTGGCTCATCAAATTTGTTAACCATGATCGGCAGAACGCACGGCCACGCAGCTATGGCGTGGATAGGAGCCGGCGGCATCCCTTGTAGAGACGATACGAACGCGATCTCTGGAAAAATAGCTTGGTGGTGACTTGCAGCCATTCACCCGTCAGGCGCGGACAACAATCAACGCGCGAGGTTGGCGCCGCAAAGGCGCGCGATGTCCGCGTAGCGCGGCTATCGGGATTCTCAGCCGATCGGCCAGTTCAAGATTTTGGCTTTTGTTCCTCACGGACGGCTTCGTCGTGATACCAACTGCTGTAGTCGATAGTAAGCACCTGCTTCGGGCGAATATCCGCAATGGTCGCAGACTGCTCGAACCGGCGGCCACCCAACTTCCGCCCACCGGCGGGGAATTCATAAATCTTGGCCGTTGCGGCCGGCGACATCATTGCCATAGTGCCTTTTCCCTTTTCACAGCCCTCAGCAAGGCTATTCGTAGAGATATAGCAGACTTGGACGCAATTTGCGCGGATTGATTAAAAAAAAATCAATCCGCCTAAATAATAGGCTATTTTTTAGGCATGCTGTTTTTCAGAGGATTTTCGCGATAAATTTTGGGCGTGTGCACTCAAGGCAAATTGTCGCAAGTTCTGCGCGTTTTTTGGACAAACCCCGCCATCGCCGTCCAAAACTGGCGGTGGGACACCGAGAAAAGATCGAAATCGGCGCCAAAAAGATCAATTTAGCCAGTGACTTCTACTTTTCGCGCCGGCCACAGCTCGGGGCCGCGCGGTCCTACTGTTTTGCACCCTGTCGCAGAAAATCGGACTGCGGCTTGGCATTCGCCTCCAACTGGCATGCCCCGTGCATATAAGTCGTCAGCCGTTGGCGGCGCAGCATGATTGGACTTTCCTAATGTTGTGCATCATCAACCCATGAGAGGTTAGAAATGACGAAATTTAAGCTCGAGTATATCTGGCTCGACGGATATACCCCGGTCCCGAACCTTCGCGGTAAGACACAGGTCAAGGAATTTGACGCATTTCCGGCGCTCGAGCAGCTGCCGCTCTGGGGCTTCGATGGCTCCTCGACGCTGCAGGCCGAAGGCCGCTCGTCGGATTGCGTGCTGAAGCCGGTTGCCATCTATCCGGACCCAGCCCGCACCAACGGCGCGCTCGTCATGTGCGAAGTGATGATGCCCGATGGCGTCACCCCACATGCGTCCAACAGCCGCGCCACCATTCTTGACGACGAAGGCACATGGTTCGGCTTCGAGCAGGAATATTTCTTCTACAAGAACGGCCGCCCGCTCGGTTTCCCGGAAACCGGCTACCCGGCTCCGCAGGGTCCATATTACACCGGCGTCGGCTATTCGAGCGTTGGCGACATCGCCCGCAAGATCGTTGAAGAGCATCTCGATCTCTGCCTCGCAGCCGGCATCAACCATGAAGGCATCAATGCCGAAGTGGCAAAAGGCCAGTGGGAATTCCAGATTTTCGGCAAGGGCTCAAAGCGTGCTGCCGACGAGATCTGGATGGCTCGTTACCTCCTGCAGCGCCTGACGGAAAAATACGGTATCGACATCGAATTCCATTGCAAGCCGCTCGGCGATACCGATTGGAACGGTTCGGGCATGCATGCGAACTTCTCCACCAAGTACATGCGCGAAGTCGGCGGCAAGGAATATTTCGAAGCGCTGATGGCGGCTTTCGAAAAGAACCTTCTGGACCATATCGCCGTTTACGGGCCGGACAACGACAAGCGCCTGACCGGCAAGCACGAAACGGCACCGTGGAACAAGTTCTCCTACGGCGTTGCTGACCGCGGCGCATCGATCCGCGTTCCGCATTCCTTCGTCAACAATGGCTACAAGGGTTACCTGGAAGACCGCCGCCCGAACTCGCAGGGCTGCCCTTACCAGATCGCTTCGCAGATCCTGAAGACGATTGCCGAAGTTCCAACTGCTGGCAGCGTTTCAGTCGCCGCCTAAGATCAGGCAGCTCCTTCGATACGCTTATTCATGGCGCCGCCCATTTGGGCCGGCGCCATGAATGTATTGGCACGGCCGTTTTTTGAAGCGGCTCCAATCGCCGCCATCCCTCAGGGTTAATTCCGTTTGTCTCCGCTACAATAGGCACGTTTCCGCACTGGTATTCCCGCCGCACTGTTACTAAGTGTGAGGCTCAGAGCATCTGATGATCCTGACGGGGTGTATTCATGCAAGTTCCATCCATCGCCACTCCAAGCTTGCACCGCGAAAGCGCCGGCACGTCACCGAGCGACAGCAGCGGCATCATCGAATGGCTGATGACGGACACCAGCGACCAACGGTTCATCGACAATATCTTTGTCGATATGTGTGACAGGCTCAATCAGGCAGGCATTCCGGTCTCCCGTGGCACGCTGCACTTCCGTATCCTTCATCCGCAATGGCTGGGCGCACGGATCCTGTGGCGGAAGGGCATGAAAGAGGCCGATATCCAGACGTTTGGTTATGGTGTGGAAGATACCGCCCAGTACCGGAACAGCCCGATATACGAACTCAACACCGGTGCGGGCGTGGTTCGCCAGCGGCTCGAACCGGCAGCTTCCGCCAACGCTCCACCCTATCCGCTCTATGACGAGTTGCGCGCCGAAGGACATACCGATTACGTCGCCTGGCCGCTGAAGCACACGTTGGGCAAGCACCACATCATCACCTTTGGCAGCGACAGACCGGGCGGCTTCAGCGATGAAGATCTCGCTGCCCTGGCCGATTTGTTGCCGGCCTTTGCGCTGGTCAGTGAAATCCGCCTGAAGAACCGTTTTGCCCGGACGCTGCTCGAAACCTATGTCGGCCCGCATGCAAGCGAACAGATCCTGGCCGGCGCCACGACGCGCGGCAGCGGGGTTACGGTCGGCGCTGCCATTCTGATCTGTGACCTGCGCGACTTTACCGGCATTTCGGACATGTGGCCGCGCGACGACGTCATCGAATTGCTGAACGGCTATTTCGATGCCATGGCCGAGCCGATCGAACGGCATGGTGGCGAAATCCTCAAGTTCATGGGCGACGGCCTGCTGGCAATTTTCCCACTCAGCAACGCCCATGCCTGCGGGGATCTTCTTGCCGCGATCCGCGAGGCGCAGACCGCGATGGCGGCGCTGAACGAGGAGAATGTCGAAAAGGGGCACCAACCTCTCGGCTACGGCATTGGCGTTCACGTCGGTGACGTGATGTACGGCAATATCGGGTCGCGCAGCCGCCTCGATTTCACCGTCATAGGACCGACTGTCAATGTTGCATCGCGGCTTGAAAGCCTGACCAAGGAGATCAAGCGGCCGGTCCTGCTGTCGCGTGCATTCGTGGAGATGGCCGGATGCGAAGCAAAGATGGAAAGTGTCGGCTCCCACCAGTTGCGAGGCCTCAGCGAACCGATCGATGTCTTTGCGTTCTGAAGGACGTCTGCCTACCTGTATAGATAGGCGTTATCGGGGCCAAGCGGATGCGCCATCGACTGCGCTGCGTCACCGGTAAACGCCGGGGATCGCAACGGCTCGCTTTGCGGCGCCGGCATAGTCAATTTTCCAGCGGCGATATAGAGCAGGAACGAGCCGATCTGATAGGGAAAAATGACGTCGATTTCTGCGAAAGAGCGCACGAACAACAAGGCTGAAATTCCAAACAGCACCAACGGTTCGAAACCCCTTCTCTCCGCCAGTACCCTTTTGAGGTGACCGAACAGGCCTGCAAGAAACAGCGTGGTCAAAAGAAGCAGCCCTATCCCACCGGTTTCCACCATCGTTTCGATATAGGTATTGTGGAAATGAAAACCGCCGCGGGAGCCGATGAAGAATTCTTCCCACAACCGCTCCGGTTCGGAAAAACCCTGCACCCAGTAGGCCTGGTAGCCGATACCGATCACCGGAGATGCACGTGCGGCCTCGATTCCCTGTTGCCACAGATACGTCCGGCCTGTGAGGGTCGAATCCTTGCCGAAAGCCCCGAGAACGCTGTCGATAGCGCCACCGTAGATAGCCCCGATCACGGTTATGGTGCCGAAGATAGTGGCGGCGATGAACAGCAGCTTGCGACTTTTGGGCGGCAGCAGGGAAAACACCTGCATACCGACGGTGATCCCAAGGACAGCGACGGTCGTGAGAACCGAAGTCGCGGACTGGGATGCATAGAGACAATAGGCTGCAAGAAGGCCGATCACCCCGCACACGGGAAGCCAGAACCCACGCTGCTTCAAAAGGACGACTGCGGAAAAACAGAAGAAGACGGCAAGCGATGCATAAAAGCCAAGCTGGTTCTTGGAATCGAAAGCCCCGACGAAACTGATCGTCCCATCCAGCGGATCGAAATGATAAACGCCGAACAGCAGAGAATAGAGCAACACGACGCCGGCACCTGCGACCGAGCCCAGCGTCAACGTTTTCACATCCAGCGCCCGCATGGCAATCAACGCGCAAATGACATGGGAAAGATATTGAATTCCCGCCCTTGTCGTGGTGCCCGGCGCTGCAGACCAGAAGACGGAGATCAGCGCAAAAACCGAAAAAGCAAAAATCCAGAGGTATTTTTTGTAGTTTCCAAGCACCCGGCGGTAATCAATCAGCACCAGAGGCAGCCAGACGGCATAATAGAGCAGGATCGACACCTGGCCGAACCGTCCGGAATAGGCGAAGACGAAATAGGAGACCACGAGGGCGAAAACCCCGTAAACGAGATTTTCGCCCGGCATTACCAGACTGGCCTTGGCGATCTTCATCCGCCCAGCCTCACTGCGTGTTGAGCGTGGGTTCGACCTTCACGACGTCGCCGGGCTGTATCGGGGTTCCTTCGTCCGCAGCGATCGTCGTGGACTTTCCGTCCTTCTGGCGGATGATGGAATAGTTGATATCGATGGTTCTGCCCGGCTTCGGGGTCAACGAGGCATCCGCCGATTGGACCAGCGCTTCCGTCATCAGGTCGCGGCTGGTGATCAGCTTCAAGGAGAGCGTATCCAGCTCGGCTTCGGTGTTCTGCAGTTCCTGGGCAAGCTGCGCGTCCCAGTCGTTGCGCAGGTTGGTTTCGTCCTGGCTGGCCTTGCTGACATCCTGCTTGGCCTTCAGCGAAGCGGTATCGATATCGAGCAGTGCGGCCTGCAGATCGGCGGCCCGCTGCTCGACGGCCAGCTTACGGGCGCTGAGTGCCAACCCCTTTTCCGCCAGAACATCGACGCGGCCCTTGTCCTCGATGACGAGGTCCAGCTGCCGCTTCTGCGTCACCGACTTCTTGCCGAGCGCTTCGATTTCGCTTTGCAGAAGCGATTTGAGTTCGGCCAGCGCGATCAACTGCAGCTTCTGCCGCTTGTCCCGGGAGACCATCAGCGCCTTTTCGCTTTCAAGAAGACCGGGGGCATCTGCGACGCCCTTCAACTCGGCGGGCATGACAATATCAGTCTTCTCGGCAATCTCTGCCTGCAACCGTGCGCGGCGAACCAGAAGCCGGTTTCGCTCGGTGATCTGCACCGACGATTCTCCATGCGCATTGATGAAATCCCGTGCAAAGCGTTGGCCGTTTTCGGCACGGCGCAGACCGCCGCCCAGGCTGACAGCTTTCAGCACCGTCATATCCGGTGCGAAGGGAAATTCGCCGGGCGTCTGGACCTCGCCGGCAAGGTAGATTGGCCGGTATTGCGCAAGTTCGACGGACGCAGAGGGGCGATCGGGCAGGCCGAACAGCTTCTGCAACTGAATACCGACTTCATCGGCAATCTCCGACGTGGTCTTGCCCGATGCGGGCACAGTTCCGAGGAAAGGCAGGGAAATGCCGCCGGATGCGCCGACGGTATAGTCGCCACTGATAGCAGACCAGTCCCGGACGGTTCCTTCCGCCGTCTGCCATTCCGCAACGCGTATTCTCAGCTTGTCCATGGCGCCCAGTGTGTAATCACCGGCAAATGCTGCATGGATCCCCGAGACGCTGATGGCGATGGCGAGCGCGGAAAGACGCGCAGCACCCCGGACTTTTCGGCCGAGGGCTGGAAGTCCCTTGTAAAGACTTCTGTTCATGAAATTTCCTAACTTAACAAACAAAGCCGATCCCGGCGCTATGACGGAAGCGGCGTATTCACGCTGATGACTGTGATCAGTAACTGCCCCGGGACAGGCAGACAGCAGGAATTGTCTTGGCAACGATGACCACATCGTTGAGCAGCGACCAATTGGTCACGTAATGCGTATCGTAGGCGATACGTGCGGCATAGGAGACGTCATTGCGGCCACTTACCTGCCACAGCCCTGTCAGACCGGGACGGGACTTCAGATAAAAGACGGCAGAATGCTCATAAAGCTCCAGCTCGTCTTCGACCACGGGACGTGGACCCACGACACTCATTTCACCACGGATGATGTTGAGCAGCTGCGGTAGTTCATCAAGGCTCAATTTGCGCAGCACATTGCCTACGGCCGTGACGCGTGGATCGTCCTGGAGCTTGCGGGTCGCCTGCCATTCCTCGTAAGCCTTGGGATTTTTCCGCAGATGGTCCTGCAAAATCTTATCGGCATCCGGCGCCATTGTCCGGAACTTGAGGCAATGGAAGAAACGGCCATTATGACCAACGCGGCGGTGCCCATAAAACACCTTTCCGCCATCGGAAAACTTGACCAGCGCCATCAGCAGCAGAAAGAGCGGGCTGAAGACAATGAGCGCCAAGGACGCGGCGAAGATATCAAAACCCCTTTTGGATATTCCCCCTATCGGCCGGTGTCCCCCGGATTCGATGGTAGTAAAATACGGCGAACTTGCCGATCGAGTCGCAGACTTCATGGGAGAAAACTCCATTCGGGTTGGCGATTGGTCGGGTTCCCAGAGGGTACTGGGATCAATTACAGATGAGAGTGTAGAGGGAGATTTAGATTTTTAAAGGCAACTTTTGCCCCATTGCTGCCATTCGAGGCAAATGCGTCCAAGTTAAAAATTAAATGCACCCGGCAGTCTGCGTTCATCAAGCGATAAATGACGATTTTTGGAAATAGAAAATCTTAAAAACTGAAATCTTTGCTGAGAAATACGAGTTATTTCACCGAATTAACCAAATTATAAACATAAGCGATGCGAATTCGATATTTAAGAAATCTTGTTTTAGTCGAAAACTACTAAAAATATTGTCTTCCCGGTAAAAATATTGCAATGCAGCATTCCTTTTGCACTGCACCTCAATCTATTAGTATATTCTAATTTTGTAACAAAAGTTGATCAGCGAAAGAAGCTTCTCCACCACCTGTGGATCGATCACCGGAGGAATACGCCTTCTGCTTGCATCAGTAGGGCGATGCATCCCTAAATGTGGCCAAAACCGGTTGGCGCTTCGTGCCGCATCACAATCTGGCGCTAATCGGCGAAATTGGCACGACTTTCCGTCAAAAATCTTGCCGTTGTTGCGCAATCGACAGATGATTTTAAATGCAGGCTAAGAATTCGTGCCGTAAATAACGCAAATGTAATGAAATAGAATGCTTATGCGCGATTGAAACCGCAGTGGGTCTTCGATATGTTAATAATCGCCTAAGAGGATAAGGTGGATTTTTCAATGATGTCTGCATATCAAGACAGAATATTGAGGACGTTCTGATGTTAGCACCGCGTGTTTTCATCAGCATGATCGGAGCGCTGAGCGTTTTTGCCATCGTGACCTTCTTCCTGACGGGCTCTGCCTGGACGACAGCCTGGCAGACACTGGTCTGCGCGGTGCTTGTACAGGCCGGATATTTTATCGCCGTGCTGTTTCTGGTGGCCAAGGAAGGCCGCGACCGCCGCAACGCGGCGCAACGTCAGTCGCCGATAACTGCATCGGCTGGTGACGACAAGGAGCCGAAAACGATCCGCGTGTCGAACAATCCAGGCCACTTCAATTCCTGAAGCGTGTGTCTGAGCCGCCATCGCGATAGACGGCTCTCGTCGATCCCGAACACCCTTCGCAAACGCACAATACCGGTTGATCACTTCGCATCTGCAATATCGCGCCTTGCCGCCCGTCCAAAGCCGACTTAGGTTCGGCGCGACAGCGATGAAGGAATGCGATTATGAAACCGAATGCAGACGTCTGCGTCATCATCGCCGCGAAGAACGCGGCCGAAACGATCGGGCAGGCCATCATCTCGGCACTGAGAGAGCCTGAAACCGCCGAGGTTATCGTCGTCGATGACGGATCGAGCGATGGCACCAGCGAAGTCTCCCAGAAGTCTGACGATGGCAGCGGGCGGCTGACAATTGCGCGGTTCGAGGTCAACAGAGGCCCGGCTGCGGCCCGCAACCACGCCATTGCAATATCCAGCGCGCCGGTACTGGCGGTGCTCGACGCCGATGATTTCTTTTTTCCCGGCAGGTTGAGCAATCTCCTGTCGCAGACGGACTGGGATTTCATCGCCGACAATATCGCTTTCGTCGATGCAGAGACGGCCGGAGAGGCGCATCTTGCCCTCACGGCGTTTCCGGCGGCCCCGCGTATTCTCACCCTCGGCGAATTCATCGCGGGTAATATTTCCAAGCGCGGTGTCCGGCGTGGAGAGATCGGGTTTCTGAAACCGTTGATGCGGCGCGACTTTCTCGATGCCCACCGCCTGCGCTATCAGGAAAGCCTGCGGCTGGGCGAAGACTACGATCTTTATGCCCGCGCGCTGACCAAGGACGCACGCTACAAGATCATCCACAGCTGCGGCTATGGTGCCGTCGTCCGCGGCGATTCCCTCAGCAGCAGTCACCGCACCGTCGATCTGAAGAAGCTTTATGAGGCCGACAGGGCAATTCTTGCGCAGACGGACCTGTCACCACAATCAAGGGCGTTGATTGCTCAGCACGAACATCACATTCGCTGGCGATACGAGCTTCGGGAATTCCTCGACATCAAGCGGCAATCCGGCGCGAAAGCCGCGCTGTTTCACGCGCTTGGCAACCCAGCCGCCATTCCGGCCATCGCCTGCGGGATCTTCGCCGACAAGACGGAACGCTTCCGCCGGCAGCCAGATACGGCACCGGTCGCGCTCGGCGGATCAGGGGGCTTGCGTTATCTCCTGCAGCCGCCATCAGCTTCCCAATAGGGCAGGCTTGATGGCGGACCATGAGGCGATGGTGGTTTAGAAATAGTCGCGGCGCACTCCAGCGATAACCTCGAGAAACCGCTCCTTGCACTCTGCCAAGGCATGATCTGCGCTCAGTTGCGGCGTAACGCGGGCTGCTTGCCAAAGAGACAGGGCCGAAGGGGCCGCCAGTAGTTGTTTGGCGGCAACCCGCAACGAGGTCTGCTTGCGCGCGCGGGCGGCGACTATGACACTTTCGTCGATCTGACGCTTGTTCGGATCATCGAGTGCCGGCTGATGCGCGTCGAAATCGACGCCCCAGAACTTCGCACCCTTGATAATGGCCTCCGCCCGGCTGGAAACAGGCACATGGCGCGGACGGTAGACAACGCCGACGGTGTGGGCCCAATCGTTCCACTTGAAACTGTTAATGGCGTTGGAGGTCGTCACGGCCACCCACGGAACGCGAAAAGCATCGGCGAGGATGGCACCATGCATCGATTCGGCGATGACCACTTCCGACTGGGCGATTTCGCGAATGACATCCTTCGCGTCACCGCGCGGATCGATGTAATGCAGACCGACTGTCTGGCAGATAACCGGCCACAGGCCGGCAATTGCCGATTCCCAATGAGGGACGAAGCTTTTCTTGTACTTCTTCGGCAGACCTTTGAACTCTGGCATTTCGGCAACCATGACCGCCGGGTCGATGATGCCGAGCTTTGGATCGATACCGACTTTCTGTGCCGTCAACGGGCCGCGAACGCAGCGGATATCCCATTCCTGGCTGTTGCTCATATCGGGCAAGGTGCCGTAACCAAAACCGCTGCCGAGCACCAGCTTGTGCCGGCCTTCCGGCAGGAGCGCCCGGTTCAGCACCGTCCCGACCCCGACCAGAAGCGTTTCTGGACGAACATCGCGGAATCCCGGGATCAGAAAATCCCAGAGCCACAGATTGAGATCGTCGCCGAAATTTCCGTGTTCGGATTCCCAATAATAAGGGTCCATGACCATCTCCTACATGCGTTGCGCAAGGAACTGCTCGCGCGTGACATGCCATGGCAATCACGCGCATCAATGAGGGCAGCAAAAAATGCTGCACCTGCGAAGGCTACCGTGATAACTTGCCGACGGCAAGCTGAAGCGCGCTTTGCAACAGCTTCGGATCACGCCACACCCAGCGGGCCAACAGATTGAACTGCGGCATCTTCCGCCGCTTGATCAGCCGGGCCTGGCTCCAGAGAGCCTGTCGGCGCGCAGTGTGTTTGTAGGAATGGATCGAAGCGATTTCCGCCGGCTTGCGGGAAAAGCGTCCTTCCAATGTGTCGAGCGCAACCCAGGTGTTGAACTGCTGAGACAGGAACTGCGGAGAATCGCTATCGATGCTGTGGAAGATGTTGACCCCCTCGCCCCGTATAGCCCCGGACTCGTTGCACAGGACGATTCGATCGGCTGCAATGGCGCAATCGCAAAAGAACAATACGTCCTCTGCCGCCAGCCGAAGCTCTGCTTCGAAGCGCACGGCCTCAAACAGTTTTCGCCCGATCACCATGCAGGACAGATGCAGGAAGCTCCAGTTGCGCAACATGACCTGCGAAAACTCCGGTACTTCCAGAACCAGCGGCGTCTCGGAAAGCCGCGTGACTTTTTCGGTCTTTTCCAGTTCGGCCATATCGAAATGATAGTAGAAGGCATCGCCGCCGGTAATGGATGCCCAATAGCAGTCGGCTCCAAAGCGGGTCATCGTCTGCTGAGCATTTTGAAGATGGTCTGGTGTCCACAGATCGTCAGAATCCAGGAAGGCAACAAAATCGGTTTCCGCTGTGACGTTGTTGAGGCCCGTGTTGCGCGCGCCGCCGGGGCCGGCATTGGCCTGCTTGATGACGCGGATGCGCGCCTGCTGCTCGACGTTCAGCGTTTCCAGATCGGTTTCGATCGGAAAAGGCGACTGGTCATCGACAATGATGACATCGAAATCCTGGTAGGTCTGCGCAAAGACGGAGCCCAAGGCCCGGCTCAGAATTCCTGCCTGTTTCTGGTAGTACGGAATAACAACTGTAAACTTCGCCATCTTTTTGCCCCTGCGGTTTTCCTAGAAGGTGCTTCCTGGTTCCTCCATCAGGTTGCGACTGCGTTATCGAGCGCGTCTCCTTTGTCCTTGATCCTCCCCATCGCCACACAGGATTTACGCCATGCCTCCTACAGTTAACGTCAAATCCGTCACAAGCAATGTCGGTTGGAGCATCTTATCCAAGACAAGTACATTCGGGCTTAAGTTTGTCACGGTGCCGATTTTAGCCCGGATCCTGACACCGGAAGAGTTCGGCGCGGTCGCCGTGGCGCTCACGGTGGTGCAGTTTCTGGCCATGATCGGCGGGGCCGGATTGACCTCGGCACTGGTGATCCAGCGCGAGGAGGAGATGGAAACAGTCCATTCCGTCTTCTGGGCCAACCTTGCCATTTCCTGTCTCATGGCGCTCGGTCTTTTCATCTGGGCGGATTTCTTTGCAGCCCTTCTCGGCGCGCCGGAAGCCGCCTACCTGTTGAAGATCATGAGCTTCCTCATTCCTATCCAGCTTGGAGGCGACGTCGCCTATTCGCTGCTCGCACGGCGGATGAACTTCAGCAAGGACGCGGTCTGGAGCATGATTTCCGAATCGCTCGGCGCCATCGTCGCCGTCGTGCTGGCGCTTTTCGGATGGGGTGTCTGGGCACTGATGGCCCAGCTCTTCGTCTCGGCGCTGGTGCGTCTCTGCGGCCTCTATGCGGTCTCGCACTACATGCCGCGTTTCGTCTTTCATCCCAAGCGGGTTATCGGCTTGAGCCGCTTCAGCCTGGGCATGATGGGCTCGGAAGTCGCAAATTTCATCACCTTCCAATCACCGATGGTGATCATCTCGCGTTATCTCGGCCTTGCCGATGCCGGCGCCTATTCGGCTGCCAATCGCTTTGCCAGCATTCCCAATCAGGTCGTGCTTTCCGCCGTCATGGGGGTGCTGTTCCCGGCCTTCAGCGGCATGATGGATGACAAGGCCCGCCGTTCGCAGGCGCTGATGTTCAGCACGCAGGTGACCACGGTGCTGCTGGCGCCGATGATGTTCGGCCTCTGGGCGCTGGCGGAACCGGCGATGCGCGTGCTGTTCGGCCCGCAATGGGCCTATGCCTGGCCGGTGCTCGGATTGCTGGCGCTGTCCAAGGGCATCCTCACGCCGTGCAGCACTTTCATTCCCTATCTCAAAGGCGTCGGCCATGGCCGGGCGCTGTTCTGGTCCGCCATCATTCGCGCCATCGTCACCTGCGCGGCCGTTGCCTATGGGGCAAGCACGGGCAAGCTCATCGATGCGATGATCTGGCTCTGCATCGTCAATGCCGCAACGTTGATCGGTTACTCATGGGCGGTCTTCAAGGCGGATGGAACACCGTTCTTCAAGGGTCTGTATATCAGCAGCCGCCCCATGCTGATGGCGCTGGTGATGGCGCTTGCGGTTCGGTATCTGCTCAACACCTTCGGTTCCCTGGTGCCGAACCCGATCCTGCAGATCCTCGCCGGCGCTGCGATCGGCGGCCTGATCTACGTCCTGTTCGTCCTGCTGTCGGAACGCCCACTTTTGGCGAAAATCTATCAGCTCGTCAAAAACAGGCGGTCTTGAGGCCAGGCCAAAAACTCCGGCGGGTACCGTTGCGAAACACGCCGGACGGGTTGCAGGAGCGCCTTATTTCGGAACAGGCGTGCCGACTTGAGAAGCATTTCACAAACCTTGACGTGTGGAATTGCCCGTTTTCGAAACTAATTTCTCACTCCGGCCAATTCCGCGAAGCACATTACATCAGAAACTCCTGATATTCAGCAACATACTAACCTCACGCATTTTTCCAGGCTTCCAGATATAATATTGGCATTTTTTTCATCCGATTTCTGCCCTCCAAAACCGCGTGCATTGCAGCATCGGCATGACTTTTTCTGCTGCAGTGCCATATTTTTCGCGACACGCTGCCCTATCTTCGAGATGCAGGTTGAAGTCTGCTCTGGTTGAAACGCCGCTTTGGGGGGAGCGGCACAACAGGGGATGTCGCCTTGGTTATCGACGCGAATATATCATCGCGGATCAATCTGATGCGCATCTTGCTCATCTCGGGAATTGTCTTCGTACATGTCCCCTTTGATCCGCAGACCAGCCCGTTCCTCGGTGCCAATGGCTTCGTCGATTGGGTCAGGGTCTTTCTCGGCGACAGCCTGTTCAGGGTTGGCGTGCCCTGCCTGAGCGCGATTTCCGGCTACCTGATGTTTCGCCGCGGGCTCGACGCCTTCGACTACGGCAAGACGGTCCGTTCCAAGGCGCGCACGGTTCTGCTGCCATTCCTGATCTGGAACCTGTCCTTTCTGGCGCTCGTTGTGCTTGGACAGAAGGGCGGTATCGGCTTTGGTTATCTCCCCGATGCGATCAACGCGGCGCCGCGCGATTTGGCGACGCTGACCTTCGCGATCGAGGGCCTGCCGATCAATGTTCCGCTCTACTTCCTGCGGGATCTGCTTCTGTGCATCCTGCTTGCGCCCGTTCTCGCCATCCTGATCAAGCGCTATCCGCTGACGATGCTGGCAATCTTCTTCGCCTACGCCGTGTTGCCGATCCCGAGCGGCATCTTCCTGAAGAAGTCCATCCTGTTCGGCTTCAGCTGCGGCATCTACGCCAGTCTTCACCACATCAACATCCGGACACTCGATCGGCATGCCGCATTGATATCCGCGCTGTTTCTGACGGCAGCCGTGATTCTGGCGACTGCACTCTATTGGACAGGGCCGGACTATCCGGTGTGGATCGATATGCTGCGCAGCCTGACGGCGATCTGCGGCATCGTCGGCTCCTGGGCAATCTCGGCGATCCTTATCCGCTCACGGCTCGGCGAGCGGCTTTCCGGGTCGGAAGGTCTGAGCTTCTGGATTTTCTGCGCCCATTACCCGTTACTCATCGCATTCTGGATGCTTTGGAACCGCGCGGCACATCCTGGTCTCTACCCGCTATTCTACTTCGCAACGCCCATTCTGGCCCTGCTGATTTTGGTCGCCTCTCACCACGTGGCGAAGCGCCTGATACCCAGGTTGCATGCCGTTCTAACCGGCAGCCGCGCGGGCCGTTCCACCGCTGCAGCAAAGCGCATGACGGAAAACGGAGCAAACCAGCCAAGCTTGCCCGACACCTCTTCTCCAAAGGAAAAAGCGATACGATGACCCGATCGATCTCAAAAATGCTTATCGTCCTTTCGGCGTTTTCCGCCGCCATTCCAGCATCCGCCTTCGCCCAGGGCGCCAAGACCGGCACATCCTTCGTCGAGAATTTCGACACTGTCGATAGGAAGATCTGGTACGTTTCGGACGGTTGGGACAATGGCGCACATCAGAACTGCACGTGGTCGAAAGATCAGGTCGCCATTGAAAATGGTGTGCTTGAGCTCACCTTCGAGCAGCGCAAGGCCGGCAAGCGCGACTATGCCTGCGGCGAGATCCAGACCAACAAGCGCTACAGTTACGGCACCTATGAAGCGCGGATCAAAACAGCCGAAGGCTCAGGGCTGAACTCGGCTTTCTTTACCTATATCGGACCGACCGACAAAAAGCCGCATGACGAGATCGACTTCGAAGTGCTGGGCAAGGATTCCGGCAAGGTTCAGGTCAACCAGTATATTTCGGCCAAGGGCGGCAACGAGAAGCTGGTCGATGTCACAGGCGGCGCCAATGCCGATTTCAACGACTACGCCTTCGTCTGGGAAAAAGACCGGCTGCGCTACTACCTGAACGGCAAGCTGGTGCAGGAGGTCACGGATCCCACGAAGATCCCGGTCAACGAACAGAAAATTTTCTTCAGCCTCTGGGGAACGGATACCTTGAGCGACTGGATGGGCAAATTTGACTATAAAGGCCCGGCAAAGATGCAGGTTGACCGCGTGGCTTACACCGCTCCCGGCGAAAAGTGCCTCTTTCCCGAATCCCTCACCTGCATGCTCGATTGATGCCTATTAGCATCCGCAACATGAATGTTGCGGTGCACAAAAAACTGAACTAAGCTCGGCGCTGGCTGAGCGGGGAACGGGAAGTTTCATGCTGGATATACTATACCTGGCACATGATGTGGCAGACCCGGCGATCAGGCGTAGAACCCTGACGCTTGAGGCAGGCGGTGCGAACGTGACGGTGGCGGGCTTCCGGCGCGGCGCGGCTACGCCTGCCGCCGATGGTGTCATCGAACTCGGCGTCACCAAGGATGGGCGGTTTGGTCAGCGGGTCGCTGCGGTTGCCAAGGCGGCAATGCTTCTGCGTCACAAGCTGAGCGGGGCTAAAAGGCCCGGTGTCATCATTGCCCGCAATCTCGAAATGCTTGCGCTTGCCAATCGGGCAAACGCCATTTTCGGCGGCAATGTTCCAATCGTCTACGAATGCCTGGACATTCACCGTCTTCTGCTACGCAAGGATTTTGCCTGCCGGATGTTGCGCGCTGCCGAACATTATCTCGGGCGGAATGTCAGCCTCCTGATTACCAGTTCACCCGCCTTCATCGAAAATTATTTCCGGCCGGTCTCGCGTCTCAAAGCGCCGATCATGCTGCTGGAAAACCAAGTGATCGAGCTTGAAGAAACCGTTGGCATGCAGACGGCGCGCCCGCGTCCACCACAGCCCGGCGAACCCTGGAAGATCGGCTGGTTCGGTGCCTTGCGCTGCCGCAAATCGCTAAAGCTGCTTGCAGAGTTCACCCGCGCCATGGATGGAAAGTTCGAAGTCGTATTGCGCGGACGTCCGGCCTATTCGGAGTTCGATGATTTCGACGGTTTCGTCGAGAACGAACCCTTCATGCACTTTCACGGCGCCTACCAGAATCCCGAGGATCTGGCGCGAATTTACGATGACGTCCAGTTTTCCTGGGGCATCGACTTTTTCGAGGAAGGCTTGAATTCCAGCTGGCTGCTGCCCAACCGGCTTTACGAAGGCTGCCGCTACAACGCCGTTCCAATTGCCATGCGCGGGACGGAAACGGCGCGGTTCATCAGCGCCAAGCATATCGGCCTCGTCCTCGACCGAGCCGAAAGTGCCGCACTTGCCAATCTTTTTTCCGGCATGACGCGGGAACGCTATTTCGCCGAATTCGGCAAGGTCGCAGCGACGGGATCATCGACCTGGGTCTTCGATCGGGCCGATTGCCAGCGGCTGGTCAACCGGCTTGCAGCACTGCGCGCCAGTGACGCCCAGACCGCGTCAATCCATGAGCTCTCGCAAAAACACAGCAACAAGGGTGGACTGTTATGAACGCCGATGATCTGAAGCACGGCCGCTGCCTGATTGTTATCCCCTGCCTCAACGAGGCCAAATATATCGAAGCACTGATCACCAAGCTTACCGGTGCGATGCAGGACTTGAACGCCGATCTGGTCGTGGTCGATGGCGGCAGTACCGACGGCACCCTCGACATCGTCCAGCGGATTTCGGCGGTCAATCCGAAGGTCCAGCTGCTCGGCAATCCGAAGAAGATCCAGAGCGCCGCCATCAATCTTGCCGTAGGCACGCTCGGTGCGGACTACGACTACATGATCCGCATCGATGCGCATGGCGAATATCCAGATGACTATTGCCAGCGCCTGATGGAAGACGCAGTCGCGACCGGCGCAGATTCCGTCGTCGTCGCCATGCAGACGGTCGGCTTCAGCACCTTCCAGAAGGCCACGGCCTACGCCCAGAATTCCAAGCTCGGCAATGGTGGTTCCAAGCACCGCACCGGCTCCGTCGGCCATTGGGCCGATCACGGCCATCATGCGTTGATGCGGATTGCCGCGTTCAGGGCGGTCGGCGGTTATGACGAGATGTTCAGCCATAACGAGGACGCCGAGTTCGACTACCGCCTCAACAAGGCGGGTTACCGGATCTGGATGACCGACAAGACCAGCATGATCTACCACCCGCGCAGCACTGCGAGGGCGCTTTTCCGGCAGTATTTCGGCTATGGCCGCGGCCGGGCCAAGAATTTCCTCAAGCACCGCGCCATGCCGAGCATTCGGCAGATGCTGCCGCTTGCCGTCGTTCCGGTCGCCATCGGCGCCTTGCTGGCGATCATCAGCTGGGCCGCCGTCATTCCCTTTGGCCTCTGGGCCGTGGCTTGCCTTGGCTACGGTGTGTGGATGGCACTCGGCCAAAAGAACCCATACGGCCCGCTCGCCGCCGTTTCCGCCATGGTGATGCACTTTGCCTGGTCGGCCGGCTTTTGGCGCGAGCTTCTCGACTTCCGAAACCGCCGGGTCGCCTCATGACCACAGGCATGAACCTCATCCGCATCGATATCGGCGTCTGCACCTACCGCCGCCCTGAGCTTGAACAGACGCTTGCATCTCTGGCAAGGCTGACGGTACCCGGCAATGCCGAAATCCGCATCATCGTCGCTGACAATGATGACGCTCCGAGCGCCAAAGGGCGCGTGGACGCGTTGCGCGCTTCCGTGCCGCACGAGATCGTCTATGTCCATTGCCCGTCTTCCAATATCTCGATCGCCCGCAATGCCTGCCTTGACAAGGCAGAAGGCGATTTCCTCGCCTTCATCGACGATGACGAGACGGCCAGCCAGGACTGGATCGCCAAACTGATCGAGACGGCACAGGCAACCGCTGCGGATGCGGTGCTTGGCCCGGTCAAGGCCACCTACGGCAAGGATGCGCCGGGCTGGATGCGAAGGGGCGACTTTCATTCGACATTCCCGGTCTGGGTCGGCGAGCAGATCATTACCGGCTACACCTGCAATGTCCTTTTGCGCCTTGCGGCACCGTCGCTTTCCGGGCGCCGCTTCAACCTGGCGCTCGGCCGCAGCGGCGGCGAGGATACGGAGTTCTTTACCCATATGCACCGGATGGGCGGCAAGATTGCCTATGCACCGGCGGCCTGGGTTGAGGAACCTGTGCCAGCCAAGCGCGCCGCTTTCTCCTGGCTCGCCAAGCGAAAATTCCGCTTCGGCCAGACCCATGGCCGGCTGATCGATGCCGGAACCGGTGCGGCGGGCAAAATCCGTGCGCTTGCGCTTGCTGCAACCAAAAGCGGCTTTTGCGCGCTGGCCGGCGTCATCCTGTTTTTCTCACCTGTTCACCGTAACCGCTACGCCCTGCGTGCTTCGATGCATGCGGGGGTCGTCGTGGGGCTTCTCGGCGTCAGGGAAATCGAGCAATACGGCGCAGCCGAGGCGAGGCCGTCCTGATGGAACAGCATCGTCCCGACGCCACATTCATCGTCGCCGCCTTCAAGGCCGCAGAAACGATCGAGCGCGCCATCGACAGCGCGCTGGCGCAAACCGGCGTCAGCGTCGAGGTTGTCGTGATCGATGATTGTTCGCCGGATGACACGGCGGAAATCGTCGATGCCTATACCGATCCGCGTGTCAGGCTGATCCGGCTCGACAAGAACCGTGGTCCCGGCGGCGCCCGCAATGCAGGCCTTGCCACCGCAGGCGGGGACTGGATCGTCATCCTGGATTCCGACGATGCGGTGTCGCCGGATCGCACCGCCCGCATGATCGCTCGGGCCAAGGCCACCAAGGCTCAGATCGTCGTCGACAATGTCGATGTGGTTCCGCTGGACGGCCAGATCAAGCGGATGTTTCAGGAGACCCAGCTTTCCGCACTGGAAACACTGACACTTCCGGCCTTCATCGGCTCGAACGTGCTGTTTCAGGCAGAGCACAATTACGGCTACATGAAGCCGATCTTCGAGCGCCGGTTCATCGAGGAGCACGGCCTGCGCTTCGACGAGAGCCTGCCGATCGGCGAGGATTATCTGCTTCTGGCATCGGCGCTGGCCAAGGGCGGCCGCTGCGCCGTCGAGCCCATTGCCGGCTACACCTATTATATCCGCAGCGGGTCGATCTCGCGGGTGCTGAAACTGCATCAGGTGGATGCGATGCTCGCCGCCGATGCCACGTTTCTCAGAAACCACCGGCTGGATGAGGCTTCAATGCTGGCGCAGGACCGGCGTCACCGTAGTATCGAAGACGCGCGGTCCTTCATCATCCTGGTCGATCAGATCAAGGCAGGTTCCCTTTCCGGCGCGGTCAAAACCGCGTGGAGAAATCCGGCGGCAGTCCGGCATCTGCGGATGCCCATTGCCGTCAGGCTGCGGCGCCTGATGGCGCCGTTCACTGCAATTCGCCCTTTCGGTCCCCCGCCGAAAACGATGAATAGAACCACCCCGGGCAACAGCCCGCACAAGAACAAAGGATAGTTCAATGGCTCCTATCAGACCCGTTCGCAAAGCCGTTATTCCCGTCGCCGGAAACGGCACGCGGTTTCTCCCCGCAACCAAGGTGATGCCGAAGGAAATGCTGACCATCGTCGATCGTCCTGTCGTGCAATATGCCGTCGAGGAAGCCATGCAGGCCGGCATCGAGCACATCGTGTTCGTCACCGGCCGCAACAAGCAGGCTATCGAGGACCATTTTGACGACGTGCCGGAGCTGATCTCGTCGCTGACGCGCTCGGGCAAGGATGCGCAGCTGTCCGAACTGGCGCGCATGCTGCCGACGGCCGGCTCCGTCAGCTTCACCCGCCAACAGGCGCCGCTTGGTCTTGGCCACGCGGTCTGGTGCGCCCGCGACCTGATCGGCGATGAGCCGTTCGCGCTGCTTTTGCCGGATATGATTTCTTACGGTGCGCGCGGCTGCATGGCCGGGCTGATGGACCTCTACAACGATGTCGGCGGCAATGTCGTCGCCGTCGAGCAGTGCGCTCTCGAGGACACGTCGAAATACGGCATCGTCGGCATGGGCGAGAAAACCCGGCATGGGTTTGAGGTGACGCAGATGGTCGAAAAGCCGCCGGTTGCCGAGGCGCCGTCCACCTACTATCTCAACGGCCGCTACATCTTGCAGCCGGAGATCTTCTCGATCCTTGCGCATCAGCAACGCGGCGCCGGCAACGAGATCCAGCTGACCGACGGCATGCTGCGGCTGTCGGCAGAGCAATCGTTCCACGCCCATCCTTATGAAGGCCGGACCTTCGATTGCGGCTCCAAGCAGGGCTTCATCGAAGCGAACGTCGCCTTCGCACTGGCGCGGGCCGATATCGGCAATCTCGTGTTCGAATCCGTTCGCGAGATGGTCCTGTCCCACGAGCAGGCGATGCGGGCTGCCTGAAAATACCGATTTTTCAGTGGCTTGGTGCTGTTGGAAAATCTGGTCTCACCCCTGCCGCGTTTTGGGGTGAGAACCGACCATGAAATGTACCGGAGACCAGACGGCCCATGAATCAAAGACCTCTTCCGTTGAACACCGTTCCATCGCTGCGAAGCGATGAATCAGACTCGTTCATCGATCTGAACCGGCTGACCGCAATCGCGTTTCGCCGTTCAAGGGTCGTGGCCGCCTGCGTCATCCTCTGCTTCCTTGTCGGCTCCCTCTATCTGCTGTTTGCGACACCGATCTACACGTCACAGACACAGATTCTGCTCGACGATAACCTGTCGAAATATGCTGAGGAAACTCCCTCGCCGCAGAACGCGCAGCTGGCCGACACGCAGCTTTCCAGCGCGGTCGAAATCCTGAAGTCAGGCGAACTGGCACTGCGCGTCACCGATGCCGAAAACCTTGGAGACAACGATACGGTTCTCAATCCACCACAGTCGCTGATGTCGACGGTGAAATCGGCAATCAAATCCATCACCGGTATCTTTGGTTCGCAGCCCAAGATTTCCGAAGCGGCGGCCCGCAACGGCAACCGGGAGACGGCAGCGGCCTATATCCAGCAGGCGCTGACGGTCGAGCGGGTCTCGCGAAGCTCGGTTGTCGCGCTGTCCTACAAGTCAACCGATCCGAAGCTTGCCGCCACCATTACCCGCGCCTATGCCAATGCCTATCTCACGGACCAGTTGAACGCGAATTTCGATGCCACCGAACGCGCGTCCGTCTGGCTGCAGGAACGGCTGACAGACCTTGGACAGCGCGCCCAGACAGCGTCCCTGGAGGCGGAAAAATTCAAGGCGGAAAACGGCCTCACCTCGACGCGCGGCGAACTGATGTCGGAACAGCAGCTGTCCGATCTCAACAGCCAGTTGATTGTGGCGCAGGCAGACAGCGCCAGCGCGTCCGCACGCTATAACCAGTACCAATCGATCATCGACCAGGGCGCAGAAAATGCGGTGAACAACGCAACGATCTCCTCAAGCCAGACCGACAATTCGGTCATTCAGGATTTGCGGACGCGCTATCTTGCCGTCAGCAAGCGCGAGCAGGCCGTTAGCCAGAATTTCGGCGCCGATCACCCCCAGGCCGTCAGCCTGCGGGCCGAAAAGACCGAACTTGCAGGCCAGATTTTCCGGGAGCTGCAGCAAATCACCGGCAGCTACCGCAACGAATTCGAAGTCGCCAAATCCCGCGAGGCATCGCTGCGCAAGAGCATCGAAGGTGTGGTCGGCAGCAACTCGCAAGCCAACCGATCGCTGGTTCAGTTGCGCGGACTGGAACAACGGGCGACCGCACTGAAGACGCTCTACGAATCCTATCTCGGCCGTTTCGAGGAAGCGGCTCAGCAACGCTCATTCCCGATCGCAAAGGCCCGCATCATCTCCGATGCCGGTGTGCCCACCGCGCCATCGAGCCCGAAACGGACGATGGTTCTTGCACTTTCCATCGTGCTGGGCTTCATGCTGGGTGCTGTCATTGCCGGCTTGCAGGAGTTTCGCGAACGGTTCTTCCGGCTGGAGGAAGACATCCGCTCGGTGCTCGGGCACAAATCGCTGGGCTACCTGCCGCTCGTCGGCAAGAAAACCGTCAGCATGTGGAGCAAGACGCGGGAGCGCTTTGCCAAGCCCGAAGTGGACAAAGCCGACATGCCGGCCGATGCCGACATGCCGCTGACCCGGATGACGAGGATTGCTGTCGATGCGCCGCGATCGGCATTTGCGGAAACGCTGCGCAATGCCAAGCTTGCCAGCGACGTTATCCTGCAGGGCCGCCCCAATCGCGTCATCGGGGTCGTCTCGGCGCTACCCGGCGAAGGCAAATCCACCATCGCGGCGAATTTTGCCGGGCTGCTTGCTGCCAGCGGCAAACGTACGCTGCTGATCGACGCCGACATCCGCAACCCGGCGATCAGCCGGATGATTTCGCCGGCACCGAAAACGGGATTGGTGGAAGCAGTGCTCGGTGAAGAAGAATGGACCGTGGGTCTGAGGGTCGATCCGCAAACCCGGCTTGCGATCCTGCCGATCGCGCCTCGCGAGCATCTCTACCATACCAACGAACTGCTGGCCTCGCAGGGCATGGAAACCTTGATCGCCAACGCCCGCAAAAACTTCGACTATATCATTGTCGATCTTGCGCCGCTGGCGCCGGTTATCGATGCCAAAGCTTTTTCGCCCTTTGCCGACGGGTTCCTGATGGTCATCGAATGGGGCAAGACCCCGGCCCGGTTGGTTCGCGACGTTCTGCATTCCGATCCACAATTCAACGCCAAGATTCTCGGCGTCATGCTCAACAAGACCGATATGGACGAGCTGGGAAAATACAGCGACTTCGGCGGAGCGGAAAAATATCGCAAGAACTACGAAAGCTACTATATCGAACAACCGCTAAAGGCCGCACGCTGAGGTATCCCTCAGCGCAGGCCGGACTGACGCAGATCATCCAGGCGCAACACTGCCACGAGCGCCATCAGAAAGACTAGAACGGCGATCACGGCGGCACAGAAGGCGTAGACGATCAGGTATTCCAGCAGGCAGGGTAGAAATAACAGTGCCCGGATGACCACCGGCCGCGACCGTGCCCAACCGCCCATGCCGTTTCTCATGTAATTTTCGAAACGATGCGTGACGCTCGACATGGCTGATCGCTCCATCAATCTTTAAACAAAATTTACCAAAGATGATGGGGCCGCGCAACTGATGCTTCGCCCTTAAACTGCGTGGAGCCGGTGCTTCTCCGCGTTTTGCCGTGCATGCAGCCTTATCTGGCATCGTGGAAAATGATCCCGGCCGTGTGGCGCATGCCGGAGCGAATGCGGCTGACGCCGTGGCGCAGATTGACCCGGTAATTGCCCTTGTTTCCCTGGACCGGCCGATTGTGAACCGCAAATGCAACGGCATCGCCCTGGCGCAACGGCACGACCTCGACCCGGCTCTGCATGCGCGGCCGTTGTTCCGTCAGGACGAATTCGCCCCCGGTAAAATCCTCTCCCGGCTGCGAGAGAAGGATCGCCACCTGGATCGGGAAGGCGAGATCGCCGTAGAGGTCCTGATGCAGGCAATTGAAGTCGCCGGGCACATATTGCAGCATGAGCGGCGTCGGCCGGTTCTGACCGGCATCGTGACACCGCTTCAGGAACGCGGAATGTTCGGCCGGATAACGGTCATCCATGCCCATGCACTCGTTCCACCCGGTGGCGACATCCGAAAGACGCGGATAGAGCGCGGTGCGCAAATGCCCGATGAGGTCCGGCAGCGGATATTTGAAATAGCGATATTCGCCCTTGCCGAAACCATGGCGGGCCATGTGGATATGGCTGCGGAAGTGGTGTTCGGCAGAATAGAGCCCGGCAAGCTCGCGGCATTCCTCGGGCGACAACAGTCTGTCGATGACGGCGCAGCCGAAGCCGTTGAGTTCTTCGCCGAGACGGGTCCAGTCGTACCGCGCGACACGCGCCTCGGCAGACAGCGCGGCAGAAACCGGCGGAGTTGTCGTATGCGCATTCATGGCGGAGCCTCCAAGATCATCGTTGCAACAGCGAAGCCTCTTGAATGACGATTTCAACGGCTGGTCGCCACCTGTTTCCTGCGCAATCGCGTTTCCGCCGCGCAGAGCCATGTAAGGAAATACTTACATTTTGATTACACAGGCCCCACCCGTCAGCCCAGCGCCTGCGGCTGTCAGCAGCAATTTCTCTCCGGGCATGAAGGGAGCGGCCTGATGGGCGAGCGACAGCGAAAGGGGAATGGTGGCAGCGGAGGAGTTTCCGTAGCCATCGATCGTGCGGACGGTTTTCCCAGGGGCGATACCGAGATCGCTGCAGACGGCATCGAAGATGCGGGCATTGGCCTGATGCGGAATGAACCGTTGTATATCCATGGCGCCGAGCCCTGCATCGTCCAGTGCCCGGCGTGCGCAATCGCTCATCATCCGGACCGCTTGCGTAAACATTTCCCGTCCGTCCCGCATCGTCATCAGGCAATCCTGTGCCGCCACGTCGGCAGCAAAGGGACGGTTGCCGCCACCGGCCGGGATCGAGATCAGGTCGTATCGGCTACCGTCCGAGGCAAGATCGACGCCCAGCAATCCTGCGTCTGCATCCTGCGAGGGCATCAGAACGACCGCGCCGGCTGCGTCGGCAAACAGCACCGAGCTTGCGCGTTCGGCAGGATTGATCCGGCGGCTGAGAATATTGGCGGCGACCACCAGCACCGGCCGGCCTTGCGTACGAACGAAACCATCGGCGAGCGTCAGCGCATAGAGGAAACCGGAACAGGCCCCGGCAAGATCGATGGCGCCGGAATTTGCCAATCCAAGGTGATGGGCGAGCAGCGGTGCCGACGGTGGCAACAGATGATCGGGCGTCGAAGTGGCAAGCAGCGTCAGTACAATGTCCCCCCGGGCGATGCCAGCGTCCTTAATGGCGGCCTCCCCTGCCCTTGCAGCTAGGCCGGACAGCGTATCGCCCGGTTCGGCCCAATAGCGCGTCCTGATCCCGGTCCGGCGTTCGATCCAGCCCGGCTCGAGACCGAGGCTATCCTCTATTTCGGCGTTTTCGACACGCCGCCCCGGCACGCTATGACCGAAGCCGGCAAGACGGGATGACCGGACGCTGCTCACAACCGGCCCGCCACAAAGCATGCAGCAGCCTCGTCGATCGCATCATAGGCCCGGTCAAGCTCTCCTGCCGTTACACAATAGGGCGGCATCAGATAGATGACGTTGCCAAGCGGCCGGATCAGCAGTTTTCGCTCGCGAAAGAAGGCCCTGAGCTTTGGACCAACCTCCGACAGATATCCTCCGGCAGGGACCGTAAGATCGAGCGCGGTGATCGTGCCGATCTGGCGGATATTGGCGAAGCGCGGATCGCCCTCAAAGCGTGCCAATCTTTCCGTCTGCATAACCTCCAGCGACTTGATGCGCTCGCGCACCGGCTCGTTTTCCCAGACAGTCAGATTGGCGACTGCGGCGGCGCAGGCAATCGGGTTGGCGGTGTAGGAACTGGAGTGAAAGAATGTCTTCCGGCGGTCGGTCGACAGATGTGCTTCGAAGATTTCGGCCGTGCAGAGGGTGGCGGCAAGCGGCAGGGCGCCGCCGGTCAAGCCCTTGGATGTGCAGAGGATATCAGGCGACACGCTTGCCTGTTCGCAGGCAAAGACACTGCCGGTGCGGCCCCAGCCGGTCATCACCTCGTCGGCGATCAGCAGGGTGCCATGCCGTTCGGCGATCCGTTTCAGCTCGGCCAAAACCGAGGCGGAATAGGTCAGCATGCCGCCAGCCCCGAGAATGAGCGGCTCGATCAGCAGCGCGGCCACGTCTCCCGTTGCACAGAAGCGCTCGAAGGCATCGAGCGTCTCCTGCTCATGGCCGAGCGCCGGAAACGGCAGGCGATCGACGCCGAACAGCATCGGCTCGTAAGCCGCGTTGAAGACGCCGCGTTCCCCCGCCGACATCGTGCCGATCGTATCGCCGTGATAGCCGTGTTCCAGAACGCAGATGCGGCGGCGCGGGCTGCCCAAATTGTGGAAGAAACCGAGGGCCATTTTCAGCGCGACCTCGACGCAGGTCGATCCGCTGTCGGAATAAAACACATGCGCAAGCCCCGGCGGGGCGATCCGCAGCAGGCCCCGCGCCAGTTCTTCCGCCGGTTCATGGGTGTATTCGGCAAAAATGATCTGGTCGTAGCATGCGCATGCGGCCTGGATGGCCGCCATGATCGCCGGATGGCGGTGGCCATGCGTGATCACCCACCAGGAGGAGATGGCATCGAGGATGCGCGATCCGCTGTCATCGATCAGGCAGGCGCCGTCGGTTTGAACGATGCGCTTCAGAGTGGGTTCCAGCGCATGCTGGGTGAAGGGGTGCCAGACAGGTGAGGTCATGCTGTCTTCTCTTCGAACGAGGAAAGAGGAAAGTTTTTCTGGAAGGCCTGACCCAGGCTTTCGGGCGTCAACGGATCGATCCGCGGCAAGCGGCCGAGAATGCGCACCTGCCCCATCGCGGCGATGATCCGCTGGGTTTCTGTCTGTTCATCGCCGATGAAGGCGACGCCGAAGACCGGAATAGAACGGTGGCGCAAAGCTTCGAGCGACAGCAATGTGTGGTTGATGGTGCCGAGCCCGGTGCGGGCGCAAAGAATGACGGGGATTTGCCAGCGCGCAAAGACATCGGCGAACACCGCCGTTTCGGTGAGCGGCACCAGCAAACCGCCAGCACCCTCGATGACCAGCGGTGCATCAGTTACCGGCGGCATCAACCGCTCGGGTTCGATCTCGACGTGATCAAGCCGGGCGGCGAGATGCGGCGAAGCCGGTGTCCGCAAGCGGTAGGCCTCTGGAACGATACGATCCGGCGGCAGACGGCCCAGCCGGTGGACGACCTGGCTGTCGGTTTCCTCGTCCAGTCCCGATTGCACCGGTTTCCAATAATAACCGCCAAGTGCCGCCGCCAGTGCCGCCGAAAACACCGTCTTGCCGATGCCGGTATCGGTGCCCGTTACCACGAAGCGCATCATGGGTTCTCCTCCGCGATAATGGCCGCCAGCCGGGTGAACATGCGGGCTATCGTCGGTTGATCAACATTCAGCGTAATGGCGATCCGCAGCCTTGCGGTGCCTTCCGGCACCGTCGGCGGGCGGATGGCGCGGATATCGAAGCCTTCTGCTCGCATCCGCGCGGCAATCCGCACAGCCCGGCCGTTATCGCCGATCAGCACCGGCAGGATCTGCGATCTGCTGCCTGCGAGGCCGAGTTTTGCGTTCAACTCGGCATTGGCGAAGCTGCACAATGCGTCGAAATCTGCACGGCGCTGCGGCTCGTCCACCAGCATGTGAAGGGATTGGCGAACCGCTGCCGCCATCAGCGGCGATGGCGCGGTCGAATAGATGAAACCCCGCGCCCGGTTGACGAGGTAGTCGCACAGCACAGCACTGGCGCCCAGCAGCGCGCCGGAAACGCCGAGCGCCTTGCCGCATGTGTGCAGCACGATGACATTGGCGCGGTTTTCGAGATCAGCGGCAAAACCGCGGCCATCTTGACCGAAAACACCGGTCGCATGCGCCTCGTCGATCACCAGGAAACCGGCGTGCTTTTCGGCAAGGGCTGCAAGCTCCGCCAGCGGTGCGCGATCGCCGTCCATCGAATAGAGACTTTCTACGGCAATCCAGGGATGGCCAGTTCCGCCGTGGCTGCGCCAATGTTCGATCGCCTGTGCGAAGGATGAGGCATCGTTGTGGGCGGCGGCCACTGCCTGCGCCTTGCCCGCCTGAATGCCCTCATGCGCACTGGCATGCACCAGCGCATCATAGACGACGAGATCGCCCCGCTGTGGCAGGGTCGAGAAAAGCGCTGTGTTCGCGGCATAGCCGCTGCCGAAATAGAGCGCACGCTCGGCTCCGAAAAAGGCCGCCGCCTCCGCCTCCAGTGCCTCATGCTCCGGGTGATTGCCGCGCAGCAGCCGCGAGCCGCCGGCACCGGCCGGCACGCCGCAATCAAGGGCTGACGCAATCGCCGCCGCCAGCCGCGCCGATCCGGCCAGCGCCAGATAATCGTTCGAACTGAAATCGGCCCCGGCCCGGTCAACCAGAATGCGCCGCCTGCCCTTGCGCTCCAGGCCCGCCAGCGTGGTTTCGTAGCGGGCAAGACCTTGAGTCATCATTGCGAAAGTCCCAGGTCCATCGGCTTCAGGCCAAGGCGGCGGAACAAGGCGGCGTCATGGTCCTCGCCCGGGTTTTCGGCTGTCAGCAGCGTGTCGCCGGCAAAGATCGAATTGGCGCCGGCGAAGAAACAGAGCGCCTGCATCTCGTCGCTCATTTGCGTGCGCCCGGCCGAGAGGCGCACATGCGCGCGCGGCATCAGGATGCGGGCAAGCGCGATGGTCCTGACGAATTCGATCGGATCGACCGGCTCGGCATTGGCAAGCCGCGAGCCGGGGATCGGGATCAGCATGTTGATCGGCACGCTTTCGGGCGGTTCCGGCAGGTTGGCGAGTGTCACCAGCATGGAGATGCGATCATCGGTCGTTTCGCCCATGCCGAGAATACCGCCGGCGCAGACCTTCATGCCGGCATCGCGGACATTGGCGAGCGTCTCCAGCCTGTCGGCGAAGGTGCGCGTGGTGATGATCTGCGGATAGAATTCTTCCGACGTATCGATGTTATGGTTGTAATAATCGAGCCCGGCTTCGGCCAGCGTGCCTGCCTGCTGCGGCGATAGCATGCCGAGCGTCATGCAGGTTTCCAGACCGAGCGCCTTGACCCCTGCCACCATGTCCACCAGCGTGTCCATGTCGCGGTCCTTGGGGCTGCGCCAGGCGGCCCCCATGCAATAGCGGCTGGCCCCTTCGGCCTTTGCCTTGCGCGCTTCAATGAGCACCTTCTCGACCATCATCAGCCTGGAGGCTTTCAGCCCCGTCGGAGAGCGTGCCGACTGGCTGCAATAGCCGCAATCCTCGGCGCATCCACCGGTTTTGATCGACAACAAACGGCTGATTTGCACAGCGTTGGGATCGAAATTTTCGCGGTGAACCGAGTGCGCCTGAAAGAGCAAATCGTTGAATGGAAAATTATAGATAATTTTTGCGTCATCGGGAGAAAAGCGAGCTATTTGGGGATCTTCCCCATAAGAAATCTCGCCTATAACGCTCTTTTCAACAGGGAAATCAGCGTGTTTTTCATCTCTCAGCATCTGGTACCCATTCGATAGATTAAAAATAATAATTATCTATAATTTATCGAAGGACAGAAAACCGCAACCGCCTTTTTGATGCAAAACGGATAAATTCACGTAATACGTGCTGTGGTAATGCTGCGGCACGCGCCGGGAGCGAGCAAAATCAGGGAAAATAAGCTGTGAAAAAATCGTCAGCCGACGATGGCAAAAGCGTCACGGGTTGCGCCGGAAGCGTTGCGGACGGGTTTTTGGCCGATCCATTGTACGTGCCGCTCAAGCACAGGCGCGGCGTTTTCGATATTGCCCTGACGCAGAAATGTCAGGATGGCGCGGTGATCGTGATCGGTGCGCACTTCCCATTCGGTTCGCCAGCTGGCGAACAGGAAACGGGCACTGGCCGCATGCAGATCGCTGATGGCGGCCAAGAGGCGCGGCATGCCGCAGGGAGTCAGAATCAGCGTGTGAAAACGGCGGTTTGCCTCCTCCCAGGAGCGGACATCATGGGAATTGTCGCCCGCAACGGTGGCCTCTTCGGCTTGATCCAGAATGGCAGCCGTCAGATGCGGCGCCGCATGCCGAAGGGCCAGAACCTCAAGGGCTGCCCGCATTTGCGCCACTTCGCGCACTTCCTTCAGATCGAAGGACGCAACCCGCACGCCCCGGCGCGGTTCGCTGACCGCAAGCCCCTGCGCTTCCAGCCGGCGGAAGGCCTCGCGCACCGGCACGTGGCTGGTTCCGAACTCCTCGGCAATATGGTCCTGGCGCAGCTTCGTGCCCGGGTCCAATTGCCCGGTGACGATCCTGTCGGCAAGGATGCGGCTGATGCGGCTGGCAATCGTGTCTTCGCTCGCTGAGGTCATGTTTTATAGATAATTTGCCGGGGCGGCGCTGTCGAGGGCGCGATTGTAATCATTGGATATCTTCACAGTCTTCCGGCGCTCAACGAGAGCCGCACGCCGGGTGCTGCGCCAAACGGCCCTTGACGCTCCGTCCAAAACTGTGGCTAGATCGGCGCATTCACCAGGGGGGTCCCGACAAGGGGCTGAGATTCTGCTGGCATGATCGGTGGCTTTGCCGCCCTCAAGCAGCGCAGTGACCCGTTGAACCTGATCCAGTTCATACTGGCGTAGGGACGGTGCAAGCGCTGTTGAGACTCGGATTCCGTTTGCGGATTCGCGTCGGCGTCTTTTCATCATTCCGGCTCTGATGACTGGGTCTCCAACTTTGGAGCCTCAACCATGACTATTGCCGCAAAAAACATCACACCCACAGTTACCACGGGCCCGTTGCCAGCCTCCCGCAAGGTGCATATTCCGGGCGAACTCTACCCGGATATCCGCGTGCCGATGCGCGAAATTTCCGTGCATCCCACCTCGGGCGAACCGCCCGTCACCGTTTACGATCCCTCCGGCCCCTACACGGATCCGGCGCACATCGTCTCGATCGACGCCGGTCTGTCCCGGCAGCGCCAGGCCTGGGCTACCGCGCGTGGCGATGTCGAGACCTATGACGGCCGCCACGTCAAACCCGAAGACAACGGCTTTGCCACCGGCGAACGGCTGACGCCGGAATTTCCCCACCGCAACCAGCCCCTGCGCGCCAAGAACGGCAAGGCTGTGACCCAAATCGCCTATGCCCGTGCCGGCATCATCACGCCGGAAATGGAATATATCGCCATCCGCGAAAACCTCGGCCGCAAACCGCCGAACGGAGCGCTGGTGCGCGACGGCGAGAATTTCGGCGCCAGCATTCCCGATCACGTGACGCCGGAATTCGTCCGCCAGGAAATTGCCCGTGGGCGAGCCGTCATCCCGGCCAATATCAACCACCCGGAATCCGAGCCGATGATCATCGGCCGGAATTTTCTGGTGAAGATCAATGCCAATATCGGCAATTCCGCCGTCACCTCGTCGATGGCCGAGGAAGTCGAAAAAATGGTCTGGGCGACGCGCTGGGGCGCCGATACCGTCATGGACCTATCGACCGGCCGCAACATCCACAATATCCGCGAGTGGATCATCCGCAATTCGCCGGTTCCGATTGGCACCGTGCCGCTCTATCAGGCGCTGGAAAAGGTCAATGGCATTGCCGAGGACCTGAACTGGGAGGTCTATCGCGATACGCTGATCGAGCAGGCCGAGCAGGGCGTCGACTATTTCACCATCCATGCCGGCGTGCGGCTCGCCTATATCCCGCTCACCGTCAACCGCGTCACCGGCATCGTTTCGCGCGGCGGCTCGATCATGGCCAAGTGGTGTCTTCATCACCACAAGGAAAGCTTCCTCTACGAGCATTTCGACGAAATCTGCGACATTGCGCGCGCCTATGACGTGACCTTCTCTCTGGGGGACGGCCTGCGACCCGGCTCGATCGCCGATGCCAATGACGCCGCGCAGTTTGCCGAACTCGAAACGCTCGGCGAACTCACGCAAATTGCCTGGGCCAAGGATTGCCAGGTGATGATCGAAGGCCCCGGCCATGTGCCGATGCACAAGATCAAGGAAAACATGGACAAGCAGCTGGAAGTCTGCGGCGAGGCACCTTTCTACACGCTTGGGCCGCTGACGACCGACATCGCCCCCGGCTACGACCACATCACGTCGGGCATCGGCGCTGCGATGATCGGCTGGTTCGGCACGGCGATGCTCTGCTATGTCACGCCGAAGGAGCATCTCGGCCTGCCCGACCGCAATGACGTCAAGGTCGGTGTCATCACCTACAAGATCGCCGCCCATGCTGCCGACCTTGCCAAGGGGCACCCGGCCGCCCAGCTGCGCGACGACGCCTTGTCGCGGGCCCGCTTCGAGTTTCGCTGGGAAGACCAGTTCAACCTGTCGCTCGATCCGGAAACGGCGCGCTCCTTCCATGACGAGACCCTGCCGAAGGAAGCCCATAAAGTCGCGCATTTCTGCTCGATGTGCGGGCCGAAATTCTGCTCGATGCGGATTTCCCACGACATCCGCGCCGAGGCGCAGAAGGAAGGGCTAGAGGCAATGGCGGCAAAGTTCCAGGCGGGCGGCTCGCTCTATATGCCGCTCGGCCCGGACGGCACCATTCCGCCAGCCGGAGAGTGACCATGCGCGTCCTGATCAGGGGGGCCGGCGTTGCCGGCCTCACGGTTGCTCATGAACTTGCGGGGAAAGGCATCGCGGTCGAGGTGACGGAGACGTCATCGCGGCCTGGCGGCGGCGCCTCCTGGTTTGCCGGCGGCATGCTGGCGCCCTGGTGCGAGCGCGAAAGCGCGCCTGAAACGGTGTTGACGCTGGGGCGCAAATCGGCTGACTGGTGGGAAGCGGCACTGCCCGGCCACGTTGTCCGCAAGGGCACGCTGGTCGTCGCGCCGCCGCGCGATACTGCGGAGCTCAACCGTTTCGCAGCCCGGACATCAAACTTTGGCTGGCTGGACGGCGAGGAGACCGGGGCTTTGGAGCCGGACCTCGCCGGCCGGTTTCGCAAGGCGCTTTTCTTCCGTAACGAAGCCCATCTCGATCCCAGGCGCGCGATAACCGGCCTTTCCGGCAGGCTGGCGGCAATGGGCGTGGTCTTCCATTTCGGCGCTGCCCCGGATTTTCCGGGAGCCGGGTTCGACCATATCGTCGATTGCACCGGGGCAAGCAGCATCGGTCAGACGGTGGACCTGCGCGGCGTGCGGGGGGAAATGCTGATGCTGGAGACGCCGGACGTGACGCTCTTACGCCCCGTCCGCCTGCTGCATCCACGCATTCCGCTCTATATCGTGCCGCGCGGCGACGGCCGCTTCATGGTTGGCGCGACGATGATCGAAAGCGATGATCGCGGCCCGATCAGCGCCCGCTCGCTGATGGAGCTGCTCAACGCTGCCTATGCGCTTCACCCGGCCTTCGGCGAGGCGCGCGTGGTCGAAACCGGCGCCGGGGTTCGCCCGAGCTATCCCGACAATCTGCCGCGGTTTTCGGCTGATGGCGGCATCATTCGCATAAACGGAATGTACCGGCATGGGTTTCTGCTGGCCCCATCCGTCGCGCAGGACGTTGCGGCGCACATCGTCTCCTCTTCGAAAACGAACGCCGCAAGACCGGCCAACTCTTTTGATCCGATTCTTGTGAACCCTCGCAGATATGAAAACCCGATTGGAGCAAGCCGATGAAACTGACAATCAACGGTGAGGATCATCAAACCGACATTTCCGTTCTGTCCGAGCTTCTGACCTCGCTCGAATACGAAGGCGACTGGCTGGCAACGGCCGTCAATGGCGAGCTGGTGCACCGCGAAGAGCGGCGCGATTTTGTACTGTGCGATCGCGACCGCGTCGAGATTCTGTCGCCGATGCAGGGAGGCTGATGATGCTGACACTCTACGGAACCTCCGTTTCCTCGCGGCTGCTGCTCGGCACGGCGCGCTATCCCTCGCCCGCTATCCTGGCCGATGCGGTCCGCACCTCGAAAACCGATATCGTCACCGTGTCGCTGCGCCGGGAGACCGCAGGCAGCCGCACCGGCGGCGCGTTCTTCGAACTGATCCGTGCGCTGGGCGTCCGGGTCCTGCCCAATACCGCCGGCTGCCACACCGTCTCGGAAGCGGTGCTGACCGCGAAGATGGCGCGTGAAGTCTTTGCTACCGACTGGATCAAGATCGAGGTGATCGGCAACCACGACACCCTGCAGCCGGACGTCTTTGCACTTGTCGAGGCGGCGCGCATCCTGAACGGCGAAGGTTTCAAAGTCTTCCCCTACACCACCGATGATCTCGTCGTGGCGGAACGGCTGCTCGAAGCGGGCTGTGAGGTGCTGATGCCCTGGTGTGCCCCCATCGGCTCGGCCATGGGTCCGGTCAATCTGCCGGCGTTGCGCAGCATGCGGGCAAGTTTTCCGGATGTTCCGTTGATCATCGATGCCGGGATCGGGCGGCCATCGCATGCCGCCACCGTCATGGAACTCGGCTTTGATGCCGTTCTGCTGAATACCGCCGTTGCAGGCGCAGGTGACCCGGCCGCCATGGCCGCAGCTTTCACCGGCGCCATAGAGGCGGGTCGCACGGCATTTCAGGCCGGAATGCTCGAACCGCGCGACATGGCGGTGCCATCCACGCCGGTCATCGGCAAGGCGGTGTTTTCATGAAGCTCGATCCCTTCTACCTGATCGTCGATAGCGCCGAGTGGATCGAGCGTCTTGTACCGATCGGCGTCAAGCTGGTGCAGTTGCGGATGAAGGACAGCACCGATGCCAAACTGCGCACTGCCATTCGCCGCGCAAAAGCGATCTGCGCGGCGCATGATTGCCAGCTGATCGTCAACGACTACTGGCAAATGGCAATCGCGGAAGGCTGCGATTTCGTCCATCTCGGCCAGGAAGATCTGGTCACCGCAGATATTGCCGCCATCCGCGCCGCCGGGCTCAAGCTCGGGCTTTCGACCCATGACGAGGCGGAGCTTGCCATCGCGCTTGCTGCTAAGCCCGATTACGTGGCGCTCGGGCCGGTCTGGCCGACCATCCTGAAGGAGATGAAATGGGCGCCGCAGGGGCTGGAAAAGCTGCGCGAGTGGAAGACGCGCATCGGCTCGCTGCCGCTGGTGGCAATCGGCGGTCTGAATATCGACCGGATCGGTAGCGTCCTTGCCCATGGCGCCGATAGCGCTGCCGTCGTCACCGATATAACCCTCAATATCGATCCGGAAGCACGCGTGCGGGAATGGATCGAGCGTACGGCGGGCTTCCGATGAGCGCAGCACGATGAACCTCATGCCGCACGTGCTTGCCGTTGCAGGTTCGGATTCCTCCGGCGGTGCCGGGATCGTCCGCGATATCGAGACGCTGGCGGCCTTCGGCGTCAAGGCTTCGGTGGCGATCACCGCCGTCACCGTCCAGACACATCTTGGCGTCGAACATGCCGATCCCGTGGCACCGGACCGTGTGGCGCAGCAGATGCGCGCGGCGCTGTCCGCCAATCCGATTGCGGCGATCAAGATCGGCATGCTGGCGACATCGGCGACGATTTTCGCCGTTGCAGCGGTACTTGCAGATCATCCCGGCATCCCCGTGGTGCTCGATCCCGTTCTGGTCTCGACGTCCGGCCGCGCCCTGTTGGCCCCGGACGCGACGGTTCCCCTGCTCGAACTGGTTTCTTCGTGCACGCTTGTCACGCCCAATCTGCCGGAGCTTTCGGTGCTGGCAGCATCGCCGGGCAGCGTTTCCAGTCAGGCCCGCAGCCTTTTGACGGCAGGGGCAAGGGCGGTTTTGGTCAAGGGCGGGCACGGCGATGGGGTGGAATCCACCGACATTCTGTTTCGGGTCGGCCATGCCGATCAATCCTTCGCCTCCCCTCGCCTTGCCGCCACGATGCGCGGCACCGGCTGCATGCTGGCCAGTGCGATTGCCGCGCGCTTGGCCTCCGGCGACCCGCTTTCCACGTCCGTTGCCAAAGCCAAGGCTTTCGTGCACGGCAAGCTCCGCCAAACGTGAACAGCAATCTCGCCGCCAATTTGCGATGATGGCCGCCAGTTGAACCCGTTGGACTGCCTCGCTCCATGCTCCCCTGCTAATCTTTCTTAGGGGTAGCGCTTCGGACGCGCTATACTTCGGAGGTGAAGACCGTGGTGAAGAGATTCGCGCCGATGCCGCATGACATGAATGGTAAGAGTAACCAGCCCGTAGAGACAGACGACGAGCAGCCTTTTTTTGATCAGCTCCGCATGATGCAGCGGGCTTTTGTCGCCTCGCCGGTCCGAAAAACCATCACGTGGCTCGCGATCGGGATCATCATCATCATATTGGCGACTGCGGCCGGACAGATCCTGCTGAACCGATGGTACAAGCCGTTCTACGACACGCTGGAGCGGCGCGATCTCGCGGCGTTTCTCAGGCAGTTCATAACTTTCGGCCAGATCGCCGGCACGCTTTTGGTCCTCAATGTGCTGCAAACCTGGCTTAATCAATGGATCCGAATCAAACTGAGGGAAGGCCTGACGCTCGATCTGATCGGCGAGTGGATGAAGCCCGCGCGGGCCTTTCGCCTTGCCAATGCCGGTTCCATCGGCATCAATCCCGACCAGCGCGTGCATGAGGATGCCCGCCATCTCGCCGACCTGACGGCAGGACTCACTATTGGGCTGTTCCAGTCGGGTATTCTGCTTGCCAGTTTCGTCGGCGTTCTATGGTCGCTGTCGGCCGGTTTCATCTTTCATGTCGGCGGCTACGATCTCAACATTCCCGGCTACATGGTCTGGGCAGCCTTTCTTTATGCCGGAACCGCTGCTGCCGTGAGCTGGTTCGTCGGCCGCCCCCTCGTCAAGATCAACGGCGACCACTATGCGCGCGAGGCCGCCCTGCGCTTCTCGCTGATGCGGGTCAATGAACATATAGAGGCGGTTTCCCTGTCTTCCGGCGAAGGCAATGAAAAGCGCCGCCTGCAGCGCGATCTCGCCTCGGTTCTGGAAATCAGCAACAAGCTGATGATGGCTCTGACTCGGCTGACATGGGTCACCTCCGGCTATGGCTGGCTGACGGTCGTTGCCCCCATCGTCATCGCAGCCCCGGTCTATTTCAACGGCGACCTGAGTTTCGGCGGCCTGATGATGGCCGTGGGCGCCTTCAATCAGGTGAATACGTCGTTGCGCTGGTTTGTCGACAATATCGACAGCATCGCCGACTGGCGCGCGACGCTGCTACGCGTTGCCGCCTTCCGGTCTGCGATCCTGATGACCGACGAACGGCACGAAAACGACAAGCGCATCGAATTTGCCAAGGCTGAGGGCGACCGCCTGACCATCGACCGGCTGGAAATCGCCCTGCCGTCCGGTTGCATCAAGCTCGCCGATCAGCATGTGGAAATCCGGACGGGCGACCGCGTTCTGGTGACCAGCGAATCGGATGTGGAAAAGGCGCCGTTCTTCCGGTCTCTGGCCGGTCTTTGGCCCTGGGGACATGGGCGGATTGCCCTACCCGAAGGCGTGGACATCGCCTTTGTGCCGCGCACGCCCTATTTCCCGCCGGGAACGCTGGAAGAAGTCCTCAGTTATCCTGAAAATCCAGGGCGGTTCAACAAGGCCGACTTGGTGTCGGTTTTGTCCAGGGTCGGTCTGAGCAAGTTGCAAAACAGCTTTGATCAGGACATGCGAACAAGGTTGAAGCTGAACGAAGTCGAGATCAGGCTGCTGGCCATTGCGCGGCTTGGACTGCACAAACCGGGCTGGATCATCATTGACGAGGCGCTCGACACGCTGGATCGCGATGCCTACCAGCAGGTTCTGACTTTCATGGAGCAGGAACTGGGCAATGCGGCTATCGTGAATATCGGCAGGGTGGCTTCCGGTAACCGCTTCTTTACACGCGTCCTGCAGCTGCAGAGCAGTCCGGCCGGCAAGGCCATCCGCTTGCTCCGGCCCAAAAGCCTTCGCACGGACAATCCCGAACTGGCGGATTAAACGGACGCGGCGAGTCGATGAAAACGGCTTGTCGCCTTTCCCCTCCGGCACGCGAAGGGGAAAGGCTGGACGATTCAGTTGACGGCTGTCAGCGTCACCGACGTGCCGCCCGCAGCCAGATTGAGGCCGAGCTGGCCGGTCACGCTGATCGTCTGCAGGTGGATGGAGCCGGAGGTGCCGCCGACCAGGATGTTTGCACCGACGCCGGCACCGACCGTGGCTTCAACACTTGCGCCCTGATAAAGACCGCTGAGCGATCCGCGATGGTAACCTGCCGTCGGTGCCAGCACCGCCCAGACGAGTTTGCTGCGCGTCGTGAAGCCGAGGTCAACGCCCATCTTTCTGACGGCGCCGGTATAGTGATCTGTGCGTTCGTTCCCGACCGAGGAATGGAAGGTGCAATCAATTTCCTTGGCCGAGCCAAGAACGTAACCGGCGCCACCGCCGACCTCGCATTCGAGATAGCCGATCTTCACACCGCCGCGCACATCGCTCTCTTCATAGCTTGGAGCCGGCGCGCCGTTTGCCAGATCGGCAGCCTGTGCGGCAAGTGTGCCCGTCAGAGCCAGGGTCGCGGTGGTGAGCGCCAAAGCGAGGGTTTTGTTCATCATTTTTCCTTCTCAAACCGGGGCCGCATTCCGCACGCGGCCATTCAGCCGATAGATTTACAACAGTCATCGAATGCAGCGATCCCACATGGGGAATTGAACGCAAGACAAGCCAGGATCGGTTGCAGATGACAGACACTCAACTGTTCACCTGTTATTAGGACATTTCAAAGGCAGCCCAGCCACTCCGCCGATGCACCCACAACATGCTGATTGCCCGTCACCGAAATCACACAGAATCGGGCTTCTTCCCGTGAACCGGGGATGGCTACGATCAAGGGGAAGCTCTCGCGGCGGGAAACCGCTCAGTCGCCTGCAGAGCGAAATCTCTGACTGCCAATGGCAAGTTTCCGCATGTGAACAATGAGGAGGCTGTTGAGAGCAGACCGCACGGGAATACCAACAGGCATCATGGCTGCGGAAAAGACCACAGCGCCGCCGAACGGCGAGGGCCTGGAGAAACCGGCTATTGGCCGGATAGCGCCGGTCCGTCCGCGGTTTACAGGCACCGTGCCGCTTCCAAACCGGTGACGAAACGCACACCCCGCCACCGCGTGTGGTGACGGGGTAGATGGTGGCTTCGGAACTCTTATTCCTCGATCGTGTATTCGCCCAGCTCGCAGAGATCCTGCGTGTCGGTCGTGACGTCGAGATCATCGCCCTGGAATTCGAACCGCATGTCGTACTTGCAGACGTCGCGTCCGTCGCCAATGGTGATTTCCATGGTTTCGCCCGGGCCAAGCGCCTGACGACCAAAGATATCATCTTCCCACTTATCGACGCCAACAGGCGAAGCATGGAAATTGTTGAGTACCGATTTCGTGCCGTTCTTCAGCGTGAAGACGAGATCTTCCGCATAGGAGACACTGGCCGTCAACAAAACCGCTGCGGCGGCAACGGCGATTTTCATTCTCTGCATTTTCTGCTCCATAAAGCCCAAGCGGCTTCTGACTTTAGAGCGCTCCAAAAATGAATACGGCATGAATGAGGCAAGTGTAATTCAAGCCACGCTTACGCAAGCCGTCAGCGTCACATCTGTCCGCGTTCCCCCGCGTCCTTTGCATTCGCACGGCGCCAATCGCAGTATAAACTATTGTTTTCAAATCATAATTTTATAGCAGTCGTCACGCCGACGAAACGCCGGATACACCATGGCCAGCGGATTACGCTCTGATCCCGTCCGCAATAGTCAGGTCCACCGGCAGATATGACAAAAACACCACCAAATATGGAGCACGCTGCCCGCCACTTGGCCGGATTTTCGCGGCCATGCGCGGATCGTAGCCGCGATGTCCGGCAGGCAACGCATGGACTGAACCCAGATCGCCATGCAATACGCCGTTCGTACGGCTGCATGATAAAAAGTAGTTTTGAAGACCAAATTAATGGTGCCCGGAGGCGGATTTGAACCACCGACACGCGGATTTTCAATCCGCTGCTCTACCAACTGAGCTATCCGGGCATCCTTGCCTTGCGGCGATGGTTCCGCTTTGGGAACCGTGGGGCGTTGGTTGCGCCCCGGAAGCGAGCGGGGTTATAACATCTTGTTCGGCGGTGTCCAGCACCAAATGACGTTTTTTCGACAGGAAAATGTCATTTGGTGCAAATACCTGAAAAACAACGGATATCCCGCAAAATTTAGCCGGTCTCAGTCCTCACCGTCGGCTTTCGATTCATCATCTGCCACCGGAATCGCGTAGGAACCGGTCAGCCATCTGTTGAGATCGACATTGCGGCAACGGTCCGAACAGAAAGGGTAATGTTCGCGGTGCGACGGGCGTTTGCACTCGGGGCAGGTCACTGTCTTGCGCAGCGGCGCCACGTTGGAGGCGCTCTTGGTTTCGTCTGAGCTCATGGCCTTTTAGCCCTTCATCCAGCTGTCATGCACGTCGTAACCCTCGCCTGAAAGCAGGCTGACGGTCTCATAGAGCGGCAAGCCGACGACATTGGTGTAGGAACCCACCAGTTTGACGACAAAGCTGCCGGCGATGCCCTGGATGCCGTAGGCACCCGCCTTGCCGCGCCACTGGCCCGAAGCAAGATAGCTGTCGATGTCGTGACTGGAAAGACGCTTGAACCGGACCTTGGTGTCGATGACCTTCTGGCGCACCGTCTTGTCCGGCGTGATCAGGCAGATACCGGTATAGACGCGGTGGCTGCGGCCGGACAGAAGATGCAGCGCGCTTGAAGCTTCGCTGACCAGTTCAGGCTTGGGCAGAATGCGGCGGCCGACGGAAACGACGGTATCGGCGGCAAGGATATAGCTTCCCTCCCAGCCGTGTTCGCCCTTGATGGCGGCCAGTGCCGCTCTCGCCTTTTCGGCAGACAGCCGCCAAGCGAGCGAGCGCGGATGCTCGGTGCGCTTCGGCGTCTCGTCGAGATCCATCGGCATCAGGCGCGCAGGCTCGATACCCGCCTGTGCGAGCAGTTCGACGCGCCGCGGCGAACCGGAGGCCAGGATCAGCTTATGTGTCAATGCCATCGCAACAGCGCCATCGATCTCGAGTTTGCGGCGCGCACGCCGCCGCGCTTACTTGAAGCGGTAGGTGATACGGCCCTTGGTCAGGTCGTAGGGCGTCATTTCGACAAGCACCTTGTCGCCGGCGAGAACGCGGATGCGGTTCTTGCGCATGCGGCCAGCCGTATGGGCAATGATTTCATGCTGATTTTCGAGCTGGACGCGGAACGTTGCATTGGGCAGCAATTCGGTAACGACGCCCGGGAATTCGAGGACTTCTTCTTTCGCCATGTAGGGTATTTCTTTCTGTGCTTCGATAGAGGCGCTTCTCGCACCTTTTAAAAATTTGGCGGAAACTACACAATCGCCGCTGTTTTGTGAACAGCAGCGAGCTCATTTTCCGGTTTTGCATGTGCCCTATGCCATCTTGTCCGGCATTTGTCCAAGCAAACGATGCTTGAGCAGACTGGCAATGTGATTTCTGACCTCGCGATAGGCCGAAACGATCTGTTCGCGCGTGCCGGTCGCGACTGTCGGGTCAGGTGTCGGCCAGTAGACCACGTCGATCGCCATCGACCGCGTCAGTTCCAGCGCCGCATGATGCGCCTCTGGCGCCAGCGTGACGATCAGGTCGAAATAATCGTCTTCCAGTTCATCCAGCGTATGCGGCTGATGCCGCCCGGCGGTCAGACCGATCTCTTCCAGCACCACATCGACGAAAGGGTCGCGCTCGCCTGGCCGGACACCGGCCGAAGCGACATAGGTGCCCGGTGGCAGCATCGCCCTTGCCAGAACCTCCGCCATCGGCGAACGGATCGCGTTCATCCCGCACATGAACAGCACCGACCCCGGCGATTTCGCGCTCCGCTGCGGTTCGTTGGGGGAAGCAGCGACCGTCACCGTCATCCCCGCCAGTAGAGCACGCACACCAGCGTGAACAGACGCCGCGCCGTATCGAAATCGAGCTTAATCTTACCCGACAGCCTGTCCATCAGGGTCTGCGAGCCCTCATTGTGAATGCCGCGCCGCCCCATGTCGATCGCCTCGATCTGGCTTGGGGTCGAGAAACGGATGGCCTCGTAGTAGCTTTCGCAGATCAGGAAGTAATCCTTAACGATCCGCCGGAACGGCGTCAGCGACAGGATATGGGTGGCAACCCCGGCATCGGTCTCGGTGGTGATGGCAAAGACAAGCTTGGAATCGACCAGCGACAGCTTGAGCCGGTAGGGGCCGCCGATGTGGCCGGCGGGCTCGAAAAAATTCTCCTCGATCAGATCGAAGATCGCCACCGCCCGTTCGTGCTCGACATCGGGTGTCGAGCGGCCGATGGTCTCATCCAGCACGACATCGCAGAGACGGTGGCTGGATGTCATCCCTCGCCCCCGAGATTGAGGCGGATTGCAACCGAGCGCGCATGGGCTTCAAGGCCTTCGGACCTGGCAAGCGCGATGGCCGCCGGTCCGAGATCGCGCAGCTGGTCGGCGCCGAGGCGCAGGATCGAGGTGCGTTTCATATAGTCGAGCACGCCGAGGCCCGACGAGAACCGCGCCGAGCGTGCCGTCGGCAGCACATGGTTGGAGCCGCCGACATAATCGCCGATCACTTCCGGCGTGTGGCGGCCGACGAAAATGGCGCCGGCATTGCGGATCTTCGGGATCATCGCATCGGCATCGGCAAGAGCGAGCTCCAGATGCTCGGCGGCGATGCGGTTGGCGAGCGGCACCGCCACGTCAAAATCAGGCACCAGGATAATAGCGCCAAAATCGCGCCAGCTGGCGCTGGCCGTTTCCGCCCGGGGAAGCGTGCGCAGCTGACGCTCGACTGCGGCCTCGACCGCAGCGGCAAAGGCCGCGTCGTCGGTAATCAGGATCGACTGCGCGCCGACATCGTGCTCGGCCTGGGCGAGGAGATCGGCGGCGATCCAGTCCGGATCGTTGTCGCGATCGGCGATGACCAACACCTCCGAAGGCCCCGCGATCATGTCGATGCCAACGGTGCCGAAGACCTGGCGCTTGGCGGCGGCGACATAGGCATTGCCCGGCCCCATGATCTTGGCAACCGGCGCGATCGACGCCGTGCCATAGGCAAGGGCCGCGATCGCCTGGGCGCCGCCGATGCGGTAGATTTCCTCGACGCCGGCCATGCGCGCGGCGGCCAGAACCGCCGGATTGATGACGCCGCCATTGGCTGGAACCACCATGACGATGCGCTCGACGCCGGCAACCTTGGCCGGCAGCGCGTTCATCAGTACCGAGCTAGGATAGCTCGCCGTGCCACCCGGCACATAGAGACCGACGGCATCGATCGCCGTCCAGCGCGAGCCGAGACCGACGCCCATCGAATCCTCGTAGATATCGTCCTTCGGCCGCTGGCGGGTGTGATGCGCCTCGATGCGCACTGCAGCGACCTTGAGCGCGCCCAGCACCTCGGACGGCACGGCATTGATCGCCGCGTCGATCTCGCCGGCCGTCACGGCCATGCCGGTCACGGCGAAATCGAGCCCGTCGAACTTCTTGGTATATTCGGCAAGCGCCGCGTCACCGCGCAGGCGCACATCGTCGATGATCGTCTTGACCACCGCATTGACGTCTTCGGACACTTCCCGCTTGGTCGTCAGAAAGGCTGCAAACTCGGCTTCGAAGCCGGGGGTCAGATAGTCGAGACGGAGAGCCAATGAAAACGTCCTTATGGGTGGTCGGCGGAGATGCACGGCCTTTCGAGGCCAGCGCGATCAGGATATCAGGCGCCGGCGGGATGGCGCGGCTTGAAACCGGTTTCCCATGCGCCGCCGGTATCTGCAAGCTGAACCTCGATACATTCCACATCGAGCATGATCGAGGCTTCGCCGGACAGGATGAACTCGACAGTTCCATCCGGGCCTTCGCCGTTCGGTTCAAACTGGATGGCCAGCAGCGACAGCACTGTCTCGTCGTCCTTGCGGTCGAAACCGATCGAGCGGACGGCGGTTACGCGCTTGAAGGCGAGCAGGCTGCGGCGGCGCTCGAAAGACTTGCCGCGGCCTTCGGCGGTTTCCCAGACGAAGCGGTTGATCACCAGCGACAGCTGTTGCAAGCGCGGTGCGTAATCCAGTCCGGAAACCTTGAAGACCGCGTCCTGCACATGGGCGGACACGATCTCCAGATCTTCAGGGTCCAGCCCCATCAGCTTCAAAGCATCCATGCCATTCATCCCTTGCCTGCGCAGCCGGTGGCTGCCCTCATCATCACACAGGACATAGGACGCCGGCATCGAATCCGCAACTACCGGCCGGATGCGACGCGCTGGATCAGTCGCTGACGCGTTCCACCTGGGCGCCGCAATTGTTGAGCTTTTCTTCCAGGCGCTCGAAACCGCGATCGAGGTGATAGACGCGCGACACCATCGTCTCGCCTTCCGCCACCAGACCGGCGATCACCAGCGATACGGAGGCGCGCAGGTCGGTTGCCATGACCGGTGCACCCTTCAGGCGCTCGACGCCCTCGATCTTTGCCGTCTGGCCAGACAGCGTGATCTTGGCGCCGAGGCGGGCCAATTCCTGCACGTGCATGAAGCGGTTTTCAAAGATCGTCTCGGTGATGTGCGACGTGCCGGATGCCTTGGTCATCAGGCCCATGAACTGTGCCTGCAGGTCGGTCGGGAAGCCTGGGAAAGGATCCGTCACCACATCCACCGGCTTGATGCCGCCGCCGTTGCGCACGACGCGAAGGCCGCTTTCGGTTTCGGTGATTTCGGCGCCGGCGCGACGGATGGCTTCGATCGCCGTATCAAGCAGCTTGGCATTGGTGCCTTCGAGCACGACGTCGCCGCCGGTCATGGCAACGGCCATGGCATAGGTGCCGGTCTCGATCCGGTCGGGCAGGACGCGGTGGCGTGCGCCTGAAAGGGACGTGACGCCTTCGATGGTGATCGTCGAGGTGCCGGCACCGCTAACCTTGGCGCCCATGGCATTGAGGCAATTGGCGAGATCGACGACTTCCGGCTCGCGCGCGGCATTGCCGATCACCGACGTGCCGTTGGCGAGCGTCGCCGCCATCATCATCACATGGGTGGCGCCAACCGAAACCTTCGGAAAGACATAACGCGCGCCGACCAGGCCGCCCTTCGGCGCCGTCGCATTGATATAGCCGCTATCGATCTCGATATTGGCGCCGAGCGCCGTCAGGCCCTCGATGAACAGATCGACCGGCCGCGTGCCGATGGCGCAGCCGCCCGGCAGCGAAACGCGGGCCTTGCCTTCGCGGGCGAGAAGCGGCGCGATGACCCAGAAGCTGGCGCGCATCTTCGAGACCAGCTCGTAAGGCGCGGTCGTATCGACGATGTTGCGCGAGGTAAAATGAATGGTACGCGAATATCCTTCGCCCTGGCGCTCGCGGCGGCCATTGACGGAAATGTCGGCGCCATGATTGCCCAGGATGCGGATCAGCTGCTCGACATCGGCCAGATGCGGTACGTTTTCGAGCGTCAGCGTGTCATCGGTCAAAAGCGACGCGATCATGAGCGGCAGCGCTGCATTCTTGGCGCCGGAAATCGGGATGATGCCGCGCAACTCGTTGCCGCCAATAATTCTGATGCGATCCATAGGGTACCTTACGGGCGCCGCCCGCCTTTCCTGATAGTCCGAACTTTAAGAGATTGGCGCCTCCATAAAGGATGCGCCGTGAAATGAGAAGCAAATTGAACCGATGCCGAATGCGCATCCACGTGGATGCAGCAACAACATGGATAGTGACTGGGCTCGTCCCGATATTTCATCCGATCAGCCGAGGCATCAAGCTTGCGGGAATGACATTGCCGACCATCGTGACCCGCCCCCGGATCCGGTCGATGGTGTTGGCGCAGTTTATTCCGCAGATTCGTCCGTTTTTGCGGCAGGCAGGCCAGATGTTTCATCGGCGGCACCGGCACGCCGCGCCCGTCCCTGTTGCTTGCGCCGCAAAAGATTGTCGCGCAGCGTCTTCGCCGCCCGCTCGCGGCGCGCCTCGGCCTGCCGCTCGGCCTCGTGCCCCGGTTCGAGATGCCCCGGCTCGAGATGGCCCGGTTCGAGCTTGCCAACCGCAGCAGGGGTTACAGCATCTTTGCGTGTCTTATCTTTGTTATCTTGCATGACCGCTCAGATACCGCAAAACCAAGCGCTCCGGAAGGGTGCCAGGTTTTTCGCGTGCGCCATCCGATGAAAACTTCGATTTGCGGCTTGCGCTCCGCAACAAGCTATGGCAATAGGCCCTCGCTCGCGCCGGACAAACACTGATCCGACCGCACGATGCTGCTATAGCTCAGGGGTAGAGCACTCCCTTGGTAAGGGAGAGGCCGAGAGTTCAAATCTCTCTAGCAGCACCATTTTCACTGTTTGATTTACAAATAGATGGCTGTTACCAGGGCCTTGAGAACGCCTCGGTGGTACACAGAGGTGGCCACATTGGTTTTACACATGCCCCGTCCGTTCAAGCACCCAAAGACTGGTGTCTACTATTTCCGTATGCGCGTCCCGGCCGATTTGGTCGGTGTCGTTGGTAAACGTGAGATAAAAATCTCGCTGGGAACCAAGGATCCAGTTGCCGCCAAAGAGCTGTTCTCCGCAAAGGAGCAACAAGTCACGAAACGCTGGAAAGCTCTCAGGAACAAGCTAGAGCCTTTAACTCAAAAGCAAATCGTTGCTTTGAGCGGCAAGGTCTATCGGAAAATTGTCGAACAGTTTGACGAAGAACCCGGCAGTCCGCAAACGTGGCGGGAGATTACTGCGCTGGCTGAACGAGTAGCAGCTGGCGGAAATTTCGAGCAATGGTACGGTTCGAGCGTGGATGAGCTTCTTCTGAGCGAGGACACCGTAACCGATGAAGCGAGCCGTCAGCGCCTTATCCGGCAGGTACATCAAACGCTCCTCCTCGCAGCCGAGCAGCAATCCAAGAAAGCCGAAGGCGACTACACTCCGGACCCGAATGCCAATCGATTTCCCCCTTTGAAACCATGGGGTGCAAAAGCGAAAGCCGTAACGCTCACAGATTTGTTCAAGCTGTGGGAGCGCGATCACCTCGCTGACAAAGGCGCTTTGGGAACGCCAGCGGACTTCCTGCAGAAGATCGAAGACTTCAAAAGGCACCTTGGGCATGAGGACGCAGAGGCAATCACGGGTTTAAACATATCGGAGTATTGCGACATGCTTCGCCATGAGCGGGGCCTGTCTGCTAAGACGGTCAACGGTAAATACCTAGCCGCTATCCGTATTGTCTTCCGAGTTGGCCTCGCGAAATCTCGTATCAAAAGTGACCCCACAGCAAACGTTAAAATCTCTGTCCCGAAGGCTATCAAAGAGAGATCCAAGGGCTTCACAGACCAAGAGGCGACGACCATTTTAACGTTTGCCTTAGGCGATCCATCCTCTCTCGGTCAGATGTCAGAGCTTAACAAGTTGGCTTGTCGCTGGGTTCCTTGGATTTGCGCCTATACTGGAGCAAGAGGCGGGGAAATCACACAGTTGAGGCGGGAGGATTTTTCAGAGGAGTACGACATTCCGTTCCTCAAAATCACGCCAGAAGCGGGCTCGACCAAGACAGGGGTGTATCGGATGGTGCCGATCCATCCGCATCTTGTTGAACTGGGATTGATAGAACTCGTCCAATCGAGGCCCGAGGGCCCCCTGTTCTACATTCCGAACGACCGCAAACGAAAGCCGGGACACACTCAAGCAGCAAGCGTTCGGGGTAAGGTGAGCGACTGGGTCAGGGATGTTGCAAAGGTCACTGATGCACGTGTGCAGCCCAATCATGCGTGGCGGCACCGCTTCAAGACGGTCGCACGAGATGTCGATATTGCGCCTCGGTACATGGACGCCATACAAGGTCACGAAGATGGCAGCGCAAGTTCTGACTACGGCGAGAACACGATGAAGGCGCTATATCGTGAAATTCTCAAGCTCCCGAAATATGACGTCAAAGCCTAGTTGTGGGGGGCGTAATCTTTGCGGGGATTGATCACGTCGGATCCACGCCTCCCTAAGCTCAAGCGTCTCCCAGCATCTTTACCCAGCTAGAGGTAGTATCTGGCCATGATCAACAGCGGGAATGCCAATGTCTGGCGGATGCCACGCTCCCTTAAGGCGCTGGGGGCTGGCACAATCTTAATTTCCTTCCCTTTGAGCAGGGTCCGCAGCGTAAGTTTACCAAGGTCGGCTTCCACATCAAGGACTGGATCATAGAGAAGATCGAATGCCTCAGGTAGTCGTAAGGAGAAATATGAGAACGCGGTATCGTATCCCGGTGGAGTGGCCACGTCTTGAAACGGGCGGAATTTCCTTCGTGTGGCGGCTTTGATGGTCATGGTTCACTCTCCAGTTTGTTATGACCCTGAAAAGAAAAGCTAAATTCGCCGAAATTTCAAATACAAAATACATTTAAAAGGTACATCTGAGTAATCTATCCTTCAGTGGAGAGATTTCCGTCAATAACAACCAAGTGCAATCAACACGTTTCAATCCTGTGGTTGACAAATTACTCCTGCAGTGGAGCGATTATGTTGCTGTGGATAAACCCTTCTCTGACACCAGTTCATCCTCGGTCATCGCCCCGGAAACCACATGTTCCTCGACGTGGATGTAGCCACCGTCGTTGCGGATGGCGGGGAGGACGACCTTGGTCACCCAGTTCTGGAACTCCTTGGCCTCGGGCTTGTCGGAGCGCATGACCAGTTTGTAGAGCCCGCTATCAGACACAAGGTTCAGTGAGGGAGCGCGACTACCTGAGAACAGCTCAGGGAGTTCCTTACGCCCCGACCGTCGCTTCTCTTCAGGTAAGAGCCCGGTGAGCCATTGGCTGGTCCCAGCGTGGAGGTCCATATCAAGACACTCGCTGACGTCTGCACCCACGTACCAAGGCTCCCGGATAGTAACCACCCGGATGTAGGCGTCCGTTCCGGCAGAAGGGGGGATTGACGGATAACAAGGCGCAAGGTTTAAAGGCCGACTGAGATGCAACTTTCCCGGAAAGCTGGAATGAGAATTGCGATTATTGGCGTGGCGGTGATCGGCCTGGTAGGTTGCGAAACCAAACTGCCATCAGAGATGAGCTATACCGAAATCAAGCAACTTGCTCAGAAGCTTATCCAGCGGTGCATTGATCAAGGCGCGACTCCGAACAGCGCGGAAATGGATGCCTGTTTGCATCAAGAGAAGCAACGCGAGTTGACAACCCGGTACGATAATCGAGCGGCACTGCGCGATGTCGGCAACGGCCTCCAAAAGGCGGCTGATAACTATAACCGCAACGCTACCCAGAACCGGCCCGTAACTTGCACAAGTACGCCGATGGGGCCGACCATACGAACCACTTGCTACTGATACGTCCGAGATTGCCCTCCTCTCTTTGCAGCTGACCCGGGTGTGACCTCGGGACCCAGGTCGACCGATAAACATCCGCAGCGCCTCGGACACCGCATTGATGTCCCGCTTGATGAGCCAAGTGACCGCTTTGGTTTCACCACCGCGATCCTGCTCGATCTCCTTGCTCATTCTGGAGGCTAACCGTGCTGCGCCAAGGTTGCTCATGTCGATTTCGAGTTCGACCTGTCGTTGGAAGTCAGCGGTGTGGATTGTCATTAAGTCTCCATGCAAAGAAGTGGATGCAACGCCCGAACATGTTGATATTTGGACGAAGAAATGCTGTCGTGGGTTATGGATGATGCAGAGTACAAACGCAGACAGGGCCTCAGTTTCTCGCAAGCGGAAGGACACGAACCTCTGCCGTCACAGCTTCATCTAGGTGAACTACCAGCATCAGTCAGGGCTGAGCTTTGGGCCGTTTTCCACAGCCAGATAAAGCGCAATATTACCAACTTCCAATACGAGCTAAACGTCCCTTTCCTTCGGGTCGTGGAAAGACACTGGGTCAGAGTCGAACACCGCATGATCGATGAGTTTGACGGGCGCCCTGACAAAGTGGAGGCCCATTGGAAAGCTTACTTCCACGAAGTCACGAAGTATGACGTTTGCTTAGGCTTTGTGCAGTGGATGCTAAGAGCATTCCAGAGCCCGTCATTAAGCCAAGCTGTTTCTAACGTACTGGTCCGAACACGTGCAGCGTATCGGGTGGTTAGCGGCGACACAATTATGCCTGTGGCATCTGCGGAAGAAGCGGCAGCCATGGTGAACGCTATCCGTACCACCGACACGGCGCAAATGCCCGCAGCTAGGCAGCATCTCCTTGATGCGGCAGCAGAACTATCAAGCGGAAATTATGCCAATAGCGTAAGGGAAAGCATGAGCGCTGTTGAATCAGTAGCCTTAGCGAGCACTGGTGAGACAAATTTCGCAAAGGCGGTAGGGGTAATGGACGGGCGGCGACCGATGAATGGCGCTTTCAAGATCGCCGTCAACCGGCTTTACGACTACACCTCACAGGAGCCGGGGATAAGACACGCCAAGAAAGAAGCAGCGGTAGCGGATGTGGAGGAGCGCGAGGCAATATTCATGCTTGGTGTCTGCGCTTCCTTTGTAACCTACGTGTTGGCCGAGTAGATTCACCACCCCAGGTCTTCGTGGGGCAGATACACCTGAACGTGCTTGGGGATTTCGTTCAGCGGACCCTTAGTCAGCTTGTTGACCGAAGCGCGGAAGAAGAACCGCCAGCCATCGCCGGTCGCCGGGACTGCACGGTGGTAGTCCCGAGCATCGAACTCGTAGATTTGACCGCTCCCGGTGCCCGTAACGTGCCCCTAGCGGTATGCCGAGGTTTCGTGAAGGACCGCACTTCAAATGTCGCGGCTTTGGTCATGCGGGTTCAAGTCCCGCCGTCCGAGCCAATCGAAAAATAAGATACCTGTGCCCTTCAAGAGTTTTCACGCGCTTTCGCAAATCACAGTTGGTCGAGTTAATCAAGGCAGGTCACTTGCGCCCAACCATAGCCGCACTGGTTGCCTTCGTGAGTACCCTGTTTAACCAGTCTAAACGGGGAAACCTTTTTGGTACCATCGATGTAGACCGTGCAAATGTCGGCAGCCGCCTGTTCGTAGCTCGTGCCGCAGGTGTAGAACGCTTGTACCTGTACCGGGCACTTGTTTACGAGTTCTCCGATACAAAATCGCACGGTGGTATCCGCCAAAGCGGAAGTCATATTGGGAAGGAGCGCGACAATCGCCACTGTGGCCGTTAGGATTCCTTTATACATTCGCTTAGTCCTCCATTGTTTCATCACCTCGATCCACTGAAGAACCGTTGTGCAGCGCGAAATTGTTTTGTCAGAAATAACTATCTTAGGTTTTGCATTTTTGTCAATTGTGTATTAGCTTTCACTTATTGATGAAGGAGGGGTGATTATGAGAAGTCTACTCAAGACACTTGGCGTGGTACCGCTGTTCCTGAGCCTCCACGGGGCCGCCCTTGCAGACATTACCGTGGTAATGAACGGATGGGATGTCTTACCTCAAGCCCAGATTACTCAAGGTCGTGCCGGAAACTGTGAGGCAAATACGACGGTCTGGGGCCCAGGAAGAATGACAAAAGGTTTTTCCCAGACTTTCTCTGGTGCAGGTAGTAGTGGAGAAGACATCTGCTATCGGCGCACTGCGGACCCGCTCAATCCCAGTTCGGGTTGGGGGCAATGGGGCCGTTGCTCTTCAGATGGCGAATGCCAGATCCCATGATACCGCTGTTTCGGCAAAAGACCTAACCGACGAACCGCACCTTCGGCGTCTCTGGCCCCAGAGCAGCAGCGACATCATCCAGGGGCCGAGAGTGACAGCTCCATGTCACGCTGCGTGACCGACATGTTCGTATTGTCCATCCAGTCCATAATCCTCTTCGCGTCGATTCCCCGCATTGCCAGCAGTGATGCATAAGTGTGACGGAAGATGTGGAAAGGCTGGGTGAACTCCGCGTAATTTCCGCCGAGCTTGTCGTAGGCCTCGTTGAGGTGACGACGACAGTTATCGAGGTTCAGATCGCCAAAGGGCCGCTCACGGTCGGTCCCATAGATCCGGCACTGGGCAAGGGTATTCTTCACGCGGCGCTGGGGTATTTCGTTGAGCGGACCCTTTGTTAGTGTTGACTGAGGCGTGGAGGAAGACCCGCCAGTTGTCGCCCGCCTCGGGGATTGCAGAGCGGCCGCACCTCAACTAAATCGTGTATGTTGTCGTGATCTAGTGAGGAAAGTGACTGAGCATGTTGAGCGAGACTAAAGAGGAGCGTGAGACCGTTTCCGACTATTTCCACGGTCAAGCTCCTGATCTGGAAATCACGTTTATTCAGAAGATTTACTCCGAGCATCTTCTGGACCACGTCCATGATGTCTGGGATGTCCACACCGACAAAGACAGATGGTGGGTCATAACGAACCCAACGAACCTTTACTCACAGGAGCAGTTTCCCAATCTCGATTATGCTGTGACCTTTCATATGGGCCTGTGTCTCAGGATACCAAGGAACCTAAAGCAACACCCTAGTGATCGGAAAGTTCTCCCGTTCGGCACTGTCTTCAGCGAACTCGAGGCCGCCACCTTGGCTTTGTCTCAGGCGACAAACATATCCGGCTATCAAGCTGTGGGAATGCGCAGCCGCGAAACCCTCCTCGCGTTCATTGCCATAGCGCAGGACTGGTTCACGCCCGAGGACGGCAAGGAGACGCCAAAGAGGGCCGATTTCAAGGGGTGGTCGGAGCTTATCTACGACACTCTTCTCTCTGGAAGAGACCAGAAAGACCGTCGCCGCCTCTTCAAGACCTTGTCGAAGGAAGCTTGGGATTTCGCGGCATGGCTGACCCACGCGAAGTCTGCGACTTGGCGAGATGCCGAAGCCTGTCTCTCGACCACAGGACACATCATAGGTCTGGCAAGCTCATTGTTGATCTTGTGGATGCGGGAGGTGCCCGAGGCTTGCCCAGACTGTGGCTCCCCCAATCTCAACCCAGAAGAAGGCCATAACCTTGAGATGCCGGAAGTGGTCTGGGAGCGGCCGACCTGCGCAGACTGTGGTTGGGAAGGAAAGGCAATACCGATCGATGAGGAGGAGCCCGGTGAGGAACTGAGGGAGATCATCCGTCGGTATAACGCGGTGGAACAATTGGACGACTGCACAATACCCACGGTGCCGCTCAGGAAGCTGACAACCCCTGCCGCCACCCCTGATGACAAAAGACACCGATAGGCCGACAGGCGAGCGAAACACACATATGAGGTAGACCTAAAGCTCGGCACTGCGAGGGTGTTCTTGGCGGGAAGCCAGCGACGGGATCGCCAGCCTCACCAAGGAGCGCGTTTATCATGCCCCGGCATCCAGAGCGTTGGCTTGCGCTAACGCCCATGAAACGCCCCCACCGAACCAGCGAATGGGCGATGTTTGACAATGCGGACTGAGCGCGTTTCGCTTTCGACACAATCGGCACCGGCCCAAGCCGTTAGCGTTCGGTCGCGCTGGAAGACGGGGATATGTCCATACCTGTCCAGAGCCTTTCGGATGACGTGGACTTTCCCGCTGGGGTCGTGACCGAGGTCAACGAGCTTCCGACACAAAGGCGATATCGGACCCTTGGTCGTACTGCGGTTTCGACGGGAAGTGAGATCGACCGTAAGGCCGCTTTCGACGTGACGGGCCGTGTAAGAGCCGATCAGTTCAATGGTATGCATGGCGGTGACGACCGCTGGGATCAATGCAGGATACCTTTCCTGTTGGTGATGAAGGGGGATGAAGTTGGTCGCGTTGCTGTCGGCCACTGCGTTCAGACCGGCGACCTTTGTGATGCGGTAGACGCGATTAAGCAGCGCTACGGTATTTGGGCGGGGCTCGGTGCCGCAGTCCGCCTGAAGCGCGTCTATGGTTGATACCGGTGAAGACGCAGACGGTGGCCCAAGAATGCTCCGGTGATGCCTCCGGCGTTGGAGACCACATGTCACAAATCGTCCTGGGTGATGACCATGGTTCTGCTGCGATCTGCCTTGGCTGTCTGTTTAGGAAGGGATCACTGATCCTCCTCTTCCCGGTTCAGAGCCTTGGTCTGTATCTCGGAAGGCTCTCGCGTGGATGCCACGGTGATCACCTGCGGGAGAGGACCACAGTCTCAGCCCAAGGTTCATACGCAGGAGCAGACCGTGGTTACCTGCAGTGCTACCATGGTCCATGAGAGGAGAGGTGTTAAACACCCTCCCTTCTGATCAGGGAGCCATAGCCAAACCTCAGTCCACTATGGTTACACTATAGTTCAACCATAGGGGCTCTGCCCATGGCTCCTACTGTTGCCCCTATTGCCGGACGACAGCCGGAGGCCCCGGAGTTAACCGAGGCCGCAGCAGTGCATTGCTAGTTTGGATATTCCGACTGCCATTGCGGCATGTCATGGATCATCGTGTTGAGAGCAGCGACGATAGGCACCATGTTGCCAAACGGAAGAATGCGCGGGATTGCCCGGGCTTCCTCCTGAGACCAGTCACGGCCTTCGAAGAGACCAGCCAGTGAACGGCCAGCCTGAATGACATCGTCGATGCCACCCGTGGTCGGGCTTCCGAACAGCATGTTGCTGACCTGACCGGTGGTACGGGTGTGCGAGAAGATCGCATCCTGACCACTGGCATACATCCCGGTGTCGACCAGCATGGGAACGATGGACGAAGCCCCAGCTCTCGCGAAGGAGGCGCTGCCGATCTTGTTCCATGTCAGCCGGTTCTCGGCCCAGCCATCCTCTCGACCAATGGATTGAACCTTGGTCTGAGCCACGTAAGCAGCCCCGGCCATCGCCATGGTTCCGATAGCAGCCCCAAGAGCGGGACCATCGCGGAAGTGGAGAGACTTGAGCGTCTGACGGGCATAGGCTCCGACCATGAAGGTACGGAACTGCATCAGCATCTTCGCCGCAGGATGAGACATCCACGGGATCAGGTTGCCAATGTCGTTCTTCTGGATGATCTGCTTGACCGATCGATCGACCGCACCAAGGAACGCCTCACGCGCTTCTTTATCGGCCCAGTTGTCGAAGTGAGGCCGGGTCACCTTCTTGTTGGTGATGAGCCCATTGGCGAACTCAAAGTTCCCCGGCTCGTCGAACATCTTCATGATGCGCCCGGTCATTGCCTCGTCGAGACCGAGGTCAGCCAGTCGTGCCTTGGACATACCCTTGCCGCCAGCCGCTGCCATGTTGGCGAACTTCTGTACGACCGAGGCTGCGGTCCAGCGCTCCAGCATGATGTTGGCCTGTCGCATACCTGAGGCTTCCGCCGTCACGTTGTTCATGCGGTTCAGGTTTCGGTCGATACGGTCACGCCAGCGACCAGCGTTGGTTTCAGCCACGCCGATCTCGTCGAGCTGGTAGTTGTTCCGGTGCAGGAGCCTTTCGGTCCCGACACCCAGCCAAGTTTCCAGATCGTCACCGAGGCCAGACTTGAGGATTGTTTCCCCGCTCTGGCCCATCATCCGACGCATAGCCGGCACCTGAGACATTGCTGCCTTAAAGCCGAGCGTCCCTACTGTTGATCCAATTTCAGATACCTGGGCGAAACCGACTTGGTTCATGATCCGGCTGAAGTTCATCTTCCGAATTGCCCGAGACCACCAACCGAAATCGGTGTTCTCAGCCCCCCGACACTGGACGGCCACGGATTGAACTGTAGGCCATATCGAGATTAGCGATGTCCTTCTCGATCTGCTCCTTGGCCATCTTGCCAGACGAGATCAGCTCAGCGCCACGCCGACGAACCAGCTCCTTATAGTGGTTGAACTCGCCATCGCTCTTGAAACCGTTGATGAGAACTTCGCCGGTCTGTGGGTCTTTAAAGCGGTAGCGCGACAGAACCACGATGCCCGACATATGCCGAGCGTAGGACAGGAAGTTGGACGAGGCGTCGGTGTTGATCAGGTCCAAGATGCCGAGGCCGTCTTCATCTACGGTACCGTCTCCGCGAAGAACGTTGTCGAAGCGGAAGGTCTCGTCGAGTAGGAGCCTATGCTTGGCCCGAACATCGTCCCCGGCGTCTGCGGTCTTCTCCTTCTTGAACCGCTGCAGAACAGCGTCTGCATCAGCCCGGGAGAGACCACCGTCGAGCGTTAGAACCTCCATCAGGCTCTCGATGTCGTCGCCACCCATTGCACGTACCGAGGCATCCTCAAGGCCATGAGCCCGGTTCGTGATGGCACGGGTGAAACCCTTGGACAAACTGTCGATCAGGCTTTCTTCCATGTCGGCGTTCGCCTTGCGAATTGCTCCAACGATGAGGTCCTTAACGGTCCCGTCGACATAGTCCTTGGTGATCTCGACGAGCTTGTCGCTATCCCAACGGCGCATGGCATAGTGCGGATTGGCTTGCCACCGCTCGAAACCGGCGACACTGTCCCCGGTCATGCCCTCGCGGACGAACGGGTTCTGCGCCATCTGACCGACCTCCTGATAGAGCTTGGCCTGATGATTGCCCATCTTGATGACTGCTGGGTCATAACGCTCGGAGCGCCCCGGAGTCCGGTCCACAATGTACTTGTAGACCTGATCATTGAAGTCGCGCTCGACCTTCGGACCATCTGTCCAGCCAGTGGAGTGACGAGCCTTGAAGTCGTCGAAGGCCGGGCGGTAGGTCTTCATGTAGGACGTTGCCCAGCCGGTCCAGAAGCGGCTCTGCTCCTCGGAAGCGGAGATGGCGTTGACTGCACCGTTCTTCTTTCCGACGCCGTCATTGACCAGCCCTGCGCCAACCCGGGTAAGGGTGTTCGGGGACTTGTCCATCTGGGCATAGAGGTCGACACGGGCACCGAGGAAGGCAGACTTCTCGATCTCTGCACCGCCCACGAACTGCAGGGCTTCGTCGTTCAGGAAGTCCTTCGGGGTTTGAGCCCGAGCGGCACCTGTGGAGCCAGCCATCTTGATTCCGGGCAGCTCACCATCGAACGCCTTACGGGCTTCATCAGCTACACGTTGGATGCACACAGCCTCTCTCAGGGTCGCTGGGTTGCGCCCGAGAGCGCCGACGACTCCACCCACGCCCAGACCAAAGACCGAACCATAGAGCATGTCCGTGGCATCCTGATGTGGATTGACGGACCAACCCACGGCACCAGCAGCGGCACCACCGGCAGCGCCAGCGGCACCCGCGTTGAGAGCCCGGTACAACTTTTCCGACCTGCGAACGCCCATGAACTGAGGTGCTACCGCCGCTACTAGGAAGTCAGCCCCAACCTCCAGTGGGTCCACCATGGCAACGCCGACACGGAGGGCGGTTCCTACCCAACCAGCGTTGTTAAGCAAAGTTTGGCGTTCGATGTCGCGTCGAGCATCCGCAATGATCGCCCCATAGTTTTCCTCAGAATGCGCTCTGGCCAGCCAAGGGCTGTAAACCTTTGGGTCGCCGCCCAAATCCTTGAGTTGCTGGAGATCGGCCTCGATGCGGCTGTTGGTCAAGCCCCAGTTCTTGTCCCGGCCTGTCTCCGGTGGCGACTGGAAGGCCCAAGCCGTGGTGCTTTCGGATTTCCAAGCGGCTTCCGTTAGCTCACTGATGGAGGCCTCTGGCCGGTCCTGAGGTGGGAGGTTGTTAGGATTGCCGCGAACGACCGGGGTATTCTGGCCTGACAGCGGATTGGACTTCGGATCATACTTCTGTTGACCAGCAGCCAGCACCTCGTCGAGGATGGGCGGGAGGTCCTTGAGTTTGACCGAAGGGTCCTTGATCTGCGACTGGGCGAGCATCTCGCTCTGACCACCGACAGGAGCCTCAATACCAAGCGGGTTACCCCAGCCTCGGTTGATCGCAGCTCCGAACTCAGGGTCGAGGTCAGCGGAGGTTGTGGACGGACCCCAAGCTGTCTTGGAGCCATCACCTACGTGGATGCCCCAATCGTAGTGACCGATGCCCGTAAAGCCAAGACTTGCAGCGTTCTCCATGTATTTCGCGTAGAGAGCCTTGTCCTGTCCAGGTCGAATTTCCTTACCGTTGCGCATGAGAACGAGGTCAGCCGTGTGGCTGTGGCCGGTATGATCGACATCATGCCTTGTCGAACCGGTACGCTTGCCGCCCGATCCCTTCGGGGCTTGACCACCAGAGGTAATCGCGATGCTCAAGCTCGGGTCTGTCATTTCTGCTGCTCGACGCATACGCGCCAGAGCTTCGTCGCTCACCGGCTTGTCTCGGGTCTTGCCCTTGGTGTTGTTGATGATGTCAGCCATTGGTTTCTCCAAATGAAAAGGCCCCAGGTGTGAACCGAGGCAGTAGGGCCGTGGAGGCCGATAAGGGCGGATTGTTGAGTTAGTCGTTGAGGAAGGTTTGGTGCAAAATCAAAGTGAAATTGCTCCTGTTGCCCCTAATCACCACGCTTCATGTTGCGGAAAACCGGTTCCACGGACGTTCTCTGGTTTCGGCTGGGGTAGTGGCTAACGAACACGAAGGGCAATGAAACGTCTCGACCGCACCGCTTCTAAGCGCATCAACCATCGCTCGGTTGCTTTGCCGACGCCTCAGTCTTCACACGCTGCGAGAGACGGGACAGGGTGGACCGTGAGCAACCCGTCGCAGCAATAATGCTGGCCCAGCTTTGACCGTTCCCGAGCATTTCCATGATGGACACATTGCGCTTCTCGTTCTCCGGGCGTCCCCGATAGACACGCTCGTCCCCGGTCTTCACCTTTGCTTTGGCAATGCCCTGAGCCTGTCGTCTCCTCCGGTCCTCGTAGTCCTTCCTTGCAATCGCAGCCAACATGTCCAGCATCATGCCGTTGACGGCGTCGAGCATTCGGCTGCTGAAATCATCACCGGAGTTGGCCAACTGGTACGACGTGGGCAAGTCCAAGGCGACCACTCGTACTCGCTTCATGCCAATCTCGGCTTTCAGCTTCGTCCAGTCCTCGGCGTTCAAGCGACTGAGACGGTCTACCTGTTCGACCAGAAGGACATCGCCGGGATGGCAATCAGACAGCAACCGGAACAGTTCAGGACGGGCCAACGATGCGCCGCTCTCGTTCTCCATGTAGAAGGCTGCGATCTTCAGACCGCGCTCGTCGACAAACCGAACCAGATCGTCCTTGGCGCGGCTGGCGTCTTGATCTTTGGTGCTGGCTCGGAGATAGGCGCGGACGTACATGGAAACCACCTTGGTTCGATTTGGGTGGTTCTGTTATCAACGGTTCCTTTTGGGTAGTCAATAGGCACTTATCGAACCACTCTCAGGTAAGTTCTCCAGAGGCACACCCAAAATACTATTCTTCTGGCTCTCATATTAGAATTATGCGCTGTAGTCCGTCTCGTTCAGTCTGCAACAACGCCTAGCACTTCGGTATTGGTTCTGGATGGGAAATGCATACAACGAGTCGAAGGGGGTACGGGGGGACTTGCGCGAGGTGTATATCTGATGGGGCGCTCGGAAATTTTAATAGAATATTTCCATGAGTGCAGACTGAGACTGCGGATAGTGTTTTTGGGTGACATCCCGGCCGATGCCAAAGGCTTGACGCTGTGCTACGTCGACCAAAGCTAGTGTCCAATGTTGGTTCTGGGCATAGAGTGAGCAGTGCGCTCATTTCGCGGGACTAAACGTGCATGTGCCGTCGCTTGAACCTAACCCTCTATGACATGTTGGCTGCGAACAGGATTTTCCGTGCTTCTTCTACGCCAACCCACCGACCGTGGCTCGCTATAAGCTTGTGGATTAGCCGATGACAGCAAGCGCATAGAAGAGCCATATCAACAACCCGTGTCGATCTTTCACTTTCGGCTTCCGCAAGTGGCAGCCGGTGATGGGCTTCAAAAAAACTCTCCTGCAAGTCCCTTGTAAGCACCGGGGGTGCGAAGTCACATGTTTCGCAAACCAACGAGCTCCCTAGCCGCTTCTTCAGCAGCCGTAAACGAAGACGACGGTCCCTTTGCCTATGACGAGAAGTCAACCAGCGACCTTCAATGAAGACCTCGTCATCGGGCGTGATCGTTTCGGGAGCGACAAGCGTAAGAGTTACTTTCAGTGCCTTAGCGATAACATTAAGCTCCCCTCTACGGTTCCCGGGAAAATCCATTACAACCGCAAAATCGGTCTTCGAAAAAGTGAGCCCCCTTCCGGGCTCCACCGCCGAGAATAAATTCTGAAGCTTCAGCGCGACCCCATCTGCGTTACGAAAGCTTGCACGCCGGTTGCTGATGGGATGAATGTGGGCACTCCGCAGCAATGTTGAGAGGGCAGCGACGTCTGCATGACTACGGTCCAGTGGTTTGCCGTGACTATACAACAAATCTAGAGCCAAAATTGTCTCGTCACGCGTCCAGTCGGGATTTCCGTGTCCATCTGTCACAGGCATCCAATATTCTCCTCGCTTACAAATTTTGTTGCACAGGTTACATGTCAGAAAAACCAACGCAATTGGTGCTGCGACTGAAGGGATGGCTAACCGCGCGTGCTCTCGACGCGATAGATAACGCGATTGTAGCTCCGGGATTGAGCGAAAAAATTATTCGCGTATAGGTGATCGCCGCTATAGGTTTCCCGCAAGCGATGTGATTCGACAAGGGGAAATCGATTGGCTTTTAATCTAGAAAACTTAGGTGACGAGCGCTTTCAACAGCTTTGTCAAGCTCTCGTTTTGTGCGAACACTCCAATTTGCAGTGCCTCCCTGTAGGTCAACCAGATGGTGGCCGAGACGGATTTATACTCACCAATCTCAATGGGGGCTTCTCAGTTCTCCAAGTAAAATTTTCCAAAAATCCTTTGTCAAAAGACTCCCGTGAAGATTTTATTGAAGGCATTGTAAACTTAGAATCGAAAAAGGTTGAAAGGCTAAAAGAACGAGGCCTCAATAACTATATTCTCGCCACGAATGTCCAGGGTACTAGTCACCTGGATGCTGGTTCAATAGATCGCGCAAATGAAATACTTAAGGAAAAATTGGGTATAAATACTCAATGCTGGTGGCGCGATGACATAGAGCGACGCCTGGAGAAATATCCTCAGATACAATGGAGCTACTTGGATATTCTTAGTGGAACGGACGTTTTGGGAATGCTCCTCTCCAGAGGAGGCGTTAACCAGCTCGATCAGCGGATCGTCAGAACTATAAAAGCTTTTGTCGCCCATCAGTACGACCAGGACCGCTCTGCAAAATTCAAACAGCTCGACCTCGACAAGAATATTATGGATCTTTTCGTTGACCTTCCTGTAAGCGTAGAATTGGACGAAAGTTACGACAGTGCGAAATCAGCACTGCTGTCGGAAGCGTCTTCAACCATTGTTCTGAATAACAGGCAAAAGCCCGGTTTCTTTAATGATATAGTTATCCCCGGGGAGTCGTATGAGGAAGTGCCAGGTATCTTGGAGCTTCTCGTGACCGAAACTATTGGCTTGGCAGCGGATCGGATTGTAGTAGAGGGTGCCCCGGGGCAGGGGAAATCAACGATTACTCAGTTTCTTTGTCAAGTTCATCGGATGGTTCTGCTCCGGAAGCCTGAACTTGCTAAATTAAACGACCGTTATCGGCCGAAAGAGACTTTTCTGCCGCTTCGTTTCGACCTGCGGGATTACGCGCAATGGCTGGTGGGGCGGAACCCCTTCTCCGACAACCGCGCCAGCAATAGACCTGCAAACGCTTCTGACGTGCTTGAGAGCTTCATTGCGGCACAAATCCATCAGAATACGGGACAAGAGTTTTCCGCGACCGATTTGGTAACGTTCGCACAAACTGCTCGCTTACTTGTTGTACTCGACGGATTTGATGAAGTTGCCGATCCACTATTGAGAAACAAGATCGTAAAACATGTTTCTGATGCATATGTTCGGCTGCATGAAAGCGCCCTTGCAGTCCAATTTATCGTTGCGAGTCGCCCTACAGCATTTGCCAATTCGCCAGGCTTCCCGGCCGCTGAGTGGGCCCATCTAAATATTCTTTCGCTCACGCGCCACGAAATAGGCCAGTATACCCAAAAGTGGCTTTCGGCGATGAAGATTTCGGGACAAAAGCAAAGCGATATAATTCAAGTTCTCAAGTCTAAATTAGCCCATTCCCATGTTGCGTATCTGGCGAGAAATCCGATGCAACTGTCTATCCTGCTCACGTTAGTTTGGAAGCAGGGCTCTCACTTGCCTGATAAGCGCACGCCCCTTTATGACAAGTATATTGATATATTCCTCGATCGCGAGGCTGAGAAAAACGATTCCGTAAGAGACAATCGCGAGCTCCTCATACAAATTCATGGTTACCTGGCATGGCTACTCCAAACCGAGGCTGAAGGAGACCAATCTGCGGGAAAAATATCTGCGGAACGGTTGAAGAGTAAAGTAGAAGAGTTTTTGAGAGAAGGACACTTTGACACCGAAATCGTCGACGCAATGTTTACGGGCGTTACAGAGCGCGTGGTGGCGATAGTGTCGCGAATTACCGGGACATTCGAATTTGAAGTTCAACCTCTTCAAGAATATTTCGCTGCACGTTTTCTTTACGACACGGCGCCCTATTCACCTGCAGGAGATACCAAGCAAGGAACACTTCCAGATCGCTTTCAAGCCATAGCAAAGAATTTTTATTGGGCTAATGTTACAAGGTTCTTCGCAGGATACTACAGTTCTGGAGAACTTAATTCATTGTTATTTGAGATCGAGGAGTTGGGAGAGACAGAAGGCTACCGTCATATTGTTCACACGACGCGTCTCCGTCTTAATCTTCTTGCAGATCATGTCTTTGCACAGAAGCCCAAGATGATACCACTTCTCATCAAGCCGATTCTTGCTGAGACACGCTTTGATATGCTCCTCGCTAAGTTATTTACGGGAGACGCGGATTTCAACGGTTCGTTCCCTTGGGGACCTAGCAGAGACGAGGTCCTCGAGTATTGTCGCTTGCAGCTAACTCATTCGAACGAGTTTGACAGGTTAAGCGCAGTAGCTGCATTCGTGGCAAATATTCTGGAGGAACAAGACATATGGACATTTTGGAAGGCTTTGACTCCTCACGTCGATCCTCGATCTCTCCATATAGCTCAAGCTCTTGGTGTATTTGAAAAGATTGATAAAAGCCTAATTACCGAAGTTATTGATGGAGATTTAGGCTCCTCAATTGCTTTCTACTTGTTGACAGGCCGTCGCTATGAACTTTTGGATCAAGACCCGAAATTATGGGATTTATTAGTCAAAAATCTAGAACAGGGCGTAACTTTTCCCACGAACCTTCCCCGACCAACTACACCAATCTCCTCACTGGGCGTGAGTGTTCTAAGTCTGATTGGACTTTTCCATCTTCCATCAAGGTTTCCGCCAAGTGCCAATCGGCAACGTCTCACGCTGGCACAGGCCTTACCAACGGCAAGGGTAACCATGGGGATGGAAGCCAAAGAGTTGAGCGCTGTTGATCTAAGTTTCTTGAGTTCATGCGGCTCTAATCGGGCAATCATATTCAGCTCTCTCACCGACCTCCTAGATAATGACCTTGCGACGTTGGCGCAGAATCCGGCATTATTTGATGGTTTTTTTGCAGCGTACGCTCGGGAATTCCCCAACTCTATGCGCTTGCAAATATTAGCAGTTCGAGTTGTTTCCGGGTTTGCGTACGGTCGCAAAGGACCGCTTGATACCTCTTCACTCGCCAGTTCTTATTTGGCATTCGCCATCGATCTCGCGCAGAACTCCCGCAACAAGGGATGGTTATTGGCTAAGTTTCGTGAGGTTCTCTCCCAGAGAACAGTTCCAATGACCTTTCTGATTGGTTGTTTTCTGGGTCTGACAACCCGCCCAGTGATCGAGTATCGGACAGAACTCGCAGAGTGCATCGAGTTGATAGATCCCGAAGACTGGCACTCATTTTGTCACCAGTATGCCGAAAGTTTTGCGAACGGACGAATCTGGGGGTCAGCAAATTCCATAGTCCGTCCACGTAGAACGGACAAAGATCTCTCGCTTGGTCCAGAAACCTCCCGGCGCGTTGCATATCTTGCACTCATAGCCAACGGCGCTGATCCCTCGCTATCATTGGTGAAGACCCATTTCCCGCTGCCGGATGAGTGCGATAAGGATGAATTAAATGGAATATTGGCTCACCTTGAGGAGGGACGAAGGGATCCGAATTTCGATTGGTCAGCCGCTCTCCCGTACATAGTCACTGCATATCGCATTGGTGTCAGAATATCTTATCGGCGGACGTACAGACGAACGGCCCCTATCCCCGCCGATATTGCAATCGAGGTTTGCACCGGCGCTGCGCAATACCCTCTAGACCTTTTAAGCCTTTGCGAGGAAGCGCTTGGTAACGCAGCAGGTGCATGTGTTGAAAAAGTGGGCGAAATTGCCTCCCGGGAGTTTTGGTTTGAAGACGCTAGCGTTGCCATTGATCGCGTGATGTAAATTCCGATTGTGCAGCCGCAAAGAAGCAGAGTTGCCGCTGCACACTATGGATAGAAGCGGCTATGTTATGCCGTGAGTGGCTCTCGCCGCTGGTAATTGGGTTTGGCCGACACGGATATCGGAGAAATGGGCAAATCGCCTCTTTTATCCCAGCTTACACTCATCGAGCCGATGCCAACAACGGGCCTCGGACGGTGTTATTCCTGGCGAAAAAGAAGCAGAGGTGGGATTTCGCTAGTTCAGCTTTTCTAAGCGCAGCTTTTTGACCGGCTGAATTGGACACAAGCCTGGTACACAGTTATTGACCTAAATGAAAATTTATTCAATGAATACAGTGTACCTGTATTACCTCCACCGAGTTCAAATCTCTCTAGCAGCACCACTTTTTTCTCATATTAAGTCGATTTTCGCTTTTGGAACGAATGCAAAAGCTCATGGCTTGTGTTCCCTTGACTTTTTAGCAAAATAGAACATATAGTGAACAAATGGAACGTTACAGGCGGGGCGACCGTTAGTTCCTGGACGGCACGATCGCTGGGCCACCTAACCTTTGAGGTAAGACATGAGCCATGTTGATGAAATTACGGCGCGGACGCAGGCAGTTCTGGCGCGGTCGCGCGCATTCAGGGAACGGTCGCAGGCCATGCGGGAAGAGCACAGGGCTCTGATCGAGCGCGCCTCGATCAAGTCAGGCCAGCTTCATTTTGTATTTCCAGCCTCAAACTCCGATACCGCAAAGCATTGAGGGGATAATCTTGTGTCTACCAGAGAATGGGGGTCTTCAGCTCCCTTGAAAATCTTTTCGCGATGGCCGGAGATGTCACCACTGTAAACCAGACGCAACAAAAGTGGCTTGTGCAAGGATCACGTTCTACCTTTCAGTGAAAGCGCGGCGCCTGCAGGCGATAGGCCAGACGTCTTGAATGCATCACTGATCCCACTACATTGTCGCAATGAGCGTCCTTGCGGAGCGAGCCCAATGAAATCTGTCATTTTAATGAGTATCGTTGCTCTGATCCTCGCCTCTTGCACCACGCCGGATGTCGAACCGATCCCCGGCAGCATTACCTATGGCGGCCAACCGCGCACCAAGCTGACGAAATCGCCGATCGGCAGTCTCGTGCATAATTCATTCCGCACCGTGACAGGCGTTGCCTATGAGACCTATGTCATCCAGCCGGACCGCTCGCTGAAGCTGATCCGGCGGGAGATTCGAAGCGACTTTTTCGACCAAAACTAAGGTTGTCATCGCCTCAATAGGCGACGACAGTCCTGGGTGACCGGGCCACCAGCCGCGCATAGTCGATCGCCGACAGCATGTTGACATGGTTGGCCTTGCCGGTACCGGCAATATCGAAGGCGGTGCCGTGATCGACCGACACCCGGTCGATCGGCAGGCCGAGGGAGACGTTGACGGCGGTCTCGAACGCCACCAGCTTGATCGGGATATGTCCCTGGTCGTGATATTGCGCCACGACCAGATCGAAGGCGCCGCCATAGGCGCGGGCATAGACGGTGTCGGCGGAAATCGGGCCGACCACATCGATGCCCCTGGCCTGTGCCAGTTCGACCGCCGGCGCCAGAAACCTGGTGTCTTCATCGCCGAACAGGCCACCCTCGCCGCAATGCGGATTGATGCCCGCGACCGCGATGCGGGCCTTGCGGCCGAGACGCAGGAAATGCCGGTGCCCCGCCTCGATCGTTGCCAGTACCCGCTCGACGGTCGCCCGCTCGATCGCGGTGCGCAGCGATACGTGCGTGGAGACGTGGATCGTGTTCAATCGTTCGGATGCCAGAAGCATGAAGGAACTTTTGGAGCCGGTGAGGTGCGCAAGAAGGCCGGTATGACCATCGAAATGATGGCCGGCGAGGTTCATCGCTTCCTTGTTGATCGGCGCCGTGACGATGCAATCAACTTCGCCGGACAGCGCCAGTTCGACCGCGCGCTTGATGTAGCGCACCGACGCATCGCCGGCGACCGGGCTGACCTTGCCGATCTCCGGCAGGTCTCCATCGATCGCAACCTCATCGACGGCGATAGTACCTGCAGCGGGGGACGCTGAAAAATGCAGTTCCGTTCCCGTCACCCGGTTGGCCCGCTCCAACGCCTCGACATTGCCGACGACGACGAAGTTCGCCCTGTCGGTTTCCGGTAGCGACGCCAGCGCCTTGACGATGACCTCAGGACCGACGCCGGCCGGATCTCCCAGCGTGACGGCTACGCGCGATGTTCTCATGTTCAGTCCTCCATGCGGCGCTGTGGCCGTGGCTGCGATCCGGAGCCGCAGGCATGTTGCGTCAATAGGCGGCTTGATAGATCGAAAGAATGTCGTCGCGCGCGAGATCGCGCGGATTGTTGTCGAGCAGGCGGCGAATGGAAAAGGCGTCATCGGCCATGACGCCCAGATCCGTCTCCGGCACGCCGAGTGCCGAGAGCCGCATCTCGATGCCCAGCCCAGCGCAGAAACCAAACGCGGCATCAAACACCGAGGCCTGGTCGGCACCGGCCTTGAGATCGAGCGCTGCGATCACCTGCGCCGTCTTTTCCGCAGCTGATGGTGCATTGAACGCCAACACATGCGGAAAGATCAGCGCATTGGCGGCGCCATGCGCCACATGCCAGCGCGTTCCGAGGGGATAGGCCAGTGCATGGCCGCCGGCGGTATTGACCGGGCCGAGGCAAAAGCCGCCGTAAAGCGAGGCGAGCGACAGACCCGCCCGCGCCTCGGCATCCGAGCCATCGGCAACGGCGCGGGCAAGATAACGTCCGACCAGACGCACGCCCTCGATCGCGTAGAGGTCGATCATCGGATGCGCCTTGCGGTTGGTAAAGGCCTCGACACAATGGGCCATCGCATCGACGCCAGTGGCGGCGGTCGTCGCTGCAGGCACGGTAAAGGTCAGGCCCGGATCGATGACGGCGATGTCGGCGAGCATGTGGATGCTTTCGACAGCCAGTTTCGCCTGCGTTGCCGGATCGGTGACCAGGGCGCGGATACCGGCCTCGCTGCCGGTCCCGGACGTGGTCGGCACCTGCGCCAGTCCGGCCCGGCGGCGATGAGCCACCTTGCCCGCACCGACGACATCGCGCAACGTTTGACCGGAGCCGGAAAGGACCGAGGCAAGCTTGGCCAGATCCATGGCACTGCCGCCGCCAAAACCGACGATCAGATCGGCCTGCGCCTTATCGGCGGCGGCCAGCACCAGGTCGAGATTGTCGGTATCCGGCTCAGGCTTCACCTCCGAAAAAACAGTGACGTCTCCCGGCAATTCGAGCATGCCGACGCGCGATGCGTTGAACGCATCCGAGACGACGAGAATACGCGCAAAACCCTGGTCTTTCGCCCATTTTCCCAGTTTTCCAGCCACGCCGACGCCGAACTCGATGATATCCGGGCGGACGATCGTGATGGGCGCGTTCAAACTGGTCATGGACATGTCCTCGTTGTTTTCGCCGCATCATCCATTGAGGACAGCGAACAACATGTAAATTTGTTATATAAAACTGTCTTTCTTGGCAATAGCCAAGGTGTGCACAAGCGCTGTTTTATCCTTTCCAGTCCCGTTTGGCGAAGTCAGAACACGCCAATATTCCAGTAAGTAATTGTTTTAAATGATATTATGAAGGAAATTGTGAAGTGCATCTCTCCTTCACCAAAATTGGGAGACAAGCAACAGGCGCACCGAAATGGAGTGGATACCTTGTAAACAGACGCATGGAACCCGCGCCATTTGGCGTGAGTTCCGGACCCACAACGATATTTGTCAAATCCCGCTCGGGCAGCGCTCGATTTTTCGCGGCTGCAACACATGTATTTGCCACTCAAACGGCGGAAAAGCGTGGATTTGCGCGCAGCAACAAGACCTTAAAAGCCGTATCCGGGCTCCAGCCGCACATATTTGATCGCCCGGCGATAATAGGTATAGGCGACATGCAGCGCTCGGTCCGGCCCCTCGACAATCGACGGGTAGGAATATTCGCGGTTGAGTGCATCCTTGGAATTGTTGGTGAGGCAATAGCCATCGCCGGTTTCCAGGTGGACGGGATCGCCAAAGGTCTCTCCGCCATCACCGGAAGAGACAAGGCTCATCGGCGCGCGGGAAACACCCCAGATCGCTTTCGGCCTGCCATCGGCAGCAGACGCCGCCTCCGCCGGCTCGGCCGGCGCGCCCTCCTCCGCCTCGATCTCATCGTAGAGAGAATGGCGCCGGTCGCTGGATGTCAAAGCACTGGAATGATTGTAGATAATCGCGATCCGGCCATCCTTGAGCGCAACCGCCTGGATCGATGAATTGTTGTTGGGCAGCCCGGTTGGCGCCGGCGCAGTCCACGTCATGCCGTCGTCCTCCGATGCAGAGCACAGGATATGCGTAGCAAAGCGATTGCGGAAGAAGGCCACCAATCGCCCGTCGCCACGCGGGACGATATTCATATGCACGGCACCGACGCTGCCGGGCAGATCGATCATATCCCAGCTGGATCCGGCATTGCGCGAGATCAGAACGGCGGCCGTATCGGCGTCGCCCGTCCAGCGCTGGCCGGGCGCGCCAATGCAGCGGAACACCGGCAGCAGCCAGTCACCCTTGGAGTTGACGACGATGGGCTGACGCACGAACGTGCCCGGACGGTCGCAGAGGATTTCGACGGGACCGAATGTGCGCCCGCCATCAGCGGAAATCCGCCGCTTGACGACGGCGCCGTCCTGGTTTCCAGAGGTTTGCGACGTGAAGATCAGCCAGATATCGCCATCCGGCGCCGTGAAGATCAAGGGGTTCTGTTCGGACTTCTGCGGATCGTCCGACATTTTTTCCGCATCCGACCAGTGGCTGGAACCGGCCGGCAACCGCGACATGTAGATCGAGATATCGCCCATGCCTTCCATCGTGCCGCCAAACCAGACGCAGGTCAGCGTGCCATCCGGGAGGAAGGCCAGATTGGCCGCGTGGTTCTGCACACAAGGCGATCGCAAGAAGGCGTCGAAACGATATTTTTCTGCCACGTGCGGCTGGATAGCACCGTTCATAAGCGGCGGAATTTGCTCAGGTTTCAGGCCGGAACCGGATGTCATGGCACTATCCCCTTACGGCAGCTGCGCAAACTTGACGGCGAGATCCGCCTGGTCGGTAGCGCTCAGCGCCATCAGCGGCGGGCGCGGGCGCGCCCAGGCGGGATTGCCGTTTTTCAGACCAACCATTGCCTTGATCGTCGGGATCTGGACGTAGGAGTTGGACAGCGAGCGATAGGCGTTGATACGCGCCTGTGCTGCCTCGACATCGGCTGCGCGAGCGGGATCGTTGGCATGGTCGTAGACGGTGCGCAGGGCGTTTGCGACCAGATTGGAGGTCGCGGTAATGCAGCCCGCTCCTCCGGCCTTGATCAGCGGCAAGAGCAGTGGATCGGCGCCGGCCAGTACGGAAAATCCTGGAAACGCCGCGAGAAGCGCCTGCATATTGGCGAAATCGCCAAACGAATCCTTGATACCAACCACCGTATCCGGAAACGCCTCGATCAGGCGGCCGATCAGCGGCAGGGTCAGCGGAATGCCGGAGACCTGGGGAATGTGATAGAGCACGACCTGTAGCCGGTCGTCGGCGATCGTTTCGATGATCCGGGCATAGGCGGCAAACAGGCCATCGTCCGATACGCCCTTGTAATAGAACGGCGGCAGCATGACGACGCTGCGAACACCGACGGACAGCGCATGCCGCGTCAGCTCGATCGTCTCCGGGATGGCGGCAACGCCGGTCCCGGGCATCAGCTGATCGCCGGATATACCCGCCTTCAGCGCCGCCTCGAGAATAGTGCGGCGTTCGGCAGACGAAAACGAATTGGCCTCGCCGGTCGTGCCAAGCAATGCCACGCCGTGACAGCCTTCGCTGAGAAGGCGCTGGCAATGGGCGGTGAACAGGCCAAGATCGGGCGTATCGTCGGCATTGAGCGGCGTCGTGGCAGCGCTATAGACGCCGGTGATCCTGTGAATCGTCATTTTTGCAAACTCCTCCGCGAGCATCCGGCCATTTTGGGTGCCGTCATTCTCCTGCTTTTTTCGCAATCATGACAAGTTGTCAAGAAAAAATCGGCACCAGAAATTTTAACCAAAATCCATCATATTGATAAATATCGGTTTTTACTTAAGCCAAAGGTGAGCAATGAATAAACCAAGAAATAATGTTGACATATTTACAATAACGATCCAGTGTCCGGCTTCATCATGGCGCGGCAAGCTGTCCGGAACCGGCAGAAGGAGGGCGCGATGACAGCATCTATTGGAGGATCAGATGTCTAATCAGAACAATGAAGCCGGCGCGTCGCAGCCGCAGATCACACGCCGCAATGCCTTGAAACTCGGCCTCGGCACCAGTGTGGCCCTCGGCCTGTTCGGCCTGAACGCCCGCATCGTCATGGCCCAGGAAGGCCAGGTGCTCAAGGTCGCGAACCCTGCCTTCAACCAGGACTGGTCGCCGTTGCGCGGCGGCGGCGTACCATATCGCTGGAATTCCGCATGGTGGGCATCGCCGATGTATTTCGATAGTAAGGGCGAATTGCACCCTTACGTCTTTACAAGCTGGGAACCGGACGCCGCCAACAAGACTTGGACCTTCAAAATCGACCCGAAGGCCGTATTCTCCGATGGCAGCAAGATCACTGCCGAGGACGTCAAGGGTTCCTGGAACGTCTCGGCCATGCCGAACACCAAGAACCAGCGCGCCGACCAGGTGCTGAGCAAGGTCGCAGGCTATGCCGATGTCGGCGCCGGCAAGGCCAAGGAAATTTCCGGCATCGCCACGCCGGACGAAGGCACGGTTGTCGTCACCCTGTCGGAAGCCGATCCGATCTTCTTCATGCGGCTGGGCAACCATATCGCGCCGATCACCAAGGCTTCGCAGTCGCGCGGCGAAGACGGCGAGGAAATCGCCGACTGGTACATGCCGACCAGCGATGCCGTCTATTCCGGCCCGTTCAAGCTGACCAGCATCGATCTCGACGCCGGCAAACTGGTGTTCGAGCCCAATGAGAACTTCTTCGGCCCGAAGCCGAAACTGGCGCGTATCGAGATCGATTCGATCGAAGACAACGTCACCGCGACATCGCTGTTGAAGTCCGGTGAATACAATGCCCATACGGAGCTTGTGACCTCGACCATCGTGCAGGACCTTGGCGCCAGCTTCGCCGAGGGCCCGCTGATCCCGACCAGCCAGCATTTCTGGTTCAATTCGGCGCGCGCACCGATGGACGATCCGAAGGTTCGCCAGGCGTTGATCATGGCTGTCGATCGCGACGGCCTGATGAAGGCGTCGTTCCCGGATGGTCCTCACAAGAAGACCGACCAGGTCATCAACTCCGTACCCGGCGCCGATAATTCCGGCTTCGAGCCCTATCCATACGACCCGGAGGGCGCCAAGAAACTTCTGGCTGAATCGACCTATGGTGGCCCGGAACGCCTGCCAAAACTGCTGTTCGTCGGCATTTCCGGCCCGGCGATCGAGGCTGCCGCCCAGTTCATCGCCGAACAGTGGCGCCAGAACCTCGGCATTACCTCCGTCGATATGAAGCCGCAGCAGGATGCCTATGCAGGCCCCGACCAGAACGCGGTGCAGATCTTCCGCGACGACGTCGGCACCCGCGTTCCCGATGCCGTGTCCTATCTCGCCGGTTCCATCGCCTCGACCTCTTCGAACGCGCAGAACAAGCTGGGCGGTTACAAGAACGACAAGGTCGACAGCCTGCTCGCAGAGGCCGCCACCAAGTCGGTGGACGATCCGCAGCGTGTGGCGCTGGCGCTCGAAGCCCAGAAGGCGTTCCGCGAAGACTGGAGCTTCATCCCCTGGTATGCGCAGGCGATGTCCCGCTGGGCCACCGACAAGGTGTCCGGGATGGACAAGAATCTCGACTGGCAGGTCGTGGCCCCCTGGGACATCTCGGTCGCTTGAGGCAATTGCCATACTCGATATCTGCTGTGCGGAGGCGGAAGCCGCTTCCGCACAGATTGCCATTGCTGAAATATGATTGCGGACCTTTGCCGCAGGGCAAGGCTTCAAGCATCATCTTCTGAAACCAAGGGTGGGAGACTGCCATGCTGCGTTACATCGCGACCCGTTTCGTCGTCTGGATTCCATCCGTCCTTCTCGTCATGCTCGGCGTCTATGCGCTGGCCTATTTCGGCGCCGGCGACCCGATCAAGCTGATTTTTCTGCGTGCACCGGGCGACGTTGCCTATAATCCGGAACGCATCGAGGCAATCCGCGAAAGTGCGGGCCTCAACCGGCCGTTCCTTGTCCAGTTCGGCAGCTATATCTGGAACCTGCTGCATGGCAATTTCGGCAATTCGCTGAGCTCCGGACGGTCCGTCTGGGCAATGATCTCTGCTGCCGCCCCGGTTTCCTTCAAGCTGGCGCTCTGTTCCGTCATCCTGACCGCGGTCGTTGCCATTCCGCTCGGACTGATCGCCGCACTCAACCAGAATACCCGCACCGACTATGCCATTCTTGGCTCGGCGCTGTTTCTCTGGGCGATCCCCGCTTATGTCGCCGGGCCGATGCTGATGGTGATGCTGATCATGATCCTGCCCGGTTCCGCCGTGCCCTATGGCTGGGGCGGCATCTTCGACGTGCGGATCATACTGCCGCTGCTCGTTCTCTCCTTCCAGCCGATCGCGCTGATCGTGCGCCAGACGCGCGCCGCAGTGATTGAAGTTCTTTCCGAGGATTTCGTCCGCACCGCCCGTGCCAAGGGCGTTCCGGAAGTCATCGTCGCGCTGCGCCATATCCTGCGCCCGGTACTGACCCCCGTTGTCACCCAGCTTGGCCTGATCATGATCACCATCGTCAACGGGGCGATCTTCGTCGAGCTGGTTTTCGGCCTGCCGGGTCTTGGCCGCCTCACCGTTCAGGCGCTGACCAATACCGATTACCCCGTCATTCTGGCCATCACGCTGATCGGCTCGTTCCTGGTGATGATCTCCAACCTTTTGGTCGATGTGCTCTATCCGCTGCTCGATCCGCGCGCCAACGACACAAGAAGGAGCCGCTGACCATGTCCGTCGTTCCCATGACCACTACCCCCATCGAGATCGAACCGCCCGTCAGCCTCTGGCGTGACGCCTGGCACCGGCTGCGCCGCAACAGGCTCGCCGTCTTCGGTCTCGTCATCGTCGTCATCCTTGCCTTCGCGGCAGTGTTCGGTCCGTATCTCACGCCTTACGACTTTCTCAGCCAGGATCTGAATTCGCGCAACATGGCCCCGTCTTTGTCGCATCTGTTCGGCACCGACGATCTCGGCCGCGATGTCTTCAGCCGCGTCGTCTACGGCACGCGCACCGCCTTTCTGGTGGCGATCGTCGTCACCTTCATTGCCGTTCTGATCGGCGTGACGCTCGGCGCGCTCGCCGGTTTCTTCGGCGGCTGGCTGGACCGGATCGTCATGTGGCTGACCGACATGACCATGTCGATCCCTAACCTTCTGCTCGTCGTCGTCATCAATGCCTCGCTGAAATCGCCGATCACCGGCTGGATGGAAGCCCGCTATCTGGCGACGCTCAACCCGGTCTACCGCGAAACCATCTGGGTTGATTTCCTGCTGGTCTTCGGCTCGATGGCGCTGATCTCCTGGCCGCCCTATGCCCGCCTTGTGCGTGCGCAAGTGCTGTCGATCCGGTCGCGCCCCTATATCACCGCCGCCCAGGCGCTGGGGCTGACCAACCGCATCATCCTGATGCGTTATGTCGTGCCGAATGCCCTTGGCCCACTGATCGTGGCGGTCAGCGCCGGTCTCGGCACCGCCATGGTTCTGGAAAGTGCCTTTTCCTTCCTCGGTGTCGGCGTCAATCCGCCAACGCCGAGCTGGGGCAACATGATCTCGGATGGCCTGCGCGTCTGGCAGCATTATCCGCATCTGCTCGCCGCCCCTGCTGCCGTTCTCGGCCTTGCCTCCGTCGCCTTCTCCTTCCTGGGCGACGGCCTCAACGATGCCCTCAATCCGCGCGGAGCGAAGTGATGATGATGGCTAACGATATCCGCCCCGAACCATCGGCCAAGACCGGCGAGCGTCTGCTCGACGTCAAGGGCCTGACCATCGAGATCGAAACCCGCAACGGTCCGGCCACCATCGTCGATGGCATCGACCTGCATGTCGACAAGGGCGAGACGCTGGGCATCGTCGGCGAATCCGGTTGCGGCAAGAGCCTGACGATGCTGAGCATGATGCGGCTTTTGCCCAACAAGATCCGGGTCACCAAGGGGCAAGCCAATTTTGCCGGCCGCGACCTGCAGACGATGTCGAATTCCGAACTGCGCAAGGTGCGCGGCGGCGAGGTCGGTTTCATCTTCCAGGACCCGATGACCTCGCTCAATCCGGTGATGCGCATTGGCCAGCAGCTGGCCGAACCGCTCATTTATCATCGTGGAATGTCGAAGGCAGAGGCGCGCAAGCGGGCTGGCGAGCTCTTGAAGCTGGTCGGCATTCCCGGCGCCGAGGATCGTCTCGACGCCTATCCGCATGAACTCTCAGGCGGCATGCGCCAGCGCGTGATGATCGCCATCGGCCTTGCCTGCAATCCGCAGCTTTTGATCGCCGACGAGCCGACCACGGCGCTCGATGTGACGATCCAGGCGCAGATCGTCGATCTGGTGAAAGATCTGCGCGACAAGCTCGGCATGTCTGTCGTCTGGATCACCCATGACCTGGCGCTGATCGCCGGTCTCGTCGATCGGATCAACGTGCTCTATGCCGGCACCGTGGTCGAAGACGCGCCGGTCGATGCGCTGTTTGCCAATCCGAGCCATCCCTATACGCAAGGGCTGCTCGCCTCGATCCCGAAACTGTCCGACGAGCGCTCGACACGCCTCTCCTCCATCGGCGGCACGCCGCCGGAGCCCGGCCGCCGTCCGAAGGGCTGTCCGTTTGCACCACGCTGTCCGCTCGCGGAAGCGATCTGTCGTGAGCGTGTCCCGGCACTGGAAGGCCTGAGCCACGGCGGTGCCCACCGCGTTGCCTGCTTCGTTGCCCAAAGAAAACTGGAGGCTGCATGATGGCTGCCCAACCACTGATGCGCATCGAACATCTGGTGAAGCATTTTCACGTCCGGCTCGGTGCCTTTGGCGAGCGCGCCGCAACCGTGCATGCGCTGGACGATGTCAATTTCGATATATTCGAAGGCGAGACGCTGAGCCTCGTTGGCGAATCCGGCTGCGGCAAGTCCACCACCGGCTTCACCCTGCTCAACCTGCACCGGGCGACGGAAGGCAAGGTGATCTATCAGGGCAAGAATATCGTCGAGCTCGATGAAAAGGCGATGCGGCCCTACCGCCGCCAATTGCAGATCGTCTTCCAGGACCCCTATTCGACGCTCAACCCGCGCATGACGATCGGCGAAGCCGTCGGGGAGCCGATCTTGTTTCACAAGCTTGCCACCAAGGCCGAGCTGAAGGACCGGATCGCCACGCTGCTGGCCGATGTCGGCCTGCCGCCGCGCTTTGCCTCGCGCTATCCGCATGAACTGTCCGGCGGCCAGCGCCAGCGCGTGGCGATTGCCCGGGCTCTCGCCTGCCAGCCAAAATTCATCGTCTGCGACGAGGCGATCTCGGCGCTCGACGTTTCCGTGCAGGCGCAGATCATCAACCTGTTGCTCGACCTGCAGCAGAAATACGGACTGACCTATCTGTTCATCGCCCATGATCTTGCTGTCGTCCGCCATATCAGCGACCGCGTCGGCGTCATGTATCTCGGCCGCCTCGCCGAGCTTGCGACCCGCGAGGAACTGTTCGAGCATCCGCTGCATCCCTACACCAAGGCGCTGCTCTCCGCAGTGCCGGAGGCAGACCCTGCCCATGAGCGCAGCCGCAAGCGGCAGATCCTGCAGGGCGATGTGCCAAGCCCGCTGTCGCCGCCTGCCGGTTGCCGTTTCCACACCCGCTGCCCGATCGCCATGGAAGTCTGCGGCAAGGTCGTGCCGGAATGGCGTGAAGCCCGGCCGGGACACATGGTTGCCTGTCACGCCGTAACGGAGGGATTGTCTGGATGACGCTGCAAGTCGCCATCATTGCCGACGACCTGACGGGGGCGCTTGATACCGGCACGCCCTTTGTCGAGGCCGGCCTGACGGTGACGGTGGCAATCGACGTCGAAGCCGTGGCGGAGGCACTCGCGCGCAACCCCGACGTCATCGTGATCAACACGGCATCACGGGCTCTTTCCGCCGGGACAGCCGCCCAGCAGATGCAGGCAGCTCTTGCCGCGCTGGGCACAGCAAGACCGTCGATCCTGTTCAAGAAGATTGATTCCAGGCTCAAGGGCAATGTCGCTGCCGAGAGCATGGCGCTTGCAGAAATTACCGGCCGTAGCCGGATCATCATTGCACCGGCCATTCCGGACCAGCAGCGTTTTACCATCAATGGCGCCGTCACTGGTAGAGGCGTCGAGACACCGCTGCCAATCCGCACTGTTTTTCCCGCTGATATGTTGGCGATCGATGTTTACGACGCCAGCACCGATGCCGATCTGGACGATCTGGTTGGGAGGACCGACTGGTCCACGACGGTCGCCGTCGGCGCGCGCGGTCTTGGCAGCGCCTTTGCCCGTTCGCTGGCGAGGCCACCTGCCCTTCGCCCGTCATTCCCGCCATCCACGCAAACCTTGTTTGCTTTCGGATCGCGCGATCCCATCACATCGGCCCAGATCGAACATCTCGCTGGCCACCGACAGCTTGTGGCCATTGTGGATGCTCCCGCCGGCGAATTGTCGGCAGAGGAGGTCCACGGACTTCCTGCCGTAGCGCGGTGTTCCGGCGGGGAGATCGAAAGCCCCGAACACGTCGTTTCCCGCTTTGCCGACGGCATCCGGCAGCTGGTCGAGCAAACCCGGCCCGACATGCTGATGATGGGCGGCGGCGATACCGCACTTGCGATTCTGAAAGCGCTTGGCGCCAGCGTGCTGTCTCCTAATGGCGAGATCGAAGCGGGCATTCCGTGGTTTCAGATCGAAAGCCCGGACGGGCGGACAATCTGCTGTGCGGTCAAATCCGGGGGCTTCGGTACCATCGATTCTTTGCTAAAACTCGTGCCGGAGAATCTGCTAAGTCAAAAACCGTCCCATAGGACAAGGATCGAAAAACAGGCGTGGTGAAGAAAATGGCGCAGGATGCCCCCGCAATCGAAGAGCCCGGCCCAAACGCCAAACCGGAGCGCGTCAAATCCGTGCGGCTGGTCGATCGCGTCTTCGACCAGTTGCGCGAACGCATCCGCTCCGGCAATTATCCGCCGGACTCCCGATTGCCGGGCGAACACGAGCTGGCATCGATCATGGGCGTTTCCCGTCCGATCGTGCGCGATGCACTGGGGCGCTTGCGCGAGGAAGGCATGGTCTATTCGCGCCAGGGGGCCGGTACCTTCGTCAGCGCCCAGGCATCTCCGGCCACGCATCTCGCTTATTCACCGGTCAAGACCATTGCCGATATCCAGCGCTGCTATGAGTTCCGCCTGACGATCGAGCCGGTCGCCGCCTTCTTTGCCGCCCAGCGGCGCGACGACGCCGCTATCCAGAAGATTGCCTCCGCCCTTGCCGACCTGCGCGAAGCAACCAGCCATCAGTTGCATCGCACCGATGCCGACTTCGTTTTCCATCGCAGCGTCACCGAGGCGGCCAACAATCATTACTACACTGCCTCCATCGAAGCGCTGAAGCCACACATCGCCGTTGGCATGCATTTGCACGGCCTGTCATTGATGGGCCCGCGGCTTGGTCTGGAAAAGGTCTTCGAGGAGCACAACGCCATCTATCAGGCGATTGCCGACGGCCGCGCCGAAGACGCCCAGAAAGCCATGCGGCTCCACCTCGAAGGCTCCCGCAACCGGCTGTTCGAAGACCGCGTGCTGGATCTGTCTTTTTGAGGGGGCGCGCCGCAAGCCGAGCTGCCCCCCACGGTGCGTCATCTGAGACTGTTTCTTCTCTGATTGATCTGGACTTCGATGACACAGTTCTTGTAGATGCCGTTTGATCCCTTCATGCATCGGGAAAACAGCCAGCGAGAAGGCGGTGCCAGAGTGGAGCTTCCTCTAATTCCGGGAAAACCATGGTTTCCTCCCGCACAGATGCCACTCGGCGCGACGTTCTTCGTTCGCCAGGCATTTCCTTGGTTGCATCATTATTTCGATCTGGCTGAAATGGGCACAACGCTCTCGCCGGGAATCAAGGGCATAGTATCCTGGGGCGGACGCCTGCCTGCCAAGACGGCAATAGGGATTGCCCGTTTACGCGGCCTGCCGCACTGGAACCTGGAAGACGGCTTTTTGCGCTCCGTTGGACTGGGCAAAAGCGGATCCATCCCCTTGTCGATCATCGCCGACGATCTTGGCTTGCCGGTCGATGCCGGCATTGCCTCCCGTTTGGAACTCCTGATTGGCGACCCCACCCGTCCGCGCGATGCGGCCTGCGGCAAGACAATCCGTGAGCGTTTGGTCGAGCATAAACTCACGAAATACAATCACTTGCCGCACAAGGCCCCGAACATAGCCGCCAGCACGCGCCGTCGGCTTCTGCTCGTCGATCAGGTGGTCGGCGATGTCTCGGTTGGACGGGCGCTCGGGAATGCTGCGTCGTTCGAGCAGATGTTGCGCGATGCGGTCGCAAGCGGCGGTCAATGCCTGGTGCGGACCCACCCTGACGTCATGGCCGGCTATCGCAAGGGCTACCTGACGGAACTCGCCGTCAGCACACCCGGCGTCGTCTTCGTCGGCGATCAGGTCTCGGTCGCCTCGATCCTGGACGTGGTGGACGAGGTCTGGACGGTTTCCAGCCAGTTCGGCCTGGACGCATTGCTGCGCGGTCTGCCAGTGCGCTGCTATGCGGCACCGTTTTATGCCGGGTGGGGGCTGACGCAGGACACTGTCAGCCAAGCCGCAAAAGCGGCTATTGCCCAAAGGCGTACCGCACGGCCGACGATCGACGAGCTTGTTGAAGTGGTCTTCTCGGTCTATCCCTCCTACAGGAATCCGGCGACTTGGCAACCGATCCACGTGCTGCAGGCGATCGATCTGCTTGTCGAGGAAATGACATCCCGGAAGTAGACGAGCCCCTTGGACAATGCTGTCGCTTACGATGGATTGAGCCCGAGCCCCGCTTGGGCTTGCAGTGACATACGCGCCACGATATCGCGTGTTGCCTGCGCTGCCGCCCGTCTCTTTGCTGGTTCATCGATCAGGGTGATAAGTGTATTCCGCCACACCGTTGCATCGAGCGGAAGCCTGATTTCGCCGCTATCGTCTGCGGATCCATAGGCTTCGGATATCGAAAATATCCCCGCTGCGCCCGCCCGCGCCACATCTATTCTTTTGGTTGCAGAACGGCAGTCGTTAACGCGGGAGGAGCCGAGTGGCACCAGCATGATGTCAATCCGCCGCGTCAATGCTTCGGCAAGGTAGTCAGACCAGGAAACCTGCTGGCGGAATATGACACGGTCCATTCCCTGCCAGAGATATGCGGAAGCCTTACCGGCGAAGACCTCGAAGCGAGCGTGCGGCCGGGCCGCTAGTACGTCCTTGATAATCGGTTGGAGGAAACGGTGTTCATCCACGTGAATGGCCGTGGCGTGATAGGCGATCAGCAACTGATCCTCGTGGCCGGAGGCGTTCGGGTGCGGAACATTCCACAGGCTTGCGGGGGGAGCAGGCGGCAGAACGCGCGCATTCGCGCTCTTCAAGCGGTCAGCGAGCCTCGGCGTCGAGGCCCATACGATATCGAGATGCCGGTTGAGACGCCGCAACGGCATAAGTCCCAGCAACAGAAGCGACACTCGATAACCGATAGCTGCTTCCCGGCCGGTTACGATACCGGGGATATCGTCATCCAGGAACAAACCGACTCCGGCAAGCTTTGAACGCTCCTGCTCGATCCATTTCAACGCAGTGGCTGAAGCATACCGGCAGAGAATGACGAAGGCTCCCTCTGCATCAAGACTGCTGAAATCATTGCTCTTGATATCCACCATTTGGTGTGGAGGCATGCCGGGGGCTGCAAGGCGAGCGGCAAAATAGTAGTCGGATGTCGGGTTCGGATGACGTCCGATAAGGATGATGCGACGAACAGCCGTGCGGGGGCCACCGGTCGCACCTGCGCGAAGCCGCGGCGTCGGCAAGGCCTGCGCGAATATCCGTCTCAACCAGCCGTCACGCATTCTTGCAGGCCCTTGCTTTCGCTCATTGCCGCACGGCTGATATCGGCCGTACGCTCGCATGGTCCTTGCAATAGGATGCACCCGTACCTGTGTCAAAGCTGACGACGTTCGAAATGACCGGCTGTGGCCAACACATTCCCTCCTCACAGTTGCAGGAAGCTCAACCTCCGGGCTACAGCAATGTTGCCGGATGGGGACCTGACGAATATTACTGTCCATCATATCGAATCAGTGTCCCTTATTGACGGACGCAAGTGGAGGATTGCCGATGCGCGTATTGGTGACTGGTGGTGCCGGCTTCATCGGGTCTGCTGTGGTGCGTTACCTCATTCTCGAAAAGGGATATGAGGTCCTCAACGTCGACAAGCTGACCTATGCAGGAACGCTGACCTCGCTGAAGGCCGTGGAAGGAAATCCGCTTTACCGGTTCCTGAAGGCCGACATTTGCGATGGGCAGGCAATTTCGCAGGCGCTTGCCAGCTTTAAGCCGGACCGCATCATGCATCTCGCTGCGGAAAGTCACGTGGACCGCTCGATTACCGGTGCCCGTGATTTCGTCGAGACCAACGTGCTGGGAACATTCACCATGCTGGAATGCGCCCGTGCCTATTGGCAGTCGCTTGCGGCGGCCGGGAAGGAGGCCTTTCGCTTTCTGCACGTCTCGACGGACGAAGTTTACGGTTCGCTCGGAGATGACGGACTTTTCGAAGAAACCACGCCTTACGACCCGAGCTCGCCCTATTCCGCCTCCAAGGCTGCGTCCGATCATCTGGCCAAGGCGTGGACACGCACCTATGGCATGCCGATCGTGGTCTCGAACTGCTCGAACAATTACGGGCCGTTCCACTTTCCCGAAAAACTCATTCCGCTGGTCATCATCAGCGCGCTCGAAGGCAAACCGCTGCCGGTTTACGGCACTGGCGCCAATATCCGCGACTGGCTGTTCGTCGAAGACCATGCACGCGCGCTGGATATCGTCGCCGAGCGCGGCCGGATCGGCGAGACTTACAATGTCGGCGGACGCAACGAGCGCCGCAATATCGACGTGGTCGAGCGCATTTGCGCGCTGATGAACGAACTGCATCCTTCAGGCCGTCCGCATGAGAGCCTGATTACCTACGTACAGGACCGTCCGGGACACGATGCGCGCTATGCCATCGATGCGACGAAGCTCGAAACCGAACTCGGCTGGAAGGCCCAGGAAAATTTCGACACGGGCATCGCGAAGACCGTGAAGTGGTATCTCGAAAACGAATGGTGGTGGGCGCCCCTGCGCAAGGGCTACGACGGCAGCCGCCTCGGGCTGCTGAAATCCGGCAAATCGGGATAGACCGGGCTCTCCAACTACGGCAATGGTGTTCGCCGCCCCTGATATGCGTCAGCTCGCTGCGTTGTTCGAGAACAATGACGGCAGGCTTGGCAGCCTCGCAGAGAGATTGGACGGGGCAGCACTGAGCGTCCAATCCGCCGCGGTCAGCGACAGATTGGGATTGTAGAACGGGTCGTTGCGCAGGGCATCGCCCCACCGTTCGTGCATATACCGCTCCTCGTTTGCGAAACGGGCGAGTTTTTCCGGCGTGTTGTCGCCACCGCGCGACACGGATTCGTGATGGATCAACCGGGCATGCGGGGTCCACAGGATGGCTTTGCCGATTTCCCGCAGTCTCAGACAATAATCAACATCGTTGAAAGCGACGGCGAGTTGCTCTTCGTTCATCCCCCCCACCCGCTGCCATAGGCTTTGGCGTGTGAGCAGGCAGGCCCCCGTGACCGCGCTCATTTCCTGCCGCTGGGCCATCAGGCCGCAATCTTCTCCAGCGCGGGGATGACGGAAATGAAAACTGTGGCGCGCGACCGACCCGGAGCCGAGCGTGACGCCCGCGTGCTGGGCATATCCGTCCGGGAAGAGCAGAAAAGCCCCGGCGGCTCCCGTGCGCGGATCGTCGAGTTCCGCCACCATCTGATCCAGCCATCCCGGCTCGATCGGGTTGACATCATTGTTCAACAGCAGGGTCAGCTCATAACGGGCCTGAGCGACACCCAGATTGCAGGCCTTGGAGAAGTTGAAGGGACCGGGCATCGGAATTCGCCGCAAGCGGCGGTCTGCGGCGTATCGTTCAAAAAGAGCCTCGGTTTCGGGTTCCCGGCTGTCATTGTCGATCACGATTACATCGAGATCGTCGGCGCGCGTTTCGTTGAAAAGCCCATGGAGGCAGACCGAAAGCAGATCGGCGCGGTCACGAGTCGGAATGATGACGCTGACCTTGGTCTCCAACCGAGGAGTTTTCGGCCGGGACGGTTGGGCGGGCAGCCTTGCAACGGAGCGGTGCAGGAGCACGCGCGGCACATGCGCGATTTGGCCATGCCGAGACGCGGCGATCAAGAGCAGGCCCGATGCGGTTTCAGCAAGATCGGTAAGACCGTTCAGAGCGTCCAGCCGGATGAGCGCCCCGTCAGGCGCGAGCCAACCGGTTTCTGCAAGTGGAGGGTTCCATGCCGGCTTGAAGAAAGGCTGGAAACACCGGCCACGTGCATCAATCCGATCTTCGTCGCAATAAGCGGCTGCAAGCATCGGATCGGCGATGAGAGGCTGCATCAGATGCGCGATCGCAGCTTTATCCAGCAGCATCCCGGCCGGGAGCCGCATCCAGTAGGCGGCCTCGTTCGTTTTTACGCCGGACGCATACGCTTCTTTGGCCCGAACCTCCTGAACATGTGGATAGGTTTGCTGCGCGACAGACCGGCGCGTTGAAGCGACTTGCGAAGGATCGCCCCCGGCAATCGTGACGAAGACGGGCGGCCCCAGCGCCCGGGGAAACGCTGGACCAGAGGGCGCCGTCTCTGACATAGCCTTGATCCACGCCGGATAGGATGGCGCGTTGAGGGCATCGTAAAACCGGGCGAAGCGGTATTCGAAGCCCTTGACGTTTCCCACGAGAAGCAGCCGTAGCGCACGAAACGCAGCAAGCGGCGCGTTTCGTGCAATAAGTGCTGCCAGCCTGGCGTAGGATATCCGGCGGACACGGATAACCGGCAGCGCTGCCGTTGCCGGGGCGGGCCGATTTGCCTGAACCGAAAGTGTGTGTAAGCTGACCGGCATCCACCCATAAAAGCGCCCTCGTCCCGCGTCATCCAGGAGTATGGGACGGGTGAGAAGGGCCGGAAACCGATCTTGTCTATGTAGGCAAACAGTTGCAGTGAACCCCAGAACTCTCTCCGGGTCGGCTATATCCATGATGATCGGGTAGCCAGCAACACGGCCGGCATCATCGCCATCAAGAACAACAAAATGGCCGTTCGCGTCCTGTGTCATGCCGCCGTATTCCGACCTTCCGTTGCCGGTCATTTCAATATATACGCTTCCCGGTACGAGGCTGCCGGTCACGGTGAAGTGCGGGCGCGGGCGGATGCATATCTGGCACAGGCAGATACACATCGCAATCAAGCATCGACCGGTTCCCGGCTTACTCCAGCAAAAGCAGTTTAAACAGGGTTTGCATATGTCATCGAAAGTTATGCTGATCAATCCGAAGCGATTCGGCGATGATCGCGGGTGGTTTACCGAGGTTTACAGCACGAAGAAATTTTCGGATATCGGCATTGCGGATGAGTTCGTGCAGGACAATCATTCCCTGTCGGTCCCCGTGGGAACCTTGAGAGGACTACACTTCCAGACGCCTCCCTATGGTCAGGCAAAGCTCGTCCGCTGCATCCGCGGAAAGATATTCGATGTAGCCGTCGATGTACGGCGCGGATCGCCAACCTACGGGAAATGGGTCGGAGCCGAACTGTCGGCGCAGAACGGCCGGCAACTCTATATTCCGGTTGGTTTCGCGCACGGGTTTCTGACGCTGGAGCCATCGACGGAAGTGACCTACAAGGTGACGGATTTCTACACGCCGGCCAACGACGGCGGGATTGCCTGGAATGACCAGCAGGTCAATATCGATTGGCCTCTTGCGGATGGCGTCGAGCCGCTCCTCAGCCCCAAGGACGAAAAACAGCCTCTGCTCTCCGCGTTCGACAGTCCGTTCGCCTATGATGGCGAGCCTCTCCAGCTGCACGAAATATGACAGAGGGAGCTCGCAGCATGCGGATTCTGGTGACGGGCGGGACTGGACAGGTCGGCCGGGCGCTTTCTTCGTTCCCCTGGCCCGCCGGCGTTGAGATTGTGGCCCCCTCTCGGCACATGCTGGATCTTACCGATCCGGCTGCGGTCGAGGCTTTCATTGTTGACGGCGGGTTTGATGCCGTCATCAATCCTGCAGCCTATACTGCGGTCGACAAGGCCGAGAGCGATTG